>CAJMKD010000132.1 GCA_905213905.1 uncultured Sutterella sp. | reverse complement strand
CACGGCCCCTGCCCCTTTGAGCACGGTTCTTCGATCCGTTCCCTTGGCGCCCTCGTGTTTCACGCCGTCGGCGCCGTCCGAAGCGCGGACCGCAGTCATTGCGCTCCGGCGTTCTTGATCGGCGCGTTCGTCCCCGCTTTTTTCGTCTTGAGGATCATGCACGCCGACGCGTTCATTCTTTTCACTCATACTCACACCAAATCACAGGGAAGCGCGCAAAAACGCACAAAACGCATGAAGCGCTGAAAGAAAGGGCCGGCCGCCCCGGAGGCGCGCTGCGCTCAATCAGTCTCTCTGGGGGCGGCTCCCCGCGGGTCTCCAGCGCGGGCGAAGCCGGCACCTCAGAACTCGCTTTTTCTCAGGCCTCGGCGGCAGCGCCGAGAGCACCGTCTCGGCCGTATTCGGCGATCAGATCGTCGACGAGCGCCGCATCCATGTCGATGAAGCCTTCCGTGAGAAGGGAGACGGCCGGATAGAAGTCGCTCCCGGGGCACTTGCGCACGTCGCGGCAGAAGTCATGCACCCAGCGAAGCGGATGCGCTTCGAGAAACTGCTTCTGCGCCCGCAGGCCGGCAACGAATGCCGCGCGGTTATCTGCGCCCATAAGCCCCGGATCCTTGGCGACGACCGTGAGGAGCCGGTCGTTCAAATGCGCGAGAAAGGCGAGCTCGAGCCCGAGCTGGTCCTCATGAACGTCGACCGACTTGTCGCGCTCAAACCCCGCTTCGCGGTACGCCTTGCAGACCGCCTCCCAGGCGTCCTGCATCACGAGGTGCTCCGGACTCGTGTAGACAGACTCGATCGGGTAGGCTGCGCCCGCGGTGACGCCGGCGCTCAAGAAAATGCGCGCGTAGTCGACGGCAAGCGTTTCGACAGGATTGGCGCCAAGCCCATCCTTCAGAAGGGCGCCCAAGCGCTTCCAGCCCTCGGCCATTCGGGGGTCGTCTGCCGTTTCGGGTATCTCAATCGCGCGAAGCGCCGCCATGAGCGGCTCGTCGACCTCGACCACATAGAGGCGGCTCAGAAACCGGTAGAAGTTGCCGCGCCCCTCGAGAAGCGCCTTGAGATCTTTGCTGTCCTGGCTGTTCATTTTGTTCTTGATCCTTTTTTGCC
>CAJMKD010000131.1 GCA_905213905.1 uncultured Sutterella sp. | reverse complement strand
GGGAGCTCTTTGACTTTCGCGCTCTGAAAGCGCGCCTGCGCGGCGGCGAGCGCCGCTTCGAACGCTTGCGCGACTGCGGGCTGCGGGCGGTCGTTCTTGAGGCCGCGGGCCATCACGACGCCAAAGCATGCGTTCGGGAGCTTCTGGAAAATTTCTTCGGCGACGATGAACTTCATGGCGGACCTCTCTCACAACAAACGGCTAGAAGTGAAGATTCTCGAAAGTGCGCCGCCGTCTGTCAAATGTGGGCAGATGATCCGCAGAAGCGCTGCTCGCGGACCGTGGAGGCGGGGCCGGCCTCAGAATGGCGTAAAAATCGACGTTTTGGATTGCTCGATGCTGCTGCAGCCGAGAAGAGGTTCCAGAACATGCCAAAGCGTCCGAAAGCGTTTCGAAAGCTTTTTGAGAACGGTCCTGCTGCTGCGGCAATCCATGAATGCCAGAAGAACAAGCCAAAGGAGACACGCTGATGCCCGCATCCGCCGAAATCGTCAATTTCAAGAAGACGCTTCATTATCTTGCCGATCGCTTCGGCGAGATGGGCACGGCGCTCTCGGAAGCGCCCGATCGTGAAACCTTCCCGGTGCAGCTCGAGCAGCTCAACCTTCTTAAGATGGGCGTCGATGCCGCGCTCGGCCGCGTGGATTCCAGCGCTCAGGCGAGCTGGGAATACCGGAAGACCTTCGACTGGAAGTTCGCAGAATTCGCTGCCGACTACGACAAAACCTTCCATCCCCTCACGCCCAAGATTTCGCTTCTTGAGCGGAACTGGAAGATTGCCGTTTTGAAGGACGCCGGCGATCCGACGGCCCGCATGGAATCCTGGATCGGCGCGATGCGCGTGATGCCGCAGAGCTTCAAGCTCCCCTTTGACCACCTTGCGAGCGAGCTCCTGATGGGCGAATACGTTTTCAATGCCGTGGCCGACCGCGCGACGGATTCGCTCGAAGACTTCGTTGTCGCCAAGGAATACGCGGACGCGAATCTGCGCTGGGTCACCCGCATGAAGGGCACGGTTGAGGGCCTCGAAGACGGTCCCGTGAAGACGATGCTTCTTTTCTACATCGAGGTGCTCGACAATTGGGAAAAGATTTACGCTGGCTACCTTTCGCTGCTCTCGAAATAAGCGCTTCTCAAAGGCGCTTTCAGCGAATGAAGTGACAAGAACGCCGCACCGGCTGAAGCCGATGCGGCGGTTTTGCGCGCCTAGCGCTTTCTGTGTCAAG
>CAJMKD010000130.1 GCA_905213905.1 uncultured Sutterella sp. | reverse complement strand
CGCCCGTATCCTGATTGATGGTCTGCGAAACGAAATCCTGCGCGGAGGCGGAATCGAAAGTGCCGCTCTTGCAGGCGTTTTCCTTCAGCGCATTGACATAATCGGCGACCGCCGCCGTATTACGCTTGAAATATTCCTGGGACATATTTGAGTTGTTTCCTTTGAATGAAAAAACACGTGCGGCCTTGACTTGTCAGCCGACTCACCTAATTTTCAAATCAAAGGAAACGCGTCTTTCGTCCCTTTTTCCGTTTTTAGCACCTATTCATCGGCAAACTTTCCGACCTTCTCGCGCTTCAAAACGTCGATGAGATATTCGCCGTCGGGCGTCATTGCCAAATCGGGCGCAAGGTTGCAGACATATCGGATGTTGTACGGCGGAATGTCCGTCGTCGTTTCGCGTCCAACCACTTCGTAAAAGATTCGGGCCGGCTCCTTTTCGAGGTCTTCACCGTAAAGAAGAATGGCGAAAAGATCGTGAGACTTCACTTCAAAGTACCCTTCGGCGCCGCTGTCGGCTTCCGGCACAATGATGAAGCGCTGCTCCCCGCCGTTTACGTCTGCTTCGTTCGTGTCGTGCATGCCGACGCCTTGGAATCCGGCCGCATTGAGCGCGTAGCCGTCGCCGATGTAGTTGATCTTGAATTCGTCTTCGTCGTCGGTATCGAGAACGCCGGCCGCGCCGAGCGTCTGTCGGTTGTAAGCCTCGCCCGTCGACTTCCTTGTCCATTCCTTTCGGTAGAGTTCGATTTGAAACGAGTTCGGATGGTTTCGAAGCACGTTTTTCGTCAGCCTGTTGATGGCAATCGGTACGCTGTGAAGCATTGCTACCCCTGTAGGTTCAATCGTCTGAATAGTTCCTGAACCGTAATGCCCATGCTTGCCGCAAGCGCTTCGGCCGCCTGCTGCTTGGAGATCTTCGGACGTGGATGCGGTCTTTGCTGCGGCTTCCGGGCATGCGAAATTTTGCTTTTGACGCCCGATTGAAGCTGCTTCTTTGCCGCCCGGCGTTCACGGGCGCGCTGCGCTTCGAGCTTTCTTTGCTCGGAAGTCTTGATCTGCGTCTTTCTGCGCTTGGCGGCCGCCTCCGCTTCCTTCTGGCCCATGACGGTGCGGGCTTGGTATTCCGATACGCGCGCGAGGTGCTTCTCGAGGAAGCGCAGCACGGTGCCGGATGATTCAAGCTCGGCCATGACGCGAAGCACATGCTTGCAGGCGACGCCGCG
>CAJMKD010000129.1 GCA_905213905.1 uncultured Sutterella sp. | reverse complement strand
ACCGTAACGCTAAATTTTAGGTACGCTACTTTAGTAGCGTACCGCCTTCCTTCGTCATCGTGTTCAAGTCAAATGAATCAATCTCGAAGTCGAGCTTCGCAATCAATTTCTGAACCGATTTTTTAATTGGAGCCAGGGTCCATTGCCCTTCAATTCGGCAGGCCATGATTTTGCCGAGCATCAGACGCAGATCTTCAAAAGAAATATTTTTATCTTCGCCAAGCCGCGCAATATCGGCCATGCATTCCATTGCAACCGTTGCAGACAGGTGGTTCAGAAATAGCCAGGCTTCCTGACTTGTTTGATCGCGCATGTAGGACGCGTCGAAGTCCATGCTTGCGCCGTACGTTTTAAAGAACTGCTCAATGGCTTGACGCTGCTTGTAGGTTCGATACACCTGGTGGCTGTTCAAATCGGTTCGATTGGTCCGAATTGAAACTGTTCCCATCTCCGGAATTTCCGCCAGCACCTGCTTGAGGTCCTGTGGCTGGAGCTTGTCCATTTGTTCGTCGGAGAGTTTGCCAACTCCCTTTTTACGGCGACTCTGTTCCATCTGCATTTTTGCGTCTTTCTGCGCATTCTTCCGTTCCCCACGCTCTGCGGCGTCTGCGAGCTCATTGGCATAGAGCTGCGCGTCGTAATAAACGAAGATATTGAAGCCGTCTCCCTCAATCTTGAGCGACTGAATTGCCCGGCCGTGATAGACGAAGAGCTCGGAAAAGCTTTGCTGGGTCAACGGCAGATAGGGCTGCACGAAGCGGCTTCCTCGCTTGATAGGGATAACGTAGGAAAGATTCTTTCGAGCCAGCGCATCAAAATCGTCTTCAGACGCAAAGCCTTTGTCGGCGATCACTGTGTATTTGCTGCTTGAAATGCCGCATTCGTTCAAAACGTCAGAAAAGGCGCTGACGTCGGGCGTGCTGCCGAGAAATTGCTTGTAGTAGACAGGGGTTGTGCAGTCGTTGCCGAGGCTGTAGACGTAAAGCAGATTGATCTGCGGCTTGAAACGGCGCTTGGAGTCGTATCCAAGCTCGGCCAATTCCATCGTTTTGGACGAAGTAATCAAGCGGTGACCATCGAAGAGAATGAAGACATCTTTCTTTTTGACATCCTCTTGCATGAAGCGTGAGATGCTTTCCCGTCGGCGGCCGAGCGCTTGAAGGAAAGCAGTGTTGCTGGGGGCATCAAAAGACAGGTCGGGCATCAGGTGCGCAATAAGGCTGGTCTCGTAGTGCGCCTGCAGGCGGC
>CAJMKD010000128.1 GCA_905213905.1 uncultured Sutterella sp. | reverse complement strand
ACGCCCGCCATGCTCCCGCCGGCCGCATCCAGATTGAAGACGATGTCGTTCTTCGTCGTGATATCGACCACGCCTTCACCGATCGCGGAAATCCCGACCGTATCCGCACCGGTCGTCGCGCCGGTCTTCGTGAGATCGAAATAGGCCTCATCCGCCGTGATGGTGACGTTGCCGCCGTTGATCTCGATGCCGGACGAGTTAGTCATGCCGATTCCTTCGACGCGGGACTCGTTCGTATCAAAGGTGAGGGTGCTGTCGGTGGCGTTTAGCCCAATGCTGTCTGCGCCTTCCGTGTGGAAGAGGAGCCAGCCCGTGCCGTCTTCTGCGGTCGTGACGTAGCTCCCTGTCATGCCGTCGGCGATAAGACCCGTTGCCGTGCCGCGGTCGCTCGTTGCTTCAAAGACAATGTTTTTGCCTGAGAACTTGCTGTTCGTGAGCTGCGCAGAGCCGGCCGTCGCATTGGCCGCGCCCTTGAGCTGCAGCGAGTTTTCGACCTTGGCAGAGAAAAGAAGCGAGTCGGCGACCGTAAAGTCGGACGTCGGCAGGACTTCGTATTTGCCTGCCGTTCCCGTGATGTTGAGGCCCGTCGCGTTTCCGTAGCCTGTGGCGGAGAGCGAGACGTTTTCAGCCGAGACGTCGATGCCTTCGGCGTTCTTGGCGTTCATCCCGTACGTCTGGCCGCTGCCCTGAAACCCGTTGCTTGCATTGAAAGTGATATCCCCGCTCGACGAGACAAACGAGACAACGGAATTGGCTTTGGCTGAAGTGTACTCAGCGATTTCAACGGCACTCACCGTTACGTTCTTCGACTGGTCTGCCGTCGGCAGAATGTCCAAATCAAAGAGGATGTCGCCCGTCGTGGTCACCGTGAGCGAATTGCCGCCCGCCATGTTCGCAACGCTGAAGCTCGGGGGCGTTTGCGTCATGACGTCCCATTCGGGAGCCGCCGTCAGCGTATTGGCATTGATGGTGACGTTCTTGTTGTAGGCAGCATAGATGCCGCTGTTGCGGTTCTCCATCGTGAGAACCAGGTCGTCAGCGGGTTGGTTGAATTCGGCATTGGCAATGAAAGCCTGTTCGACTTCTGCTGCAGAGATCGGGGCCGAAGAAAAAGCTGCAGCAAGGCATGCTGCAACGGCCACCGCTATCGGACTGAGCTTCGACTTTGGGGTCTTAGCCGCCGAGTGAAGCCCGGAAATTCGGCCATTTCGGGGGGGCACATTTTGCAGAGTTTGTCAAGGGAACGGAGTACCGACGTGAAAAACTCTAGCAGTCGCCCTATGCAGC
>CAJMKD010000127.1 GCA_905213905.1 uncultured Sutterella sp. | reverse complement strand
GCCGCCGATAAAAGAGACCCAAACAGCGTCTCCGGCCGTGATCTCTATTTCGGTTGTGTTGCTTCCCGAGCGAGACTTGTCGCCGATCGGATACTCGATTTCCGCTTCCGGGAACACGTCCGCACCGTCGGTCAATCCTGGGATTTCGATCCGGCACGTCCTTCGCGCCTGATCGTAGGACTTCACGACCGCGGGATAGCGGCCCGGCATCAAACCGTAGGCGCTCATTGCTCAAGCTCTCCCAGCCAAAGCTTCGTGTAGGTTTCGGAATTGCCGCCCGTATCGCTGCCGCTCTTGAAGACGTGCGCGGCCGTGATGACGGCATAGCGCGTTTCAATTTCGTCTTCGATCACGTCGCCCGCGCAAATCCGCATGTCGAATGGAATCTTCGCGGTCTTCTTCGTTACCAGGCAGGCCGTCATGTTCTGAAGGCGCTGTGCGTTCGTAAAAGGCGCAAAACGCACCGCTCGAGGCTTGGCGCGATTGCCGAAAACAAACTGCCCGCCGCTGTCGAGCGAGAAGAACCACGGCACCTCATGGCGCTCCAGAAAGCCGCCGTCAATGGATTCCGATGCATTGCTCGGGATAGTCCGCACGGCCTTCTGCGTGAAGATGTCTTTGAGCTTCAGAAACTGCAGCCGGCCGTTCTTCCATCGAACGACGCCGCCCTCTTCCTGAAGCGCGCGGGCGATATGAAACGACGGTGTTTCGCCGACGGGGCAGCAAAACCGAGGAACAGGGAAATCCGACTTGATGGCCGGCACCGTTGCAGCGGCCGCTTTGTAAATGGCGCCGAGCGTTGAGTTTTCCTTGATGATCGCGCGGCTTCTTACGTAGGCAACGCTCACGCATGGCGCGAGAAGCGCCGTGATGCGGTAGCCCGTCATGCCGTGATCGCCCTGGGCGTTTCGGCCGCTCACGCGGACCGACTTCACGATGTGCAGGCCGTTGTCGGCCGCATCCTTGATTTCTGCGCCCTCTTGAAGAAAGGGATCGATGCTTTCGTCGCCGCCGCGAATATCCGCCTCGAGCGTGAGCGGCACGGGCGAAAGGTCCGAGCGAAGAACGGCGCTCGAAATCAGGTCGCCGCGTATCTGCCGCCCGTTCGAGAGGAAAAGGATCATGAGACCTCAAACCGAAAAAAGCGGCTGGGCAAAAGCCTTCTGTGCAAACTGCATTTCGTATTGCGAAATTTCTGCGCCGACCTCGCTTGAGCTTCGGCCGAACGGATCGGCGCCCATTGCGCGAGAGGCCTCGAGCTGAAGCGCCTGTTCCCGCTCCACGTAAAGCAGGAAGAGCGGCCGGATCAGCGCCCACTCCGAAGGCGAAACATCGGTCTCTTCGTTCAGATCCTCGAACTTCGCCACGTCTTCGTACGATTCGCAGGGCTCCTTGAGCGCGTAGCCGGCGTAAAAG
>CAJMKD010000126.1 GCA_905213905.1 uncultured Sutterella sp. | reverse complement strand
ACCAGGGAAAAACTGATTTAGATAGTTAACAAGATCATCGAAGGGAATTTCGATGATTTCGGGTGCTGAGGCCATAATTTTTTCCATCGGTTAATAACAGCATTGCCTGGCCTTTTTCCACGAAGGCACGGGCTTGCGGGTTGGAAACCCGCTCCGATGGTAGCGGACCGCATAATGCGCCCGCAAGCCCTTGCCGCAATCGCAGAACTTTTCAGTGAATTACGCGTTATGCGCGATGAAATACTGATAGCACTTCAGCTGCCGGACGGCGTAGCCATTCTTGCGAAGAATGTCCTCGAGGAAGCCCATATAGGGATCGGCGACTGCTTCATGGAAAGCGCCGGCATAGGGTGAACCAACGCGGCCCAGGAATTCGGCAAATAGGTGAAGCGGTGCTCTGAACAGATAGCGCCAGTAGTAAACCCAAGTTAGAAGGCGGTCAGCGTCGCGCGCGTCCAGAACGAGCGATCCGCTCGGCACCGGCCGCAGGCCGCAAAGCTTGCAGCGCCCGTTTTCGTCGAAGGGACTTTCCTCGGGGGCTGCTTCCGGCACGCGCAGGTCGACGGTCTGAATGAAGCGCATGGCGTCTTCGAAATCTGACTCCCGGATGTGGGTGTACTTCGTCCCCAGGTAGCGTGCCTTGAGCGCGCGGTAGATCGTCTGATAGTGAGCGCCGCAGCTCTTTGCCCGCTTGGCGACCGCGCTCATGATCGCGTATGAGTGCGCTTCCGTGAGCGTCTCCGGCGAGAGCGGGCATTCGTACTTGCCGGTCTTGCGGATGGACGGAAGGATTTCAGCGGTTACCTTGACTCGGAAGCGGAATGCGGCCGTACCTTCTTTTACTGCATCTCTCGATCGAAGAATCAAGGTATAGAGACCGCTTTCGTTGACGGCGTTGATTGCCGGGCCCTGCCCGACATCGATCTGAGTCTTCTCGAAGTCTGCAAGCTTGCTGACGGCCATTGTCGGATTCGTAATTCCCAATGCCGCGCAGACGTCAGAAACAGCAAACAGCGGATTGATCGGATCGCCGAAAACGCGAAGGTTGGTACCTTCAAAGTCAAACGACTTGAGTTGATTGACTTGCATGAGCATGTCTCCTTATGAGGTTTTCAAACCTCGCGCCCGTTTCTCAGGCGGGTGGGCGAGGCGTCGCGGGTTGAGAAACCGTCATAAGGACCGGCCGCCCCGAAGGGCATCCGCAACGCCTCTCCCGTAAGGAGACTGAGGCACCCTAAGTTAAATTTAGGGTGATCTCAATAAAAAAGCCGCAATACGGAATGGCGGCTTGGCGCCCTTATGGTCGGGTTTCTCAGGCCCGGCACTGTCGCTTTCACAGTGCAGGGAAAGACTACACGAACTCGGGCGCGCTGTCAAAACAATGGCCCCAGATCTCTCCGGGACCTAAAACGAAAAAGCCCGCTTTCA
>CAJMKD010000125.1 GCA_905213905.1 uncultured Sutterella sp. | reverse complement strand
CGACGATTGAATATAGAACTACATTTTTTTCTCAAAACTCAAAAGGTGATTTATGCAAAACGTTGAAATTACGGTGGCCGCTCTGATCTGCGTCTCCATTTTGCTTCTCATGGCGCTTGCCATTGCGCTCTTTCTGCATCTGCGAAAGGGCAACGCGCGCATGAGCGGCATGCTCAAGGAAGCGCTCGAAATGGAAAAGGAGCGCTCGGCCTTCGAAAAGAGCCGGTTCGAAAGCTCCTTCGAATTCACGCAGGAAAAGATTTGGGACACGGTTCTTCGAGTCGCAAATATGCAGCCTGAAATCCCGTCGGACGAACTCGCCGCCCGGCTCCTTTCGGCGAACGGCCTCATCCGTGAAGCGAAGCCCGGCAAGCATGGTCTTTCGGACGTAATCGACGAAATCAACCGCATGGAACGCGAAAAGGCTGCTGCAGCCTAAGCCGCAAAGCGAGAGGTGACGATACATGCAGAAGCCAATGGCCCGAATTTGTCTCGACATGGATCAGATCGTGCGCATTGCGGACGCTTTGAGCAATGCCGGAGAGGATGCGCTTGCCGTGCAGTTCTATTCGCTTGGCGCAATGCTCGCACGCAAGGAAGGCGAGAAGCGCGCCCGCAATGTCAGGCTCCACGCCCGAGAAGAGGAATCCGCAATCAAGCGGCATTTGATCGTTTTGCAGGAGCTTTTCAAATGACTGACGAAAAACCATGGATCAACTTCAGTCCCTTCGACAAGTTTTCGTGGCCGAAGCCGTGGACGCGCATCTTCGTTGACTTCGGGCCCGCGGCCGGCTACCGATTCGCCTGGGGGTATCTCGACTTCGCTGAAGACGACGCGCCAATCTTCGTTTTCGACATCGACACGGAAAGGCGCGTGCCTTTTACGCGCGTGCGATCGTGGCGCGAGGAAACCAAGAAGCCCGGTCCAACCGTCGTCTGGAAGTACCGATCGCTTGCCGCTCATCGGCAGGGCGACGCGGCGCTCAATCGACGCCTCAAGAATCTGGGGGTGCGGTTATGAGCAAGTCTGAGCGAAACAAGGTCGCCGCCGTCGAGCGCGAGCTCTGCCGAATCCTCTTTCAGGAAATCGTCTTCGAAGCGAAGCGGAACCTCTCGCAGACAAGGGAAGGGGGATGCGACATCGTCTGCGGCCCTTACGACCTCGAGGTCAAGCGCCGAGCCCGAATAGGGCAGATCTACGACTGGATCGAACAGGTCCGCAGGGCTTCGCCCGATCCCATGCGACGCCGCGCCGGCGTCTGCCGCGCCGACGGGAAGGAATGGCTCGCCGTTCTTCCGCTCTGCGAATTCCTTGACATCCTTCGAGAAGCCATTGAACCGGAAGCAAAGCCATCATGATCGACTTCTTCACCGCGCTCATTCTGATCGGCGCAGCGCCCATTCTGGGCGTTGCCGTTTCGACCTTTGCCGTCGGCTTCATTTGGAATGTCTTCGGCTTCCGGGATCACGCCCGGCTGCAGGAAGCGGCCGCCCATATCCTCCTTGGAAATGGCACGGGTCTTTTTCAGGAAGCCGTCGGTTTTGTCCGAGTTGCTCAGGGCGGCCGAAGCGACGATCATGTTTTCGACCTTTTCG
>CAJMKD010000124.1 GCA_905213905.1 uncultured Sutterella sp. | reverse complement strand
ATAGTTCGCGCAGAAAGTTGTTCTGGCCCTGATTGAGAAAGGCTGCTTTGACCTCTCAAACCTCAAGGCGTACAGCGAATTCCTTCGCCGAAGGAATGCTGGAGAACTCCCTAAGAAAGGCTCGTATTGGCAAGAAAATATTCTGGCTGAGTCCGGCTGGCAGATGGCTGCGACTTTGGATGCCAACCGAATCCTCGCCGTCTATAACGCCCTTAAAGCCGAAAGCCGGGACATCAAAGATTTGATGTCTGATGCCAAAACATTCAATTCTTGTCTTCGGGAGTTAGGAATTTTTTCGACTGAAGACCGATAAACGGCCTTATGACCACAGAACCGTCGTCGTCTTTGACGGCGACGGGCGTATCAACTTGGACGCGAACGCCGATCTTGACGTACCTATCACGCAGGTTGTCGCAGAAGATTTGTCCGTAGTCTTTGATGTATCGCCACGCTTCTTCGGCTTGTTCGAGGTCTTCTGCGTTCAAGCGTCCCTCTTCTGCGAGGCGGCTGATTAGAGCCAGCTGCTCGCAAGCGGATCGAATGTCCATTCTTTGCTCCTTTGAAAAGGACCTACAAAAGCCGGCTCATCCTCAGGTCGATTTCCTGAGGCGATCCGGCTTCAATTGGCCTTCTCTGCCGGTGCGGGTAGACGGCGGCTTTCGCAAATCCGTCTAGACCGTGCCCGGCATCACTGACTTCATCCGCCCCCAGCATCTCTCTGCCGGTTTGGTATGGGATAGGCGCTGCGCCTCGGATTCCGCCCGGTCCGCTCTTCACGTCCCGTGCCTCGGGCCTCCTTTCGGGAGGGGAGGGAGGTTAGTTCGAACTTAGCTTTGGGCTTTATTCGAGCTAAGCGGAATACTAAGCTAACTTAGCTTGCTTAGCAAGAGACGTTAAGCAAAATAAATTGATATGGCTCAACCAATAGCTAAGCTATCCTTAAGCGGATTTGAGGCAGAAAACGTCTGTCGCTTCATTTTCGAAACGTGTCAAACTAATGAAATTGGAAAGGAGGCTTAGATGGACGAAGCAATTGATAAGTCGCCAGCCGAACGCTATTCGTCGGGCGGCCTGGCAACGCTCTCACAGACGATCACGCTAACCGACGGCGCATTTAAGCGGGTTGCATACGACGCCTACTCCATTCAGTACGCGAATGGCAAGGGCTACATGTGGATAGCCTCGGCAATCTTTGCCGCAAACTTTGTTGTGTTCAAAGCCGCGCCGGCGGATGCTGAGACTTGGTCGAAGCTTCTTCTTCTGCTGCCTCTCGCTGCTTCCTCTTTGAGCTCGTTTATTGCCTTCATGTGCGCCGCTACGATGGCTCACGGAACTTCGAAAACAGAGCCTTTTTCGAACTCTGCAGAGTGGTTCTCCATGCCGATGACGGAAGAGGAAGCCTATGAGACGCGGCGAGGCATTCTCAAGAATCTGAACGACGCGATCAACCAAGAAATGGACCTCATGGAGAAGCGCGGCCGGACGTTGCGTCACTGCGGCCGAGACATTCAAATCGCGCTGTCGTTTACGTTGATTGCAGTGATTCTGTATCTGTTCCTTTATTGTTGACATCCTCACCGACCTGAAGGACGGTGATTCCCTACTGTGCCGGAAGCAGGAGATCTACTTCCGGTCGCTTCG
>CAJMKD010000123.1 GCA_905213905.1 uncultured Sutterella sp. | reverse complement strand
CTACAAGATCACGGGCACGCTGCTCTTTCGTGCGTGGCGTGACGCAGTGAGCGAAGTGGAGACGCCGATCGACAAGCTCATGAGCTGGGCGCTGCCGCAGAAGCTTTCGCCCGATGGCTCGATCTTTGCACGTGCCGTGCAGACAACCCGAGGCGAGAGGGGGTACCTCGACGCGCTGATGCCGTCCGTTGCGCCGCTTCGAATCGGGATGCGCTACAAAAACCGCAACTTTTACCCGCTTGTCATTGAAAACATTTCAATGCCGCTCACTTCGCCCATCAACAGCGAAGGCCATTTCGTCAACATCGAGCTTCAAATCACGCTTTCTTCGCTTGCCGCCATCGACCGTGACGATTGGGCCAACACGAAGACGCAGACCATTGCCATTTAAGGGGCAGATTCATGATCCATTTTCCGCCGCTTCGCATGCACCGAATGACGGTGCAGCTCAAAGAGCTTTCCATCGGAGAGAGCATTGCCATTGCCGCCATGCCGCCGCACCTCGAACAGGCCGAATGCACGGCATTTCTTAGGGGCGCCGTTGAACGCGTTGACGGGCCCGAACACCTCAAGGATCCGGCCGACTGGACCGTGCAGGAACGGATCTTCGCCGTCGGACATTACATGGCCGCAACGACGGAAGACGGCCCCGACTTTGCGCTCGGCCGCGGTCACTACTCCGACTATCTGAACGTCTCCGGGCAGGCAGAAGAGCCTGATGCGCCGACCGAGCCCGTGCCCATCGGCGAGGCCGGGGGCGACCAATGGCGCATCAGAAGCCTCACGGGCCGGATGGCTGAGGCCATTGAAAGGCTGCAGGGCGAAGTGAAGGACGCGAGAGGCGAAGCGCTTCCGGTGAAGTTTCACTGGATTCTGGGCGCCATGGCCGCACAGCTCGTTCGGCCGGGCGAAACGACGGGCCCGGAAGGCATGAGCGAAGGCGACTACGACAAGCGCCTCGCCGAGCGCATGCGCATCTTCCTCGCGTTCCCTGAAACCGATTTCACGGCGCTTGCTGCGCTCTTCTTCAATGGGATGCGGCGCATTGCGCACTTCTTCGACATTGAATTCACGCGAGAGGGCATTGTCGTTTTGCCGAAGGAGGGGGCTGCAGGCGATCTGCCGCCCGCCCGATTTCCGGTACGTGCCTCAATCTCCCCGTTTGCGTCGGGAATGGGCCGATAGCCTCATGGGGTGCGCGGCGAATCTCGCGCTCTACTCGGCGACGCCGCTCCCGGATGCACTCAAGCTCCCGCCCGGCCTCGTTCGCGACTACTTCGACTCGAAGGCCTTTGCCGACTGGCGCAGAGGGGAGGAGGCGAAGCTCAAGGTGCAGAGCGCAACGGTCGAACGGCTCAACATGGTCATTCGCGGCTGCAACGCCATCTGCAAGCAGATCGCCATGAGCGGACGGCGCTAAAAGCGGAAAAACACAGGATTACAGGTCAAGTCCACACCTTAAATTTTCAAAAGTCAATCTTTCTTTTTTCCCACAGAGGGGTTAAATGGCTGTCTCTACCAACGAATATCTGAAGGGCTTCTTCGATTCGACGAAGGCGATGGGCGAGAAGGTTATCGGCTCGGACTTCGCATTTCAGCTTGTCGACTATCCCGATACCTGGCTGCTCTGCAAGCAGGCGCCGTGGCCCGAATCCTCGCCGCAGGGCGAAATTGAAGT
>CAJMKD010000122.1 GCA_905213905.1 uncultured Sutterella sp. | reverse complement strand
CGGCACGACGCGCCGCATCTGCGGAGCGGCCGAGAACCAGGGCGAATCTTCCTTGAAGGGATCCGTGTGGAAAAAGACGCCCGCTGTTCTCGCGCCGCTCCCCTCGCGCCGAAGCTGCCTTGCCACCTCGGCCATGTGCGTCGAGACCGCCGCGAGCACGGCGCGCTTCTCGGCCGTTGCCGCGGGAAAGCTTCTTGAACGAAGAATCTGCTGCTTCGGCACGGGCTTCTCTTCGAGCGGAATGCAGGCGACGCCCCGGATCTCGCGAAGCGTCCGCTCGAGCACGACGCCAAAGCGCGCCCGAACGAGCGAAGCATCCATCCGCGCGAAGTCAAGCGCCGTGCGAACACCCATCGCACCGAGCTTTTCGCCTGTGCGCGGCCCGACGCCCCAGATCTCGCGCACGGGCGTGATCGACAATGCCCGCTCGCGCCGCTCGGGCGAGAGCGAAAACCAGTCGACGACGCCCCCGAAGACGGGATAGGTCTTCGCGAAATGGTCGCAGAGCTTCGCAAGCGTCTTTGTCGGGCCGATCCCGACGCAGACCGGGAGCCCGAGCCACTGCGCCACCCGCGCCTTCATCGCCCGCCCGATCGCTTCGGGCGGCTCCGGCATGCCCGTAAGGGCGAGAAAGGCTTCGTCGATCGAATACGCTTCATGCACGGGCCCGAAGCCCGCAACGACCCGATGAAAGCGCCGGCTCATCGCGTCGTAGAGCTCATAGTTGGAGGAAAGCACGGCGACGCCCTTCTTTTCGCAGAGCGCGCGCACCTTGAAGTACGGCGTGCCGCGCTTGATCCCGAGCGCCTTCGCGTCCTTCGTGAGTGCCACATTGCTGCCGTCGTTGTTGGAAAGATTGCTGTCGGGGCGGCTTCGCAGCTTCGGATTGAAGACGCGCTCCATGCTTGCGTAGGCGGAATTGATGTCGGTGTGAAGAATGACGCGCGCTGCGCCCTGCCGGGGCTCGGCCGAAGAGCGTGCGAAGCCCGCCCCGCGCCCGCCGCCCTCGGGCGCCGCGCTGCGGGCGCCGCCCGAAGCAGCAGGCGGCCGCACGTTGGAAACAAGGCTCGAGCGCGCCGCTTCAGGGCGTCCGCTATTCTCTCTTCTCACGCTTTTCACGCCTTCCACGCTTCTTATGCCCGCATCGCATCGTTCGCCGCTCAGCGCTTGTAGCGCCGGCAAATGCCGCGAAGCACCCCTTCGATATGGAATTCGTCGTCCGCCTTCGGACGGATGACGGGGTAGCCGCCCGCTTCGTTCTCGGGCCAGAGCTCCGGAACGCCCTTCGAAACCCGCAGGCGCTTCAGCGTAAAGTCCCCGTTCACGTAGGCGAGCACGATGTCGCCGCTGTGGGGTTCGAGCCCGCGGTCGATGATGAGCGTGTCGCCCTCATAGATGCCGGCATCGATCATGGAGTCGCCCATGGCCTCGCAGAAGAAGGTGGCGCTCGGATTGCGGATCATCAGGTCCGAGAGCGAAAGCTCCTCGCTTGCATAATCGAGCGCGGGCGAGGGGAAGCCGCAAGGGACGCCCATCGCGACATTGTCGACGCGCACGTCGGGCCGGGCGGCCGGCCGCATGAAGGTTGAGAACTTGATGGCGTCAAAGCCCGCCCACCGGCGGCCGGGGGAAGCGTCAGCCGCCCGCTTTTCGACGCCGCTATCCGCCGGATGCTGCGCTGCGCCCTCCGCACCGAGCCCGCGGTCGTAGCGCTCCAGGAGCCCTGCGA
>CAJMKD010000121.1 GCA_905213905.1 uncultured Sutterella sp. | reverse complement strand
CATCAACACATCCCGTCGGCAATGCGGACATGTGAAGGGTTTTGAGGGAGACACGGGAGGCGAGTATGAGTCAGCAATCAACATTTTCAATGGACTGGTTAACGCACCGGAACAAGTCGCTTGCGAAAGCGGGCGCAGCCATCAAGCAGGCGCGGATTCGGGTTGAACAGCTTGAAGCACTTTACCGCGAAGCGTCATTCGGGCAAATCCCCGATATCGAGCTCGTTGTCGGCATTTGCCATGCGCTCACTGAAGCCAAAAACGACATCTTGGTCGGGTTTGTTGAGTCGTCGGCAGTCCCCAGGTCGGAGCTCGAGAGGGAAGCTGCCGGAAAGCTGTCAACTGTTCCCCTGGCAGAAGCCCGAAAGCTCTGAATAGGCCTGAGGCTTTCGAAAAGGTGCCGCCATGCGCACGAGAGCTCGTTTTGGCTTAGTCGTACCAAAGAGAAAGAAGAACGCAAAGAAGAGGCCTTTACGGTCGTTTAACGAGGTTAGCAATCATGACAAAAGTTTTAGACGCTTATTACCAGATCGCGAGGGCCGACGGCTACAACGAAAGAATCAGGAAGCTGCGCGAGGAATTTGAAGAGCTTTTTCAGTCCGCTATTCAGTACGAAGAGTCGCTGAGGGAAAAAGACCGCAAGCACGTTGTCGAGGAATTGGCAGATGTAGCCGTATGCGTCGAAATCCTGATCGAAGCGCTCGACGAACGAGACGCCTTTGAAAACATCAAGCGCTTCAAAACCTACCGCGAACTGTGCCGCCGGTGGCTGGGTGATGCGAAGTGGTGCGCATCCAATCCCGTCAAGGAAGAGCCGGAGGATGACGAATGAATTGGAATCACGTCACAGCCTTGCTCATCGGCGCGGCCTTTGTGGCACTTGCGTGGGTGTTTAAGACGAACATCGACGTTCGGCAGGAATTGCGCGTGCAGTCGGATCGAATCTCGGCGTACGTCGAGATGCTGACCAAAGTCGCCGAAGCCCTCAACGAAAGCAACGAGAAAAAAGCGAACTTTGAAGCAACCGGCTACACCGTCCAGCCGCGCGACGACGGCCGCGTCGAAGTCACTTTTCTGAAAAAGCTTGGCCCTTCTGACCCGGCACACCCAGAGAAGAAAGGCGAAATGGCTGAATTCAGAACCGTGATCATGCCCGCCTGGATGTGGGCGCAGGTCACTGCAGAAGCAGCCTTGAAAGTCGGCTTTGATGCGCTTGACAAGGCCAAGAAGAAAGAGGCCGAAGAATGAGCAAGTGGGAAATCCTCACTTTCATGATGGGCAACGGTTTTGTGATTTTCGGAAGTGTGCAGCTCTTGTGCCGAAAAGTTGCAAAACAAAGGCCTACTTTCGGCGAAATGGCTTGTTTCGCCGTCGGCATCGCGCTCCTTTGCGTGTGGGCGTCGATATGAGCCGGGAAGACAGTCTCTTTGGCGACCTCCCGGCAACCGCTCCGCAGCCGGAGCCCGAAAAGCATGCCTGCATCGAGTGCCGAAAGTTCGCGGGCCAGTCTCGCGACCGAAAGGCATGGCTCTTCCGGCTCAAGAAAGGCTACTGCGACGCCGACCGCTGGCACGTCGGAGGAAGGTGGGCGGTCGTCCAGGACATCGCAGGCGCTCACAAATGCGCCTGCTTCGAGGCCGCAGACAAAGCGACGGTCGATCAGCGCGTCAAGGCGCTCAAGCATTACCAGAACAAACAATGAAAACAATCATCAGAAAAAACGGCGCCATGGCGATGGCATCTCCAGACGAAGAGT
>CAJMKD010000120.1 GCA_905213905.1 uncultured Sutterella sp. | reverse complement strand
GTATTTCCAGTGAAAGTAGGTCATTGCCAGGCTCCCTATTGAGAAACCCCTCGTTGCTTAACCGCGCGAGGGGTTTTTGCGTTATGGCTGCGAAGCAGTAAGAGAGTAAGCGCTCGCTTGTTTTCTGTGCGCGCCTCACTCAGGACGCATGTTTCTCAATATTTTTCTTGGACGCGTCTCAATGCAGCATGACATCCTGTCGAAGTCTGTCATGCTTTCAATCGAGCTTCTAGCGGCATTCGCTCAGAATCGATGATCGTACCGGCGAAAAATATATATTTTTCGCTGGTATGATCGCAAAAAATCAGAAACCAAAGTATTGCAGGCAGTTCTCTGGCGTGACTACGTGGATCATGCAGTCGGGATATGCACGATGGAAGGCCTCTCCAGGTTTAGCTTGCGCTTTCGGTGAAAGTTTGCACTCAAAAGCCTCCATTGTCCGATCTCGGACTTCGATGAAATCAAGTTCGTTTGGCGTATTCGCTTTTGTGCGCCAGAAAAACATTCTCTTTCGATCTCGCAACGTGTCATGCATCTTCACGCGTTCCATGAAGAAGAAGTTTTCCCAAATGGCTCCGGCATCACTTCGTGTCGATAGGGGAGAGAAGTCGCTGATCAGCGCGTTGCGGATGCCTAGATCGGTGAAATATATCTTTTTTCCTTTCTTGAGTTCGTTGTCGAGGTTTCTGGAAAAGGAGGGAACGACTTTAATGATCGAGCATAGCTCTAGCAATGTGATGTAGCGCTGCACCGTCTCTTTGTTGAGCCCCAGGTCTCGCGACAAACTGTCAAAGTTGATTTCGGAACCGATGCGGTAGCAAAGTGTCGACACGAGATCTACAAATTTTGAACTTCGGCGAATGTCAGTCAATCGAAAGAGATCCTTGAATAGGAGCGCTTCTGTGTAGCCTTCCAGTGTTGATGGTGCATCCTCGAAGTTCTGAACGACTGCAGGATAGGTGCCGTAGATCATGAAGTTGCTGAGATTTTCTTGTACGTATCCCCAGCTGCGATCTGCGGCAATCTCTTTCACTGAAAAGGGCCAGATTCTGCGCTCGACAATTCGGCCGACAGCTGACTCCTTGACGCCGTCAGCAAGCTCTAGTGCGGATGAGCCAGTCACAAAAATGCGAGACGGTTTTTCTCGGGTTTCGTTCACGTCAACCAGCAGCTTGAGCATCAATCCGATGTTGGGAACCAGCTGAGCTTCGTCGATCACGATGTTGGGCGACAAGCGCAGGAAGCTTTCAACGTCGTTTCTTGTTTCGAAGCGAATCTTGTTTCGGTCTGCAGGAATGTCGCAGCTGTAAAACGAGCTTGGTTCAGAAAATTTTTTAGCGATGTGCTTGAGCAGCGTCGTCTTCCCGCATCTGCGAGGCCCAATGATGACGACAGCTTGAGGCGGCGTGACAGTCGCGACGGCGTCCTCGATGTCGCGCTGGATAAAACCGGACATACTAATTTCTGAGAATAAAAGATGCTGTAACAGCGAAAATTATATATTTTTCGCCGGTATGATCATAAAAAGTTAACTTAGCATTGACGCGCTTCTCTGCTGATCAAGGTTAAACGGCAGAGTTGCTGTTGCTTCCGAGCGGGGCACATTTGCAGTGCTTCTCAAAGGCTGCAGCTCTTTTGCAAGATGTACGAATCTAAAGCGAGCATTCGCTCTTCGAAAGAAAAATGGGCTATTTCTCAAATTTGGTAGGATTTAATGAATAACTATCGAATATCGAATAACCATAGCCGTCGCCTCTTGACA
>CAJMKD010000119.1 GCA_905213905.1 uncultured Sutterella sp. | reverse complement strand
TTTAACAAATATCCGCGGAATTCCCCATCCAATGCGTAGCAAGGCGGAGCATTGGGTGGGGATGGATAGCGGACCGAGCGTTAGCTCGGTTTCTTTTGCGCCTGAATATATTGTTTGATCGTTTCAATGGATCGACCGTCCCCAACAGAAATTGCACAATAGCTCTTCGACCAGAAGCGAGCGCCCCATAAGTAAGGGGCAATCTCTTTAGCATGTCTCTTCCGAATTTCTCTGCTCGTTGCTGTTTTGATTCGGTTAACAAGGTCAGAAACAGCGAAACGGGGTGGCGCGAGATTAACAAGTGTACGTGATCCGCTTCTCCGGAAAACTCCAGTATTCGGACTTCTAAGCGATCGAGTATACGGTGAAGAACTTCCTGTATAGTGTTCATGACGGCACTCGAGATAGCCTTTCGTCGATAGGCTGCGACGAGTACCAAATGCATATTGATGTTGTAGACGCAATGAGCGCCGGCACGTAGATCTGTCACGTTATGCCTCAACGAGTTGAAAGAATCGTAGTTAAGCCCGGCCATACGCATTTCGATGCGTGTCGGCGGCTCTGTTCTGCGTCCAGAAAACTCGGAAATCAGGCTGTATACATTCAGCGGCAGAGAGTTTTTGCAAAAGAACCTCTTCTAAGTAGAAGCGAGCTCGACAAGATCGTTCGACGGGAATGTTCGACGTCGTATATAGGCATGCCGTCGGCGGCCTCAGCGCAGCGCCAGACGCAGATTATCCAGGAGCAATTCGTCGCTTGGCGAGAAGCTCGGAAGGCTTATTTCGCTGATCCGTCCAAATTTCAGGCGATGCCGCAGCTGCCGGGCTACAGTAAAAAGTATCGAACCTTTGTTGTCGGGCGCAACGGCTACAAGATCGTTTCCGGTGTTCTTTCTCTCACTGATAAGAGCGCATCTCCGTTTCCGCCGCTGAAGGTTCGTTCATGTGAAAATCAGGCTTTCAATGCCACGAAGGAGGAAACTATTGCTGGCGATGTGCGGATAGTTCCGCATGGAAACGCCTTTTTCATAGAATTGACCTACAAAATCGAGGATTACGATCCGTCCATCATTGCTCTCGACAGAAGTCGATCCTGCCTTGTTGATATTGGGCTGCGCAATATCGTCACCCTTGCGTCGACGGCCAGCGGGATTAATCCCGTGGTCGTCAAAGGGAGCGCTTTGAAGAGCATCAATGCTTTATACAACAAGGATGCCGCGAGTCTTCAGTCTCACGGAAAAAGCTCGCACCGACAGTCGAAAGTGATGAAGCGCACCTGCCGGATCAACGATCTGCTGCATAAGACTTCCCGCTTCGTTGTTGACTTTTGTGTCCGCAACGATCTTGGGAAAATTATCATCGGCCACAACCCGGGCTGGAAGCAGGAGGTCAACCTCGGCAGGGTCAACAACCAGCACTTTGTCTGTATTCCGTTCAATCGGCTCATTGATATGATCCGCTACAAGGCGGCGTCGAACGGAATCGAGGTCACTGTTCGTGAAGAAAGCTATACCTCGCGCCAGTCCGCACTCGACTTCGATCCGCTGCCTGCCTATGGGGATAAAGGAGCGAATCAGGTGAAGAGTTCCGGCAGACGAATCAGGGGGCTCTTTATTCGAAGGAACGGACAGAAAATCAATGCCGATGTAAATGGGTGCCTGAATATCGGAAGAAAAGAACTCGGTGATGAGTGGCTCAAGAGGCTGCTCGAAACTGATGAGGGCCGATTGATGCGGCCCATCGCTGTCCAAATAGGGCAGCGATTAGGATAAGGATTACGGTCCTTAGAATCCCCTCCCAACGTAGTTGGGAGGGGAGCATCAA
>CAJMKD010000118.1 GCA_905213905.1 uncultured Sutterella sp. | reverse complement strand
TGTTTCGGAGTTTCGGCAGAAACGCCGAGGCAATTTCGCTCATCGTTCGAAAGGCGATTTCGCTTGCCATGTTGCCCTGAGAGCGGGAAAGCGCAACGCTCGCCGCAATTGGGGAGCCGTCCCGGCCGGCCGCACGCACGACGCCTTCGGGAATGGACGTCATCAGAAGCGTATGCGCGAGGCTTTCGGACATCGACTGCGATGCGCCCAATAGGAGGGCTTGCGCTTCGGGGATTGCCTTGCGGAGCGCCGCTTCAATGAGCCCGTCGCCTGCCCCGCCCGCAGCGCCGGGGTCGCTACCTGCGAGCTTTGTCATGAGGAGCTTTTCCTGCGCCGGAATTTCATGGGCGGTCATCTGCGTGCGGATGGCTGTGAGCGCTCTATCGCAGTAAAGGGGCTTTCCCTCCGAGAGAATGAAGCGCGACGGATTCACCCAGCCCGATTGGCCGATCGTCGAAAGAAGATTGGTGGAGCGGAGCATTTCCGCGAGCTTGGCGTCATCCTCAAGAATTTCAGGCGTGACGCAATGCTCGACAAAGGGCTCGAGAAGCGCGCGGGTTTCCGGCAGGACGGGACCAGCCTTCTGCAGTGCCGCAACGACGCGCTCTGGGAAAGCGGCGCCGAACTTGGTGAATCGCTCGGCGTCGACGTCCGTGAAGGCGGTTTCGAAGGCTTCAGCGAGCCACTTCCCGACGCTCGAAGAGAGGCCGGCCGTGAAGCCTACGCCGATCGGCACGTTCTCAACGGCGCGCGCTGAAAGCGCCCGCACGTCGACGACATTGACGGTGACGCGCGGCACGAAGGCGATCATGAAGAAGAGAATGGTGGCGCCGAACCAGGTGATGATGTCGCCGCCCCGGTTTCTCACGCACGCCATGGCGACGGCGGCGACAAGGCTCAGGATGGCGCAGCACTTCATGAGCGTCACATAGTCGGCGGTGTTGGTGAGGGCTGCGACGAGGCTGAAAAGCTCGGCCACCTGCGGACCGTTCCAGTAGGCGTAAAAGTCGATCGTCATGAGGCTTGCCACGTCGTCCTCCGGTCGGCTGGGTTTTGAATGGGCATGTCTTTATCCGTTTTTTGCTGGGGCTTGGGGTGGGTGATCGGATCGAAGAGCGCTTTCATCAGTAGGCTGAAAGCGCGGGGAGCGCTCTTGCGGCGTCTGTTGCAGCGCGGCCGAAGACCGCGCGCTCGATGTGCTCGACCTGCAGCTGATAGGCCTGTGCTCGGGCCATGGCGTCAAAGAGATGCGACTGGCGCGCGCGAAGGTCTTCGAGCACCTCCGCGAGGCGCATCTCGAGCCGCTCGGCGTGCCGGCGGTTGATGTCGTTGGCGCTTCTTGCCGATGAGGCGGCCAGTGTTCTGCGGACTTCGTCCGAGAGATGCACGAGCGCATTCGTGATGCCTTCGTGCGCGGCGGCCTCGGCAAAGATCCGAAGGATCGAGTCGGCAAGGTCCGGCACGCGCCGGCTCGCCGAAGCTTCCACGAGCCGCAGGAGCGGAATGGAAGAGATGTTCGCGAGGAGCGTGAGCTCTTCGCTCGTTGCCTCGGCGCGGTTTCGAAGGAGAATGCTCTTCTGGTAGTGCTTCGCGGCCTCGTAGATTTCGTTCACGAGATTGACGGGCGCATCCGCGGTCTCCCTAGGCGCGAGGCAGCTCACCGGCTCGTCGCAGACGAGGCGCTTTGCGCCCGCAGGCGTTTTTTCGCCGATCGCGCCATAGAGGTCGTGCAGGATGTCGCGCCCCGGAATCTCTTCGGTGCGGACGGTTGCCGCGTCGCCCGAGCCTGTCTTTCTGTAGATCGTGGTGCCGAGAAGCGTCATCATGGTTTCGAGATGCGCGTCGTCGACG
>CAJMKD010000117.1 GCA_905213905.1 uncultured Sutterella sp. | reverse complement strand
TTGCGTTACAATAGTCTGGCGATTCGCGCCGTCGTAGCGATCCCAGTAGCTCACGTCGACGGCGTCGTAGGGCTTTGCAGCATTGGGCTGGACGACGAATCGGTAGGCGTTGCCTTCCATCATCGGGTCGCTAGACGCAACAATCCACTTGGCAGCCTTGGCGCCGTCGAAGTAGTCGGTGAGGTACTTCGAGAGACGCGAGACGGCCTCATCCATCGGGAGCTGCAGATAGTCCTTTGCCGCGCGCGTGACGGCATCGTCGACAGTCGTCGACATATCGGCCACTGCAATGAGCTTGCGCAGGCTCTGATCAACGAGCGCGCACGTGAGCGAATCGAAGAACACATAGCGGCCGCCGCCCGTATAGGTTTCGTAGATCACAGGATTGATCTTCGCTCGCGCGAGCTTGTTCTTATCCTGATTCGTCACCGTGCAGAGCTGCACGATTCGCGTGCGGTTGACAGGATACTCACGGCCGGCAATCGGATAGTTCTTCTTGGCGAACCCGTTGGCGTCCTTCACGGCATTTCGCGCGCAGGCCATGGCAATGTTGAGCGTTGCGACGCCGTAGACGCCCGCAGGATTGACGCCCGTCGGATCATCTGACTTGAGCGGCGACCAGAACGCGTGCAGAAGATGCGCGCACTTGTTCGCGCCGAAGTTGAGCTGATTGAGGAACGCAATCGCGGCATCCGGCGTGAGCTTGCCGGAGATGTCGAAGCGGAGCTGGCGGTTCGTGTCGTAGGCGAGCTGTGCGAGCTGCGCGAGAAGCGCCGTCGACTGCGAGCCGCCCGAAGAGATGTAGGCGAAGTCGTTCTGCGAATACTGAAGCGCAGAGCAGGCGCGCTGATAGTCGGCCGTCTGATAGTCGGTGCCGCCTTCGTCGAAGCAGAGAAGCGTGCCGGAGGCGCACCAGTTCTGCGTGCCGTTGGCGGCCTAGCCGTAAGCTGCGGAGCCCGCGGCCACAACGGCCTTCACGCCCGTGACGCCCGCCTTCACCACAAGCGCATCGGTCAGCGCGGCCTCTACGTCCGGGAGGTAGTAGGATGCGCCGTAGTCGTCGACCGCGTTCGGATCGAGCGAGCCCGTGAATTCATAAAGGAGATTGTCCTTCACGTCCTTCACGCGCAGCGTGATTTCAGGGTTGTCGGCCGGTTCGCTCTCTTCGCCGATCGTTTCCTCAGCATGGAATTCGAGAACAATGCCGTCGTTGAAGCATTCGAGGTGCTTCACGGCAAAGAGGAATTCGCCCGAGGGATCGCTTTCGGAGACTTCAAACGAGTACGTGGTCGAGGCCGTAACGGCCTTGCCCGTCTGCGCCTGACCCACGCCGTCGGATTCCTTGCCGGCCGCGGCAGCCTTGCAGACTGCCCACTTGATCTTGGCCTTGTCGGTCGAGAGGCGCGACACAACGGCCTCATAGGCGCCGTTGTTGAGCGCTTCGACCACATGAATCCAGGCTTCGTTGAGGTCCGAGAGGCGGATCGACTCGCCGTAGCCGAGCTTCGTGTAGACCGTGCCGCGATCGACCGTAAAGGGACGGTCAATGCGGCCGCGCGTCGCGCGCATCACGATCCCGAAGCACTGATCCGAGTTGTCGGTCGACGGGATTTCGGAGTTGTCCTTGAGCGGGTTGAGCTGTACGCCCGATTCCGCGCCCAACTGACGGACAAAAGCAGCAGTCATCTAAACCTCCTTTAGGCGGCGCCCTTCACGGCCGCAGCGCCCACGGTGAACGTGCCGTCAGCAACGGCTGCAACCTGCCAGACGGCGCCCGTGGCGTCTTCAATGAGGTCGCCGACGATGATCGGGAGAACAGAAGCGCCCGGCGAAACGGCGGAGGCCTGGCAATC
>CAJMKD010000116.1 GCA_905213905.1 uncultured Sutterella sp. | reverse complement strand
GGTGACTGCGGAAGGAGAAAGGAAAAGAATTTGATGTCGGCATCCAGTCCGCCTACAGCATACAGGCGGCCATATTCAATCCGCAATTCTGACGTACGCGCGTTATCCAGCAGCAAAGAATCGCTCGTCTTCACAAGAGCATTGCCGACGCCAGGCATGATGCGCTTCGAAAAGCCGCGATAGAGATCTGCAAAAACCACGCAGAGATCTATCGCGAAGTTTTGAAGATCAAGAACATGACGGCATCGGCGGCGGGAACGGTTGAAGAACCGGGCAGGAACGTCAAGCAGAAAAGCGGCCTGAACCGCGCAATTCTCGATCAAGGTTGGGGGACCTTTTTCGTGTACCTCAATGAAGAGATGGACAAGCGCGGCGGTCTCGTTTATGCGGTGCCGGCGCATCATACGAGTCAGGAATGCCCGGTCTGTCACTTTGTCTCGTCGAAGAACCGCAAAACGCAGGCGAAGTTCAAATGCGTTCAGTGCGGGTACGAGGCAAACGCCGACGACAATGCTGCCGCATCGATTCTCAGGCGCGGGCAGCGCCGCAGAGCCTGTGGGGAACTCCGTCCGGTGAACGGAGTTCAAGTGAATCGACCTTCTCGCAAGAGAAGCGCCGGTCAGCAGCAGGAACCCGTCGAAGTGACCGGATCGGGTTAAACCGATCCGGCACAGTAGGGAATCACCGTCCTTCAGGCGGTGAGGATGTCAAACCACTGGCTTTGATCAGCAAACTTGTAATTGCCTAAAATTGAGGCGATCTCTTTCATGCCCTAGCACAGGAGCACAAAATGAATAAGGGTTTGCGCAACCCCTCCCATTCTCGTAAAGGCTCTAAGCCTCAAACTAAATTAATTGCAGCCGCAGTCGCGGCAACGTTGGGTATTGTCTCAAACGTCGCTACAGCTGAGGTTTGGACGGGTTTGCATTACGCTGACGGCAAAATCGAAGCCAGCGTGAACGAAGACTTCGACGCTACTGACTTTGCCACAAAGTTCCCGGATTCTTCCATTTCCGCAGTTGGCCTTATCTATTTCCAGCCGCGAGATGAACATACCAACCAAACAATCGAAAATGCAGACTGGTCTCTGAATCTCACGAATACCACCGATGCATCGATCTCGGAAGACTTGGGTGCATCCGTGGTCTTTATGGGATTCGACAGCACGCTGAAGCTGACCGGGGACACCACATCGATCGCTATTTCCGGTGACAAACAATTCGACACGCCGGATGATGGTGACTTGATTGGTGTTGCAACCGGTTTCGCTAGTCATGATCTCGGTCAGACACGTGAAAACAGAGCCGTCATTGAATTCGCTGCCGACCAAACAAGCATTAATGTTTCAACAACCTCTGCTGCAGCTCCCTCTATTGCAGGCATCAACGCGGAAGCATTGTCAAAGGTGCTGCTGTCGAACGGTACTTTATCCATTACTACTCAATCTGCGGGCAACACTGTCCCGGCCGAAGCCGATACGGGTGCCGATAACGCCGGCATGTATCTTTCGGGGCAAGCCCTATTCGAAACGGCGGCCGAAACAAAAGTTGATATTCATGCAATCAGTACTGGTAACGGAACCGTTGACGACCCGTACCATGAATTTGCTCCCGGAGAAAAAGCCGGTTCCTACGCGATTGGTGTTACGACTGAAGGCGGTTCAATCCTTGCAAACGGCGATTTCTCTGTAGAAGCCGAATCCAACGGCGGTTTTGCTGCCGGCCTTGTTCTGCAAGGTGTCGCGGGGGACAGCGGTTGGAACTCGCTTTATCAAGACGAAATCTCAAATTGGGGTGCAGAAAGCACTTTCAACGGCAATTTGACGATTAGTGCTGAATCTCAAACGGGTCGGGCAGAAGGCGTTCGTATCGGCGGATTCGTCCCCTACGACCCTGATGAGGACGACTTTGATCCATACGGC
>CAJMKD010000115.1 GCA_905213905.1 uncultured Sutterella sp. | reverse complement strand
CGTCGGCGTGAAGTTCGTGAAGACGATCGAAAACGGCACCGCCCTCTTCAAGGGCACGATGGACATCGCCTATGCCCGCGACCTCACCGACTTCGATCCGCGCCTCACGACCGCCTACGGCGGCGCCGCGATCAAGAGCGAAACGGCCAACATCGGCGAAGACGCCTTCCGCTTCGGCCTCGGCGTCGACTGCCATCTGAGCGACGCCTGGACGATCGGCGCCAAGTACAAGCTCGAAGTTCGCGACAACTACACCGACAATCAGCTGAAGGCCAATCTGGTATTTTCGTGGTAATGACTTGGCGTAGTTAATTCCGTCAAAGGGCCGGTGCTGTTCCCCTGCACTGGCCCTTATCAATTCTGTTCAAGCAACAGCTTCCTACGGGAGAAGGAAGCGAGAAAAGCCGGCAGCGGCTGCTTGATGGCCTGACTCAAGGCGAAGTCCATCTACACGACGCCGCAAGCGCAAATGCGGCTGCACTTAATGAACGGCAAGAGCGAGATCTTGTCCAAGGCAAGTTTCACGAATACCAACCCATGCGGAAGGAATTGCGCACGTGCGCATCTCCCGGCAAGCAGTGGCGCCTACTGTCGCTTCCCCTCTTCAAGTCGAGCTTGTTTCCCTCCTTTTCTGATTTCAGCCTCAGCCTCGAGTTCGGTGTCACGCAATCATTCCCGACAGGTTTTCTTATCTCCGGTTTTGGATCCTCCGAAACGACGCCAGGCCTGTGCTCTACTTCTCATGCGGGCTTTTCGCCCCGAATCGCTTTCGCGTCTTTTGCCGAAATGAAGGTCCCGCTTCTCGTCGTTCCTGCGCATGCCGTAATCGTAAACGGAAAGGAACGGGCGATACGGGTTTCCGATGCACAGAAAATGGCCGTGAGGATTCTTAGAATCATCTGGTTAAGAGTTCCCGAGCGAATCAATGCCGGGCACTCCGCCGCACTTGAAAAGGATTTCGATATGCACGCCAGCCTGCCGAAGTGGTTCGCAGATTTTTGGGCCGCCCGAAGCCTGACCGGTCCGACCGGAAAGCCCCTCTATGCGTACGGCATGACAGCCGAAGAATTCGAAGGTTTGCGGTTCGCGATCAGCGATGCGCTCCGCTTCAGCACTTGGGAGCCTTTCAGGAGCAAGCCGATGCTGGCGGCGGCTTATCTGCTCTTTGCGGCCGCCGAGATTTCACGCGTCTACTCTTCCGGCGCCTGGCGCTGGGAGCTCGTCGACGGCGTCTTCGAAAAGCAATTTCATCAGGACGACCATGCCGCAATGGTCGAACTCGGCGCGGCGTACTGGGGCCTCCGGCATCAGCTCCAGGAAGAAGGCAAGCGCTACATCGGCTTCATCATGCTTCAGGCCGGCCTGCCGCTCAGAGCGCTCGAGCATGAAGCCGGCTGGTCGAGGGGCATCGGCGACTGCCTTCGCGTTCTCGCCGATTATCCGGAAGCCTCGGACGGCATTCTCAAGGAGCACATCCGGGCGGCGATCCCATGTCCGGATTCGTTCGACGAGGATCACTTCGTCGAGCTTCTCGCGAACGCCTCGCGGGCGCTCGCCCGCGCGCTTGATAGCATGCCGGAGAATCCCGGCGAAGCGGATTACGAATAGGCGTACAACGGCATCCGGTACAAGTTCCCGGCCTTTCATTTCGAACCCCGGCATCTCCGGCTGATTGCCGAAGCAAGGCGTGCCTCTGAAAAACTCTCGACGCCGCTCTTCTGCGTCAATCGCTTCATCGACTGGGATCCGGACGGAGAAAGCGCGCCGCAGCTTTGCGCGGCCGCATCGCTTGCACGGAAGGAAACTGTAGTCGGCGCCCGGCATCTCGCCGATTTTCTGACGGATGCGGCCGGGCCGAGACCCAATGAAGCAGCCCGGATCAGCATCAACGGAAAGATCTTTCTGCTGATGCAGCGCCAGGAAACGGCGTCCGAAGCAGAACCCTCGTACCGCATCATCCGGTGCGTTCCGTATGCCGCGCGCGGCGCAGCCGCCGCAAAGCGCCTGCTGGCGCTCATGAACTGGCCCACAGGGCACAGCGGCGAAGTAATTTT
>CAJMKD010000114.1 GCA_905213905.1 uncultured Sutterella sp. | reverse complement strand
CTGCTTCATTTTCAAGGCTAAGCCGCAAAGCGGCTTGATTTTGCGCAGGCCGCTTCTGAAAGGGCGGAATTCGGCAAAAGGTCGATGCTTTTAGGCGTTCGAAAATCACGGCTCGCTCTCTCGTCATGAGGCACGCTTGCCGAATCAACTCGTTTCAAGTCGCCGCGCCTAAAGAAAAAGCCCGCCTTTGCTGCAAGGCGAGCTTTTGTTTGCCTAACGGCAGGTTTGCCGAGAAGCGCTCTTACTTGTGCCAGGGGGCCTTTTCTTCGACCATGACGCCGTCCGTCATCGTGTAATGCGAAAGGCTGTCCTTCTTCGTCTGCACGCAGATGAAGCGCAGGCCTTCATCCTGAGCGGCGCGGATGGCGCGGCGGCCTTCGGGCAGGATGCGGAACCAGTCGCCCGCTTTGATTTCGTGGACTTCGCCGTCGAGATAAAGCTCGCCCTTGCCGCCGAGAACACCGTAGAGCTCTTCGTTTTCCGTGTGCTTATGCACGAAAGGCACGGTAGCGCCCGCGGGCAGTTCGTTGATCGACACTTCGCAGCCCGTGAGGCCGAGAAGGTCGTGAAGCTCCGTGCGGGGCGCATCGGCAACATGGGTCATCTTCAGGTTTTCAGACATCTTTTTCTCCTATGGGGCTTACGCCTCTATTCCCAATCAGAAGCGTATTGCGTTTCCAACTGCATCGATAAGTTGTTCGCACACGAACGAACTATAGTTCGCATACGAACGTCTGTCAAATACTTTTCGACATGACAGCTGCCTTATCCAGCGAATTCACTCGAATGCATCGAATCTTCAGCCGTTTTCGGGCAAATGCTGACGTTAGAGCACCGACCCAAACCACGTAATCGTGAGCGCATTGATGAAGTCGATGAGGAAGGCGCCCACGATGCTCACGACGAACCACGCCTGCGGGCTCGGCCCGTACTTTTCCGCGAGGGCCTGCATGTTCGCAAGCGCATTGGCGGTTGCGCCCATTGAGAAGCCGATGCTGCCCGCCGAAAGCATCACGGCATCGTAGTCGCGCCCGAAGAAGCGGTAGATCACGAAAAAGGCGAAGGCAAGCATGAGGCAGGTCTGCACGGCCAGGATGATGAGAAGCGGCACCGCAAGGTGCACGAGCTCGAGAAGCCGCAGCGAATTGATCGCCATCGTGACGAAAAGGATCAGGCTGATGTCGGCAACGGCTGTTATCCCGCGGCCGTCTGCGCGGAATTTGCCGGTAAAGTCCGCGATGTTGCGAACAATCGCCGCGACGATCATCGAGCCGATATAGGCCGGCAGCGTGATGTACTGCGCCAGGTATTGCGAAACGATCATGCCGAGCGCCATGCAGATGGAAACGACGCCGACGGCGTGCATGAGCTCGCGCGTCATCATCGGGCCGATTTCAGAAACCGGAATGTCAACTTCTTCCGGAATATGAAGCTTGGGTTCCGGTTCCTTCACCTTGGCCGTTGTCGGGATGCGGTAGCGGCGGATGAGCCACTCGCCGAAGGGCGCGCCGATGATGAGCGCCACCACCATGCCGAATGTGGCCGAGCTGATGGCTGCGGCCGTTCCGCCCGCAAGGCCGTAAGTCGACTCAAAATAAGGGCCGAAGGCGGCAGAAGTGCCGAGACCGCCCATGAGAGAGACCGACCCCGCAAGAATCCCGTAGCGCGGGTCGATGCCAAGGAGCGATGCAACGCTCGAGCCCACAACGTTCTGGAGCAGCCCGAGCACGGCCGCTGCTGCGAGAAACCCGACAAGAAGCCGTCCGCCCGTTTTCAAAAGCCGCAGGCTCGCCATGAGGCCGATCGTTGTGAAGAAAGCGAGCATCAGCTGCGTCTGAAGCGTGGCGTCGAATTCCACTCGGACAATGCCGAGGCCTTCGAGAAGCGAAAGAACAAAGGCGAAGGTCATGCCGCCCACGACGGGGCTCGGGACCGAATAGCGGGCGAGAAACCCGATGCGCTTCTTGATGCAGGTGCCCAAGCCGTACATGATGACGGCGAGCGCCACCGCCTGCACCATATCCACATGAATGACCGGCAAAGCTGCTATGTCCGCTTCCATCAAAACCTCACAAAAGTTGAAAAAGAAAAAGCAACCGCGCCTCGCCTGCGGTGCTTTGCCGCAGTAAACGTG
>CAJMKD010000113.1 GCA_905213905.1 uncultured Sutterella sp. | reverse complement strand
TGGCCTGGCATTCGGCTTTGGAGGCGGAGAAGGTCTCGGTCGAGATGCGGTAGGAGGCGCCCTGCTTCGGCGCGGCCGCGCCTTCGAGCGCAATCACGCCGTCGGTTGCGGTCTTCACGGCCGTCTCAAGGGTGTTGAGCTTTTCCTTCGTGATGGTTTCCCCATCGGTCCAGGTGTGCGGGGTAAACGAACTAGTTGCCATGGTTCTCTCCTATTAGGCTGCGGCCGTCGTCTTGCGGCGGCTTGTCTTCTTGACCGTCTGAGTAGTGGTTGCGGCGGCGCTCATCAGCGAGACCTGCTGTGCTTCAGTGCCCGTCTTGGCCGTTCCGACCTTCGCGGTGCCGACCTTTGTCTCACTCTCTTCTTCGTCGTCTTCCTCGATTTCCGTGCCGTCGGCCGTGAATTCCATGGCCGGATTGAAATTGTTGATTTCAGCGACCTGGGAGACGCTCGAAGCGAGGCGGGCGAAGAGCGCGTAATCCTTGATTTCAAGCGTCTTCTCGCTCTTCGTCGGATTGGCGACGTGCGTGAGCCAGAGACCCTCGACTTCAGGGAAGCAGGCGTCACGCGGCATGAGGTTCTTCACCTTCACGGAAAGCGGATAAGACGACTTTTCAAAGGCCGCCTTGATGTCTTCGGTGCAATCCTTCCCGGCGAGGGAAGGGGCACCGATCTTTACAGTTACTTGCGCCATGCGGCACCCCTTTCTCTCGTTATTCCATGTTCGTCACGTCGATGAGCGCGAAGCCTCGGGCGCTCGGATCGTGCGGGTTCACCGAAGTGAAGTTGCGGGCATAGAAGCCGGCGCCCTGGCGGAGGTCGTTGCCCACAGCGAGCGGCATGACCGTCGGCGCAACGGCGTCGCCGAGAACGATCGGATTGCGCGTCACGTCGGTAGCGCGGCCGACGCAGAGGATCTGAGCGGCCTGCGGCGTGTCCTTCAGGATCTTCGGCGTGTAGTAAACGTCGTACTGGCCGAAGAGGCGGCCGAGGCGGTAGATGCCCGGGCGCGGCGCAATGCCGGATGCCTGGAAGTACTGCGAGGACATGCCGAGGAACTGCGCGGCGACCGTCTTCGTGACGTAGAGGTGCGTGACGCCGTGGTTCATCGTGTCTTCCGCCATCTTCTGGGAGACGAGGCCGAGCTGATACGCGAGGTCGCGCCACACTTCGGCGCGGCTCGAATCCTGATGCTGGCGGGCGGCGGCGTAGTCGAACTTGGCGGTGTTGTTCTGAGCGAGGCGCAGCCCCTTGCGGAGCACGTCGTAGTGGCGTTCATTGGCGAACTGCGCCTGAATGGCGATCACGCTTTCGGAATACGGATCGAGGCCGAGTTCGTTGCTCATCTGCGTGCGGGAGTCGATCGTCTGGCGAGTGATCGCGCGCCAGGGCTTCGCAAAGAGCGAGAAGGTTTCGACGGCCGAAATCACAGAGGGCGTGATGCTCGGATCGCGTTCGTAGTCAATGAAGCCTTCGACAACGACCGGAACCGTCGTCGGAAGCGCAGGCGTCGTCGTCAGATTGAATTCGCCCGTATCGGTGTTGATCGTGCCGCCGATGGCGTAATCGGTGCCGGAAATGTTGATCTTGCCCGAAACAGTGGAGGTGCCGGAACCCGTGCTGTCGACTTCCTTGGCGGCGATGCGGCCGTTGATGTAGACGATCGTGCGGCCGCGAAGAAGCTTCACGGCAGTGCCCGACTGATCGCAATGATCGCCGTCGGTCTGCTTCTGCGTGAGCTTGCCGTCGACCTTGCCCGTGCTTGCCTGCGGCGCGGCCGTATGCACGCGCGAAGACGAAATGTATGGCTCGCCCGAAGCAACGCCGTCGAGAAGGTCGTGCTGGTTGTAGCCGCCGTAGGTGCTGCCGGCAACGTGCGAGAGGATGGCAAGGCGCGCTTCGTTCGAAGCAATGTCCGCAGGCAGATAGTGCGCAAACGGAATGGCTTCGGTGAGCGTCGTCAGAATGGCGACCACAGCGCGGGTCGGCTGCAGCGAGAGATTCGCCGCGTGGTTCGAGGAAGCGGTCGCGAGCGCCGAGTCAAAGCTGTGATACTTCTCGCCCGCGATCGGGGTCGTCGAGTAAGCCGCATGAATGGCCTGCTCCACAACGTCGGCCGGCGCGTCAACGCCATGCTCATACTTGTAGGAGTTGAGGCCGTCGAGAATCGCCTTCACGATCTGCGGAGACTTCTTGCCGGCATCGTCATAGACCATCTGGAGC
>CAJMKD010000112.1 GCA_905213905.1 uncultured Sutterella sp. | reverse complement strand
CGGCCAATTCATCAGTCAAAGCATCAGCCGCGAAAGCAGACGCTCCGGCGCCGAAGTCGCCTAGCTCAAGAGTTCCGCGAGGACTTCCGCCATGTAAGGATCCTTCGTCCCCGCAAACGCATCGCGCAGGATCCGCACGGGGCGCGACTCTGAGCCGCCGCGCCCGAAGGTGCAGTCCGCGAGGCCCGCGTCCGAACGGATCAAGGCAATGATCTCCTCGGGCGAGAGCTCAGCGAGGGCGTCGTTGTTGCGCAAAAGCGCCTCGCGCACTTCGTAGGTTCCGTCGGCCTTGAGCGCTTCGACAGCGGCCTTCGGGAGGCAGTCGCGTGCGGCAACGGCAGCGCGAATGGCGCGCGAAGGATGGCGAGCGAGCCTTTCGACAATGCCGTTGAAGTCTTCTGTATAGGGGAGGCTGTAGAGCATCGAGTCGATCGAATCCACAGGAAGCAGCACAAAGGCGGCGTTTGCTTCAGGCTTCGCGCCCGATTCATCGGCAAAGGCACGCGCGCAGACCCAGTCGCCCGCGCGGCCGAAGGCGCAGTCGGCCGAAGCGGCGTCGCTGACGTGCGCGCGCCAGCGTCGAAGCGCCCGGCGGCGGCCCGCTTTGGCTTCGGGCGCCCCGCAGTCGGCGAGCCGCCGCTTCGCTTCGGCTGCTGCAGTCCGCACGCCCGGATCGGCATGATCGGCAAAGGCGGCGACGGCCGCTTCAAGATGCGCGCACGCGGCTTCGTACGCCGCGCCCGCAGCATCACCCTCGTCTGCTTCTGCCGCATCACCCTCATCTTCAGGGCTCAAGAGGCGGCCGAACGCCTGGGCGAGACAGTTTTCGAGCGCGGAAAGCACGTTTTCCGCGAGCTCGCCGTCCGATTCGGCAAGCGCAATGCATGCTTCGGGCGAGAGGCGCATCAATGCGTCTTCGTTGGCTGAAAGCGCCTTTCGAACCTGATAGGAAACGTCCCCGGCGAGCGCTTGCAGGGTCTCGGGCGAGAGGCCCGCTTCCCCGGCCGCAGCTTCGCGCAGGCGCCCGTCCGGATGGCCGGCCAGGCGAAGCAGGAAATCGTGCAGCGCGCCGCGGTGCGTGCGCGGATAGTCGTAGAAATCGCGGCTCTGCTCAAGCACTTCGGCAGCAAGCGCTGCCGAGAGCGGCGCGAAAATGCAGTCTTCGAGCGCTGCGGGCTGCGCCTCGGGGCTCGCGAGCCGGCCGGAAACGAGAAGAATGCCGCACGCGGGCTTCGCGGGTTCGCGAGAGAAGGAACGGAATCGGGCCATAACAAAGCTCCTAGAGAAGAACGTTTTTCACGGGATCCGAAGAAAGACGCCCAAAGCCCGCAAGCACTAGCCGTCCAAGGCTTTTGCGCCTGCGCTCTCGCGCTCTCCTTCGGACGCCTTCATTCTCCATGACGCTGCGTCGCAGTCCGACGCATGTGCAAACCGCCGCTGCGTCAAAGGATGACGCATTTCAAAACGCAATCGGCGAGGGAGCAACCGCGCCCGCCTTCCCTGCGGACACGGCGTCCTTCGCCGAAATTCATTTGGGAGCCGGTCGAGAATCGCCAGCCGTTCCGTTCATGCCGCGGCTGCGCTCAATGCCCGTTCGCGTGGCAGCCCGCGTCGCTGCACTTCTGGAAATTTTCCATATGATGGCAGCCGTAGCAGGTCGAGAACGTCGCCTGCTTGGGCTTGTAGCCCGCGGGCGGCGGCACCGGATGCTTTTCGTGGCAGTTCGTGCATTCGGGCACGACCTTCGCGCCCTGATGCGGATTGGCACTCTCCGAATCCAGGTACTGGTGCGGCTGGATCTTGTCGCCGAACTCGTCCGTCCAGTTCTTCGTCTGCTCGCGAAGCGCTTCAAAGCTGCCGCCGTGGCACATGAGGCATTGCTTGGTGCTGTCGCTCGCCTTTTCCGCACTGTCTTCGGCGGCGAGGGCGCCCGACGCGGCAAAAGCTGCGGCAAGAAGGGCTGCGGCTGCGGCGGCAATGCGCCGCTTCAGATCGGATGGATGCTGCATGGCTACTCCTGAAAGGGTCTCAAACGCGCCCGCCGGCGCACGGGCGGCAAAAAGCGGTGAGAAATAATGCATGAAACTTGCCGCTTCGACCGTCCGCAGCTCCCGCGGGCGCGTTCTTAGGGGCGGTTGGTCTTATTTGAGTTGAGCGAGCTTGCGCCCGAGCACGAACGACTGGATGAGGCCGCGCGAGAGGCCGTGCATCGAAGAGCCGCCCGTCACTTCACCCGTGGC
>CAJMKD010000111.1 GCA_905213905.1 uncultured Sutterella sp. | reverse complement strand
ATGCTGGCGTGAGACGACAAGCGGATTACGTCGCCGTCGACGTCGGCAGAGCCGGAGTTGCCGAAGAGCGACGTATCAACATCGCCGTCCGTCCAGCCGTAGAGCGCATCCGCATCAAGAACGAGCGGGAAGTTCATCGGAAGCTTCCAGGAACCGTACATGCCGATCCAGTAGGAATCGCCCGTGTACTTAGCGCCTTCGCCGTCGCTCGACGTATGGAGCGCTCCGAACGCGAAGCCGGCGCGAACCGTCTGATCAAATGTGTGGTCTGCACCAAACACGACGCCGGCCGTGTCGATGTCAAAGTCGCTGTTGCCGTTGACGCGGCCCCAGTCGCCGACAGCCGTACCCCAGATACGCTTGCCGGTCGTGTCGTCGTACGCACCGGTAGCTAGCGACACCTGGCTGAAGACTTCAGCGCCGATGAGGTCGGCAGAGTTCTTCATGCCGAACATGCCTGCAGCGGAGCCCGGGTTCGTGACATCGCGGAGATCTGCGGAAGCCTGAGCCATTTCTGCTGCGGTTGCGTCTTCCGTCATCTGCCAAATTTCAGCGATGCGGGCGGCGGCAACGCCGGTGGCAGTAGCGGCCAGAGTGCCGAAGGCGGCAGCGTTCTTAGCGAGGTAGCTGTTGCCGGTGATGGCGGCGACAGCAGCTGTGCTGTCCTTGACTTCAAGGGTCAGTGCCCCGGTGTTCGAAATGTTGGCCGTGTAGAAGAGATTGTCCTTCGTGTACTCGGTGATGTTTAGCGTGCCGAGATCATCCATGACCGAGATGAAGTCGTCGGCGGTATAGGTTTCACCTGCTTTCAGCAGACCCGTGTTGAAGTTGAATTCGCCGCCCGAGACCGTAATGGTGGAACCGGCTTCAGTCGAGTAGATGCCGCCAATGTTCTTGCCTACATCAAGAACGGTACCTTCTTCCGGCGCCACAACGTCGAACGTCATGTTGCCGCCGGAGATTTCGATATTCCGCTGATGTGTCGGATAGTCGGAATAGTCGTACGAGTCATCCTGAATGGCGCCGAGGAAAGCGCGTTCGCCGAGATGAATCGTGCCGCCCTTCACAAAAAGATCGGCCTTCGTGCTCGTGGAAATGGCGCTGTCGCCGACCATGTTCACTACAACATCACCGTCAATCGTGATGTTGCCGTTGGCGGTTGACCCGTAGAGCTGCGAGTTGACGAGATTGACCGTACCGCCCGTGAACTTCATCGGACGCCAGGACATCAGCATAGAGGAGGCTTGACGCCATACGCGGTTGATGCGGTCGCTGCTGCTGATATTGAGGGTGCCATTCTTGAAGTTGAGGGAGCCGGAACTGCGGTAGTCGGCAATATGAGCGGCCGAGTAGACACCGTCAATATTGATCGTGCCGCTTTCAATGTTGAAGTCGCCGTCGCCCCAGATGAGAACCATCGAGTCGCGGAAGAGAATGTCCGGACCGGCAGTTCCCGTTTCACCGACGTTGATGCCGTCGGTGGTGGTGAAGGTTAGATTTTCACCTGTCAGCCAGTCGTTTCGGTCTTCACGGCCGCGGTTGTCGTACTTATCTGCGAAGATGCCGTTTTCATCAGAGCCGATCGCTTGGAACGTACCGCTCTTGAAGTCGATGCCGGCCGCATTGATGATGTTGTCTGCTCCGCCGCCCGTGAAGACGACATTGCTGTTGTCAAACGTGAGGCGAGCTCCGCCGATCACGGGGGCTTCTTCACCTTCGGCGGCTGGTTCGCCGTACTTCATGGTGTCGATCGTCGTAATACCAAGGCTATCGATCGTGATGTTTGCGCCCTTGAACGTCAGTGCGTGACCATCGGTATTGAAGGTGAGCGCTTGAACATTGTCTGCAGCAACCATCTTGTCGTTGGCTCGGATAGCGGCCTTGACTTCTTCAGCCGTCAGTGTTTCAGGCGGAACGTATTTATCTGCTGTGGAGAAAGCTTCTTTGACGGCTTCATAGCCTTGTTCAAAGATGGCATCGACTTCATCCTCAGTCCAGATGTGAATATTGTCGGGATCCGAAAAATCATAGAGACCGATGTTCTTGCCGATACCGATCTCAATGCCCTTCATGTAGTCCGGGCGACCGTTGCTGACAATGGTTGAACCGCTGAAGGTCGTGTCGCCGGTTGACGTGATCGTGATTGCCGGTGAGTCGACGCCGTCGGCGCTGCGAATGAACGAGCCGCCGTTCACCGTACCTGAGACGGTAAATTCGTACGTGCCTTCCGAAATATTGAAATCAGTTAATGATGGGGGGGCACATTTTGCAGAGTTTGTCAAGGGAACGGAGTACCGACGTGAAAAACTCTAGCAGTCGCCCTATGCA
>CAJMKD010000110.1 GCA_905213905.1 uncultured Sutterella sp. | reverse complement strand
CGTGGAGTCGCTCATCACGTTTTCGAAAAAATGGCTCTAGGATGCTCTTGAGCAATAGGGGGAAGTTAGCTTGAGCAAGAACATCGACACAGTTTCTCACCGGGCCTGCTTTGGTTGCGGAGCTTGCGCGGCCAAATGCCCTTTTTCCGCTATTACTATGCGTACCTCGCCCGATGGTTTCGAATACCCCGTGGTGGACGCAGCGAGATGCACCTCCTGCGGTCTTTGCCTGCGTACCTGTCCGGCGGAAAACCAAGTCGACGCGGACTCGGAGGCCATTCGCGCCGCTGTCTTGCAGAGCGATGACCCGGGCGAGCTCGCGCAAAGTTCGTCCGGCGGTGTCTTCTCCCTTCTTGCGAAACGGATACTTTCGGACGGCGGGCGCGTTTACGGCGCCGCCTGGGATGGCGTCGATCACGTCAGGCATATCGGTATATCCGAGCTTGCCGATATCGCGCTCCTGCAAAAGTCCAAATATGTCCAGAGCGATGCTAGCGAATCGTATCCCGAAGTGCTCAGCGATCTCAAATCCGGCAAGCATGTACTGTTTAGCGGTACTCCTTGCCAGGTTTCGGCACTGCGTCTCTATTTGGGTAAACCGATGGATGGGCTGACAACCGTCAGCGTTGTTTGCCACGGTGTACCAAGCTCTTCCATGTTCCGTTCCTATGTTGACTGGCTCGAGCTTCGTGAGAAGTCCGATGTCACCGCACTGACTTTTAGAGATAAATCGAAATTCGGTTGGGGCCATAACATAAAGATTGAGTTGTCCGACGGCAGGATTATAAAGAGGACCGCCGCATTCGACCCGTTTTATGGGTCCTATATCAAAGGCATGATCAGCAGATCGTCTTGCTATAGTTGTCCCTTCAGAGGGTGCGAAAGCCCCGCTGACCTTATTCTCGGTGATTCCTGGCGTTCTGATTCCGCCAAAGACTGCGCACATCCTGAGAAGGGCATCTCAGCCGTTATCGTGAAGACCGAGCGCGGTGCCAAGCTGATTGATGAGATAGGCGATTGCGCTGCCTATTCTAACAACGACGTTGCAGCGAATGACGTGCTCCTGCATGAAGACCCTAATAAGCGCTCAGGCCTTGAAGAGAGGCGCGATGCGGTCATCGCTCAGTACGAGGCACTGGGGTCGGGGATCTTTGATTCCGTCTTGGTTCCCAAAGTGACCCTTTTCGACCGTGTGAAAAAAATGCTTCCGCCTTCGATGCGGTTGAGCGTAAAACGTTTGGTCCGATCCATTAAACCTGGGAACGCACATGAGTAGCCTTACCACAGCGATTACGATTTGCGACCGTCCCCATATCGGGGGCGGAGCTTCAAAAATCGCAATTGAGACAGCTTCGGCATAGGCAAAGATGGGGCTTAACAGCTATTTCTTCTCAGCGCTGGGAGATCCCGATCCGGCTTTGGTCGAATCGGGAGTCATATGCGTTAATTGCGGGCAGGGCGATGTTTTGAACGGTGGCGTCTCTGGTGCTGTCCAGGGCATCTGGAACCGACGATCGGAAACGGCGCTGGATGATTTGCTCAAGCAGCTTGACCCAGAAACGGCGGTCGTTCATGTGCATTCTTGGACGCACTCCCTTTCTCCCTCTATATTCAGGGCAATAGGGCGACGGGGCTTCAAATGTCTCATTACCGCCCATGAGTACTTCCTTGTTTGCTCTAACGGCGGGCTCTACGACTATGTGAATCATTGTAACTGCGGAATCGCCCCCGGTTCTCCGAAGTGCCTGCTGCATAACTGTGACAAGCGCTCGTATGCCCAAAAATTGTACCGGTCCGTTCGTTTTTCCGTGCAGAACCATGTTTTAGGCTCGCTTCGTCCGGCGGTCGCCTTTGTCTCCGACTCCAGCCGTCGGTTGATCGAACCTCATCTAGCGTGGAATTCTGAACGGTATGACTGCTTAAACTATGTTGATGCGGCTAAGTCTCAAGATGATTCCGAAGGAGATTCTTCGGCATACCTATTTGTCGGCCGTTTAAGTCCAGAGAAAGGCTGTGACTTGTTTTGCGAAGCGGTCTGTCGGGCGGGCGTGAATGCGATCGTCATTGGCGACGGTACCGAATTGAAGAGGTTGTCGGATAGCTATCCAGATATCAGATTCATGGGTTCCTTGCCTCATGATGAAGTTCTTTCCGTCATGAGGCAATCTCGCGCTATCGTCATGCCTTCTGTTTGTCGTGAGACGTTCGGGCTCGTCGCTTTTGAAGCTATGATTGCCGCCGGCCTGCCGTGTATTGTTTCGGATGTCGGCGATGCGGCCTCCTTTGTTATGTCAAAAGGGCTCGGCGAGATCTTCAGCGCAGGTAGTGTGGAGTCGCTATCTGACGCAAT
>CAJMKD010000109.1 GCA_905213905.1 uncultured Sutterella sp. | reverse complement strand
GGGGGGGCACATTTTGCAGAGTTTGTCAAGGGAACGGAGTACCGACGTGAAAAACTCTAGCAGTCGCCCTATGCAGCGATACTATGCGGAGGATTGATCGTCACCCGCGCAAGCCATCAAAGCCTCTTCTTGATGGATGCGGTTGCGGCTGCCGTGCCTAGAGACACAGTGCCGAAGGTCTTGATGCCGTGATTGCCGGCTCGGTACCGCTGAGAAATGAATATTGACAAGCTTGATTTCTGTTTCCAACGCAGCTGTCAACAGCAACAGGCGCACATCCGGATCTAGACGAGGACATGCAGAGGTCATAGACGACTGCCCCATTGCCCCTGTCCCACCTAGTCCCCGAGGGGATTCGGCCAGAAACACTAATCTGGACCGGCGCTCCTCCTAAGTTATTCAGGAAATTCTCGGCGTCGGCAGAAGCCGCGCCACACCCTTGAAGGATGGAGCTCCGAGCCATCAACAATTCAAACTTTCGGTCCGAGGCAAGCCTCGGTCTGAGTGCTAAGCCAACTCCCTACTGCCACTAAGGGATTCGGGAGTGGGCTTACCACTCAGATAAGACTCCGAAGTGAGCCGAGCCTGAGGCTCGGCTCATCGGCGGAAATCGGCGTCAAGCCCGGTCCTATTCGGGGCAAAAGGCTCTTTGGCGGCCTACCCCCCCAGCCGAGGATCCAATTTAAGGGCTTGACTTAAAGACGGTTGAAAGGCTTGCGACGGCGGCCTGTCAAGGATTCGTGGAATACCGCAGGCGAAGCCGAGGATATGCCGCGAATCCTTGACTGGACGACGTCGCAAGATCAGCCTTGCGGCTTGGGAGACTGCGGCTTCGGCGCAGCCGAATCGCAGGCTCCCGAGCCCAGCGGCGGCGAGCGTCGGGGGCACGGGGGCGCAGCCCCCGCAAGCCTGAAAGGCTTGAACAATGGCAGTTCGTTCCATGATGCAGCTCCCTCAGCCGAAACACTTTCTCGGATCAAAGACTTCGCCAGTGCTCAGAGCGGCATAGATGCCTCGGGCGATTCTCGCTGCCAGAGAGCGAAGCGCGATCACGCGCCCGTAAGCTACGTGCTGGTGCTTCTTCAAGCTTCGCTCATAGGCCTTCTTAGCTCGAGGTTCGTACCGCATCATGATGTTGGCCGCCTCGGTCATCGCCCAGCTCAGATAGGCGTTGCCATTCTTCGCGTTGCTCTCACCCTTCTTCTTGCCGTTCGACAGTCTGGACGTCGGCGCGAGACGGCAGTAAGACACAAAGTTCTTCGAGTTCTGGAATCGAGCAATGTCGCCAATCTCGCTGCCTATCGTCGTAGCGAGGACTGGGCCGATGCCGGTGATCTTCAGCAGGGCAGCGGTGTAAGGAATCTCCTTGCAGCGCTTCTTGATTTCCGTACTTACAAATTCGATTACCTGATCGGTGTATGCAACCATTTGAAGCAACGAAACCAGCTTCACGCGTGCAAGCCTGTCCGGCAGTACCACCGTCAGCTCCGGATCATCGAGATTCCACCCTTGCTCCTTGCCTAGCTCTACCAGCTTGTCGATCTTCGCCGGCAGCCGCAAGCCGCGGTGATTGGCATACATGTTCGTGATGATGATCTTCTGGCGTGCACGATCCTGCACGAGAACACCGCGGTGGCGGACCATATCGCGGACGCCGCGCGTTTCGTGCGGCAGGATCAGAGAGATGTGCAGGCTGTTCGTGCGAAGACGCTCCGCCAGATACTCCGCGTCCGTAAAGTCGTTGCTTGCCTTGAGCCGGGCCTGAGACACGGCGCAGGGGTCTGCGATGACAATGTTCCAGCCTCGCTCCTCAAAGAGGTCGAAGACGAAGTAGATGTTGTACGTGGACTCAACGCAAGCAAGGTGCGTATGGCCCGAGCAGAACGGCTCAAGCTCTTTCACAAGCGTTGCGCCGCCGTCGTTGATGGTGGTAATGCGCTTCTTGTAGACACGCTTGCCCACAAGCTGGCCGCGTTCAAAGCGGCTCTGGATCACCGTCACGACGACATTGTCGGAGTGAAGGTCCATGCCGATGTAGTAGCAATCTGGATCGCAACGTTGCGCATCAATAATGCGCCAAGCTTCTTGCGCGAAGTTGAAGGGGATTGCCTGAGTCGATGATTCGGCCACACGTTCTTCAACATTCATCTCGGAATCAGCAATTAACTCAGTAACCATCACCGTATCGCCGGGACGTGCTTCGCGTTGGACGAAAGTATTTTCAACTGCTTCAGGTGCAGCGCTTTTCGGGAACGGGATCTGCTGTTCAATGCTAGAATGCATGACTGTGCCTCTTGTCCTTGATTTTTCGGAAAAAAAGAAAGTTTAGAGGCATTCGAGGTCTTGGTGTCACAACCAGGACCTCTTTTTTTAGGGTTAACGAGCAATTACCGTATGCGGAGGGGCTATTTGGGCTGACCCCGCTCGAACTCACTTGCTTCCTGATGGAAGGCAGCTACGCCTCGCTGACTGCAATATGAGTTTCGGGG
>CAJMKD010000108.1 GCA_905213905.1 uncultured Sutterella sp. | reverse complement strand
GCGGCAGCCAAGGGTGAAGTAGTAATCACGCTGGAAGAATAGGCAAAAAGAAAGAGCCACCTCTGACCTTTCGCGGTGCGTCGCTCCAGTCTTAGAAGTGGCTCCCCTACGCTAGCTCCACCGATACTCCCTAAGCCAGACGCACCCTTGGTGGGAAACCTACGTGAATGGAAGCTAGTTTCGTTTCTGCAAATATTGTACGAGAGTTCCGAATCGGAAGCAATAGAAAACGCCATTCCTCACTGTTTCCCCGAGCGGTCCGAGTTTATGGAATGGCGTCCTACGGCTCGATCAGCATCTCACCCTAAGCCGGCACTCGGGCCTTAATCGGGGGAAAACCAATTGAGCTTTCGTTTTCTGTACTTTCATTGTACAAAATTGTGTTGAGAAGTCAACCCTACAACCGGCTCATTCGAAGGAAAATCAAAGGCTGACGGCATAGTTGCGCGCCCCAAAATTGGTAGGTCACAACAGAAGGGGCCACTATGCCTATTGCTACTTTTTCATTCGAGGACTTGTCGAGCAAAGACAAGGCGCTGCGGCAGATGACGAAGACTTTTGCGCGACTTGGCGCGCATGTGGTCCAGTCGGACGTGCCGAGCACCGTCAAGCGTACTGCCGGCATCTCATATCGCGAAGTCAACCTCACTTTCGCGGATTCGCAGGTCGTTTCCTTCCGAGTCAAGAAAACGGGCAACATCTATGAGGTTCGCCTAAACAATCGCCCGCTGCCGATCTGGGCGCAAGACGATCAGGCCAAGGCAATCAAGGAAATTGTCGACGCAATGGACTCGGGCCGCGCTGCTTTTCAGCGCAAGCTCGCGAAGGCGCAGGTAAAGGTGCCGAGCGGACTTAAGACGGCTGCGCCGAAGATGGAAAAGGTTCTGTCTGACAAAGTTGCCGCGCTCAAGGAAGCCATTGAAGCGGTTCGCAAGCAGATTGCGGACTACAAAGCCAAAACCGCCGAAATCGAACAGCAAATCGCGCTGCTTCAGTCAGAAGCGGCCGCCGCATAAGGAGGAAACATGCTCGAACGAACTTACTGGAAGGAAGGCGCGGTCCCCCTGGGCGGCCTGACGATTGATCGCTTGCTTTACAACATCCGCCGGGATGACGGCGCGGAAGGGCTTTTGCTCGACTCGGTGACGCAGGCGGACATCCTTGAGGAAGCCGAGGAACTGATCGCGGTGGACGCGCTCACGTCGCCTTACGGCAAGCTTGAGCGCAAGATGCAGATCATGCAGCGCGTTATGGAGCGCATGGGCTCGACCGTGAAGCCCGTTGCCATGCAGCTCACCCAGCCGTTCAAGAATCGCGGCGTTGTGCAGGTGGCTGCCGTCTTCGAGCTCTCGGACGGCCAGACGATCTCGATCTATTTCCACAATCCCGATACGACGCCTTCGAAGCTCGCGCCGACGGACGAAATGATTTCGTGGAAGTGGCTTCTCAACAAAAAGGACATCACGATCGCAGTGGCGCCGGAGCATGGCGAAGACTTGGACGTTCATGAAGTCGGCCGCCGCGTGATGAAGCTCGCGGAGAAGAACTCCGCCGCCTTCCAGCGTGCCAATGCACGCAGAGCGGAGCGCATGCAGAAGATTCAGGCGTCAAAGGACGAAATCACGTCGCTTGATCAGGAACTGAAGGCCGCGCAAAGCGTGCTCGAAGGCGCCAAGCAGGCTTATGAAGACGCACAGGCGCGCCTCGAGGTTGCAAAGAAGGACGCAGCAGCGGCGGCTGCCAGGCGCGAAGAAGAGAGAAAGGCGCGAGAAGAGGCGGAACGCAAGGCCGCGGAGGAAGCCGCGCGACAGGCCGCTGAAAAGGCCGAAGCAGAGCGCCGCGCACAGGAAGAAGCCGAAGCCGCGCGCAAGGCCGAGGAAGAGGAAAAGGCCCGAAAGGACGCCGAAGAGGCCGCAAGACGCGCTGCCGAAGAGGAAGCCGCAAAGCAGGCGGCCGAAGAGACGCCGCCGGAAATTCCGCCGCAGCCGGCACCCGCGCCCGAAGCGCCTCAGCAACCGGAAACTTCGGGCGAAGCCCAGTGGCTCGCCGATGAGGCGGTTCTCAACAGGGTGATCGACAACACTCATCCTCAGATCGACGAACCGGAACTCGCGGACATCATCGAGGCGATCTATCACCGCTGGGAAGGCGACGAAGCCAAGACTGCGGTCGTTGAAAAGGCCGTCAATGCTTGGGTCGCCTATCAGCGTAAGGCGACGGAAAACTTGGTCTGAAGGAGGCGCGAACAATGAACACTATGGAAAAGCTTCGTCTTCTCCGAGAACTGGCGACGCTCCGCAAAACGATTACGACCGCCAATCTGGTGCAGAAGCTTCAGCAGGCCAAGCGAATTACGGAAATCCGTAAGCTTTTGGGCGCAAATCAGGCGCCCGAAGAAGCGCCGGCTCCCGTTGCCGAAAAAACCGTACCGCAAGAGGGCGAAGCTCGCGTTTCGACCTCGGGCTTTTACGCCGACGCGAAGCCGAAAGGCATCAGCCGACAGCGCCTCAACAATCGGGCCGTGGATATTCTCCGGCAGGTCGAGGCCGATCCGTCAAAGGTCCTTACCGAAAAGCGCCGTAAAGCTCCGTCGCTTCAGGTCGGAGATATAAGGCGCAGCGCTGAAAGCGCTTGATCATT
>CAJMKD010000107.1 GCA_905213905.1 uncultured Sutterella sp. | reverse complement strand
CCGCTTGTCGTTCTGATTACGGGAATTTTCTGGATCAAGGCGTTCTATCTGATCGCCGAATAACCAAGACACGGAGAGAGGGGACCAATGCCCAGACGAAAGATGCCGCTCAACATGAAGCATGAGCAGGCCGCCATCGTGAAAACGATTGGCTTCCGGCTGAAGCAGGCCCGGGAACTTTGCAACCTCTCTCAGCTTGAGGCGGCAAAAAAGCTCGGCTACAGCAACTCTTCAAAGCTCGCCAAGATGGAGCGCGCCGTCGACTGCAGCTCGATCCCGCTCTGGCTGATCGACCGCGCCGCTCGCCTGTACGAAGTCTCCATCGACTTCCTTTTCGGCAAGGCCGACGATTGGTACACGTCGCCGCGCATGGATCAGGAACGCCAGGTGTCATCGTGGCTCTTCGAGCAGATGAGCGCCTACCGCAAGCGCGACATGCAGGCCGTGAAGATCCTCAATGACCGCATCGAAGCCGTGCAGAACGCCATCGAGTCGCAGTTCGAAGACTGCAATGCGGCCGCTGAAGCTTTCGATCAGTTTGTCGAGCTCAATCCGAAGTTTGTCGACATGCGCGGCGGCGCCCGGCTCGAGCGGCGCGTGAAGGAAGCCGCCCAGGCAGCCGAAAGGGCAAAAGGGCGGCTCAATCGCTTTAGAGCGGACGTGAAGATCGCTGCCGCTGAAGCGCCGCAGCTCGACTTTTTCAAGGAGGCAGAAGACTAATGGCGCGCATGACTCCCCAGCAGTGGGAAGAACTCAAAATAGCCTGGGAGAACGATCCCTCAGCGTCCGCGGCCGTCGTTGTCAGACGCCTCGGACTCAATGTTTCAGTGCAGGCCGTCAACAAGCACGCCAAGGCCCACGGCTGGCGCAAGCGCACCGCCGACGCAACCAAGGCCGAGCAAGTTTCAAGCGTCTTGAAAGTTTCAGAAAGAAAAGATGAAACTTTGAAAGTTTCAGCTGAAACATCCAAGCGTCGGCCGAAGCCGAAGAAGCAGCCGGCGAATGAAATCATCGAATTCGACGACCTGCCCAAGCCCGGCGAGCTCACGGACCGTCAGGAAATCTTTGTGCGCGAGTACATGATCGACTGGAATGCCACGCAGGCGGCCATCCGCGCGGGCTACAGTCCGGCGGGCGCCGGCAAGCGAGGCTGGGAGCTTCTTCAGAACCCGCAGGTTCTCGCGCGCATCAAGGCGCTCGCCAACGCGCGCGCAAAACGCCTCGGCATTGAAGCCGACGACCTCACGCGTCTCTGGGCCGCCATGCTCGAAGCGGACGTGAATGAGTTCGTGAGCCTTGAAAAATGCTGCTGCGAATACTGCTACGGAAAAGACTTCACGTATCAGCACACGCCCTCAACGCTCAAAAAGGAACAGGATCGCTGGGAGCGAACGAGGCTTCAGAAGGTGAAGGCCGGCATGGACGATCCCGGCCCTTTCCCGCCTTATATGAACGGCTGGTACGACCCCCGGAAGCCGCCCAACCCTGAATGCCCCAATTGCCACGGCCACGGCACCGTCATGCGCCGACTCAGAGACACGCGGGAGCTCTCGCCGGCTGCCCGCGCGCTCTTCATGGGCGTCGAGGAATTTCAGGGCGACCTAAACATCAAGATCGTCAACAAGGAAAAAATCCACGAATGGCTCGCGAAGTCGATCGGCGTATGGAAGGAAAAGGAGAAGGAAATCGAAACGAAGTCCGCCATCCCCGAAATGCTCGACGAAGCCTTCAACCGCGTCATGGAGGAAAGCCGGCGGCGGACGCTCGCCATGTATGAGCGCCGCGGATTGGTCGAAGACATCAAGGAGACAAAGTAAATGGCGGTGCGGCCACAGAAAAAGATCACGCTGCTTGAAGACCCGCGCTATCCGGCTTTCGTTGCTCGTTATCAGAGCGATCCGCTGCGCTTTGCTGTGGAATGCACGGGATTCGTGCCGTCAGAAGATCAGATAGATCTTTTTGAGAGTATTAAGCCAGTGAATGCAAGGGTTTCTGTTGTATCCGGTACCGGATGCTTTGCAAAGGGAACGGAGATGATGCGCGCCGATGGTGCGGCCGTCGCCGTTGAAGATATTCGCGTCGGCGATAGGCTGATGGGCCCAGACGGCAATAGTGCTCGGAATGTTCTGGAGCTTCGTCGAGGACGTGAAAACATGTATCGGTTCACGTACATGGATGGATCGAGCCATGTGTTCAATGAATCGCACATTCTGACGTTGGCGCCTGGAGCGCGTTTCATTGAGCGCGGCAAGACCGACATCGTGAGCATAACCGTTCGAGATTGGTTGCAATGGCCGAAAACAAACAAGCAGCGTTATTACGCCTATCGTTCGAAGGTAGAAAAGTTCGAAAGGGAATCTGTCGAGCTGCCTGTCCCTCCGTACATTCTCGGAGCTTGGCTGGGAGATGGAACGAGCGGCAAGCCTCAAATTACGACAATGGACAAGGAGGTTGACGAAGCCTTTACGAAATGGGCTGAAAGCCTTGGCTGCACGGTTTCCCGCTCTCCGAACAGCAAAAAATCATGGAACGTGTATGCATCTCGCGTTGTCGGGACAGAGAAAGCGAATCCAGTAACGGACGCCCTGAGAAGGTGCGGCGTTTGGAGGCAAAAGCATGTGCCAGAAGCGTACAAGTTCGCATCCTTCGACGACAGGCGCGAGTTGCTGGCGGGTGTTATTG
>CAJMKD010000106.1 GCA_905213905.1 uncultured Sutterella sp. | reverse complement strand
CGACTTATGGACGCCGTGTTCAAAAACGTCTTTGAGCAGGTTTTCGTACTCGCGCATCATTAGCTCCTAAACAAGTTCAAAAGGTTAAACTAAGCATGAACGAAAAAAAGCCGTCGGAAACTGATCCGGCGGCTTTCTTTTTATGTTGTGTGGAAAAAAGTGGGGAAAATTTTAAAAACGCCTGAGATTGCCTGCAAATAAGCAACCAGTGTTCTTGATACCAATGGATTTGATAAAAGGACGTGCGGCGGTGATTGCCGTCCGTGCGGGCCGTTCGGCCGTGGGATGACGCGCGCACCGCGTTGCCCGCGCCCTTCATTTCGATGCCGCCGAGGCTCGGGAAGCAGAAGGGATGACGGACGATTTCCGCCGTTCTCAGCGGCTCCCAGAAGCCCATGTTGAGGCCGGCGCTCAAATTGGCGTTCGAGCCGCAGGTGCAGATCGCATTGGCGTCCGTCGAGACGTCGGGGAGGCCGCCCTTGGCCGAAAGCGGAATCCCGGTGCCGAGCGTGATCGGAAAGAGGCAGCTCCAGCAGACGTCCGTGATCGGATTGATGATCCGGCCGCTGCAGGGCGCTCCTGCGGCGTCCGAGGCCGCTGCGGCGAGCACGGGAAGAACGCAGAAGGATGCCGCGAGGCGCTTCAAGCGATTCAAGAAGTCCTGGGTGCGGCGCATCAGGAAGCCCTTGCGTCCGCCCGCAGACCGAAGCCATTGGCGTCGTTGGGCGTTCATTGGGCTTCTCCTGCTGGGGTTCGAGGCTTCTCTGCTCTTCTGGCCGCTATTTTGTCTGCTTCGTCGAGCTTAGCGAGCTTCGTGCCGACGAGCGTGCGCAGCCGCGCGAGGTCGGCCGTGAATTCAGCGCGGCTCTCGCGAAGCCGCTCGAGCTCGAGGTTCGAGACGGGGATAAGCGCCGCCGGCTCCTCGTCGGGAAGGTCGATGAGGGCGAGAATGTTTTCAAAGAAGCGCCGGCGCTGCTGCCGCGGCATGCGGTCGGCTGTGACGGTCACGACGCTCGCGAGCTTCTCGGCAAAGGTCTGGTCCCAGCTTCGGGCGCACCAGCGCCGCAGCGCGCCCATCTGCGCAAAGGTGCGCGTCCAAGCGGGGACGGCGACGGGCTTCTGTGCGAGAAGGTCCGCAAAGCCTGTGGCAGCCGTAAGCCGCACGCCGCCCACGACCGGCTCGGCCAGGGTCGGAATGGTGCGAACGGCAAAAGCGTGCGCGAGCTGGCGGTTATGGTCGCGCAGGAGCGGAATGCGAAGCGTGCGAAAGGGATTTTCAACGGGGTGTTCGGCTGCTGTGAGCACCACGGCGAGCCGACGCTCCTCGGTCCAGATGTCGTAGACAAGCTTGCGCGTGAGGGTCGTGAGCTCGTCGATGAAAAGGATGGGCGCGCCGTTGCGGCGAAGGCCGGATGCGCGCTCGAAGTCCTCTTCGACAAGTCCGTTTTTGAGTGCGATTTCGGCGAGAAGCCCGTCGATGGCGTCGGGAATCGGACCCGACATGCGAAGGACATGCGTGGCAAGCCCGAGCGAAGCGCGAATGGCTTTGGGCACAATGTGGCCGTCTTCGAGGGCGTCGAGCGGCAGCGTTGCGAGCGTGGGGCGCGCGCCAGCCGTGGTGGAGGGCTGATGGCGGGCGGGTTCGTCGGAATCGAGCGCGGGCGAGCCGAGGAGCCGCGCCGCGGTCCCGCCCGGGCCGGCATCGGCTTCTATTTCAGCCGCCATTCGAAGCGCGCGGCGGCGGTCGCCGAGCGCGAGCGCCTTTCCAAGCTCTTTTTCGCGCATCGTCCGCGCTGCCAGGTTGGCCCGGGCGAGCTTTCGCGCGTCGGCAAGGAGCTCTGCCGCGAGGTCTGCGGCATCTGCGGGCGCGAGATGTGCCGCAGCCGCAAGGCGCGCTTTCGTCGTGAGGTGCACGAGCGCCGCCGCCAAAGCGGCGTTTCCCGGCGCGTTTGGCGCAGTTGCCCGTGCGAGCGCTTTCTCAATCACGCGAAGGATGCCGCGGCGCAGCAGGAGCGAGCCCGTCATCAGAATCTGAAGGGCAGCTTCGACCGTCGCCGGTTCTTCTCCCGCGAGCAGGTGGCGCGTCGGGAGAAGAAAGAGGCGCTTGAGCTCAAGCACGACATTCGAAAGGAGCGCCGAAGCACGGACGTCATCCGCGTCGCGCATGCGCGCAAGACGTCGGAAGGACGCGTAGAGCGCCTTCTCGTCCTGCGGCGTGAGACGGAAGGGATTGGCGTCGGGACGCATTTCGGCTTTCCCGAGCGGCGAGTGCGCTGTGTTTTTCGCTGGCGTCACGGTGCTTCGCTCCCTTCGAGCCAGTTCGCACGGAAGGCCGCTTCCAGCGCTTTCGGATCCACGGCTTCAATGCCAAGCGACGCAGCGACGGCCTCCGAGAGGTCGCGCACCGCATCCGCTTCGCCCTGATGAGCCGGCGCCGGTTGAGCGAATCCCAGCTTTTCGCTGATTTGCCGCGGGATGCGGCGAAGGCTCGCCGCGAACGAATCCGGCTCAGCCTCTGCAAGGCGGCGCGGGGCGGCGAGAAGCGCCCGGCGATCGAGCACCACGGCGCCCGTTTCGTCCGCAGCCTGGCGGATGGCGTCGTTGAGCGCCTCGATGTTGAGGTTCGAAAGCCGTTTGTCTTCGGGCTCGCCGGGTTTTGCAGCCGCAATCCGCATCATGGCCATCCGGGTCTGCAGCGCTTCGGCGTCGACCACCGCGAACTGCACGTC
>CAJMKD010000105.1 GCA_905213905.1 uncultured Sutterella sp. | reverse complement strand
TAATCTCGAGGCTCTTTCTTTATTGGCCGTTTGAAGCCCTAGCGCCCAGAGTCCAATTCCGAACCTGCCAGAAGCGCCTGGCGCCTGTCGCCTGCTTCCAATATCCGTGCAACCCACAGAACGAGCTGATTCGGGCCTGTCTTGCATCCGATACTACTTTAAGCGGTAGTCCTCTGCCTGCTGTGAAGTGGCAAACGCCGTTGTTCGACCGCCTGATTGAAACAACCGAAGCTCTGGCATTGCAGAGCGGCGCTCAACGTTGGGATCCTTGATTTGGAGAGAGAACCGGCGTGAAGCATTGCGGTCTCGCCTCCCTCGGCGCCAGTCCGCCTGCATCCGCGTAACTCTTCGGCGGACATGCCCCAACAGCCTTTGCCATCAGCGCAACGCTTTGGAAAGCATCGGGGCGCAACGCTTCACGCCGATCCGATGTATTTATTTTTCAGCGCGCTTGTAACAGCCGTTTTGCAAAAGTTCGACGAGATGTTCGATTCCGTTTCAGCAATAGGCTTTTTCTCGCCTTGCTACAGGCGCTTCGGAGCGCAACCGGCAACCTCAGACGCAAAACGGGCGCGGATGCCGCCCCGAAAAAAGAGGAGCATCCGCGCCCGGTTCCATTGCCAGCGGCGCCTGCTTTAGAAGTGCGGCGCCGGCAAACGCGCATTACTTGACAGGTGCGTTGAAGGCCTTGTTGACATCAAAGGCGAAGGCCTGATAGCCCGTCGTGTTCTTGAGCTGAATTTCAACGGAAGGCTCCTTCGCGCCCCACTCGAATTCATCGAGATAAGGGTTCGGCGCCGAGGTCAGTCCGCCGGTCTTCAAGTCATAATTTGCGCCGGCCGTAGCTGCGTAAGTGACAATGGAGTCCTTGTCGGGCATGTACTCGACGAGGCTCGTCACGGGGCTGTACCAGTCGTGGCCCTGCTCCTTGCCGTATTCCCAAATCTGCTCGACCGTGCGCTTCTGCTGGTCGATCTTGTAGATCACAGCGCGCGAATATTTCATGTCCGGCAGCGGCGGCTGATCGAAGCCGCGGCCGTCGCCGTTGTCGAAGACCGAAAGATAAAGCGTGTTGTTGTCGGACTTCGAGTCGATACGGAAGGCCGTATGCTGCGTCCACGTCCAGTCGAAGTTCGTGCCTTCGCAGGAGGCGTCGCCACACTTGAGAGACTTCCCGGCAGCGTCGACCGGCGTCAGCAGCACATCAGCCCACGGCGACTTCCAGCCGCGCGGCGCGCCGAGAATCCACTTCACCTTGTGGTCGCGCCCGATCTTGATCACCGCGCACTGGTGGCGCGAAGAAATGATGATCGAGTCGTCGGTCGGATCATAGTCGACCGAGTTGACGTGCGCCCAGTTGCGGCCCGGGCCGGTGCCGACGATGTCGCCGAACTGGCCTTCCTGGTCGAGCTTCTGGAGATCCTCGGCGGAGAGCGTCTGGCCGGCAAGCTTCGGGTCAATATTGAGGCAGACGGCGCCCTGGTCAAGCGCCTTGATCGCCGTATCGCGGTACGGATCGAGGATTTCCCAGAGCCGCCATTCGTCTACGACATTGCCGTTCTGGTCGACTTCGACGATCATGTCGCGGACCGTGCGGACGTTGCGCCCGTCGCTGCGCAGCAGGTTCGAGGAGGCCACGCGCAGGAAGTAGTGGCCGTTCTGCGCCGCATCCATCGAGTGCGAGAAGTCGTTGTAGCCGTAGGGAAGCCGGCGGTTCCAGATCTCGCGGCCCATGATGTCGTACTTGACGTAGTGCTGGCCGTAGCCCCAGGTAAGCGCGCCGTCTTCGTTCTGGCGCAGGCCCATCATGATGCCGCCGTCATAGAGCGAGTCGACGTTGTAGATGCCTTCCGGATAGAGAAACCAGCGAATTTCGCCCTTCGTGTCGATCACCATGTTGAGCGGATAGGACGACCACTGGAGCGCGCCGCCCTCGGGGTTGTTCCAAACCGCATGGCGCGTGTTGTTGTTGCCGCCAATGTTGTTGACGTAATAGAGGCGGTCGGCGAACTTGCCCGTTGCCGCCTTCTTCACTTCCGTCTTCGGGAACGGCACAAGCCCGTAAACGGGCTGCGTCATCATCTTGTACGCTTCCCTGATGTGTTCGGTCTTGCCGAAGAACACGCGGTCGTATTCAACCTCGACGGTGTTGCGGTACGCCGGATAGAGGCCGAAAACCGGAATGCCGCCGTGCGTGAGGAGCTGCGAATCGGAAACTTTGTACTTGATTTCCTGGCCGCCCTCCTTCGGGACGATTCTGACGGAAGCGTTCTTCAGCACATAACCGCCGTTGCGGATGATGGCCGTGAGCGGCGCGATCTTGTACGGATTCATGATGACTTCGCCGATCGCCTGCTTCTTGTAGATGGTCGACGGGCCGGACGGACCGCCGAAAGCGTGGGCGACGAGCGGTACCGATGCGGACAGTGCCGCAAAAACAGTCAGGCGCGCGAAATCGCGACGAGAAATGCTGCGCATGGTTTTTCTCTCCTTTTGTCTGCGCCGCCAGAGGCGGCCGCTTCTAATCATTGCGAGAGGAATTTAGCGCCGCGGCCGAATCCCGAAAAAGGCCAATTTCCCGAAAGGATTGCGCGTTTTTCGCGATTTCGTTTCGCGAATGGCGCGCTGATAATGGACTTTCGTTTACAGCCTTACAGGACGCGCCGCATGACAAAAACGCCGCTCAACAATCTTTCGGGGCTGCGGCTTCTCGAGACGCGCTGCGATCTCGAGCA
>CAJMKD010000104.1 GCA_905213905.1 uncultured Sutterella sp. | reverse complement strand
CAAGGAAACCTGCCTCACCGAGACGGCCTCAGGCTGCGCGCTCACAGCGACCGACCTCCTCTGCAGCGAATATCCGAGCGGCCCGGGCATTACGGCGGGGAAGCCCGAGGTTTCCGTCGACTTCAAATCCGAGACCTCGCCGGCGCTGCCGCCCCTCGGGGGCGACGACGGATGCGTCATCCGCGAGCGCCGGTGCCTCTCGTCCGGGCCCAAGGACATTCCGATCAGCAACTGGCCGAACCACACCGTCGCGGCAACGCCGCCCGACGGCTGCTGGCGCACCGAAATCATCGTTTCCTGCCCGGCCGCATCGTCTGCGGCATCCTGCGAAAAGCTCGAAGCAGCGGGCTGCACGCCGAAAGCAAATGATGACGAAGACGCAGCTGCGGGCGGGTCCGAGGGGAAAGTCTGCGAAGCACGCGACGATTCGGGGGCCTGCATCCGCTGGTCCGCAACCTACGTCTGCCCGAACCCGGGCGTCACGGGGGACGACATCGTGATTGACGGCACTGTCACCGTCCCCGACGGCGGCATTGTCGAAGACCCCGCTGAATGCGAAGCCAAGCTCGCAGAAGCAACGCACGAAGGCCTCGCCTGCGAAGAAAAGGCGCGCGCCTGCACGAAGCCCGGACGCACAGAAATCGTGAACGGGAAGCCCGTCACGCTCGAGTGCGCCGAGTGGACCGTGGAATACGCCTGCATCGGGCGCGGCGAAAACGGCTGCGAAGCGCTTGAAAAGCTCGAGAAGGACGGCGTCTGCCGTCTTGAAGCGCCCCTCGTCTGCGAAGAAACGGACGAAACGGGTAAGTGCATCCGCTCGAGCGCCACCTACCGCTGCGGCGGTTCGGCGGATTCGTCCGTGGGCGAAGACGAAGCAGGGGACGCCACGCTCCTCGAGAAAATTGAGGCGGCTGAAGCCGAGCCTGCCGACGAATGCGCAGACTTTCGCGCGAACGGTCAGTGCGTTGAAACCGCGAAAGTCTGCACCTCGGGGCCGGGCATCCGCTTTGTCGACGGAGACCCCGTCTACAAGGACTGCTGGACCTGGACGCACACCTACGTCTGCGCGAGCGGCGCAACGGACGAATGCGGGCGCTACGCCGACGATCCGGACTGCACGCTCATTGAGGAGAAATGCGCCGAAGGCGACGAGCGCGATGCCGCGGGCCGGGGCGAGCGCCCCGTTCGGGTTTATTCCTGCCGGAAGTCGCCGGGGTTTGAGTTCACTGGCGAAGCCTGCGAAGGCGAAGCTTGCATTGCGGGCGTCTGCACGCCGACCGACGACGAGCCCGACCGCGATTTCGTGAACGCCGTCGTAGACATGGAAATCGGACGCGAAGCCGCTCTTTACGGCGACATCGTCGGAAACCGCTTCTTTTCGGGCGAGCACCTCGCCTGCCGCGCCCGCAAGGGCGCGCCTTCCTGCTGCCGCTCGGACGCCGTGCCGAACATGGACAACGGCTACTTCTCGCTCTGGCTCGAATTCGGGAGCGCCGCAGCCTGGGAAGCCGTGAAGTATGCGGGCTCGCCTTTTGTCTACGACATCCTCGCCTATTCGGACAGCACGTCGTGGCTTCTCACGAAGCTCTACGGCGCTGCGGGGAGCGGCGTCTACTCGCCGTCGCTCTCCTACTGGGGCGTCACGGCGAGCTACAGCGCGAGCTCCGGCCTCACCTTCAACTTCTCGCCCGGGGGCTTCGCGCTCGCGGCCGCGATGCATTTCTATCAGAACTGGCAAAGCTGCACGGCTGAGGACCAGCGCGTCGCGATGATGAAGGGCGAGCGGCTCTGCAAATATGTGGGCACCACGTGCGAGAAGCGCGTGGGCGGACTCGGCTGCGTCGAAACGGCGCAGCACTATGTCTGCTTCAATTCGAGGCTTGCCCGCATCATCAACGAGGAAGGGCGCGCGCAGATCGGCCGCGGCTGGGGCACGGCGGATGCGCCGGACGCCCGGGGCTTCACGCTCGAAGAAATGGAAGCGCTCGACTTCCCGGCGATGGACCTCACGGAATTCGTGGCCGACGTCGTCCGCGAAGCCATGGGAAGCGCAGGCGCAGCCGGAATCGACGCCTCGGCCGAGATCGCGCGCGCACAAAAGCGCATCGAGGAAATCCTCGCCGGAAAGCTCGGCGCCACGTCGCCGGTACCGGGCGCGACGGGAAAGCACGCCCTCGCCGACCATGCCGCCGAAAGCGCAGCCCGTCCGCAGACGCTTGCGCCCAAGGGAGCGCCCGCCTTCATGCGCGACCCGCTCGAGCATCCGACCTGGGGGCCCTACGCCAGGCCGGCCCGCTCGAATGGCCGCGTGAATCCCACAGGTTCTGGGGAGGCGCGATGATGCATTCGCTCAAACTCTGCCGCGTCCTTACCCCCGGCGCACTGTGCGTTCTTCTTCTCGCCGCTGCCTTCCAAGCGGCATCTGCAGAAATCGCAAAAGCCGCAGAAGCAGATCCGCTTCCGGCAGCAGCCCTGAGCGCAAACCCCGCGCTTCGCGGCAGCGATCCCGGGCACGCTGACGAGGGCTGGTGGTCCGAAGACGTCTGGGCCGACCCGGCGCGTCCGTTTCTCTTCTATGGCGAAGGTGAAAAGACGGAAGCCGATGATGCGGCGCCTTCGCGGGCTAAACCAACCGCCCCTGCCGCCCCTGCCGCACCTGCAGCACCGCCCGACCCGCAGGCGCCGCCGCCTGAGCCGAGCGACGCGCCGAAGCCCCTTGAATCGCTCCGAACCATGGCCGAGG
>CAJMKD010000103.1 GCA_905213905.1 uncultured Sutterella sp. | reverse complement strand
TCGGGGCCGGTCTTCAGAAAGCCCTCTCGCACCATCGGATAGCGGATGCGCGCGGCGGCGCACGGCAGCTGCGCTAGCCGGCTGATGTTGGGCGAGGGCGAAGCGTCGTGCTCGAAAGGCGCGAGCCCCGTGAGCTTTCCATCCTCAACCTTCGCGCGGAATATGCCCCAATGCGCCGCAGTGATGACACCGTCCGCATCAATCTCCGGCTTCTCCGGGATCGCGGCAGCGGAGTGCGCCTGGCCATGGGCATGGTGCTCGGCCTCGGCTCCGGCCTTCGCCGCTCTGGTGCATTCGCCTCGATCGATTTGCGTCGCCATCACCTTCTCCTCGCCCGTCTGGGGCTGACAAATGAACATGAATCTCATTCTATGTGCTTGCCAGCCGCCAGCCTGCCGGTTTCGAGTGCTTTCTGCCGAAGATTTTCCGTATTACCAGCATCGAGTTCAAAAGAACCGCCATCGGGCGCGTGTCTGACCGCCGCAGAAATGAATGAATAAAGCGAAGCCTCAAAAGAAGAAAAAGAGGCGCGAAAAGGAAGAAGCAGAAGGAGAACGAGAAGGGAACGGAAAAGGCGCCGGCCGCTTCCCCGAAAGGAAGCCGCAGGCGCCTTTCCTGCCTTTTCAGGCACTGCCGACCATACCGTGAGGCCAGCTCAATCGCCGGCCTCACGCATCATCCGCAGCGATTCTTAGTTGTCACGCACCGCTTCGGGCGCAAGGAACACCTTCACGGGCGGGAGTTCGCCCTTCCAGCGTTCCACTTCAACGAGCGCCGTCGACGCGATGTTGCCGCAGGCAAGATTCGACGTGGGCTCGTCCATCGTGAGCGTATTCGAATTCCCATGAACGTCCACGAGGCCTTCGGCCGTTTTCTGCGGGTCGTACCAGGCGCCGTGATGCACGACGACCACGCCCGGCATGACGCGTTCGGTGACGCAGGCGCCCGCAAGAAGCGCGCCGCGCTTGTTCTTCACGAGAACGACGTCGCCATTGCGAATGCCGCGCGGCTCGGCGTCCGCCGGGTTGATCCAGCAGGGCTCGCGTCCTTTGATGTCGGCGCATTCCCGGCTCTCGGTGCAGTCAAGCTGCGAGTGCAGGCGGCCCCGGCTCTTGCAGGCCACGAGCGCGAGCGGCGTCTCAGCGGTCCTCGTGTTGACGCCTTCGGCGGGCTCAATGTAGCTCGGGAAGGCGAGGCAGTCCTTGTAGCCGTAGCCTTCGATCTTCGGGGAGTAAAGCTGAATGAGGCCGCTCTCTGTTGCAAGCGGATTCGCTTTCGGATCCTTGCGGAAATCCGCAAAGGCAACGTAGTTGCGATCCTTGTCCTGCACGTCAAAGAGCACATAGCCCTTCTTCCAGAATTCCTCGAACGCGGGGAGCTTCACCCCGATGCGCTCGCCCATCGCTTTGGATTCGCCGTAGAGGCGCTTGATCCAGCCCATTTCGTCGAGGCCTTCGGTGAATTCGGCTTCGCAGCCCAAGCGCTTCGCGAGTTCGCTGAAAATCCAGTAGTCGGGCTTCGATTCCCACTGCGGCTTGATCGCCTGCTGCATCGCCACGATGCCGTCGTTCGAATAGGTGCCGATGTTCGTGATGTCGTTGTGCTCGAAGACCGTTGCGGCCGGAAGCACGATGTCGGCGTGGCGTGCCGTCGCCGTCCAGACGGTGTCGGTGACGATCACCGTTTCGGGCTTCTTCCAGGCGCGCGCGAGCTTCGTCGTGTCGGGCTGATGTGCGAAAGGATTGCCGCCCGCCCACATCACGAGGTTCACTTCCGGATAGGTGACCTTGCGGCCGTTGAAGTCAATCGTCTTTCCGGGATGGAGGAAGCAATCGACAAAGCGCGCGACGGGAATCGCATTGCTTCCCTTACAAGGCTGCGCCGAAGGCTTGATGGGCTTCACGGCACTCGAAATGCCGCCCAGGAACGGGCCCGTCGCCATGGGGCAGCCACCGCTCGAATAATGGTAGTTGGTGCCGATGCCCCCGCCGGGGAGCCCGATCTGGCCAAGCGCCGCCGCAAGCGCGAAGCCCATCCAGTGGGGCTGCTCGCCGTATTGGATGCGCTGGATGCCCCAGCCCATCATGATCATCGTGCGGTGCTCGCGGAAATCGTGCGCAAGCCGCCGGATGACGTCCGCCTTGACGCCCGTCTTTTCCTCAGCCCACTCGGGCGTCTTTTCAACGCCGTCGCGCCGGCCGAGCACATAGTCGAGGAAGAGCCGCCAGCCCGAGGTGTACTTCTCAAGAAAAGCCGTGTCGGCCGTGCCCGTCTTCACGAGCTCGTGAATCATGCCGAGCATGAGGGCGCAGTCGGTGCCAGGGCGCGGCGCAATCCATTCCGAGCCCAGGAACTCGCACGTGTCGGTTGCGATCGGATTGATGGAATAAGTTTTGATCCCCTTGTCTTTGAGCTTCCGGATGGAGTCCGTGCCTTTGTGAAGCGTCGTGAGCCAGTCGACGTCGTTCGTCACGATCGGATCGGTGCCCCAGAACACAATGCGCTCCGCGTGCTCGAGCACCACATCCCAGGCTGTTGAACGCGGGTCGGGCGTGCCGACAACATAGGGCAGAATCTTTGCAATCGCTGCAGTCGAGTAGCTGTTCTCGCCCTTGACGTAGCCGCCCAAGAGGTTGAGAAGCCGGCGCTGCAGCGTGTTCGCAGCATTCACCTTGCCTGTAGACTTCCTGCCGTAGGAATGGCCGAACACGGCCGAGGGCCCGTATTCGACATAGACGCGCTTCATTTCGCTTGCGACGAGGTCAAGCGCCGTC
>CAJMKD010000102.1 GCA_905213905.1 uncultured Sutterella sp. | reverse complement strand
CCCCTCAATGCGCTCAATGCCAATCAGAAAAAGCGCTTCAGCAAATTCACGGCGCCTTTTGACGGCGATATTCGCTATGCGCTCTACACAGGCGAACTCGAAGAGGACGCCAAAAGCCGCCGGCTTGGCGCCAGTCCGGCCGAGCTCAACAGCCGCCGCGTGATGCGCGAGAAGATCCCGCACCTGCTCGTCACCAATCCGACGATGCTCGAATACATGCTGCTGCGCAAGAAGGACGAAGGGATGATTGCCGCGACGAAGCGGAACAAAACCTTCAAATGGATCGTTCTCGACGAAGCGCATACCTACATCGGCTCGAGCGCGGCGGAAATGGCGCTCCTGCTGCGCCGCGTGCTCAATGCCTTTGAAGTCGATCCCAACGACGTGCACTTCATCGCAACGTCGGCCACGATTGACGCGAGCGATAGGGAGAAGCTCCGCCGCTTTCTCGTGGATCTCTCGGGCGCGGATGAGAAGAACGTGCACATCATTCTCGGCGAACGGGACTTTCCGCCCCGCATTGCGGCCGAGGGCCTCAGCGACGGCGAGAGCCTCGACGCCCTTCAGGCCTTCGCTGAGACCGCGGACGACGAAGCGCTTCAAAAGCGCCTCAAAGCGTCCCGGCGCGCCATGACGCTGCGCAACGCCTTCATCGAGAAGGGGTTTCTCAATCTCGGCGAAATCGAGCGGATTCTCGAAACCGACCGCGCGGGCGCCCTCGGCTGGCTCGACCTTCTGACGAAGCCCGCCGGGCGGCATGCGCTCCTGCCGCTGCGGCTCCAGCAGATGATGAACACGACGGACCTCTTCAACGTATGTCCGGATCCGGAGTGTCCCGCCAAGACGGGCGCGCTGCAAGACCCCGCCTGGCGCTTCGGCGCCGTCTGGCTCGACGGCAGGCAGACCTGCAGCTGCGGCGCGCCGCTCTTTCCGCTAGCCGCCTGCTCGAAGTGCAGCACCGTGTCGCTCTCGGCCGACCTCGTCATCGACCCGGAAACGCTCGAGCAGCGCCTCGTGCGGCCGCGCTCGGAAAAAGCGAACGCTGAGGCCTGGCGCAATTTCGAGCTTCTCGGCACCGCCGACCTACTCGAGCAGTCGGCCGCGGCCGATGAAGAAGCTGCCGAAGCCCTTGAAGCGGACAAGGCCGAGCTCAAGCGCGAAGCCGAGGCCGAACGACAACGGGCGGCAAAGCGCGAAGCGGAAGACGTTCCGGAAGATTTCGACCGCTCGGCGAGCGCCGCTCAAGGCGGCGCCCTTGCGGAAGATGCTGCTTCTGCGCCGGGCGTCGAGGAAGAAGCAGAACCTTCTTTCTTCTGCGAAAGCGAGCCGGTCCTCATCACGAACGCGCCGGAAGAAACGCAAAGCTTCGAGCTTCGCTGGCAGCGGGGCGGCGAATGGGTCGCACGAAGCATCCGCTACAGAACTTCGGATGAAAACGGCTTCGTCTGTCCGGGGTGCCGGGAGCGCCTGCCGCGGACGGGCTTTTATCTTCGCCGGATTTCGCCGCGCTATTCGCAGCCGCTGATGCCGCTCGTGCTCGACTACGGCGGCACGCCGCAGGCCGACCGCCTCGGCATGCGCCCGATGGACGGCCGCAAGATCCTCTCCTTCACCGATTCCCGCCAGGGCACGGCCAAAGCCGCCGCGCTCATGGAGCAGCTCGGCGAGAAGAGCCTCCTCGCCTCCATGCTCTACAAGTCCGTCGATGCTGCGCCTCTTACAGACGAAGCCGCCAATTACAGGGCGGCCGCAGAAACTTGTGATAATCCGGCGCTGAAGGCGTTTTTCGAGAAAAAGTATCAGGACGCCCTGGTTATCTCGGGCGCCGACAAATCGGTCATTCGCTGGAGCGAATTTTCTAAGAAGCTTGCCCTTGAGATTGACGACAGTCGCAAAACCTACAGCCATCTCTTCGAGAGCTTCTCAATTTCCGACAAGCGCCTTGATGCTCAGGAAATCGCGGAAATTCTGCTGCTGCGAGAGTTCGGCGCCCGGCCGATCAACGGCGCGACGCTCGAAACGTGCGGTCTCATCAAAGTCGATTACTGGCAGCTCAATAACGCACTCATGCCGCCCGCGGGCTGGCCCCATGGCGAGGCCGGCTGGCGAAGCTATCTGAAGATTCTTCTCGACTTCTTCGTGCGCTACCACCGCTGCATCAGGATGCCCGGCAGCTGGCGGCAGTTCGGCGGCAACTCACGCATTTTTGAGCGGCGCATCACGCCGCTCGAAAGCAGGGAGAAGACCAGACAAAACGTTGACTGGCCCGCCATTACGTCCCTTCGTGAGCACAGGAGCCGCATCATCCGCTACACGGCTGCGATCATCGGAGCCGACGCCGGCAAAAGCGGCTCCCGCAGCGACGCAGAAAGGATAAACGATGTGCTGCGCGCCGCCTATAAAGATCTCAAGCGTATCCACATCCTCGAAGAGGACGATTCGCCGACGAGCCGCGGCCTCTGCATAGACCTTGCAAAGAATGTGGAATTCTCCATCAACGGGTTTGCCTGGCGCTTCGAAGGCATCAACAAGCTTTTCGATACGATCGTCGGCGCGCCGGAAACGGCCGTCTGCCCGACCCACGTCAACATCGCCGGCGCGAAGCGGACCGAAATCCCGAGGCCGCCCAAAGCGGAGGACGCGCCCGATTCGGTCGCCCGCAGAAATACCTTCCGCCGGTTTATGGCCGAATCCGCCGAATTCCGCGCGCTCGTCGACACGGGCTGCTGGAACACGAGCGGCACTTTCGCCTATGAGCAGGCCAACTATTTCGCCGCGGCCGAACACACGGCGCAGCTCGACAAGACGGACCGCCGTAGCCACGAGGCGAGCTTCGAGGACGGACG
>CAJMKD010000101.1 GCA_905213905.1 uncultured Sutterella sp. | reverse complement strand
ACCGTGCACCAGGCTGCGTAGAACGGCCCCTTCTCGATCTTGTACTTGGGCTTCGGCTTGTCGAAATCCTCGTCCTTGCCCTTTTCGACCATTTCGTTGTAGCGCTTGACGGTTTCGGCCAGTCGGCCTTTGGGCATCTTGTACTTTTGATAAGGATTCTGCGTGAGCTTTTCCTGCAGTTCGTCGAGCGTGTCAGCAACGAAGAAGTAGCCTTCTTCGCCGGTGTCCTCCGTGATCTTCCACTGTTCGCGCTTGATCGCCGCGCTGTCAAAAATTGCCCACTGCGGTCCGGCCGACCAGTCGGGGGCCGTGGAGCCTTCGTTGATGGCGAGCGCTGCGTCGATGTATTTCATCAGACGCTGCTTCACGCGGGAGGGATTGCGCCAGTCGGCATGCTTGTAGCCGCCGAAGTCATCGTAGAACCCGTAGCAGGTGCCGTTCGGATAGGCTGCGTTCACTTCGTTGTAGAAGCGCTTCCCGGCCTGATGCACCGCAATGCTGTCCTGCCAGTTCCCCACGTAGAGGCCGGTAGCCTTCACCTTGCCCCAGATCGGGCTCTTCGGCTTCCAGGCAACATAGCTCGTGCGCGTGCCGATGTAGGAGCCGCGGCGCAGCGCGCCGTTGCGGTCCATCGCCTGGTTGCAGGTGCCCCAAAGCGCCGCGCCGATCGCCATGGCAGCGAGTTCTCCGGAGCCGTCCTGCGGCGACCATTCCGCGCCGCCGCACTGCATTTCTTCGGTGAGGCGCGGATCGAACATGCGGCGGAACTCGACATTGCTCGTGTTGCCGCCCGTCGCGATCACGATGGCCTTGCGGGCGCGCACCGTAGCCTTCTCTTCGTGGAAGTCAATGTTGCCTTCCGTCTTCCAGCTCACGAGCGGCTTGTCCGAACCCGGCAGAATCGTCGGCGTATAGTGCGCTTCAATGCCGAGGACGCGGCCTTCGAGCGGCTTTTCGCGGAAAATCGTGTCCATGTGATAGTTGAAGAGGAAGCGGATGTTCTTGAGCTTTCGGGCCGTCTCATCGAGCGGACGCATCACGGACGTGCCGTTCGTGCCCGTCGGGCTCGGACCGCCAACGCCCTTGCCCCACTTAACGTGATGTGAACGCAGCGCCGAGATGCCGGACGCGTGGTTCGCCTGGAAGTTGTCGGGCGCTTCGTCTTCGAAGGGCAGCCCGCACTTGACTAGAAAATCGTAGGTTTTCGGACTGTTGTAGGCCAGCGAATGCTGAACGTCGCGGTCGTTGAACCGGTATTCGGGAATGCCGTTCACTTCCGTCACCGACCAGTCCGTCAGATCGCGGAAATAGGTTTCGGGATCGTCCTTGATGCCGTGCTTGAGCTGCAGCGCAGTGCCGCCGCCGAGCGCGATGGAGCCGGCCGACAGAATGGCGTGCCCGCCGACATCGTAGTTGGTGTCGACGACAAGTACGTCCGCACCGGCTTCAGCCGCGCGAATGGCTGCAACCATACCGCAGGCGCCTGCGCCGATCACGGCAACATCTGCCTCGAAGTCCCACTTCTTGGGGAGCGGCCCGCAGTAAGCTGGAACAGCCTGAGCGGATGTACCCGGCATCAGAAGCGCTGCGCCGGCCATCGCGGTAGCGCCGAAAAGAGAGCGGCGATTCAATTTGGTCGACATTTGGACCTCCTCCTTTCAATGTCACGGCGCGAAACAAACGGATCCGAAAGATCCGCGCGCCATGCATCCAAGTTAGAGAAGCGAAGAAGCCTCGGATACCTAAGTAGCGTGAGGTGCGGCAAAGCGACCGAAAAGAATGTGCGCTCGGTTTCCCCTATTCCCCGATTTCCGCCATGAGACAGGCGAGCTGGGCGGGCGTCGAGAGACCGATTTTGCGAATGGCGGCAGCGCGATGCGCCTCTACGGTCCGGATGCTGATGTCGAGTTCTGCCGCAATCGTCTTGTTCATCCAACCTTTCGCAACGGCGCGCATAACCTCCTTCTCCCGCTCCGTGAGGGTTGACCATTTCGCACGCATGACGCTCGGATCTGTAACCCCGAGCGAACGGGCGCGGAACTTTGTGAGCGCTTTCGAAACCGCCTGGACAAGCTTCGTGCCGTCAATGGGCTTGACGAGGAAATCAGCTGCGCCGTCCTGCATTGCCTGAACGGCCATCTCGATGTCGCCGTGTCCCGTTAGGAAAAGAACGGGATTGCGGTTGCCCCGTCGCCTCAGTTCGGCAAAAAGTTCAAGTCCGCTCATTTCAGGCATGCGAACGTCAAGAATGATGCAGCCGGGCCGCGACGGCATGTCGTCGGTCAGAAAAGACCGGGCGCTCGGATAGGTTGTGATGTCATAGCCCTCGCAGAGGAGCATGAAGCGAATCCCGTCGAGAGCGGATGGATCGTCATCCACGATGCGGATGAGCGGCGTTTCGTCAGTGCTGCGCATCGAGATCCTCTCCTTCAAGATTTTCCATCGTATTTACGGCGGCGACGCGATCATCAAGCGACAAAACAACGACGGCCCGGATTCCCGATCTGCCGTCCCTGCGCTTTTCAAAACTGAGTCTGCCTCTGTACTTCTCGAGAAGGCTCCGAACTACCACAAGGCCAAGTCCCAGTCCGTCAGGCTTTGAACTTTGGAGCGGCAGATTGAGCCGCTCGAAATCGCTTTCCGAGAGCGCTGGACCATTGTCCTCCACAATCGCGACAAAGTTTTGCCCGTCTTCGGCGAGAAGCAGCTGAAGCGAGACCTCCGGCATCTCGGTTTTCATTGCTGCTTCTGCTGCGTTCTTGATCACGTTGTGGAAAATGAACTGAAACTCCAGCGCATCGCCGGAACGCATGCAGGACCGGCCGTCTTTGATTTGATCGTGAACATCAAAGCGGACGGAACCGAACGAATGGCGTGCAAGCGCCAGCGATTCCAGCGCGAGAACGCGCAGATCGCACGGCTTCAAGTCCGTAGCGCGTCCTTTGGCATAGCGGCGAACGCGCTCTATGATGCCGCCCGCCTGCTGAACTTCCGCCTCAATGCGTTCCAAGCCCTGCCGCAGGAGCTCCGGCT
>CAJMKD010000100.1 GCA_905213905.1 uncultured Sutterella sp. | reverse complement strand
GGCTTCTCCGGATTCTCCCGCATGAGGCGAAGCGCATAGGCGAGGGCGTGCGCGCTTTCGAGCGCAGGGATGATGCCTTCCTCGCGCGAAAGCGCAATGAAGGCCGAGAGCGCCTCGAGATCGGTGGCGGCGGCGTATTCCGCGCGCCCGATGGATTTGAGATAGGCGTGCTCGGGCCCGACGGAGGGGAAGTCGAGGCCCGCAGAAATCGAGAACGATTCCTCGATCTGGCCTTCCGGCGTCTGCATGTTGTAAGACCGGGCGCCGAAGAAGATCCCGGGCGCGCCTTTGTTGAGAACAGCGCCGTGGTCGGGGGTTGAAAGGCCGCGCCCCGCGGGCTCGACGCCGATCAGCTTCACTTCCGGGAACCGCACGAAATCCGTGAAGACGCCGATGGCGTTGGAGCCGCCGCCCACGCAGGCGATGACGGCGTCGGGAAGCCCGCCTTCGGCGGCTTCGAACTGCGCGCGCGCTTCTTCGCCGATCACCTTCTGGAATTCGCGGACAATCGTGGGGAAGGGGTGCGGCCCCGCAGCGGTGCCGAGCATGTAGTGCGTCGTCTCGAAGCTCTCCGCCCAGTCGCGAAGCGCGGCATTGCAGGCTTCCTTGAGCGTGCCGCGGCCCGCCGTCACGGGAACGACTTCTGCGCCCATGAGCGCCATGCGGAAGACGTTCGGCTTCTGGCGCTCGACGTCCTTCGCGCCCATATAGATCCGGCACTCGAAGCCGAAGAGCGCGCTCGCGAGCGCCGTGGCAACGCCGTGCTGGCCGGCGCCCGTTTCGGCGATGACGCGCTTTTTGCCCATTCGGGCCGTGAGAAGCGCCTGTCCGAGCACCTGGTTCGGCTTGTGCGCGCCGCCGTGGACGAGATCTTCTCGCTTCAGGTAGAGCGTCGTCTTCGTGCCGCGTGTGAGGTTGCGGCATTTGGTAAGCGGCGTCGGGCGGCCCGCATAGTTCGCGAGAAGATCCGCGAGTTCCGCGCGGAAGGCCGGATCGTCCTTCGCTTCGACAAAGGCGGTTTCGAGCTGATCGAGCGCAGGCATGAGCGCTTCCGGTACGAATTGTCCGCCGAAGCGGCCGAAAAATGGATTGAGGCGCATAAAGGTTTTCCGTTCTTGGTGGTTTCAGGAGCTGCGTCTTGCAGTGCCGGCCGGGACCGGCGGTCTTGTCTTCGGATAGCCTGCGGCGTCTTTTATGCGGACTTTTTCGGAGGGTCTTCGTCTTGCTTTCGGAATTGCACCTCAAAAAGAAAGCCCGCTGGTTTTCGCCGCGGGCTTTGCTGAATCTCTTCGGCTTCTCTTTTCCGTGCGCCGTCATCAAAGGAGCACGGACGCGCCGAAGCGGCACCCGCGTTTGTCGGGGCGCCAGCGCCAGCTGAAAGCGGGCATCGCTGCTGCGATGCGCTTTTCAACAATGGGTTCGGCGAGGTGCTGCATGATGTCGGTTTAGAAAGAGAAACGCTAAAAAGCTTTTTACCTTGTCTTCGCAGGCTTTGTCAATGGCTCTCCGGCTGAGCGCCGGAGAGCGCAATGCTTAAACCCAGCCCTTCGCCCGGAAGTCGCGCAGCGTCTTCGCGACGTACTGCATTTCTTCAGGGAGCGCGAGCGAGAGGCGGCACCAGCCGTCGGCGGGCGGGAAGGGACGTCCAACGAGAATGCCGGCCGCCTTCATCTTTTCCGCAAAGGGCGCGAGCGGCGCCTTGAGGTTGAAGAAGACGAAGTTCGTTTCGCTCGGGAGGTGCTCGATCTTCAGCTCGTCGAGCACGCCCGTCAGAATGGTCTTGGCTTCCTTGTTCGTGTTCTTCGAGAGCGCAATGAAGTCCTGGTCGCCGAGTTCGGAAAGCGCAGCTTCGATGGCCGGCACGTTCATGAAGATGTCGTAGGCGATGTGCTCGCGCACGCGCTTTGCGGTTTCAGGATGCGCATAGGCGAAGCCGAGGCGCAGGCCCGCCATGCCGAATAGCTTCGAGAAGGTCTTGAGAACGATCACGTTCTTGCGGCCTTCGGCAACGAGCGCAGCGGTCGAAACGAAGCGCTTGTCCTCAACGAATTCGCCGTAGGCTTCGTCAACGAGGAAGAGCGTCTTGGCGTCTTCACGGATCCAGTCGTTGAGGGGCTTCGAGTCGACGACCGTGCCCGTGGGATTGTTCGGGTTCACGAAGTAGACGATGGACTGGCCGCTGTGGCTCTTCACGGCGGCCTTCATGCCCTCGATGTCGATCGACCAGTCGGGTCCCATCTTCACCTTCGTCACCTTCATCTTGTTGCGAACGGCAGCCATTTCGCCGTCGCTGTAGGTGAGTTCCGGAATGACGAGCTGCACGCCCGGGGCGTTCCAGGCTTCAATCGAGGCGCGGATGGCTTCGGCCGAGCCCTGCGAGAGCGTGATTTCTTCGGGCTTGCCGCCGATGAAGTCGGCGCAGGCCGTGCGCAGCGTCTCGACCCGCACGAACGGATAGCGGTTGCAGTTGGCGGCCGAAGCGGCAACGGCTTCGCGGGCCTTTTTGCTTAAGCCCAGCGGATTTTCGTTGAAGCTCGCGATGATGGGATTCTTGGCGGAAGGCGCGGCGGCTTGGGCTGCAACTTCAGCTGCAGCGGCAGAGCGGGCGGGGATGGCGGCAGCGGCGGCTGAGCCGAGTGCTGCGGAAATGAGCGTGCGTCGAGAAATGGACATGATGCGGTTTTCTTTGTTGTTTCGGAATGCAGATGCGCAAAAGGTGCCGAGCGGCGTGCAATGTGCGTCCGGCGCCCTGCGCCCTTTTTTCATGATGCGCCAGACGGCGCGCTGAGCGGCAGGCGATTGCGCCTCCCTTGCTCGAATGCAGTCGGCCTGAGGCGACCTGCCTAAGACGTTTGCCTCAAGAGCGCGTCCCGGCCGTTCGCGAATGGGCTGCGCGCCCCTGCGCGAAAGTGCTTGAGCGCGGCTTGAGCCGCCTCGGGCGCCGCATTTCCCGTCAGCAAAATAGAAAATCATCGGAAATAGAGGATCATATTTGTGATCCGGTGATGTTAGCGCTCTTATTTTCAAATGAGGATGATGCTATCATTCGATGCAATAGTTTTGTTAGCGCAATAAGCGCATCATCCGGAGATCGAAATGAGAAAACGCTCGGATAACGAGAAAGACGCGGCAGCCGCCGCTGCGAAGAAGCGCCCGC
>CAJMKD010000099.1 GCA_905213905.1 uncultured Sutterella sp. | reverse complement strand
CGGCAGCCTCGGCGCGCTGGATCCGGACGAGCCCGCCTGCTTTGTCCGCAGTCCGAATTCGACGCAGTGGCGCTCTATCGGCGCGGGCTCGGTCTCGACGCCCGCAGGCCGAATTCTTTTGGCATGCCGCGCCGACGCCCGACTGACAGCGACGGAAGAAGCGGCCGAACTGAAAGCGCTCGGTTCGTCAGCGGCAATTCGGCTCATTGACGCGGACTGGCTCAGTGTCGGCGGAAAAACGCTGTCGCTCTACGAAGTTCGCGCGAGCGTGCGCGCAGCTTCGGCGGGCGACGCCTTCGAGATCCGGCTGCGGTCCGGAACCGCGATCGAGCGCGCCTATTGGTTCCGGGGGCGCTTCTTCGGTCTTACCGAAGAAGGACGCGAGATGTTTCGCGGGGAACCGGAAATCTTCAGCGCCCGCGGCAAGGAAAAAGCGACGTGGCGGCTCCCTGACGGGCGCAAAGTGCCGGCCGGGCTGCTCCCGACCGATTCCCCGGTGCCCGCAGCGGCACTGATCGAGGAAAACGGACGCATCGTGAAGCGCATGCGCTGCATCGTCCTCCCGGAAAACGCGAAGACGATCACGAACATCGGCCAGGGCCGTCCGGGCAGCATAACGCTCGAAAACTGGGGCGCCATCTGCGTTACGCCTGCCGATCCGGCCGTTCTTGTCGAAGAAACCCCCAAGGGCGCAAGGCTAGCCTGTCCGCTGCGGGACCGCATTGACGACATGAAGCCGCTCTCCGTGCTCGTGACGCCCGGGGACAGCGCCCGCAGCGGCATGTGGCAGTTCCGGCTGCAGTTCGACTATCCGCAGCGCATCCTCGCCTTCGTTCTGGACAATGAGCGCTGGCAGCGGGAGGAGGAGCTCTCGCTTGATCAGGTGCGAAGCCTCAGGGCCTATGCTGTTGTGCCGCCGCAGAAGGCGCAAGACGTCGTGCTCGAGCTTATGGCGCATAGTCAGTGCGCCGTAGGCGACAAGGATCTGCGAATCGACCTGCCGGTTCCGATCAATCCTTTCACATCTTCGGGCGCCCTGCTCTACGAAGAGTTCCGCGGACCGCTTTTCCGGCTGATGCGCGTCGCGGGCAAAGACTCCTACGTGTCGCTTCGGCTTTTCATCGAAGGCTGCGTTCGGGAGACCGTCCAGGTCGTGCATGAAAGCGAGCGCCTTCATTACGAGGCGTCGATCGATGCTCTTTATTGCAGCATCAATGTCGAACGGACGCTTCGGTTTGTTCCATTTCTGGAGGGTGATGCCGATTCGCCTGCGCCGCTTGACCTGGTCGCCGAGCCGCGCGCCTGGTTGAAGCTCAGCGAGCTCCTCCCCTTCCGCGATCAGCCCTGGTTCGTTTACGACACAAAAGACCCGAAGCACCGGCTTCATCCGACGCTTCTGCCGCCCTCCAATCCCAATTTGGCCGCTATGGACTGGCCGGAAGAAATGCGCGTCCGATTTTCCGCTGAAAGACGCCTGGCAGGCAAAAGCAGCACCGCTGCAACCGTCTCTCCGACGCCCGGATCAGACGCTGCTGACGTTGACGGTTCGCCCGCGCAGGACTTCGCGGCAGCCGGTGAAGCAGCCCGCGAAGCGCCTGACAGTCTGCAGGCTGTCCTTCAGTCGGGCCGGGCGGCGGACTTTAAATACCAGGCTCCGATCAAATACTGCTGCCGCTTCCGGTATCTCGGCATGTCTTCCGTTTGGCTTGGCGGAACGCCCTCGGACAAAGAATACGAAGCGGCGTCTCGCGTCACGGAAGCCATACTTAGAGACCCGGCGCGGCCCGAGTGGGCGGTCTTCATTTCGCTCTGGCATCGATTCAACCGGCGCGGCCTAGCGCTCCTCCCTTTTTGGAACCTTCTGCAGCGCGACGTGCCGCTCGCTCTTGCGCTGGCGATCGCGCTCGAGTTTCTGCTCCCTGGTGAAGCAGAGAACCGCTCGCTTCTCTTCTCGCTCGGCCGCTACAAAACCTGGCGCTGGGATTTCGTATCCATTCGGGAGATGGGCCGAGTCATCGGACTCGTCCGAGACTTCTGGCTGCAGTGCGGCATGAGCGAAACCACAGTGAACGACCGTCTCCGCCGGATCACGGAGCTTGACGCCGCGCTCGACTCGCCGGTCTTTCGGGACAAATGCCGACATGCAATGCTTATCTCGGGCCTGCACCCCGACTATGCCTCGCTGCAGACAGACGATCCCTTTATGGAAGCCGCCAGAGCCCGGCGGCTCGATGAAGAGTGTCTCAGAAACATATTGACGAAGCACTCCGACCGCGCCCGGTCGAGACTCCGCGGCCTGGCTGCGCCGCCAAACCTCGGACCCGGGGACACGCAGGCGCAGCTCGAGGCGCTTCTGGAAGCCCACGACCGGCGAGCCCTGGCTTTTGCAAGGCGCTGCGGCCTATCGTCCGTCCGCCTCTCGGAAAACGCCCGCGCCGACAGCGCCATGAAGGCCCTCATCCTCGGCGACTTCGCCTGGTCGCGCGGCTATGCGCTTTCAGCTTCGGACCCGGGGCTCCTCTTCGGACTCGCGAAGAAGCGCCTCTTCTTCTGCATGGAGACGCTTTACGACGTCGACGAACTGTGGACCGCTTGGGCGACAAGCTTCGCGAGCGCCATGGCGCTTGCGTTCGAACAAAGGGCGCAGGCCGGCAGATAAAACTTTCGAAGCCAGCCCGTAATCCTCTCGTCGCTTTTTCAGATTCAGATCAACCGCAACCGAAAAGAAAAATGACCCTCACCAACCGAACGAAATACTGGACCGAGCTCCTTCCGAACCTTCGCACGCGCGGCGTTGATGAGGCAATGGGATCCGTCTTCTTCCGCAATGAGCCGCTCAACCGGTGGCTCCGAGAGACGCTTTCTGCCGAAGGACCGGATGCCGAGTTCCCGCTTTTGGGCGAACCGCTCTTCGAAGCCGTCTTCCCCTGGAAGTCCGCCGGAAAGTCTCTCGATGCGCTGATGAAGTCCGGGCTGCTGCACAGCGAGACGATCAAAGCCGGAGAGCTCTTCGCGCCGTACACGCATCAGTACGAAGCGTATCGCCTCCTTCTCAATGACCCGCACGCGAGCGTCGTCATCTCGAGCGGCACGGGATCCGGAAAAACCGAATGCTTCATGGCGCCGATCATCGAATCGATCGTCCGGGAAATCGCGGCAGG
>CAJMKD010000098.1 GCA_905213905.1 uncultured Sutterella sp. | reverse complement strand
CAACTCTCGTACGATTTCTCTGCGCAAGCCCTCTCGGTACTTTCTCCGCCGCTCCAAGATGGCGTGCGCGTTTAAGCGATTCAGATTGACGACCTCAATGCCGAAAAGCGCTTCCGCTTCTTTGGCGGCCTCAGCGGCCAGGCGCATTTCCTTGTCCGTCGCCCATCCTCCGACTCTGACCTCCGCCCTGTGCTTCTCGGACAAAAGCGCCTCAAGCCGCCTGGCGCGATTGCGTGCCTCTTCGTCAGGAATTCGCTTCATACAGCAAAGTAGACCCTGAACGATTCGACCTGATCCGCCCTATAGGACTTCGGCGGATAAACAAGCTCTTGGTACTGCCGGCCGATCGGAAAGCCTCGAACGCACTTAAGCTCGCCGGAATCGAGGCGTACCCAGGCTTCGACAAACATAGAGGCACGCTCAAAAGGCGGGTTCCCCTGCTTCTCCCGCACTTCCTTGATCATTCGATTGAAAACCGCTTCGGATCGCTTTGCCGCCATTTACACGTCTCCACACAATCAAGCCAGCAGGAACACGCCGCAGGCCGCCAAGGTGCAGGCTACGACAGGGAAAAGAAAGTCGTAGAGGGCGTCTTCACTCCACAGCGCCATGTTGAAGCCCACATACCACGGCTTTCCGCCGAGCTTCCGCTCCGATTGAGCGACCTCCCTTCCCCAATAGAACCCGACGGCCAAAAGGCCGCCCATCACTGCGGCATATCGAATATCTGCCCCAATGGCAAAAGCGATCAGGGCAACGACGATCTGACAAAGCAGTGCCAGGCCCGCGTGCGCGACGTTTGAAATGTTCATTCCTTATCCTCCGCCGTGTCTGTTTCTTCAGACTTTTGCACCTCTGCAGCCTGCGCTTCGCGCGCCGCTTCCGCAGCCTGTTCTTTAACTTGCGCGTTGAGCTGCAGCGCTCTGCGGACGCACTTCTCGTTCGTGCAAATTCCCGCTTCGTCAAGGCTCGAGCCGCAGGCCGGGCAATATCGAATCGTTGTCATTCGGGCATTTCCTCCAATGTGGCCGTATTCATGAGCGTTTGGTATTCGAGCTGCAGCGCCGCGATCTGTTCCTGATCGTTTCTAAGCATGGCGAGCGACATCCTGTCTTTAAGGCTCGAAATCTGCGCATCGAAATCCGTCAAAGCGGCCTGCGCTGCCTGGGCGTCTTTTTCTTGGTCCGTGATCTTCACAACGGACCATGAGTTGTCGGCGCCTCGAATGAGCCGGTGCGTCTTGGAACCGGCCGTCAGGCTGATCATGAGCGCCCGAAGTTCGGTGTCATGCGGAGTGTCCGAATGATGGTCAACGACGACTCCTTCAAGCTCGGCGTCGGTTGTGGGCTTAGGAATTACCTGCCACGCTTCGCCGTCCCATTGAAAAAAATTGTTTGCTTCATCTGCATCATGCAGCGGCACTTCGGGTCTATTGTCGTTTAGAAAAACCCCTTCGAGATCTTGATACTGCCGTTCTCCCTTAAAGAAGCCTTTCTCATCAAACCCATAAATAGTCTTGAATTCCATGAAGAAAAAATCCCGACTTACAACTAGGACTATCGAACGTCTGAAACCGAAAGATCAGCGCTATACCGTCTCCGACGGCTTCGGCTTGACCCTCCGCGTTTATCCGACCGGCACGAAAAGCTGGGTCTTGCGCCTCAGCGTCAATGGACGATTATCAGACCTCCATATCGGCCAATTTCCCGAAATTTCCTTAATTAGAGCCAGGCAGATCGCTCGAGAAAAACGCAAGAATGCCGGCCTCGAACCGCCGCGCGGCTACGTCCTTCGAGATGCCTTCAAGCTCTGGTGCGGACTCAAAAAGGGCCGGATCGTTTCCTACCTCGCAGAAAAGCGCCGCCTCGAGAAGTACGTGATCGGGCCGATCGGAAACAGACAAATCGACGAAATTACCGCGCCGCTCCTCATTCAAACCGTCAGAAGCATTGAAGACGACGGCCATCAGGCCACGCTGAAGCGCGTGCTTATGCGCGTGCGAGAGATCATGGACCTCGCTGTTTGCGCCGGATATATCCATCACAACCCAGTCGACCGCGTTTCTAAAGTCTTTGCGCCTGCAGTCGTTACGCCTATGCCTTCTGTCGATTGGAAATCGCTGCCGGAAGTCATGGCCGTTTTCGTCGATGCGCCGCGTCGGACGCAGCTTCTTTTCCTCTGGGCGCTGGCGTCGATGCTCCGCCCTGTCGAGACCGTCAAAGTGCGCTGGGACTGGATCGAAGATGACGTGCTCACGATACCCGGCGAAGAAATGAAAAAGAGAAAGCCGCATCGCGTTCCGATCACGCCCTTCATGCGCCGCATTCTTGAAGCCGCTAAAGGCGTATCGACGCACCCACGGTCGCCCTTCATCTGGTGCGGCCGTTCGTCCGGCAAGCACATGAGCGAGCAGACCATTACGAAGTTCCTTCACTCTTCTCCGATGCGCGGCCGGCTGGTAGGACATGGCTTGCGATCGATCGGCCGAAGCTGGCTTGCTGACAACGATGCACCCTACGAAGCGGCTGAAGCCTGCCTCGCGCACGTGACGGGGTCGCAGGTTTCCCGCAGCTATCAGAGGTCGGATTTTCTCGACGTTAGGCGTGACTTGATGGCCCGTTGGAGCGAGCACATCGAGGCTTGTGCGCAAAGTGCCGGATTGTGCGTGCCCTAAGCCCGTGGAATCAAGCTTTCTTCGCAGAATTGAGGCTCAATCGCCTTGTGCCCGACACGTGTGTCTTGAGCCTCAAAATGCACCTGTTTTTCGGCATTTGTGTCGGAGGTTTTTTGATGCGACAGCACCCAATCTTGATGGGCAACTTTGCGCCAATCGGACCACGTTTCGCTGTTGTTGAAGGTGCGGACGGCAAAATCTCCATCGGTCGCGAAGTTGAACTGAAAAGCGCCCGGCCCTGCCGTCCACGGTCGCTGGATGTGAAGCAGGATGGACGTAGCCCACAGCGCATTCGTCGCCGAAGAGAGGCCATAAAACCCGCACTTTCGGATCGCGTTCACGTCACCGTCCGAATACTCGGTCGAAGACAGCGGGATAGCCGAGCGACCAAGACCCCAATCCGAGCCGCCATGCTGACGTGTCCAATGAGCAGTAGCAATTTGCGTACCGTCAGCGGTCTCTACAGGTTCCGGCGCACTGGTGTAATA
>CAJMKD010000097.1 GCA_905213905.1 uncultured Sutterella sp. | reverse complement strand
CGGAGCTGAGGAAGCACCCCGGAGTGAGTCTTGTTGCATGCCGTCAACGCAGCTGTGAGAGGATTGAGCAATTTTCAACCCCCCTCACAGCTCAGGCTGGGCTAATGAACCGGCAGGCTGCCCTACCAGTTATGAGAATTAGCCCATTTTTTCACGCCTTGGATTCGGGAATGAAGCGAGTATAGCTTCCGCACGAACTTGGAAAATTTCGGCGTTATCACAGATCTCCTTACTTGTCAATGCTCGCTCGAGCAATGCCCGTCGACGGTCCGCTTCCTAGACTGCAACCGTCGAAACACCCGAGATCGCATGCTCGGAAGTCAATCCATAGAGACGCTCAAACACATCAGAAAGGAGATAGAAATGCAGTCCAATCGTCGTCAATTTCTAAAAACCGGATTGTTTTCGGCAGCTGCAGCCGTTGCCGGCACGAGTATCTGCGCACAAGCCGCACAAGCGCCGCGGCGCTGGGACAAGACCGCCGACATCGTCATTGTCGGCTTCGGGGGCGCGGGCGCCGTCGGCGCCATTTCTGCCGCTCAGGCCGGCAGTTCCGTTCTTATCCTTGAAAAGAACGAGGAGGCGAGCCATCTCAACAACACCCGCATGTCGGGCGGCAACTGCCACTGTCCGGAAAAGACCGGAAACAAGGATGCGCTCAAAGCGTATTGCATCGCCATGTTCTCCGGCGAAAACATCCCCGGTCACCTCGAAGGCGAGCAGGCGGAGTGGTCCGAACGACTTGCGGACATTTGGGTGAAATATTGTCCCGACAACATGGACTTCATGCGAAGTCTAGATCCCGACTTCAACGCCTCCGTCCTTCCAGGCTACAACAAGGCGGCGTTCTCCGACTTCCCGGGCGCGAAGGAATCGGGCTACAGCAGCTTCCTTTCCATCTATGGCAAGCGGGCCAAAGGCTTCAATACGCCCACCTGGAAGCTTGAAAAGAATGAAACGAACTACGGCGAAGCTTTCTGGCGCTGCCTCCTTGAAGGCATCAAGAAGCAGGGCGACAAAATTGCCGTTGAGTGGGGTACGCCCGCTCGTCATCTCGTTCGCAATGACGCGGGCGAAGTAATCGGCGTCATTGCCGAGCACAACGGTAAAGAAGTGGCCGTCCGCGCAAAAAAAGCGGTATTTCTCACCTGCGGCGGCTGGGAGTACAGCGTGCCGCTTCGCAAGGCCTTTCTCGATGGCAACCCGATCAGCGGATGGACGTTCTACGGCACGCCGTCAAATACGGGCGACGGCATCATCATGGCGCAGGAAATCGGCGCCGGTCTGCTCAAGCCCGGCAAGGTCGCCGCACGTCTCATCATTCCGACTCAAAAGACAGTGAACGGCATGCGCATTGGCACGATTACGCCTGCCGTCGGCAGTCCGCACTCGATCGTCGTCGACAATTTCGGCAATCGCTATGCAGCCGAAAATCTGATCACGAAAAATCCGAGCGCGTATTTCTTCTACAAGGAAGCGACAAAGTTCGATATCACGAACCTCACCTACCCGCGATCGCCGAGCTGGATGATTTTCGACGAAACGCTTAGAACCTCGAAGCCGCTCGTCAATCTCGGTATTTCGACCGTCGGCTTCGACCTGGTCGAATGGGATAAGAAGAACGAAAAACCGATTGAAAGCGGTCTCATCATCAAAGCCGATACGATCGAAGCTCTCGCGGAAAAGATCCGTATGCGTCGTGAAAATGCCAACCGGATGGACGCCGAAACGCTCGTAAGGACGGTCGAAACTTTCAACAAAGCGTGCGACCTCAAAAAAGATGAAGCCTTGGGGCGTTTGCCAAACACGCTCGGTAAGATCGAAAAGGGACCTTTCTATGCGGTTGAAGTTGTCCCGGGCGGCCCCAACACCAAGGGCGGTCTCAATACGGACGGCGACCGCCGCGTGCTCACTTGGAACGACGAAGTCATTCCGCGGCTTTTTGCTTTCGGTGAAATCGCTTCCGTTCACAAAAATGTCTATCAGGGCGGCGGCAATCTCGCCGAATGCATCGTCTTCGGCCGTCACTGTGGCGAACTGGCCGCGAAACTCCCCGAAACGAAGGCGTAACGCAGCGCTTTCCGGTCTTTGATCAGCCGTCCTCCGAGCGCCGACACACGCGTTTAAGCCTCGAGGACGGATTCCCAACGAACTCTTAAGAAAAAACTCAACGATGAAATTCTCAACACTTTTCGCAGCGCTTCTCGTTGTGTCTCTTGCGGGTACGGCTTCAGCGCAAGGCATGCTTGCCGATCGTCATGCCGAACGCGGCCTGCAGTGCGACGCCTGTCACACCGGTACTGCCGGCACCCTCAAAGAAAACGGTGACTACGGCATTTGCGCGAGCTGCCACGGCGACTATCAGGCAATGGTCGCTAAAACGGAAGAAAAACTCAAAGCGAGCGGGCAGCCCAATCCGCACGCGCAGCACGACGGCGCGCTGCCCTGTACCGAATGTCACAAAGGACACCAACCCGGTACGAATTACTGCGGGCAGTGTCACGACTTCACATACAAAGTCCCATAAAACCAGGCTCGGCACCTTCGTCTTCGCTGCATCCTTCCTTTTGTTCGGAAGCCCCTTCCTATCCAATCTTCGCTGCCGCTCGTGAACCGATTCGCCGCGATCGGCAGCACCCGTCTATTCCGACAACGATCTCCCAGAATATTTCTCACACACGCCGCCGGCACACCCATTCGCTCATAGAGCCGCATCCATCGATTGCAGGAGTCTTCGCCTTCTCGCTTCTGGAACCAGGCGATGAAGGCCTGCAGTTCGGCGTTGCCAATGCTGTCGCGGTGTGAAACGAGATTGCGCCGCCACGGCGCCCGATGCCACCCAGCCAGCACAGGGACAAGCCGCCGCTCAAGGAGCGCCGTCTCGACAAAGCTGAGCGGCAAATCGACCGCAATGCCGAGTCCGTCGAGCGCTGCAACATAAGATCCCTGGTCCCCGAAGTAGCGCTTTTCGATTTTTGCACCATCTCTGCCGCGGGAAATGAGCACCGCACCCAACTCGTCGTCATGACGGTAGTGGTCGAGCGTGATGAGGTCGAACACTTCGCTGCCGCAGTAGAGCGACTCGGCCTCCGGATATCGGTTCTTCCGATTCAAAAGCAGCGGGTGTTGCACGAGATCTTCAACGCGCTCTTGCGTGCCGACGCGCGCTAGTTAGGCTGGCGAAGCAAGAAGCAGTTTCGCG
>CAJMKD010000096.1 GCA_905213905.1 uncultured Sutterella sp. | reverse complement strand
ATAGTTGAAGGTGACCGGCCGATCCGTTTTGCAAATTCACTTATGCGATATATCTTGCTCATAATGAGCAATTTTATCTCTGAATAAGTAAAATATCAGGAACAGCAGGAATCTCTGCATGCGACTGCAGGGGCTTTTCGGATTCGCCGACGCCGCGCATGAGCGGCAGCACTCGGCTGTCGCTGTCGCCCGGGAAAAAGGATCTCCATCGGTCAATGAAGGTCTGAATCGTGCGAAGGCGCTGCTGCCCGTCGACGATCAAAAACTTGTCAGGAAAGGACAAATGCCGGCAAAGCACCAGGGCCCCAAGGAAAAGCGGCCTTTCCTCAGCCGCAGCCTTGCTGAGCGACGCCAGAAAGCTCGTGATCTGCTTTTCCCCCCAGTCGTAATCACGCTGCCAGAAAGGGATGTTGAGGGTCAGCTTGTCGGAAGCAGCGGCTTCCGTCGCAAGGCAGGCATTGAGAAAGCACGCTTCGCCGGGAAGAAGCGAATCGGCAGAGACGTCGAAGTGCCGAATGTTCAGAGAAAAGCTCATGACCGCCTCAAAAGCTCAAATATGTTGATATCGCGCCTTTCATGAGCGTGAGCGACGCCCGCTCCTCATCGGTCAGATCCTTCATGGGGGCGGCGCCATCCTCGCTGACCCCGAGCAGCTCGTCAAAGAGCTTTTCGAGCTCGCGAAGCCAGCTTGTCAGCTCAGACCGCCGATACGCGGTCTTGAAAAAGCGCCAGTGCGCGATTCCCGGATTGAGCGTGAATTCGGCAGCAGATACCGCCGCCTCAGCAGAAAAAACGTTGAGCACCGACCGATAGGTCGCCTGGGACCGGCCCATGAAAATCATAAAAGCCAGGATCTGAACAAGCCGTTGCGCGTCTGGACTGTCCGGTCGGATCCGAAAGCGGTCGCACCAGCAGAGCGCAACGGCAAACACAGCGGCCGCGAGGCACCCGAATGAATTGGATGCGGCTTCGCCGGGCCCCTGAAAACCCAGCCAATAGCCTGACGTTTCAAGCCCCGGAATGATTTTGACCGGCTTGCCGTCCTCATAAGTACAAAGGCGGCTCACAGCGGGCGTCCCGAGCTTTGCCGGATCATCGCCGCAGCAGCGGGTGAGGACGCGCCCGACGTTGACAAGGTGCCCGAGCGCCTTGCAAACAAGCTTCCCAGGTGCAGCATCGACTTCCAGCAAGCTAGCTTGCCGCCGCATCAGCCATGTTTATCTTGGAAAGCGGCCAATCTTGCAGATCCGGGCGCTTGAGAAGCTCTCTGCAAAAACCCTGATAAAGGCGCCCGAAGCGGGCAACGAGGTGAAAGAAGCCCTCGCCGTCGGAAAATTCAAGCGGATTTTTGGCCGACCATTCTTCAAGAGGCCCGTCGGCAGAATGTTTGCTAGGAATGCCTTCGAGCCGCTCAAAAGGCTGGCGGCGAACCTCGCCCTGCTGCGAAATCTGATGCCACCAGTCATTCTCCTTGAGAAGAATCGACTGCACCGCCTGCACAAATCCGGCGCCCAATTTGTACCAAGCGTCTTGATCAGGACTGTCGATGAACGCTTCGAGCGTGAGTGGCTCGCCCGTATTGAAAGAGTAAGGCGCAAAAGCCTTTAAGGAGAATTCCGAGACCCGCTGCTTCTCTCGGAACCAGGCCTCGAAAGCGGCCTGCGCCGCCCATGTCGCCTCGGGCGAATGCCGGCGGATGCGGCCCATGTGGTAGGCCTTCAGGATCTGGCCGCCGTTGAGGGGCTTCGCCCTCGTATTGATCTCTTCGAAAAACTGCGCAATCGCCGGATCAGAAGGTGAACCGGCAGGCCGGTCGAACGAAGCAATGGAAAACGTAACGTTCTTGAGCTTTTCCTGCGCCGATGGCGCAGGAAGAAAGCGCGCAGCGACGTTGCGGATCAGGCGCCGCATCCGCCGCGCGTGAATCACGGTTTCCAAATTGCCGGCCGCCCCTTGGAGCAGCGAGCTGCGGCGGCTCGTCGCGCCCGCTTGGGGCTCAAGCACGCTCGAGCCGCACAATTCCAGCATCAGAAGCGCGAAAGTCATCAGCCGCTGCTGGCCGTCGGCGATCACGTCGCCCTCTTTGGTTTGCTCGATCACGACGACGCCGACATCCACGGGCTGCGGCTCATCAGCGAAAACAGCCTGGCAAATGTCTTCGGCAAAGCCCGTCGCGAGGCTCTCCGACCAGGCATAGGCGCGCTGGTAGTCCGCCACGGCGAGTTTTCCCGGCTTGAGCAGCCAATCCGCGAGCGGCTTGGAAACCGGCTCAAAGCGCTTCTCATCCGTCATTTTTTCTGTTCGCTTTTTTGTTGTTCGCTTTCAAATGCGATGGGCTCCGGGCGGATCCCGCGCCGCAAGCCGCTTCTCTTCTCGCTACTTCTCTTCTTCCGGCGCTTCAGCAATCACGGTCTTCTCCACGCGCCGGATCCCGGCCGTTGCCTTCCAGGCGGCGATCCACCCGTCAAGAAGCACCGTGTCGTCCATGTCGGCCGTGAGCCGCCAGGCGCCGTCGGGAAGGCGCTCGAGCACCTGCGTCCTGTTGAAGGGCGTCTCTTCGAGGTTCTTCGCCGTCACGGCGTTCGTGAATTCCAGAACGAGCCGGATCTTGCGGCCGTTGCTGTAGTTGAAGTGCCGCTCGGCGACATAGCGGTCGAGCGCAAAGTCCGCAGGACGCTCGGCCGCGAAATCCAAAACGCGCACGCTGCTGATGCGGTGGAGTGCGAGGTGGCGGACGTTGTCGTAGCCGTCAAACTTGCAGACGAGGTAAAGGCGCTGCTCCTGCTGAACGAGCCCGAGCGGCGAAACAATGCCGCTCTTTTCCTCGTCGAGCGTGTTGACGTACTTGATCTCGAGCTTCGACTCCCGGTAGAGGCCTTCGCTCACGGCGTCGAAGATTCTCGGGAGAATTTTGGGCGGCAGCATCGGCACGGCGCCCGAAACGAAGGCAACCTTCTTGAGCCAGGCCGCCACCTTCTCGGTCGCGCCGCCCTCGCGCAGCGTCGTCCGCGCGGCATCGAAGAGCGACGCGAGCGAATGCATGATGGGCCCGGGAAGCTGGTAGCGCAGGTGCTCTTCGGCCAAGCGAAGCAAGAGGCTTTCCTGCGGGCGCAGGTGCGTCGCCGCGAGGTCGATCGAGGGGGAGCCCTGCTTGAAGCCGTAGGGCTTCGCGCGCTTGTCGCACTCGACGCAGAGGTCCTCGCAC
>CAJMKD010000095.1 GCA_905213905.1 uncultured Sutterella sp. | reverse complement strand
GAAATGTCGCGAAAGCCAAGCAGAAGGACGAGAATAAGAGCCGGGACCTGGGGTTTATGCGCTGAGTTCATTTCCCGCCCTCCCCGTGGCCGCGATAGCTCTCCCAGGTGAAGGGAATGACGATCGAGCCGCTTTCGTAGCAGCGGTCGTAGACCTTGCTGCCGAGGTAGTCCTCGAGGCCGCGGACGCCGTTCTTTCGCTCTTCGGGATCGACGAAGAACGGGAAGTTGCTGATGAGGATCGTGGACTTCATTTGCTCGTAGCGCTCGGCGAGCACGTCGAAAAGCTCGAGGTGTTCGTTGTCGGTTCCGGTCTGAACGCCGACCTCATCGATGATGAGAAGATCGATGTCCGTGAACTTTCGGATGACGTCCTCTTCCGTTTCGGTGCTGCCGGGCTTCCACGTTCTGCGGATGCGCTTGATCATGGGGCGAACGCGGGTGAAGAGAACGGAGTAGCCGGCCGCCGATGCGACCTTTGCGATGGCGCATGCGAGGTGCGTCTTGCCGGTGCCGGAATTGCCGGCCATAACGATCCAATCGCCGTGATCGACATGCTCGCGGATGTTTTGGCAGAACTTGATGACGGCAGACCGAGCCCTCTGCTGCTCGGGCGTCTTAGCCACGTAGCTCTTGACGGTGCAGTTCTGGAAGCGCAGAGGAATGGCAAGACGTCCCATCAGGGCCGTCTGCTTGCGCTCTGTCGCGCATCGCGGGCATGAGCCGCCGAAAGGCGTAGCACGGCCGCCGTCGCGGAACTGAACGAGCACCGGATAGCGCCCGTGCTTTTCGCAGCTTCCCCACTGGACGACGTTTTCCCAATCCGGGTGTTCAGCGAGGCATGCGGATAGGCCTGAAGTTTTCGTCGATGCCGAGCGCGTAGTTGGGTCGTTCGCCGTTCGGGCCGAGGTAGCTGTCTGCCGCGAATCGACGGGTGGGCGCAGAGCTTCGAGCGCTGCCTGAGTTTTCGAGAGTGGTGCGAGCATATTCACGTCCTATCCAATCCAAAAAAATCTTTCGCCAGTTGCCGATGGTCTTGAGTGATGTCGTCGGCGCGTATCGGGAGCGGAGCTTGTTGAAGACGACCTGAGGGTCAACGTCAGGCCGGGCGATCTTCGCGGCCTCTCGCCATTCGTCAGGCAAGGTCTCTGGGAAAGGGACCAAGGGCTTGCGTTCCTTTTTCGCCGGAGCGTCTGGTTCTTCCGGAATCTCTTCCGGTTCGAAAAGCGTTTGAGGCGGTTCGTCGGCTTCCGGCGGCGGATTTTCGGCAAGGGGACCTACAGGGGTTATTACTTTCTTTGTTCTTTGCTCTTTGTTCTTTGGATAAGGCATGTCTTGGCTTATGCCTTCCGGTAAGGCTTCCGCTAAGCCTTCGGCGTAGGCTTCCTTGAAGGCATCAGGCAAGGCATTGAAGAATGCAACCTTCTGATTTTCCTTAACAATCTTCGCGGCGTTTGCCATAGCAACGCGCAAAAGACTGCATTCAGGAAGGTAATCAATTGCGTTTCCAAAGGACTTGCAGACGTTCAGAGACTCCGGCAGGTTGTACTTGACGAAGTTCCGAGCGAACACGAAATTGGCCTTCGGGTCATGCAAGACCAAAGCCTTCGACAAGAGTTCATCGAAGCCTTTCTCGTAGGCTTCGGCTAAGCCTTCCGTTAAGCCTTCGTCCAAGCCTTGAGTTGAAGCTAACTCGCGAGCGAGACCCGGCCTGGATGCGCGGAACGCGCCGATGAACGTCATGTTCGGATGGGTAAGGATGAACATGAACATCATTCGTGCGTATATGGAGAGCGACGTAAATTTCTCGTCGTTCCATATCCGTGGGTCGATTTTGCGGTAGCGGGCCATAGGATCACCTTCAGAGGTTGCGAACCTCGGGCAGCTGCATCACTGGCAGCTTTTTGAATAGTTCTCGAAGGTAAAGAACGCGGCTTTTGGGCATGCCGGTCGTTCGCCATTGAGCAACGGCAGAGGATGAAATTGAGAACAGCCGACTAACGGTGTTCGTGCCGCCTAGCGAATCGATGACTTTGGCGGTGACTTCAGGCGTTAGTCGCGGCGGTAGCTTCTTTTGTTGATTCATGCTTAGTCCTGCTTAGACCTGATTAGCTTTCTGTTAAGCGTGGATACTAAGCAAACTAAGCTCAAGTGTCAAGGATATGTCTGTACTTTTCTTCGTAATTACTGCTAAGCTACCTAAGCATTTCTAATAGGAGCATGACCATGCCCAAGCCAAGCACCGATGGAATCAGCGCGCGGCTTTTGCAGTGTCTCGACCGCAGTGCCGGGAAGACTCAGGCCGCCTTAGCTAGGTTCTGTTCTGTATCGACTGCTGCCGTCGCCCAGTGGGTGAAGAACGGCAGCATTTCTGATGAAAACCTTCGCAAAGCAGCCGAGTTTCTAGGCGTTAACGAACAATGGCTGAAGACGGGCGAAGGTCCAAAAGACGCTGACGGCGGCGTCCGCTCGATCGGCGAGTTTGACGAAATTCCTGAAGGCTACTCCGTAGTGCCGGAATACGAGTACCGGTTCTCCGCCGGCGGCGGAGCCAACAACGGCAAATCAATTCCTGAACTTCAGCAAGAAGAGTCGAAGCCTAAAGAAAAGGACTGGTACGTCAAGAAGGAAGGCAAGCCTGCTATTTATCGCGACTCGTTCTTTTGCAGCTATCACACGACACCATCAAAGTGCGTCCGCGCAAAAGTACAGGGCGACAGCATGGAGCCAGAGCTTCATGACGGCGACACGATCCTTTTCCGAAAGAATCCTGATTACCACCCTTTCAACTGCCACATTGTTGACGGCGCCATTTACGCAATCAGCATCGAAGGTGACGACCGCGTCAAGCGCCTTTCAAAAATCAAGGGCGGGATTCGCGTCAGTTCGGACAACCCACGATATGGGGATGAAGACTTTATAGGTCAGGAATGCGCCGACAAACTGCGCATTTTCGGCCGTGTGATTGAAGTAAGCCGTACTTTTTAGGAGGAACTGAATGGCTGAACAACCCCAAAAGCAGCCGCCCAAGCCGGCACCCCAGCCGCGCCCTTCTCAGGCGCCGTCCAATAGTTCGCAAAACCGAACGACGCCCGGCAGATCGGCTACTTTCGACAGCGTTTAAAAAACATGAAGCCCCATCAATGGGGCTTTTTCTTACCGAAAAGCGCCGTAAAGCTCCGTCGCTTCAGGTCGGAGATATAAGGCGCAGCGCTGA
>CAJMKD010000094.1 GCA_905213905.1 uncultured Sutterella sp. | reverse complement strand
TCGCGAATGCCACGACGACAGACATCACGGTTGCGAACAACGGCACGCTCACGACGAACCTCGATGCTGTCGGCTTCACCCAGACAGAATCCGGATATTCGCTTGCTGAAGACGTTCATGCGGTCGCTGTTGAAGCAGGCGGCACGATGCGCGTGGAAGGATTCGACGGCGTCAAGCTTTCGATTGCAGACCTCGCAGCGCTGAAGGCTGATCTTGCAGGCACAAACAGCGACGGCCTGCTGGAAATCGTCGGCAATGTTGAAATTACCGACCTCGCGATCACCAACGGTGAAGTGACTGTCGATCAGGTCAATGACCTCGGCAATATCACCACGGATGCGCTTCAAAGTGCCACTGTTACTGGTGTTACTGATAACGGCGTGACGGGTTCGTACAAGGCTGTCAAGCTCGGCGAAGGCGTTAAGTCGCTCAATGTTCAGAACGGCGCTTTGACGCTCAACGGTTCTGCTGAAGGCGGCCATCTTGTTGCCGATTCTACCGGTGAAAATGCGGCCGGCATCGTCGTCACCGATCAGGTTGCCACGATCGGCCGTGCGGATGAAGGCAACAAGGGCACGCTCGAAAGCCTCACCCTTGAAAAGGATGCGATGGTCAATGTCGTCGGCACAAACGAAGCCGTGTTCTCGCTCGGTACCGTCTCCACGACTGAAGAAGCGACGGGCAGCAACACTCTGAATGTCCTCGGTGCCAAGGCTGAAGCCACTGAAATCGGCGGTGAAGTCGCTGTCAATGTCGGCAGTTCTGATGTTGCCGGTCATGTCGACGTCGCCAAGCTCACGACTTCGGGTCTCATCTTCTTGGATCCAGCATGGAAGGGTGATGATGAAATTTCCGACGGTTCGTTCCTGACGGCTGAAGATGTCGGGGCTGACGGCAAGCTCAATGCGCAGATTGTCATCGGCCAGAACTCGACTGTCGCCATCGGCGCGACAAAGGATGAAGCCGTCCAAGCGTTTGCCGACACGGAACTTAAATACGGCCAGGATGGCGTGACGGCAGTCTTCTACGCCAAGAAGGCATTCGCACTTTCCGACACGGGTGCTATCCGCGTTGACGGCTCGATCACCGAAGCGCCAGATTCAGTACCCGCCGGCTCTTTCACCGTTGCGGCGAACGGCCTCTTTATGGCGGATGCTCAGGCTGCTGCAGAAGGTCCGGTTGTTACGGCTGTGACCATTAAGTTCGACGAAGGTTCACATATCCGCGTCGTCGGTCTCTCAGATGACAATCTGACCGGCACGCTGATGACGGCAACGAGCACGGAAGAAGGCGCCATTTCCATCGATCAGTCCGTGATTGACGATGCCAAGGACAGCGGTATCTACAGCCTCGACCTCACCACTGAGGGCGGCAAGATCTCGTATGTCGCGACGGAAGTCGCTGCGGCAGACGCGTTCCCAACCTTTGAAGGCACAGCCTTCCTCGAAGCGCTTCGTGAAGTTGGATTGGATGAGGATTCAGCCGATCGTACGCATGCTTTCCTCTCTCGACTCAACTACCACAACGGCATGACTGCTGCAGAAGCTTCCGACATCGGCAATCAGGCAATGGCGCTTGCCGCCACGTCCGGCGTCTACAACGTTGCGCTCGACGCCTCGAAGCTCATGAACAAGTCAGTTGACGGCCGCATGTCGATCGCGAATGGTCTTGTTCGCGGTGAAGGCGCTATGGTTTGGGCAGACGTGCTTGCGACGACGAACGAAGCCAAATCCCTCTATGGTGATTCCGGCTACGACGTCGATCTGTACGGCGGTGTCCTCGGTGCAGACGTGGGACTTGGCAACGGCAAGGTGATTGGTGCAGCTCTCACGGTTGGTACCGGTGACGGAGGCTCGAAGGGCGCTGCGTTCGACGTCGACAACGACGCCGACTTCGTGGGCTTCTCGGTCTACGGCAGCCACCGCCTCGGCGACTTCAACGGAAAGGTCGACATCGGCTGGATGCACACCACGTCTGATCTCTCGGCCACGGCCTTCGGCGTCAAGCTTGACGACGAAGTGACGGCTGACGTCTGGACGGTTGGCATCGGCGGTGAATATCTCTTCAACGTTGGATCCATCAACATCGTTCCACACGTCGGTATTCGCTGGACGCGCCTTGATGTTGACGGATACACGGGTGCCTTCAAGACCGATGACGACACGATGGATATCTTCACCGCGCCGATCGGCGTGGCCTTCTCGGGCAACATCGATGCGGGCGGCTGGAAGCTCGCACCGAAGGTCGACCTCTCGATCGTGCCGAGCTTTGGCGACGACGATGCGACGAGCAAGGTCCGCTGGGGCAACGTGAAGGAAACGATCAAGACTCAGGTGGTCGACGATGCGCCGTTCCAGGCTTCGCTTGGTATCGACGCGCAGAACGGCAACTGGACGATCGGTGCTGCGTATGAACTTGGTATCGGCGGGGATGACAGGACCGACAACATGTTCAAGCTCAAGGCATCGTATGCCTTCTAAAGAAGGCTGAAGCGTTTTAGCGCCAAGTCTTGAAGAGCAGGGCGGTTCCTTCGGGGGCCGCCCTTTTCAATGCCAAATGTACCTGCAGGAAGGGCTTCGAGTAGTCCGCCGTTTTACCCCTCGCGCCGTAAAGCCCCGTCTATTCAGGGCGGGGATATAAGGCGCTGGCCGTGACGCATCTTCACTCCGGCGTGTCCTGCTGACGAATGTATTCCTTCACTCTTTCAAGCGGTGCACCGCCACAGCTTGCTGCGAAATAGGAGGGCGACCAAAGCTGTCCTTTGCAGTAGGAAGTCTCCAGTTCCGGGAATTGTTTTCGAAGCAGACGGCTCGTCACGCCTTTGAGGCTGTTGACAAGCGACGAAACCGAGGCTTTCGGAGGATAGGACACGAGAAGGTGGATGTGATCCTTTTCGCCGTCGAGTTCCTTGAGCTCTGCGCCGAAATCGCCGCAGACTTTGCCGGCAATGATCTTGAGAGCTTCCATGTGCTTTTTCTCGAAGATCTTTCTGCGATATTTTGCGACAAAGACCAAGTGTACATTTAGATCGAAAATACAATGTCTTCCAGTTCTAACGGAGATCATAGGATTGATGTACCAAATGATATAATACCGTCATGATCCTCCGAAAAGCATTTCAATTCAAGCTTAAGCCTACCGGCTTGGACCGCAGAGCGCTGGCGCGTTTCTGCGGCTGCGCCCGATTTGTCTACTACAAGGCATTGTCTTGGAATCAAGAAATGCGA
>CAJMKD010000093.1 GCA_905213905.1 uncultured Sutterella sp. | reverse complement strand
ACGTCGCCGCCGATGCCGGCGGCCTCGGCCGAGTAGGCGCCGGGCTTGTAGATGCCGGCGGCCGCGGCAGGCGCGGCGTGGAAAGCGGCGGCGGCAAGCGTCGCGCCGCCCGCAAGGCCCGTGCGCAGGAAATTGCGGCGGGTGAGCTGCTTCTGGGACATGTTCATCTCTCCTGATGGTCCGATAATCAACTTTTCGGAACGCCAAGAGTTTGCGGCTGGGGGCTGGCCGCAGGTCAAGCGCTTGATAGGGCAGGGTTTTCGAGGGGATTTCTGCCGTCCGAAACTTCGATATCTGCGGGTTTGCCCGAGGTTGCTCTCGAAGCGGCGTGGACTTTTCGGGTATGCTCTTTTTCTGAAATCCGCTTCTCCCTTTCGGGGTATTCACTCGACGGCGCTCGCGCTCGAGGCGCGTTTGGGGCCTCGGCAGAAAAGCTTCGAAAGACCGGCGGGAGCGGGGTTTTGCGCGAGCTGCGGCGCGTTTCCGGCAGCGTTCTGGCAGCGGATGGACCTGGAGGCGGCGGGCGCGTCATGAAGAAAGCGAAAGAGGAAAAGTTTTATCGCATCGGCGACTTCGCGAAGTACATGGGTGTAACACCCGACTTTCTGAAGCACTATGAAGAAAATGGGCTCCTCCAGGTGCGCTATCGCGAAAGCGGCTACCGCTACTACAACTTCGACCAGTCCTCTCGCATTCTCGAATACATGCGGCTTCGCAACTACGGCGTCTCGGTGAAGGAGATGAACGCGATGCTCGGCGACGACGACGAGGCCGCCATGCGGCTTCTTGACGAAAAGGCCGAAGCGCTGAAGCGCGAAGCCGACCGGATCGCCGCGGTGCTCGAGGAGCACGAGCGCCTCAAGGCCTGGTACGCGAAGCGCCGGGCGAAGCCCGTCGACTGGCTCGTGACGGAGGCGGAGCCTTACTACTTTCTGCCGCACTCGAACTTCAAGGACTTCATCAAGGACGAGCGCATCTATCCGATACTGCGCGAGTGGATCGACTGGATGCCGGTCGCGAAGTCGGCGCTGCAGATCGAGCGGCCGCAGGTGCCGGGCGACCCCTATCCCATGCAGTGGGGAATGGTCTTGAAGGCCTCGCTCGCGAAGCGCTTCGGCATTCCGGTGAACGACGCCGTCATCCGGCAGCCCGCAGGGAAGGCCTTCGTCTACCACTTCATCGGCATGGAGAAGTTTTTCGACATGGACGAGATCGCGCACGGACGCCACCCGATGTTTGCGCAGATGGCGGCGCTCGGCTTAAAGCCCGCGGCGCGCTTTCACCTCGTAGTTGAAATGAAGCTCGCACAGAAGGACGGCTCGCGAAAGGGCGGCTGCGGGCGCTTCATTGTGCCGGTGGAGGAGGCGCGCTGACTTTAGGCCGCCCGCGGCTTGCGCTCAGGGCGAGGACGCTCTCTTCGGTTCAAAGCCCTCGAAGCCTTCGAGGCCGCCGATCGTTTCGAGAAGCTCCCGGTAGTTGTGAACGCGCAGCTTCCGGTAGATGTTGTTCCGGTGCCCCTGGATGGTTCGCTCGGAAAGACCGAAGTGCTCGGCGATTTCACGGTTGGAGAGTCCCGCGCGAAGGAGCGCCGTGATGTCGCGCTCGCGCGGACTCATTTCGTCGACCGCACGCCGCGCATCCTCGGGCGAAAGCCGACCCTGCGCCTGCGCGAGGCTCAAGCGCACGGCCGATTCGATCGCTTCCATGAGGGGCGCGGCTTCAATCGGTTTTTGCAGAAAGTCGAAGGCGCCGAGCTTCAAGGCGCGCACCGCCGTCGGAACGTCGCCGTGCCCGGTGACGAAAATGATGGGGAGCGTGAGCTTCTGCGCCTTCATTTCCGCCTGAAGCTCAATGCCGGACATCCCCGGCATCCGGATGTCGAGGAGAACGCAGCCAGGCGGCACCGAGCTGTAGTCCTTGAGGAAAGCGGCGGCGCTTTCGTAAGCGGCCGTGCGCCACCCCTTGCAGATCAGCATGAATTCGATGGCTTCGCGCACTTCCGCGTCGTCGTCCACGATTCGAATGAGGGCGTTCTTTCGGATGTCGTCAGTCGTCATGATGGCTGTTCTCGGAAGATTGGGTGCTGCAGCGGCGCAGCACGAGGCAGGCGCAAAGGCCGCCGCCCGCGCGGCGCGCGAATTCGAGGTGCCCGCCCGAGGCTTCAGCAATGGCGTTCGCGATCGGGACGCCGAGGCCAAGTCCGCCCGGCTTCGAGCTGATGAGGGGCGTCTTCATCCCGGCGAGCATGTCGTCGCTCACGGGCCCGCCCTCGTTTTCAATGAGGATGACGAGCCGGTCGGCGCGCGCGGCATCGTGCACCACCGCTTCAGGGCAGGGCCCGGCAGCAGCCGGCGCGCCCGGTGCGCCCGGCAGTAGCCGCCGGATCCGGACGGGGGCGCCGCGCTCGCAACCCGGGGCGGACGCGCCCGATTTTTCCTCATGCGCCAGGGCGGCTTCGCAGGCGTTGCGGATCAGATTGCCGAAGAGAAGCTCGAGTTCGAGCGCGTCGCCGAGCACGGCTTCGTCCTTGAGCCCCTCGGCGCGCACGTCGATCTTGACGCGGCTCTTGAGGGCATCCGAGAGGCCCGCGAGCACGCGCTCGATGATGGGAAGCACCGCCACCGCATCGGTGCGCTTCGTTTCATTCTTGGAATAGCCGCGCACGCGCGCGACGATCGCGGTCGTGCGGCGCAAGCCCTTTTCAATGCCGGCGCGGCATCGCTCGAGCGCGGAGAGATCCGAGCCGCCGCCCGCGAGCAGGTCCTTGAAGGACTCGCAGTAAAAGCGAATGGAGGCGAGAGGCTGCGCGAGCTCGTGCGTGATGAGGTTCGAGAGCTGGCCCAAGACGGCCGCCTTTTCGAATTTCGCCATCCGCTCGCTCAGCGCCTGGTTGCGCGCGGTGGCGCGCCGAAGCGTTTCGAGGCTCTCGCGAAGCGCGAGCGTGCGAACGCGCACCAGATATTCCGTGCGCCAGCCGTGCAGAATCAGCCCGAGCACGAGGAGCGCGGCGACGGCGATCCAGCTCGCGTGCTCGGCGACCCAGCGCTCGAGCGACGTTTCGCGCAGATACGCATAGTTTTCGATTTTGAGCTCGCGGTAGAGGCGGTTGACGGCGCGCACGTCGGTCGCAACGCCCCAGTGGTGGCCGGGCGCAATTTCCGGGATCGAGAGGAGCGTGCGGGCGATGAGGTGCGCGGTTCCCGGGGGCGAGCCCTGCAGAATCGAAACCATGACGTTCGGATA
>CAJMKD010000092.1 GCA_905213905.1 uncultured Sutterella sp. | reverse complement strand
CTCGGAGAACGGCCACGATGCGGCCCGCTTCTATGTCTTCGAGCGCATGGCCGAGAAAGAGGTCGACTGCGATCCCCTGGTGGTTGAGAACCATCCGCTTGAGCGTTCCCTGATCGGAGCAGATGTGCGTGCGCTTCCAGACGAGCGGCGGGGACGCGTGTCCCTCGCGGTATAGGACCGATGTCTCGGCTGCGTTTTCCGAGTGGTGCAGGAGGCCGACATGGCCGGCGAGGTCTTCAATGGTTTTGGGTTCGCCGTGCTTTTCGAGGTACTCGGGCGTCGCGAGAAGCACGGTCGACGAGGAATTGAAGTGCCGGATCACAAGCCCGGAATCGTCGTCGGGGAGGTGATTGAGGGCGGCGATGTCGACTTCCGCCGTGCGCATCTGCTCGGGCCGGATTTCAGGGACGAACGTGACGACCGTTTCCGGATGGTCGGCCGCGTAGGTGCAGAGATAATCGGCAAAGAAGTCGCGCGAGAGCTCCTCGGGCGCGGAAAAGCGGATGCGAAGCGGCGCATCCTCGGCGCTTTCAGCCTTGAGCCGCCGGAAGCCGTCGACGAGGGGCTCAACCTTGCGCACAAGCTCCACGCAGGCGGGCGTCGGCAGCATCGGCCGGCGGCGCTTGTCGAAGAAGACGATGCCGCATTCGGCTTCGAGATCCGTGAGGAGGCGCGAGACGCGCGTGATCTCCATGTCCAGAACGAGGGCGGTCCGGGTGATGCTGCCGGTTTTGGCGGCGACGACGAGCGCTTCCCAGGCGCGTAGATTCTCGAGAGCCTTCATAAGCGGGGTGCAGGCGGTTGGATGGAAGCGTGCTTAGAGTCGTGGAAACTTCAAATTATGGCCTGGCATCGCACGAAATGGCATCAGCACAAACAACGAAGGCGCATGAATGCCGCGCTTCTGCGGATCGGGACTGCAACGCGAGAGCGTGAATGCGAGCTCGAGAAGCTCGTTCTTCGTCATTTTGAGAAGCGTTTCGTGAAAAGCGAGGCCGATGTCGGGCTTGGGCGCGCGGCTTCTCATCTGGGCGGCGCTTACGGCGCCCTGCGTCTTCTGGACGACGCGCTACGGCATCCGAATCAGCCGCGATCTCAGCAAGAGCATTCTTGGCGCGGTGGAGTCGCCGCTCGAGGATGACATGGGAGGGGAAGCCGGCCAAAAGGCGCCGACCCTCGGCATCCAAGAAATCAGCACCGTGCTGATTCAAGCCCTCATCGCCTGCGCCATGGTCGCCTTGATCGTGGTCGGGATTCTCAATCGCACGAACGCGAACACGCTCGCCGAGGCATTCCTGAAGGGCGCCTCCGCGATGGGCGGCATTTGCGCGCTTCTCAATAAGAAAGGGGCGCTCTCCAAGCGAGAGCGCCCCTTCGTCCTCTACGGAGAGAAGACTTTTCTTTCAGGCGAAGCGCCTGATGCAAGCCCGATCAGGCTCTCATTAGAGCTTTGCGAGGTACTTGCCCACGTGGCGGCCGAAGGTCACCGTGCGGCCGCAGGCCATGCCGGTCACGAGGTTCGGGTACGTGTTGGCGAAGTAGCCGCCCGAGTCGTTGCCGATCACGAAGAGGCCCGGGATCGGATTCCCTTCGGTGTCGATCGCGTTCATGTTCGCGTCGATCTGAATGCCGTCGAGCGTGCAGAGGATGTCGCCCGTGTTCTTCGCGCCGTAGAAGGGCGCCTTGTCAACCGGCGAGAGGCGGAAGGGCTCCTTGCCGTAGTCGACGTCGTTGCCGTCGCGAACGAGCTGGTTGTAGCGCTCGACCGTGGCCTTGAGCTCGGCGGGCGGGAGCTGGAGCTTCTCGGCGAGTTCTTCGATTGTGTCGGCCTGCATGAGGAAGCCGCCCTTCAAGAGCGCCGGGAAGTACTTTTCCTGGAAGACCTGCCAGGGGATGTTGGGATCCGCGCCGTTTTCAAACGGATAGAGGCGCGAGCAGCCGTGCATCTTGAACTGCTCGGCGTACTTCACCCAGTTGCTGTCAAAGAGCGTGTAGTGGCAGTGGCCCTTCTGGTATTCGTCGGCGTGCAGGATGTTTTCGTACGTGCCGGATTCGTTGATGAAGCGGCGGCCGTCCTTATTGACCTTGAGCCAGGGCTGCGAAGCCATCCAGAACATGCCGACGTCCCCCTTCTTGGCGGTTTCGGCGCCGTTGGGCTGGTCGGGGCGCAGCGCGCAGCGGTCGAACTTGAGCGCGGTGTGGATCTGGTCCATGTTGGCGCCCGCCCAGAGGCAGGCGCGGATGCCGTCGCCGTGCGCGCCCGGGACCGAGCGGTTGCGGCCGATCACGCGCAGCGAGTAGGGCTGGAGCGCTTCGAGCATCTTGTAGTTGAGGGAGTAGCCGCCGGTCGCCACCACGACGCCCTTCTTGGCGTTGTAGCGGACGTACTTGCCGTCCGAATTCTGCGCGATGCAGCCCGTGACGCGGCCGTCCTTCTTTTCGAGCTTCACCATGCGCATGTTGTAGTCAAAGCGCGCGCCCTTCTGCTTGGCGTAGTCGACGAGGACCTTGTTGCCGTCAAGGGGCTTGCCGGTGCCGTCGTCCGACGTGCGCCAGCGGGGCGAGTGGCCCGTGGGCCAGTGGTGGTAGCGCGATTCGTCGACCTTGTCGCCCGATTCGTGCCAGAGCTCGACGCCGCGTTCGGCGAGGCGGTCGCCGTACCAGTCGATCGTTTCGCCCGATTCATCGCACCAGACCTTGACGAGGTCCTGCTGGATGTGGCCGGCGGCGTACTGCGTGGCGGCGGTGACGAATTCGAACTTGTCGATCTTCGTGCCCCACTTCTTCTGATAGCGGGAGTTCATCGCGGCGAGGTCGTCGCGGATGCCCGTGCCCGTGGGGAAGCGGTCGATGCCGATCACCTTGGCGCCGGCTTCGGCAGCGGCGCACACGGCGAACATGCCGCCCGTGCCGCAGCCCACGACGAGGATGTCGGTATTGACGGTGTCGACGATGTCCTTTTCGGCGATTTCAGGCGCTTGGCCGAGCCAGTCGCCGTCGTCTTCGTCTTCGGCGGCCGTCGTGATGACTTCAACGGGGATTTCGCCCTTCGCCTGCGCGATGCACTTCTTCGCGGCCTGCTGAACAGCGTGCGAGGTGATCGAAGCGCCCGAGACGGCGTCGATTTCGCCCGACTGCGCGGCAAGAAGCGACTTCTTGAGGGTTTCGGCAGCGGCCTGGCCGATCGAAGGCGTTTCCTTCGAGACGTCGAGCACGACGTCCGTGATCTTGTCGGCATCGAACGTCATCGTGAC
>CAJMKD010000091.1 GCA_905213905.1 uncultured Sutterella sp. | reverse complement strand
TCAGCGGTGTTCCACGTGCCCATGACGTCGACCCACGGCGTGATGCCGGTGGCGTTGCGGGCAACGTTGAGATTGGCGAGCGACGAACGACGATCGATCGTGCTGCGGATCTGGTCGTTGATGTCGAAGCCAACCGAGAAGGCGCCGCCCATCGTGGCGAGGTTCATGGCCGTGTTTTCGTCAGCGAGAACCTTGTTCCAGAAGGCGGAGTCAACTGCGTCTGCAAGCTGACGGAACGCAACCGGATCAGCGTCCGGGGCAAGACTTGCCCCAACATTCTCCCAATCGATGTCGCCAAACTCAACGCCTTCCTGCCAGAAACCAGCTGCCTTGGCACGTTCGAAGATCGCCTTGTTCAGATCGGCTTCCATCTGACGGGCACCGAAGATGATCGTATTGGCAATCTGGTTGTTGAACGTGACATTGCGCAGAGACTCTTCAACCTGAGCAGCGCTGAGGAAACCGTCCTGATAAACGGAGAGAACTTCTTCCTCGTTCACAACGAGCTTCGCAGCACCAGCTTCATCAACGCCAAGGTCATTGCGATAGAAGTCGGTACCGAAGTCAACCTTGGTTCCGCGATCACCATTAATCGTGAGGTTGCCAATCTGCAACTGATATACGTCGTTCACGTCGTCATAGCCGAGCATCGAGTGATCGATGGACTGAAGATTCAGGACATCAACGCGATTAACGGTGGTGGTGTTTGTGATCGTCACGATGTTGCGGTCGTCGCCAGCCGTGTTCTTTGCGGCATAACCCGTCGCCTTGAGGCTTTCAACATCAATTGCCAGAGCATTCAGAGTGTTGCTGGCAGCAGCCTTGACGGAATCGACAGAGACTTCACGAGCAACCCAAATGACGTTTTCATCGCTGTGGGAAGCACGATAAGCCTGCGCAGCCTGACCGTATTCGCCGCCGAGGACAAGCATTGCGCCCTGTGTCGTTCCATCATCAAGCTTTGCAGCTCCGAGCTCGACACCCGCAGTGCTCACGGAATAAGCCGTAGCGGCGGCCTGCCCACCAACGGGAGCAACCGGAGCCGTGCCCTTCAGAGCAAGGACGCCACCGCTAACCTTCGGGTCATTTGTCAGATTTCCAGTTGCCGTCTTCTTCAGATTATTGACCGTGAAGACCGCATCCTTCTGAACAGTAAGAGCACTGCCCGTGGCCGTGAGCTCAACATCATTGTTGACGGTGAAGTTGCCATAAACATTCGTAGTGGCGCCAAGCTGCAGCTTGTTATCGATCACGCCGCTGTCGCCCATGCCGGCTTCACCAAGGTTGATGATGCCCTGACCGTTCTCTCCAAGATAAATTGGAAGAAGATTGCCATCATCGCCTTTGGCGTTAAAGCCGATAAAGACCGTCTTTCCGTCGTCGCCGCCGTGGATCGTCAAACTTTGGCCATCTGATGTACTGATCCAGTACTGTGTGGGAGTGACGTCTGGCGTTTGGCCCGTGTAGACAGCTTCCAGCGTACCTAACGTTACACTGTGTGTGAATTCCCAATCAGGAACATCATAGTTGTGATTCAGTTCGATATCACTTTTGCCAAGATTGGTCAGATTGGCATTATCGTTGATTTCACCCCAAGTAACTTTCTTGGTCTTGTCAAGGGTGCCGTTAGTTTCGCCCCAGATCTTGCCGTTAAGAAATTCAAGCTTTACGCCTTTCGACTCAGAATCCAGAGCGTCACGAACTTTTCCGTACGAAGTAATCGTGTAATCGACCTCGTCCGTGAGTTTGATCGTACCGTCCGTTACCTTTACACCCGCAACCGTTGCAACTGCCTTCGTCGTTTCGTTGTAAGACAAAAGATTTGCACCCGCGGTCGTGAGCGTGCCGCCAGCCATTGAGAACGAACCGGCTTCATTTACGGACGTCGTAGAGTCATCATCCTCTGCGACCGTCAAACTGCCGGTGAGTACCACTTCGCCGCCAGAGATGGCCGTCTCACCGCCATTATTTACTGTGATATCGCCAACTTTTGTTTCCCCGTCACCGAATTCAACTTCGCCACCGCTTACTGACAGCGTATTGATTGCGGTTTCGCCACCCCAAGTACCAAATTTACCGTTTGCTCCAGCCTCAACCGAGTCAATTGCGACCTTGCCGCCATTGACCCAGAAACCAGCACCGTGATCGGTCACGCCAGAAATCTTGAGCGTATCCGCAGTAAACGAGGTTTCAGCAGCATTCTCTTTGCCGACGTTGACATAAGCATTGCCTTCCGAGTCAGCAGTTGTAGCGATAACTACATCCTTGAAGGACTGCGTTCCGTTGAATTGGTGATTATACGCATCCTCCCCCTCATTAGACTTGCCCCCAGTGATCGTCATCGTACCGTCGACAACAAATTCACCGCCAGCTGTCACCATGAGCTGGTTGCCAGCAACCGTCATGTCCTGAGCGGTGAATACACCGCCTTTGACAGTAACGTCGCCGGTAAAGATCTGGTTGAAGTTCTTCTCATTGTCGGCGTTGGCTTTGCCCATGACGACCTTCGACCCCGTGAAGTCTTTCGAAATCGTCGACTCACCGGCAAAAATCGTGACACCGGTGCTGCTCGAAAGATTCAGTGCAGAGTTAAGAAGAAGCGCCTTGCCTGACGCCGCAGTGACCGTACGCTTGCCGGCATTGTTGATCGCCTCGTTAACGAACGTCAGATCAGAGTCCTCGGCAGCTGCTACTTCAGCCGTCGTGCCAGCAGTCACGTCGAAAACAACCTGCTTAGCGGGCTCGGTGATCAATCCATTTTGCGTCTGCTCAACAGCGCCGAGCGTCGTAACACCCGCGAGTTTCGCAACACCGATGCCTTTATCTGCCGTACCCGTGCTCGTAAATGCGACCGTACCGTTGAAGCCGCTGAGATCACCGTCCGTGAGCGTCAGAGTCGCATTGAAGGCGTCTTTCGCTTCTTTGCCATTGATTGCACTGAGATTAATCGTGCCGTTGCCTGAAACGGAACCGAGTGTCTTTGCGCCATCAGCACCCGCCGTCGCTGGCTGCGTGACAGGGGCCTTAGCGCTCACATCAATGGAACCGCCTTCGAGCGTCACCGTCGCAGAATCAGCAACAGTGTCTTTATTGGTGTTGCTGAACGCCTGATCGGTCTTGTCGCTATAGTCACCAGTCACCGTTCCCGTTGCAGTCGGCGTGTCCGTACCAACAAAGGCGATGCTGCTGTCAGCGCCAACAACGAGATTCGTGAATTCGTTGGCAGCTGCAAAAGCACCGCTTGACATCAGGCCCGCAACAGCCAGCGCGAGGACTGTCTTCTGAGCCGTGAAAATGTTTTTCATTTATGAAACTCCAAGAAATATTCCTTGACGGCCGCCGGCAAAGCGGCAGCCGACTGTGCAAAGCACGAGTTCCATCCTATGAGAGGCCGTACGGGGG
>CAJMKD010000090.1 GCA_905213905.1 uncultured Sutterella sp. | reverse complement strand
GATGCCGGTGCTTCGCGACATTGCGAAATATCCTTCGGTGTACCGAGAAGACGCCGTGTTTCTCGGTGAGTTCGGCTTTCTTGTTCGCCGAAACTTCCCGAGCCTTCAGTTCCTTTCCGTTTGGAATGAGTGCATTGAAGAGCAGGCGCGCGGCGCATCGGTCGACAACATCAACGCCTTGTTTGTTGCCTGTCTCTCAGCGGACGGCTCGGAAAAGACGCTTGAGGAAACCGATCCGAAGTCGCCCAAGACGCCGACCGAAATTGAAGAAGACGATTTGACGGATACGCAGAAGGAAATTGAGCGCGTGATTCTTCGCGCGGACGACAGCTACCGCGTTCGCTTTTTCACGCCCGTCATTTCGAAGATCAAGATCACGATCAATGCCACGGTTTCAACGTCATACATCGTGTCGGACGTGAAGTCGAAGATTGAGGAAGCCATTCTCGAGGAGTACGGCAAGGAATCCGCCGCAAGCCGAAGAGGGCAGCAGCAGCCGCTGTACCGACAGGTGTACGAACTCTTGAAGAACAAGGTCGCGGCGCTCACGGACGGCAATGCCGACCTCACTGTTTCCATCGACAACGGCGAAGGCGTCGGCGTGCGGCCGGAGCTTTGGCGCTTTGTCGATGAGAGCTCGCTCACGGTGACGGTGCAGACGACGAACATCATCCAGCACACCTGGGGAGGCTGATCCATGGCCGGTGAATTCGACTTTCAGAACGCGCAGCTCCCCGAGCTGAAGCCGCTCGAGAACAGCTTTGAACAGAATCAGACGGAAAGCGAGCTGAAGGCGCTTTTCATCCGCCTTTTCAAGACCTACCTCGGGCGCGACTTCTTCGACATCAATGTGGCGGGCGCGGCGCACCTCGGAAGCTTTGATCTTGTGCGCCGCAAGGTGAACATGGACGGCCTCTCACTGCTTCAGAACGAAAGCGAGGAAGAGGCGACGCGCTATCTCTACCGCGCCTGGATGAGCCGAGACAATCAGGGGCGCGGTCTTCACTTTCTGCGCACCTATCTGCAGCTCCTTTATCCGAACCTTTGCTCGGTCGAGCAAATGTGGCAGGAGAAGGACAAGGAATATCCGCTCGCGCTGCATACGTCGATCGAAGATGAGGATTTCGTGGTCGATCCCAAGACCATGTATCTGACAAGCAGAGTCGAAATTGCGCTTGACCTTTCGATTGAGACGCGCTCCATTACGACGCTCACGAACATTTTCAGAGCGATCCTTCCGGCGAGACTGATGCCGCAGTTCCGCTTCTGGCTCATTTTCAATGTTCGGATCAAGTACAAGGTCTTCTACAACCTTTTCATGGAGAAGTCGGTCGAAACCTATCTCCCGTGGAATGTGCTTGTCGTTACATGGGATCCGAAGCGAATGTTCTACCTCGGAACAGACGAAGAGCCGGAAAAAGCGCCGAAGCTCGTTGAGGGCCGAATTTCGGGCGATCTGAGAATCGAGAAGGTTTAATAGGAAAACAAGGCGGAAAGCGGCTTCCTCGGTGTTCAAAAATACCCGAACAAAGAATCGTTTGGAGTGTTTTGATGGCATCCGAAGCCGTACTCTGCAAAAAGTTCCGTGAAAAGATTGCGGGCCACTTGGCCGGCACGAAGACGCTCAAGCCCGTCAAGTACATGGCGTTTGGCGACGGCGGCCACACGTCTGATCTCAAGCCGATTTCACCCAGTGAAGACTGGACCGCGCTCAAGCATGAAGTTCTGCGCAAGGAATGCGCGGCCGTTCGCCTTGAGGCGGACGACGAAGACGGCAGCCTGCTGGTTGTCGTCGGCAAGGGCACGGTAGAGAACAACGAATTGATCGACGTGCAAATGTCGGAAGCAGCGCTTGTCGACGCAGACGGCGAGCTGATCGGCATCAAGACCTTCGCACCGAAGGTGAAGGAAGCCGACGAACGCTATCAGATCGAAATCAAGGTGAGGTTCTAAATGGCTACGAAGCTCCCGCACGTCACTATTACGGAAATTCCGAATACCTCGCCCGGCGCTACGCCCGGTCTTTGGAATACGCGCTATTACGAGATCAACGAAAACTTTGATGCGCTTTCGAGCTATTCTCCGGTGGGCGATTGTTCAACGGCAGCCGGCACCGTTGCGAAGGCCGTCACGATCACGAATTTTGAGCTCTCGAAAAACGCTTTTGTTTTCGTGAAGTTCTCTGCGGCGAATACCGCGGCAAATCCGACGCTCAACGTCACAGGCACGGGCGCAAAGGCGATTTACTATCAGGGCGCTGCAGTGCCGGCCTCGTACCTCGAGGCGAATCGCTACTACCTCTTTGGCTACGACGGCTCGCACTGGGTTCTGACGGGCGACGTGGACGTGCGCTTCCGCTACCTCCCGCTCACGGGCGGAACGCTCACGGGCGATCTGACTGTCAACACGAATCTGACGGTCAAGGGAACGACTTCCCTGCAAGCCGTAACGGCAAACAAGGCGCTGACGGCAAAGGCGGGAATCACGTCGAATACGCTCAACGTCACCGGAGCAACGACGCTCGAAGGCGCACTGGCCGCTCAAGGCGGCATTGCAACGACGACGATCACAGCAACCGGAACGACTACGCTTGCAGGCCTAAATGCCTCAAACATCAATGCCTCCGGCACTTTGACGGTCAATGGATCGACGACGTTGAAGGCTCTGGGCGCAACGAACATCACGGCAAGCGGGACCTTGGCCGTATCGGGCGCGACTACGCTCACGGGAAAGCTCACGGCCAATGGCGGCGTCACGACCAAGGCTTTGACCGCGACGAGCCTCGACCTCAACGGCAACGCCGATATCAGCGGCACGACCCTGATGACCGGCAAGCTCACAGCCAACGGCGGAATTGACACGAAGGCCATTTCCGCAACCACGCTCACAACCTCCGGCAATGCTACTGTCGGCGGTGCTCTGACGGTCGCGTCGAACCTCACGGCGAACAATATCGTCTCCAAGAGCGGCTACATCGGCGTGCAGACCGCTTCAAAGACCTACTATCCGATCGCCGTCGTGGACTACGACGCCAACGGAGGCTTTTGCGGATACCGCGGCTTCGGCGGCATGACTGCCATCGGCTCGGGTGAAAGCGTCGTTCAGCTTCAGACGAATGTCGAAACCGCCTACGGCATGAACTTCGGGTCGGAGAACCTTTTCCTTACTTCGGATCAGGGGATCTGGCTTCTGACGAACGCCAACTCATGGGATAGCCGAAGGACTTACAACCTCGTTCAGAACGGCCTTTACTCTCGGCTTACGGGCGTCACGAAAGGCGGCAACATCACGGGCGATAATGTGAAGTTCTTTCAGATCTTCCTTTGTGACGAGGCGAGCAATGCGACTTCAAGCCGTCTCGGCGGATTTGAGATCAATACCCGCAACGGCAGACAAGTCAAGCTCAAGGCATATAAGCC
>CAJMKD010000089.1 GCA_905213905.1 uncultured Sutterella sp. | reverse complement strand
TGCGCCGGCAGATTTATTTATAATAACGGCTCTCTGGCATGCACCGATCGGGAGCGGATCCAGCAATTCTCCTTATCCTACGTGATCAAGAAGGGCTTCGATCGGTGCCGGACAGGGCGCGCCCTCAAAAAGCGCGGACGGCATTGATGCCCAAAGTCCAGGCGCGCTCGAGGTTGCCACCAAAGCGCGCCGACGCTTCAGCAGAGAGCCGCAAGTCCGCAGAAACCTGCCAGTCAAGGCCAGCCCCGGCATTGAACCAAGTGCCCCCGTTCGCGATCCGCACGTCCGCGCCGCCGCGGCCTGTCGGTGCGTCCTGCGCATGCAGAGCCGCTTCGCCGAGCCACTCGTGAAGGACGTCCCCGCGAACGTAGGCAATGCTTCGACGCGCGCCGGCTTCACCCTCGTCTTTTCCGAAAGCCCGTCCGAGGCGCAGGCCGCCTCGGCCGTTCAGAGAATCCAGCGCATCTGTCTGAAGCTTCGTCTGGGAAGCCCGCCAGTCTGCCGAGGCGACTCTCGCGTACTGGAGCTGAAGCTGCGGCTCGACAAACCAGCCGGCAGCACCCGTGAACCTCTGCCCGGCCTCGACGGATGCGCCGAACATCGGACTTCTTGCCTTCCCGCGAAGGCGCATGCCGGACGCAGCGCGAAGCGAATAATCCGCCTTGATGCGTCCCGCCCGCGCGACAAAATCCGCGTAGAAACCGGTCGGCGCCGTCCAGGTTGCATACGCGAATCCGCCGAGCCGCTCCGTTTCGCCGGAACCTGAAACGTCGCTGTAATGCGTTTTGCCTGAGCGAAAGTCGAGCGCCGCGCCCAAGATCATGTCGCCCTCGGCCGCCCTGAGGCGTCGCGTTCCTTCGGCGCCAAACTGAAAGACGACATCGTCGCTTCGGAAGTCGCTTGCGCCCGCCTTCGTGCCGAAGCGGTCGTAGCGAAGCCGCGTCCAATAGACCGGCTTTCCTTCTGCAGTCCTGCCCAGGCGTTCGCCGGTTCTTTCATCGCGGCGCTCGAGCGAAACGGCGTTCCAATAAAGCGCTCGAGCTGTGCCGAGCATGGCGCGGCCGGCCGATGAAATCGCAGGATGTTCTCCGGCGCCGCCGTTTCCAGCGTTTCCTCCGTCTGCCGTCCCCGGCTGATTCGGATTGCCTGGCTCGGACGGGTGATCCGGCTCGTCGGGCAGATTGTGCTCGTCCGGATTCCCTGGCTTCTCGTCTTCATCACCCGCAAAGCCGTCGAGATACCAATTCGTGCCGTTTTCGCCGAAAACCGCGTCGACGAAATCGTTCCCGGGCTTCAGGAGCGGCGCGCCGCCAGCTGCCGCAGCATCGCGGCCGGCCAAGCCGTTGCAGGCGGCGTTTTCAGGATCCGACTTGTCATAGGCGCTCGAGCGAATGCGAATGTCGCGGTCGTAGAAGCCCTGGTCGGCAAGACGGGCGGTGAAGATGCCGCTTCCCTTCGCCGAGGCGTTGTCGCCTGTGGTCGCAAACCGCAAGCCTTTGAGATCCGCCACTGCCTCGTCCGGATCCGTTTCGATCACAAGCCGAATCGATGCATCGGGAGCGAGCCGGCCAATGTAAAGCATGTCGCTTCTGCGCTCGCCCGATGGATCCATCTTCTTCGAAAGATGGAGGCGCACGACGCCTTCGCCCGAAACTTCGCCCGCATAGAGCGACGCGCCGTGCAAGGCTTCGCCCGATCCGCTCGTAAGGAGAAAAGCGGCGCTTTGGCCGGCAAAATGAAGCTTCGTCAGAAAGCTGCGATCCCGTGCGCGCCAGGCAGCATTCTCGAGCGCGAGTTCAATACGTCCGGGCGAGAGACTGCCCTCATCTTCAGAAAGCATGGCTTCGTGCGGCCGCAGCACCAGGGGCCGGCCGTCTGCATGCCGCATGCCGGCCCCGGTGTGATCGTCAAGGCGGCCCTCGCCGAGCGTTGCAGCCGTCCCGTCCGCCAGTTTCGCCTCTTCCGGCCCGCCCTTGAGCGTCAAGCGAACCGTGCCGCCATTGACCGCAAGAACGCTCCCCTGAAGCCTCGAGCCCGCGCCCGCAAGAATGTCGATCCGGCCGGGCGCATCCGCGTCCGGCGCTGAAGCATCTGCGCCCGACCCTGATCCGCTGCGAGGCATTACACCGCCAGCGCGGTTCTCGAGCACTGCCGGGACGGCGTTCCCCGCAACCACGTGTCCGAAAAGCGTCACTCTCGACGTTGGACCCCCGTCGCTCTCGGTGCTCTCGCGGCTCTCGCCACGCTCGGCGCGGCCGACTTGAATGAAGCCGTTATGCACGGCGTGGAGCGCCGCCGAGCCCACGCTTTCATAATCGAAGTTGACGCTGCGGCTGTGCTCGAATGCGGCCGAGCCGGCGTCAATCGTCACGCACGCCCTCTCTCCGTCAGTCGCACCCGCGAAAACGCCGTCCTCGAAGCAAGTGTCTTCGAGAAAAACATCATCAGCAAAACGCAGCGTCTCGGCATGAAAGACCGCATTCGAAGCGCCCTGCGCCGTGACCCAGCCTTTCATCGTCGCGTTTTGAGCGGAAAGCGAGAAATCCGCGTCTCTGAGATTCACGACATAGCCCCGCCCGAGCGAAGCAGCGGATTTGCCTTGTCCTGCCGGGGCCGCAATGACGACGTCCTTGCCCTGCACCGAAGCGGCAGCACCATTCTTTAGCGCAAAGGCGCTCCCAATCACGCCCGGCTGATAGGTGGCGCTCGTCGGCCCGCAGCCCGGGCAGGCATCCAAAGTCGCCGTGCCGCCCTTGAAGTCGAGCCGGACCGGACCATCGGCGGCGACAAGGCCGCCGCTTCCTTTGATTTGAAGGTCTTCCGCGGCCGCCATTGCGATGCGCCGACGCAAATCGCCCGCTTCGGCCGTCGTCAAAGAGCAATCTCCTGATGCAATCGCTTCAATCGCCGGGCCGTCGCTTGCTTCGAGCGCAATCGAGCGCGCCGAGAGATAGAAGTCCGCTGGCGACCCCGCCGCCGCAGTGAAAGCCCCATCGCCGTCCAGTGCAGACGCGGCTTCGGTCCGCGCCCCAGAAAAAGCAAAATGCATGCCTCCTCGGCCCGTTGCCGCAAACGCATCCGAAAGCCGGATCACTGCACGGCCTTCGTCCGTCAAATTCAGCGTGCCGCCCTTTTCTGCCGCGAGCGTGAGACGGCCGGCCGAAATCGAGAGTGCCGCGCCCCCGCTCAGCGTCAGCGCATCACCGTAAGGCGCCCGGACTTCCAGCGCCGCACCCCCGCCCGACATATCCAGCAGCGATCGATTGGCAATGCCCAGCCGCCCTTCAAAGGCCAGCGTTTCATCTTTCCCAACTTAGATGTGAAGCGCCGCCGGCAGCACTTCCTGGGTTTCCGGATGGATGAGACCGAGGTCAACAAAACTGTCTCTGAAATTGTCCGTCTTGCGAAACCGCGCGCCGCCTCCGAAATCACGGCT
>CAJMKD010000088.1 GCA_905213905.1 uncultured Sutterella sp. | reverse complement strand
ACGGTCCTTAGAATCCCCTCCCAACGTAGTTGGGAGGGGAGCATCAATGCTCGTTTTATTGTACGTTAAACGAACAAAAGAACCTGCGAGTCGCGTGCCGCTAAGCAGCTTGCGCATGTCTGCACAGATTGGCCGCATCTAAAACGAATCCGCACCAGTGATCTCAAGAGCGAACGGCGGGAAATCCTCGATCAGCGGATTTTTACGGCAAGTATGTTGACGAAAAATGAACATTTTTCCTCAACATACTTTCGGATTCCTGCATAGTTGAGCCGATCGGAAGCTTTCCATGCTTCCGTGCGGCGAACCGCCTAAGCTCGCCGTTGAGCGAAGAGCGCGCCCCGCAAGCCCCAATGGCGATCATAGCTTCGTGCGCAATCGAGCTTGCCGAGCGATTCAGCAAGCTCGCTCCCCAAGAAAAAGAAGCGCAGGCGGTTAAGAAAACAATTCGCCGCCTCGCGGCCCCCACCCTTCCCCGGCCGTTTCAGCCGGGCGAAAGAATGCGGCCGCTGCAGGCGGCGATGCCTCATCAAACGGCAACGCCGAGGGCGGCAGCGATCGCAAGCCCGGCGCGTCGGCCGTCGGCGAGCGCAAGGCTCACGAGCGCGGGTCCGCGCACCGCGTCGCCCCCCGCCCAGATCTTGGGCGCGTTCGTGCGGCCTTCGGCGTCAATTGCGATCGCGCCCCGGTCGTCGTAGCGAACGCCGAGCGCTTCGAGTCCGGGATCCGCTGCGCCGCGGAAGCCATAGGCCACAAGGACCAGATCCGCCGGCTCTTCAACCGTCCCTTCCGGCGTCTTAAGCGCTACGCCAAGAAGACGGCCGCGCTCGGCATCGTCTTCGCGGGCAAGCGCGGCGGCGGACGACTCAAATCGGAAAGAGACGCCTTCGGTCTTTGCGGCGGCCAAGTCCGCACGGCGGGCGCGAAGCGCGCCCTCGGCGCGACGCGCCACGCAAAGGACGGAAACCGCACCTTCGCGAAGCGCCGTTCTTGCGGCGTCGAGCGCCGTGTCGCCGCCCCCGAGCACGATGACGCGGCGTCCCTTGAGGTCGGACTTCGCTTCCCGCGAATCCTCGCAGCCGATCTCCCGGCGGGCCACCGCCGCGAGGTACTCGCCTGCCGGAGAGACGCCCGGCCCGTAGCGGCCGTCCGACGTCAAAGCGCCCGGCACGTCGAGCGCGACCGGCATGTCCGCGCCCGTTCCCACAAAGACGGCATCAAACTCAGCGGCCAAATCCTGCCAGGCGACGTCGCGCCCGGCTTCGAGCCCGAGCGCAAAGCCCGCGCCCGCTTCCTCAAGAAGCTTCACTCGGCGGCGGACAACGTCATGCGGGAGCTTGAAGGACGGAATGCCGAAGGCAAGAAGGCCGCCCGCAGCGCGCGCCTTGTCGAGAATGTGGACTTCGAGGCCAAGGCGCACGAGAACATCCGCACAGGCAAGCCCCGCGGGACCTGCGCCCACGACAGCCACGCGGCCCGCATGCGTCGTGCGCCGCAGCGTCGGCCGCCAGCCGGCTTCGAGCGCCTCTTCGGCGAGCGTTCGCTCGAGCGACGCAATCGGGACGGGACCCGAAGCGGCAGCGTGCCCCGAAAGCCGGGACGCATGCTCGTTCGCGCAGGCGCCTTCGCAGAAGCGCTCCGTCGGGCAGACGCGCGACGTGATTTCGGGCATGCCGCCCGCAGCAAGAAGAATTTCAGCGGCTTCACGGCGCCGGCCGCGCGCGAGGAGCGCCGTCGCATGCGGCATGCGGTCGCCGAGCGGACAGGCTTCACCGCATTCGCCGCAGTGAACGCACCGCGCGAGCGCTTGGGCAAGGGCTGCGGGGTCGAGCCGCCGTGCGCCCTGGCCGGCGCTGCCGCCCAAGGACTGCGCTTCTGCCGCGGCAGGCGCGCCTGAAACATTAGGCACAATCGGCACGACCGTTCTCGCCGCCTTCTGCGCCCCGCTTGAAGCGAGGAACGGGAAGTGAATCGCACCCGAGGGACAGGCCGCCGCGCACGCGCCGCACTTCGTGCATCGCGCAAGCAGCCACGGATTCGACTTCGCCTTCGCGGGATCGATCCCTTCGGGGCAGACCGTCCGGCAGATCGTGCAGTCGGCGCCCTCGGCCGCGCGCGTGCAGCGCGCGGGATCAGCGAGCGGCCGGAAGGTGCGGTTCAAGCGCGCCGCAAGCGTCATGAGCGCGCCGAGCGGACAGAACTTCCCGCACCAGCGCCGCAGGACGAAAAGCTCCAGAATGAGGAACCCGGCAAACCAGAGGATCGCCCAGTTCGTCTGATTGAATTCAAAAAGCTGCCAGAGCGCAATCACGAGTGCAAAGAGGAGGCCCACGGGGCAGATGAGGCAGAAGACCGGAAAGCCGAAGACGGCGCTCGAGGCGAGCGCGCCGCCCAGAATGACGTAAGGCGTTTTTTCGATTTTTTCTTCGGCTGCGCCCGGCTGTTCGCTGCTTTCGATGCTCTCGAGGCTCTCGCCGCGCTTCCCGCTGCACGCGGCGCTGCAGCGCGCGCAGCCCGTGGTGCGCGCCGATTTCTCTGCGCACGCGGCGCAAGGAATGCTTTCGTCATCTGCTGGAGCGACGCCCGCCGCAGTAGTCGCGCGCGCTGCACCCGCTTCTTCCTTATGAGCTTTGCGCCGCCCGCGAAGCCGCGCCGCGAGCTTTCCCGTCCAGGGCACCGGGCAGAACCAGCCGCAGAAAAAGCGCCCGAAAAGCGCCGCCGCAATCAGGAAGACGGCCAAGGCCGCAACCGCTCTCGGGATGAAGGTCTTCGCAGCAAGCATCGACTCGAGCGCGCCCAATGGACACACGGCCGCAATGTCGGCAATGCCGAAGCTCGATGCGGTGCCCCAGCCCGAATGCCAGATGAGGCCCGCCAGGGCGGCGAGGAAGAAGACGAAGGCCGCTGCGGCGCGAAGCCGCGTGCCGGAAAAGAACCGCTTCATTGCGCCCTCCCCTTTTCATGGTGCGCCGCGGCCGCTTAGAGCGGCCGCACGACGATGCCGCGCTCGCGGCCCGTCCGGTAGGACTGGTAGACGTTCGCAGGACACACTTTTTCGCAGAGCCCGCAGCCGTTGCAGCGCTCGGCGTCGATCACGGGCACGTTCTGCGCGTTGAGCGTGATCGCGTCGTACGGGCATTTTTCATGGCAGACGCGGCATGCGCCGGTCCGAAGCGCAATGCAGCTCTCCGTGAGAACCGCGAGCCCCACCTTCTCGGTTTCCTTGTCAAAAGGCTCGATTGCGCCCGTCGGGCAGACTTCGGCGCACTTGCCGCAGAAGTCGCAGTGGCCGATGCGGAAGTTCATCACCGGGGTGCGAAGCCGCACGAGGCCGTCCGACCAGTCGGCGTTCGTGATGACATCGAGGTGGCAGACGCTGCGGCAGCGGTCGCAGCGCAGGCACCGCGCGAGAAACTCGGCTTCGCTGCGGCTTCCGGGCGGGCGGATGCGGTTTTCTGCACCCGCCGTTTCGCCGATGCCGCCCGAAGCAGC
>CAJMKD010000087.1 GCA_905213905.1 uncultured Sutterella sp. | reverse complement strand
GAGTTTCGTGAGATGGTCATCTGCGCCGGATGTCCGGGTTAGTTCGGGCTCGATATACGAGGGTTCGGGGCGCCTTTGACTTCAAGCTGCGCGTTTTTTCGCTAGGCTGCTTCTTTCGCAGGAACCTACCGAAAAGAGACGCAGCTTTGGCGAACGACAACAAGACAAATGAATCTGTGCCCGCGAAAGCGGGCCTCTACGAATGCCTTCTCACCGAAAGGCTCAGGGCGGCGCTTTCCGACTACAAGACGAAGCTCCAAAAGGCCGATCAGGATGCCGATCTCCTTTTTGCGCTTCTCTACCGGCAAGGCGCCAATGCGCTGCGTCAGGCGCTCGCGAGCGTCTTCGAAGAGCGCGCGCAGGAGGCGGGCGCTCGTGAGGCAAGGGCGCTGCTCGAGCGCGTGGTCTCTGAAATCAAGGGCAAGCCCGAAGCTTTTGCCGAGCCCTTGTCGGTGCTTTTGTCGGCCGACGAGAAGGCGCCGCTCCCTGGGGCGCTCCAGTGGTCGGCGCTTGAGCGCCCTGCGACGACATTCTCCGAAACGGCGCTCTTCACTGGGGCGCGCGGCGAACCCGTGCTATTGGATGAGCTCCGGCGCGAGACGCTTTCTGCGGAGCGCGCGGACTGGCTCGTGTCCTTCCTCAAGATGTCGGGGCTGCGGCCCTTGATGGATACGCTGGAGGCCTTTGCGGCGCGAGGCGGCAAGCTGCGGATTGTGACCACCACATACGTGGGCGCCACTGATCCCGAAGCGGTGATCTGGCTCGCGCAGCTTACCAATGCCGAAGTCTATGTTTCCTACGTCAGCAAGGAAACGCGGCATCACGCGAAGACCTATCTCTTTCATCGGCCGCACGGCCTCTCGACGGCCTACGCCGGGAGCGCCAACCTTTCGCATGCCGCTTTGAGCTACGGGCTCGAATGGACCGTGAAGGTCACGGAAGCGTCGGACCCGGTGCTCCTCGAGCGCATGCAGACGATTTTTGCGTCATACGTCACCGATGAGGCGCGGTTCCTGCGGTTTGATCCGTGGGATCCTGCGGCGTGCGACCGGCTCTTTGATGCCATTCAGGATGCGCGCTCGCCGAGGAAAGGCGAAGCGCGCCTGATGCCGGGCCCCGCGGCGCTTGGGCTTCGCATTGAGCCCTATCCATTCCAGCGGACCATTCTCGAGAAGCTCGAAGCAGCGCGCACGCTGCGCGGCGAAACGCGATCGCTCGTCGTGGCAGCCACGGGCACCGGGAAGACCATGATCGCGGCCTTTGACTACCGCCGCCAGGTTGAGAAAGCGAAGGGCGCGCCGGTGCGGCTTCTCTTTGTCGCGCACCGCGAAGAAATCCTCATCCAGGCGCTGAGCGCCTTCCGGTTCGTCATGGGCGACATGAATTTCGGCGAGCTTTATACGGGGCGCTTCACGCCGAAGGCGCACCAGCACGTCTTCATGTCGGTGCAGACGGCGAATTCGCAGAGCGCCGCGTCGCGCTACCCGGCCGACTATTTCGACTACATTGTGGTGAACGAATTCCATCATGCGGAAGCGCAAAGCTATCAGGCGCTCCTCGACCACTTCGAGCCGAAATTCCTGCTCGGCCTCACGGCGACCCCTTACCGCGGCGACGGGCGCGATGTGCTCTCGCGCTTCAACGGGCACATCACGGCGGAGCTTTCCTTGGGCGACGCGATCGACCGGCAGCTTCTCGTGCCTTTCGAGTATTTGATGGTCACCGACCCGGTTGCGCTCGAGCGCGTCCGCTGGCGCAAGGGCGACTATGATGCCGGCGAGCTTGAGCGGCTCTATACGGAAGGGCAGAGTGCGCGCATTCGCGATGCCGCACTCATCAGCGCGATCAACCGGTATCTGCCCAACCTTTCGGACGTGCGCGGCTTGATTTTCTGCGTCGGCCGGGCGCACGCGGCGCACATCACCGCGCTACTCAAGGTACACATCATTCAAGCGGAAACCATTGACGGCACGACTGAAAAGACGGTTCGCAGAACCGCGCCCGATCGGCTTCGTAAGGGCGAAGTGCGCTTTCTCACGACGGTCGACGTCTACAACGAAGGTGTGGACATTCCGGAAGTGAATACGGTCTTGTTCCTGCGCCCGACCGCGTCGCCCACGATTTTCCTCCAGCAGCTCGGGCGCGGGCTGCGCCTCGCCGAAGGGAAGCTGCGGCTCACGGTGCTCGACTTCGTTGGGCAGATGCGAAAGGAATTCTCCTTTGCGCCGAAGCTTTCGCTTCTGATGCGGGAGAAGAACGTCGATCTCAAAAGCTTTGTCGAGGCGCCGGACGCGTCGCTGCTGCCGCTCGGCTGCACCATAACGCTCGAGCGGCAGGCGATGGAAGCTGTCTTGAGCAATTTGAAGCAGCGCCGCTCAGGGACTGCTGCGCTTCTTGAGGATCTTCGCGCCTGGGCGGCCGATGCGCCGAAGCCTTTGCGGTTTGCGGACTTTCTTGCGGCGCGGCGCTTCCCTGCCATTGAATGGCCGCAGCGCGTGAAGGGGCTCGTGTCGGACCAGCCGGCGCTTTATTTCGAAGATGTGCTCGCGATTGCTTTGCCTCAACGTGCCGAAGGCGCCAGACGAGCGGAACCAGTTCAACCAGCTGAACCAGTTCAACCAGCTGAACACGGCGGCTTTTCGATTTTGAAGCCCGAGAAGCCCTTTGATTTTTCGACGGCGCAGTTCCGCCGGCTTTTTCGCAAGAACGGCCGGCGCTCGCTCGAAGGGCTCCTTCAAGATCTGCAGTATCGGGCCGCGTTTGATGCGATGACGCCCTGGTCTCGCGCCAATTGGGTGATGTTCGCCAACACCTTGTTCGACCAAGGCGTTCGAGACTTGGGCGGGAACGACGCCGCGGCACGCTTCCTTTACGAAGCGCTCATCGGCAATGCGCCGCTCTGCGCGCGAATCGAAAGCGTACTCACGGCGCTTCATGCAGAGATTGATTTCGTGAGTCCCCCTGCCCATGTGCCTGACAATGTGCCGATCGAGCTTCACGCGCTTTACTCTTCGCATGAGGCGGCGGCCGCTTTCGGCTTTGCAGGCGCACATTCCTTCCGCGAAGGGATCGCGACCATCCGCGAACACAATGCCGATCTTTTCTTCGTCACGATCGACAAGGCAGAGAAGCAGTTTGCGCTTGCGCATCGCTACGAGGACTATGCGATGAACGCCAACTATTTCCATTGGCAGTCGCAGGCGAAGACGCGGGAAGAGAGCGAAAAAGGCCGGCGCTACAAGCGCGTTGACTATGGGAATGCCGCAGCGCCGCAGGCGCATCTTTTCGTGCGCGAAAAGAAAGAGGCCGCAGGCGTCGCGCAGCCCTTTGTCTATCTCGGGCGTCTGCGCTTTGTTTCTTCAACGGGCGAGTGCCCGATGTCGATCGTCTGGGCGCTCGAAACGCCGATTCCGGCGCGGTGGCTGGATGCGTTCATGCGATGAGGACAGGGCGCTTCAGCCGTTCAAGGCCATTTCCTGGTGCGCGGCGTCGACGAAGCCCACGATGGGAGCGACGCCG
>CAJMKD010000086.1 GCA_905213905.1 uncultured Sutterella sp. | reverse complement strand
CGCTCGCATTCGTTGCAGATGAACATCTGTCCCGCCGACCACGCAAGGTAGGCGAGGCGGGATGCGTCATTCTCAAAGCGAGCGGAAAAGCGGCGGCCGACTGACATTGTTCCTCCTGAGCTTCAAATTTTAAAATGTTCAGAAAGGAACACGGTCATTTCCGCCCGAATTCCTCCACCACATGAATGAAGGGGACTTCTTCGGGCATCTTATTGAAAAAGGCACTCTCAAATCCTCTAAACGAGTTAGTAACCTCTGTGGGTTTAGAGATACTGCCGCGCGGCTTCCAAAATTTGCCTCTCGACCCGTCCAGCCAAACGGCTGGTGTTGAATCACTACGCAGAGTTGAGCGTGCCTATGAAACAAAAATAGCACAAAAAATATGGCTCCAGCTCGTGCATCTCACCCGTGCGTTAAAAATAGACTGCCGTCCGTGCATGCCGTCCGTGCGGCCGAACGGGAAAAGCGGGCGGTGGACTTTGGACCGTCATGAGCAGCGCCATGCGCTCTCAACGGCGCCCCACGATTTTTGCTTCTCCCTGCGCCAGGCGGTGCATGAGGCTGAGAAGCGACGCTCTTTCGTCCTCGGTCAGCACATCGGTGCCGAAAAGCCGATGAAAGAAGAGCGCGTCATAGGCAAGCGTCAGAAGAAGAGCCGTCGTCTCGCCGTTGGGCGAAGCTTTGAGCTTGTCGAAGTGCGCACGGTACCAGTCGCGCACAGGCGTCATAAATTTTCTGTTGCTTTGCGACGCGGTCGCAAGGGGCACGAGCGGCGAGTTTCCGTCGTCTATGCCGCCCTTCGTGAATCCCCGATACCACTTTTCGTAACCGGCAAGAAGCGGATCGAAGGCATCCGCCGAATCGGCTTCCAGCGACGTCATCACGCTCCCGAGGTGAGCCGCATATTCCTCGATGAGGGCCTCGACAAGGCTCTCGCGCGTGGGAAAGTGATAGAGAAAAGCGCCCTTGCTCACGCCGGCGCGGCGAATTACGCGCTCGATCGCGAGCCTGTCTGTGCCTTGCTCGACGACAATCGCCCGCGCGGCCTCCAGAAGCTTTCTGCGCGTGGCGGCGCCGTCGCGTCGCACGGAACGCTTCGGCTTTTCGCAGCTGCCGTCCGATTTTTCAACCATTTGTCTCATTCCTTCATTTTTGTTGTTGCGGCGAGCTTCAAGCCTTTAGCCTGAAAAAAGGCCTTCGGCACGGAGCCGAAGGCCGTCATCAGCGGTTTACAGCTCGCTGGGCGATTTTAAGGCACCTTGAAGCCGAGACCGTCGGCGTGGCACGCAAGGCAATAGTTCACCGACTGCGTGTGCTCGCGGTGGCAGAGCGCGCAGTCGATCTGCGCCGGATCGTAATGAAGCGGCACATGGGGATTGGCGCTGCCGTCCTTCTTTTCGTAGTTCTTTTCAAACTTGTCGGCCGGATGGCAGGTCTGGCACTGCTTCGTCGGCACGGGTTTGCCAACGCCGTCGACGTGGCAGGCGGCGCATTCGAGCTTGTGCTTGTTCATCATGGCCGGTTCGGCCGCCTGCGCCGAAAACGCGAAGACACAGGCTGCGGCAGCGAAAACAAATTGCTTCAACATGATCGGACTCCTTTCGTTATTCCGCTTGCGCCACCGAGCGGCCCGCGATGCGGCCGAAGACGATGCCGTCAAGAACCGAGTTGCCGCCGAGGCGCGTGACGCCGTGCACGCCGCCGGTGATTTCACCCGCGGCGTAGAGGCCCGGGATCGGATTGAAGTCCTGACCGATGACTTCGGCTTTTTCGTTGATCTTGATGCCGCCCATCGTGTAGTGTAGCTTCGAGGTCAATCGGTGGCCGTACCAGGGGCCCTTGCCCATGAGAACGCCTTCGTTGGGCGTGAGCGGGCGATGGAATTCCGGATCGAATTCGCGGCCTTCCTTGATCCAGCCGTTGTACTTGGCGATTTCGGCCTTTAGGGGTTCGAGCGGGATGCCGTAGTACTCGGCGAGCGCTTCGAGAGTATCGAACTTCTATGTAGTTCGAGACATGAAAGACTTCTACAGGAATCGCGCGATCGAAACCTTCGGCACGAACTGGCTGTCGGCAATCAGAACCGCGAAGCGTTGCGAGCCGTCTTCGTTGCGCAGGCTGAAGATGTCGTTGGTGAGTTCGGTGCGGTTGCCGAGCTCGTTGAAGCAGCGCTTGCCCGTCTTCGGATCGAAGGCGGCGCCGTACTGCTTGATGTAGTCGCAGACGTCCGCGCCCATGCCGATGCCCTTGTCGTCAGGCGAGCACCAGGGGCCCCACTGAATGTAGTCGATGTGAACCGGGATGCCGCCCGCACGGATGAGCGTGAAGAGCGCGCCTGCGGTGGCGCCCGGATGGTTCGTGCCTTCCGTGTCCTTCGCGATCTTCGGGTCGATCATCGAGCAGAGGCGCCAGTCGTTCACGAAGCCGCCTGCGCCGAAGATGACGCCTTTGGCTGCGCGATAGTACTTGCGCACGCCCGTCTTGTTCGTGAGATCGTTGTCGCGCGAATTGATGTCGAAGACGTAGTTCTCGCGGACGGCGACGCCGACGGCGCGGCCGTTCTCGTCCTTGATCACTTCGTCGACGATGGTGTTCTTGCGCATCACGCCGCCCTTTTCAAGGAACTTGCGGTGCAGCGGAATCAGCACGGAAATGCCGGCTGACACTTCAGGCGCGAGCGAACGGATCTTTGAATGTCCGCCCTGAATGAACGGCGTTTTGGCGAACCTGCAGCCGTTTTTAATGAGATAGTTGTAGGCGTCAAGCGCCTCGAAGCAGAGCGCATGCGCGAGCTTCGGATCGTTGAAGTATTCGCCGGCCTTGAGCGTGTCCTTGAGGAAGAGCTCAGGCGAGTCGTCCTTGACGCCGTGCGCGATCTGCTCGGGCGTGCCCGGCACGTTGATCCAGAAGCCGGTAATGGCCGAGTTGCCGCCGAAAACGGGCATTTTTTCGACCATGATGACCTTTTTGAGTCCAAGGTCGAGCGCTTCATTGCCCGCACACGTCGCGGCGATGCCCGAACCCACGATGATGGTGTCCCAGGTTTCGTCCCACTTGATTTCTTTGGCTTCCGGGTGCTTCTCGGCAGCGCCCGCAGCGGACATGAAGCCGAAGCCGCCGAGCGCGGCAAGTCCGCCCTTGAGGAACTCGCGTTTCTGCATGACTGATCTCCTTTTCCAAGGCCCGGCACTTCTTCCAGGGGTCGCCGGGACCGGGCCGAACGAAGCGTCTCAGCGCCGGTCGTCAGGCCGTACTTTGTACCGTACAGACTGTATAGAAAAGAGCTCTTGAAGCCTAGGCGGGCAATCCCGAGGTTGACGGCGGACGGATCTTAGGCTAGCCGTCGGGACCGCTTTCCTGCCTGTCATCCGAACCTCATTGCTCGTTCTAATCCAGCCATGCCGCTGCCCGATGCGAAGCAAGGCGCAGCAAAAGTTGCGCGGACGCTAGCGCAAGAAATCTTTGTTCAGCTTGGGCATTTCCATGACTCGGAAAAAGTTGACGGCTGCTGAAGAATTGTGCCAGCGCATCCGCACGGCTTGAACCGGCATGAGGAGGGGCTTCCCGGCAGCATCAAGATCAGTCTTATTCGATAAGAATTCTTATTTTTCGCTCACAGCAGTACGCAAAACGATAGTTCTGATCGAGTGGGATGCTTGTTGCTGCTTTGCTACAAAATAACTAGTTCGAATGAATTACTAAAAAATCAAATAAAAACAATTAGTTAAAATTCAAATAGGTAGTTACCCCTATGGCGGGGGGGGGCACATTTTGCAGAGTTTGTCAAGGGAACGGAGTACCGACGTGAAAAACTCTAGCAGTCGCCCTAT
>CAJMKD010000085.1 GCA_905213905.1 uncultured Sutterella sp. | reverse complement strand
GTCGTGCTGAAGATGCTGCTCTGCCGATTGTTGGCAAACGTATCCGTCCAGATCATCACCCTGTTCGGCTGGTACACTTTAGGTGAACGATGCAACCCTATTCAAACACATGTTCGCATAGGGCCTAATATCCGATTAACGAACAGGTTTGTTCGTACCTTCCAAACCGAACACTATGCCGAACTCGACCATTGTTGGCTATGCACGCGTCAGTAGCGTTGATCAGAACCTCGACAGGCAACTCGTTCAGCTGAAGGCTGAAAACGTTGAAAAACTGTTCATCGACAAGGTTTCCGGTAAAAACCTGGATCGTCCGGGCTTTTCTGCGATGATGGAATACGTCCGCGAAGGGGATGTGTTGGTGATCTGTTCTATGGATCGCCTTGCAAGGAGCCTTATGGATCTGTTGGATGTCACACGAAAACTACAGAACAAAGGAGTGACCATCAAATTCCTTAAGGAAAAGATTGAATTATCAGCCTCAGGGGAAACGTCGGCAATTAGCAAGCTTTTGCTTGCGATGATGGGAGCGGTTGCTGAATTTGAGCGATCGCTAATTAGAGAACGTCAGCAGCAAGGAATTGCACTAGCAAAAGCTCGGGGTGTCTATCGCGGAAGAAAACCGGTTGATAGCGAACGCCTAGAAGAAGCTAAACGTCGTATAGCTTCAGGTATACCTAAAACAAAAGTTGCAAAAGACCTGAAAATCGGTCGAACGACATTGTACAAATATCTTAAAAGTTAATTCATGCCACTTGGGATCAGTTATGTCTGAATTTGCTAACAATGAATCCGCATTTGAAGCACTGCTTGAAAGTATCAAGCAGGCATCAAACAATATTAAAAGAGATGCGGGTACGCGCTTTGAAACGCTGATTAAAGATTGGCTGACGCAAGATCAGTCATACTGTGATCTTTTCTCTAAAGTCGAAACATTCGAGGAATGGGCTTCGTCACATCCTGAGCTAGAACAGAGTGGCAAAGATATTGGTATTGATCTCGTAGCAACCCTCGAAGACGATCCAGATGCCTTTGCTGCCATTCAATGCAAGTTTTACGATAAGGATGCGGTGGTCCCCAAGTCTGGCGTAGATTCGTTCATTGCTGCTTCGAATCGCGATTACTTCAAGCAACGCTACATCATCACGACGAATGAAAACTGGTCAGAGAATGCCCTGACTGAGATGCAGAATGTTACGCCACCGATTCAGTTGGTCAGACGTTCGATGCTCGCGTCTTCACGGATCAACTGGTCGGTCTATCTGAATACAGGAAAGGTTGTTCAGCAAAAGAAGCGAACTCCGAGGAAATATCAGGAAGCGGCAATTCAGCGCGTGATTGAAGGTTTTAAGACGAATAATCGCGGCAAGCTGATCATGGCCTGTGGAACGGGGAAAACCTTCACCTCCATGAAGATAGCCGAAAAAATGGAGGGGAATAATGGATTTGTTATGTTCCTTGTTCCGTCCCTTGCGCTTCTTTCTCAGACTCTCACTGACTGGAAGCGTCAATGTGCCGTCCCGATCCATGCGTTCGCCGTATGCTCTGACGCAACAACGGGCAAGGCAGACCTCAAAAACGTTGATGAAATCACGTCTGCATGCGACCGCAGCTTTCGTGCTACATCCTAGCCCGATCGGCGCGCCGAAGTGGTGAAGAAGGCTCGTAGCAAGACCGCGATGACGGTGATTTTCTCTACCTACCAATCTATTGAGGTTGTGAGCGAGGCGCAGCACAAGTTCGGGATGGAGGAAATTGGCCTTATCATCTGTGACGAAGCGCATCGTACGGCAGGGGGACATTATCAAGACGAGAGCGATGCCCCGTTCCAGAGAATCCATTCGGATGACTTTATCAAAGGCAAGAAACGCCTTTACATGACTGCTACCCCGAGGATTTACGGCGACCTTGTCAAGGAGCAAAAGAACAACGGCGAAGTTGTCCTGTACTCCATGGACGACGAGCAAATTTACGGCCCGACTTTCCACACGATCACATTCTCCCAAGCAGTCGCATTGGGAAGTCTGGTCGATTACAAGGTAATCGTTCTTTCCGTTGAAGAGAACATTTTGAAGGAACGGGCCCTCAGCGACTACGAGCTAGTTCAGGCCGGCGGACTGCCTGTCAAGCATGCTGCGAAAGTGATCGGTTGTTGGCGAGCACTCTCCAAACTTGACCTGGTGAACGAAGTGTCAATGTCTGACGATCGCCAACCGATGCGGCGCGCCGTTGGCTTTGCTCAGATCATTGAACCGAACATAAAGTACCTTGACCGGACTTCGTCGAAGCGGTTCACGGAGAACTTCGAATCCACGATCGAAGAGTTCAAGGATCAGCAATTCGAGGAATTGTCTAAGAAAGATAAAAACCTCAGCCGAGAAGCCTACGATCTCGCCTATCCGTTGAAGTGCGAGACCCGTCACATAGACGGTTCCATGAACGCGACCGAAAAGGACGCTTTGCTTAACTGGTTGCGCGAAGAGCCGGAAGAGAATGTCTGCAAGATTCTCTTCAACGTCCGTTGTTTGTCTGAAGGCGTTGATGTGCCGTCGCTCGATGCGGTTCTCTTCTTATCGCCGCGCAAATCTCAGGTTGAGGTTGTTCAGACGGTCGGTCGTGTTATGCGCGTGTCGCCACAAACCAGCTAAAAGCGCGGCTATGTCATTATTCCGATCGTTACGCCGGCGGGGTTAGACCCCAGCGTGGCGCTAAATAACAATGCGGACTTCGATGTTGTTTGGCAGGTTTTGAATGCATTGAAGTCGATCGATACCGAATTCGGCGCTATTGTGGACGGCCAGCGAAATATCATCGACAGCTCAAAAATTGAAGTAGTTTGTGTCACGAATAAAAAGTTAAATAAAAAAGCAAATAAAAATCCGAAGATAATTAAGCCAAAACCAACGAAACCTACTCCTCCAGTTCAGGAAGTTTTCGACTTTAATCATGACGAAATTCTTGAGCAAGAGATTCGTGCGCGAATTGTAAAGCGCGTCGGGAATCGTCGTGAATGGGGCGATTGGGCCGAAGATGTTGGAAAAATTTGTCAGCTACAAATTAAGCACATCAACGATGTGCTTAAGGACCCAACAAAAACAAAATCCAGAGAAGCATTTGAGTCTTTTAAGAAAGAGCTCAAAGCGACGTTGAACGACAGTTTGACAGACGATGAAATCGTCGAGATGCTTGGACAGCACGTCGTCACGCAGCCTATTTTGGATGCGCTGTTCACTATCCAAACAAGTGAAGGAACGTCTTACGAATTCTCGAAGCAGAATCCTATCGCTATTGCGATGACATCCATGATGGATTCCCTTGATAAGGAATCTATGAGGTTGGCGACCAAGTCTCTTGAGGATTTTTATCGATCTGTCCGGAATCGCACAAGGACAATTAAAACTTCGGCAGATCGTCAGTTACTGATTAAAGAGCTCTTCGAAAAATTCTTCAAGGCAGCCTTCCCCAAGCAACAAGAAAAACTTGGGATTGTCTATACCCCGATCGAAATTGTCGACTTCATTAATCAGTCAGTGGCTGACCTACTGAAGAAGGAATTCAACTGCAGTATTGCGGATGACGGCATTCACATTCTTGATCCGTTTTCAGGAACTGGCACCTTCATTGCACGGTTGATGCAAAGCGGCTTGATCCCAACGGACCGATTGCCAAACAAGTTCGAGCATGAACTTCATGCGAATGAAATCGTTCCGTTGGCATATTACGTTGCCTCAATGAATATCGAAGGGGTCTTCCATGAGCTCTGCCCGAATGAGGTGTACCAGCCGAACAGGGTGATGATCTGGACGGATACGTTTGCCAACAATCGGCAGAGCAGCATCTTCAGCACGAC
>CAJMKD010000084.1 GCA_905213905.1 uncultured Sutterella sp. | reverse complement strand
AACTTGAGTACGATCATTTTTGTCGATGTACGCAGGTGCGGAAAGTTCAATTGGATGCCCATCCAATATAACGGTTATGGAATATTTTGCTTGAGCAGTCAGACACAACGACAGTACTATGGCCAGGGACATCGCGAGGGAAAGGATACGTTTGAAATACCTGTTTCTCATCATTTTTCCTCCTTTGTTCTATCCCAGTATATAGAGTCTTCCTTTTTACGTAGTAAATAGGAAAGCTGGGCCCAGCTTTCGCGCGAACCAAAAATTCAACCAGCAACATACTTAAATTTTCCAAAAGAAAATCACAAACAAAACCAAAAAAAGAAAGACCGTTGCAAAAACCACAAAAGAAACTAGGCAGAGGGCCACCGTCAGTATGAGGCTCTCCCCAGCTCAGAACCCTCGAAATGCCGCACAAACGGCTTCCACAAGATTCGATGGCGAATCCGAATCAGAACTGCCGGCAAGCGGCTCGAAATGAACATCCGCCCGACCCGCCACACCCATGGCTGCGCCGAAGGCATTGAGGCAGCCGGCTGCTTCATCGGGGTCATCACCCGGACTGCGCTTCCCGCAGAGAAGCCAAAGACCGGCGGTCTCGTCCGCCGGTCTGATCGGCGAAACGGACATCAGGTATTTGAAGGCGAGGGGAAGCGCCTCCTGAGCAGCAGCTGTTTCGACCGAGGCGTATTTGGCGTCGGCAATGAACCAGCGGCAGCGATTTCCGTCATGAGCTGCAATCACGATGTCCGGGGTGTACACGGCGCGGTCCGCCGCAGCTTGCTTGAGCGGCACGAGACTATTCGTTGAGGCATCGTAGGAAAATGCCGACGTTCGGCAAAGCCCCAATCCGTTGAGCGGCGCTGCGCCGGCCATGCGAATAACTGGTTCGTAATAAACCGTGACCCGTACCTGATTCTCTCCGTCGATGACTCGCTCGAAATGAAAAGTGTTGGCGCATGAGAGACCGGCGCTGGTCGTCTGCAAAAGACCCGCCGGGAGCGCTGCAGCATAATCGAAGCGGGCTTTGCGAACGAGCCGGAACCCCCGGCGTTCGAGTCCGTCAAGAATTTTCATCAAGGCGAAAACTTCATAGAACCGGCTTCTCGAAAGAAAAGCAGACAGCTCCTTTTCCTTTTCAAAGGCGATTTCATCGAGTGAAAACCACCGCGCCATGGCTTCATAAATGCGGCGGTAGGAAGCAATGCCTCGGAATACCGCGGTCTTTCGAGGCAGGCTGCACGACGCTTTGACCGCTTCCGACAGCGCCCTCGCGGATTCTGCGAGGCCGAACGCTTTTCGGTACTGAAGAAAAAGAAGGCGGAACAAGGCGGCAAGCTTTTCGAGCCGCGCTTCAAGGGCATGAATTCGGCGTGCTCTTGCGGCAAAGAGCGGCGCAGCGGGAGAAGCAAAACCTTCGGGCGCTTTCATGCTTTCCAAGCGGCTGCGAACTTCGGCGGCGAGCGTTCGCTGGCGATCCAACGAATCGGCTGCGCAGGAAAGAAAAGCAGCGGCGGCGAGATTTTCATAAGTGTCGCCCGCTTTCAGCGCGGCAGCGACAGGAATGCGCCGCGGCAGAACACGCCGCCCGCCGACGACAATGCCGCCGACGGACGGCGCGGCCGTGAAAACCTCGGGATGCGCCGACAGATAAGCCGGCGCGGACTTGGCAGGGACATGCGCCCTTGCCAAGGGAACAACGGATTCGCTCTGTATGAAACGGAACCGCGCGTTGGTGCGGAAATAGGGGAGCTCGCGCTCAAAAACGCAGAGGATTTTCTCCAGCACCGCGGTGAGGTCGAGAAGTGGATCCCGCATTGCGAGCGGATCCCCGCCGCCATGATTCAATCGATCCGCCGCAAGTGCTGAAGTCTCATTCTCGGATTTTGAGACCGCAAGCAGAGATTCATACCGGTCCGCAACGAAGCGCGCCATCGCCGAGAGGTTCTCTGCGAGATAGCCCTCCGGGATCACGACGACGACAGGATCGGCATGCAGAACGAATTCGCCTTCGGCTGCAATGATGCGCAGGGAAAGCGCCGCGCAGCCGGCGGCGCTTGAAAAGAGCTTGCAACGGCGCTCAGACGAACCGAAGCCGCGCATCGGCGCGAGCGCAAAGATGCGGCGGCCGTCCGCATCAGCCCTGGATCGGCTGAGTGCCGTAGGCACGATTTCGCCGTTTAGAAGCAGATTGAAGGACTCGCTGTCGGCGCTGACCTGAGCGCCGGGAAAAGCGGCCGACAATGCCGCCTCCGGATCGAACCGGACGACGTAGTCGGAGAGCGACCGTACCTGCACAGGCGGCGCAAAAAGTGCGTCGGCGTAAGGTGCGGCCGGACTCGCGCGCAACGGCAGCACAATCCGCTCAGCTTCATCCGACGTATCCGCCGCAGACGGCACCTGAGATGCCGGAGCAGACGCGGGCGCAGAAAGGATGAGCGACGGAGACGATACCGGTCGTGTTTCGCTCGCCAAGCGATCAATAGCATCAGAAGTAGCCATAATCGTCCATGTTCTCAGCGCCGAGGTTGAGAATCAGCACGAGTTTTTCCGCGGAAATCCGCCAGCGGTTGGCCTCGCAGAAGTCGAGGAGGGCGGAGAGGTTTCTGCGGTACGCTTCGCCGCTGCCGGTGATCTTGGGCAGAAGCTTCTGAGCGACAGCGCGGTCGAGGGCTTCGTCTTCAGCGCTGACGCCGTCCTTCGGCTCAAAGAGCGGCGCTGCGCCCGATGCAAAGTCGAGCATGGCGCGCATCGTGCGGGGCGAAACGGCACTGCCGTCGGCCGCGAGCAGGCGGCAGGCGCCGTCCAGCTTTTCGGCCATGGCAGCAGATGCAGCGCCCGGTCCCAGAATCGCGCGCAGCCGCCGCCAGTCGACGATCGGCACGTCCGCAGACCAGTCCACTGGCTTTTCGGGCGCAGCGAGCGTTTTGAGATCCGGCACCGGGAGCGTGATGACGCTCGCGCGGTCAATGAGCCGCGGAGAAAGGCTCTCGGTCGTGAAATCGCTGTTGATCGTTGCAAGAAAGCGAAGCGTGTCCGGCACCGCACAGCGTTCTCCGTCCCCGAGCGAAATGAAGGTCGTCCGGCTGCGCCGGTCGGCGACATTCATGAAGTCCGCCCAATAAAACTCCATCGGCGAAAGATTGGCTTCGTCAAGAAGCATGAGATAGGGCAGCGCGTCGAACCCGAGCTCAGCTTCTTCGCTCAGCTGCCGGAAGGCGTCGGTGCGCCGATTGTCGGGGCTTTCGAAGCGGCCGGAGAGCGAGTTGTAAAACCCGAGAAAGTCGCGCTTCGAGGTCCACCCGCGTTCGACCGAGACGGTGAGAAAGTGGTTGAGGCTTTCGGTGTCGACGTTCGCAACGCTGCTGGCAGCACGGCCAATTGCGCCGAGACCAAGCGCATGCGCCGCAATGAGCGCTGCGGAGGTCTTGCCGGTCCCGGGTTCTCCTGCAAAGATCGTGAGAAAGCTCTGCGCGATCGAAATGAAAATGCTGAGAACGGTATTCCGGTCATAAGGACGCGTTGCCCGGAACGTTTCCACCAAATGTTCGGCAAGCTTTCGGCCTTCGAGCGCGGAAGGCTCGATGGCGGCGACAGCGGCAGCGCGGCTTCGAAACGCTTCGTGAACGGATTCGCGCTCCCAATCCGCCGCCGCACGCTGAAGCCTCGAAGCGATCATGCCGTCGAAAGCATGACGGCCGGCATTCTTCACGGCGGAGCGCAGCTGCTCGTCAAGCGACGCTATTTCTGCGCGATAGCTTTCCGCACGGGCTTTTTCTGCCTCGGCTTCCTGCATCAGCCGATTGCGCATTTCGATGGCGTCGGCGCATTCCGCGATGTTCCCGAGCGTTGCCTGCGCCTTGGCGATTGATGCGGAAAGCGAACGGTTTTCCTCGATGAGCTGCTGCTGGACTTCCACCCGCTTTGCATCCATCAGCTTCGAACCCCGGACAAATTCAGCACGAATGTTGGTGAGCTGCGAATCGGCAGATTGAAGCGTCTCGCCCAGCGTCCTGAACTGCTCAGCGGCATTGAGCTTCGCATGCTCTTCGGCAATGCGCAATGCTGCCTCTTTGAAAATTCCCTCTGCTTCGCAGCGCTTCATTACCGAAAAGCGCCGTAAAGCTCCGTCGCTTCAGGTCGGAGATATAAGGCGCAGCGCTGAAAGCGCTTGATCATTT
>CAJMKD010000083.1 GCA_905213905.1 uncultured Sutterella sp. | reverse complement strand
GTGATTGACGCAAGGGGCTGCTTGAGCTCATGCACAAAGATATTCGACAGCTGTCCGACAGTCGTAGACCGCTGCATCTTCTCAAATTTGTTTTCGAGCGCTCTCGCATTGCTTTTGAGGCGTTCGCGTTCAGCAGAAAGCCGTCAGGAGCCCTCGCCCTCTGAGGACGGGGAGGAATGCCGGCCCCGGGTGCCCTGCGATTCTACGTAGCGCTTCAAGACATCAATGGTGACGCCGCCCGTTGTGGCGGCGAAATAGGCGCGGGACCAGAAAAGGCCGGTGCGGCCGCCCTGAAGAATGTCGGGGTGTTTTTTTCGGATCATCCTCGAGGAAACGGTCTTCAATGAGTTCACCATTGCCGATACGCTCATGTCTGCAGGGAACATAAGCAGAAGATGAATGTGATCCGCTTCCCCGTTGATTTCTTTGACCTTGCAGCCGATTTTCTCCGCAGTTTCCCGAAGCGTCTCCTTCATCTCTTCAAGAATCGGCGGCGTCATGACCTTTCTGCGGTATTTTGTGGTGAACACGAGATGCACGCAGAGCTTGGTGACGCTGTGACGGCGTCTGTCGTAGTCTTCAAACATTGAGCGTCTTTTCAAAATAAGTGATATAATTTCAATTATATCAATAAATTGCGCTTTGACCTCTGATGCTGAAAGCCCTTGTTGTCCGACTGTATCCCACGCCCGAGCAGGCGCGCTTTCTGCGCGGCCAGTTCGGCGTCGTGCGTTTCGTCTGGAACAAGGGGCTGTTCTTGAAGCGCCATTTCTACCGCGTGAAAGGGAAGAATCTCGATCCTGTTCACGATCTGAAGAAGCTCATTGCCGTTGCGAAGCGCCATCGCAAATACGCATGGCTCTAGGCCTACGACAGCTTGGCGCTGCAGGAAAGCCTGCGGCATCTCGGGGCCGCCTTCTCGCGGTTTTTCAAGAAGGAAGCGGGATACCCGCGTTTCAAAAGCCGCCGCGGCGAGCAGTCGAGCTACCACTGCACGTGCGTTTCCGTCGGAAGCGATTTCATCAAGATCCCCAAGATGGAAAGAATCAAAGCCGTGATTCACCGTCCCGTGGAAGGCAAGGTGAAAAGCATCACGCTCAAGCTTGATTCGTGCGGCGACTTCTTCGCGTCGATCCTCTATGACGACGGGAAGCCTTGCGCAGAGAAGCCGAAAGCCGTGCAGGCATCAGAAGTGACGGGATTCGATCTGGGCCTTGCCGCCTTCGTCACGGATTCCAACGGGGAGAAAATCAAATCGCCGAAGGCATACCGGCGTGCGAAAAAACGGCTGACAAAGTCGCAGCGGGCGTTGTCCCGCAAGCAGAAGGGGAGTGCGAATCGGGAAAAGGCGCGGCGCCGCCTTGCAAAGCAGCATCGCCGCGTCGCCCGGATTCGCGCCGACTTTCTGCACAAGACGTCTCGAAAACTGGTGGACGAAAGCCAAGCGCTCGTCTTCGAGACTTTCTTATGTCCTCAGAAGTCAAGGATCGGGGGGGTGCACCTACTTGACGAAACTCAAACCCCAACTTCTTATCCGGTTTTTTGAAGCCCAACGAAAGTTCGATTGAAGGCGCCCATTGGCGATTCATTCAGGAAAATTTCCTTGTGAAACAAGGTGTTGCGGCGTGGCCTTCTTTCTCGGTTTAGTTTGTCATCAAGCTGCCACCCTCCATAGATCCCGCCTTTATCAGGCAACACGTATCCTTGCCAATGCGATCAATTAATCGCATCAGCAAATATGCGTATAACGCCATTTCAATTGTTTACTGGTTTATTTGTTGCAGCCCAGTCCAGTTGCAAGCATTCGATGCGTTACGAAGTCAATGGTGGATTGAACGTTCTTATTCGACCTGTTGATCGTCATTTCAGCGGCGACTATGCGCCTTCGACGTGGCCATGATGAGAAGTCCGACCTCTGCTCCTAAATTAAAAGGCAGCAAAATGGTTGCTTAAAGTCTCTACAGGTTTGACAGAGGTCGGCGTAACCGATTTCACATCAAAGAAGCTTTATCAGTCCGGGCGGGCTTAATGTTGTCTCCTATGCAGCCGTGACGGACAGATCTTTCCAGGTCTCGCCCTTGGCGGCAACGGCCCAGCACTGTTTAGCGATGCGGTTGGCGATGGCGACAAGCGCCACCTTCGCGGGCTTCTTTGCGAGAATAGCCTTCACCCATGGTGTCTTGTATTTGGCCCTGGCTACGGCGTGAGCGCATTCGATCAGCAGCGCCCGAAGCTGCTGATTGCAGCGCCTCGGGATATGCGTCGTTATGGTCTTGCCGCCGCTGCCGGTGTGCATGGGCACGAGACCGAGGAAAGCGGCAAATTGCCGTCCCGATGAATAAACCGTCGGATCGGCTAAAAGCACGCACATATACGCCATCGTGATGATGCCAACGCCGGGCACGGTCAAGAGATGGGCCGCATGCTTGGTTTTCTGCGCAAGGTCTCCGATGGTTGATGAGATCTTACTGATCCGCATCTCTCGATCGCGAATGCCGCTTACAGCAGTGCGCATCTCATCAATGATCGGCTGAACTGCATCGCCTTCAAGGCTGTTGATGCACTTGTCGACCTTTTCAAGAAATTGCTTCCTGGAGCACGGCATGATCTGCCCGTATTCAGCGAGCAGGCCGCGAACGTGATTGATGTCGCCTGTTTGCAGCTTGACCAAGCGTGTTCTCATCGTCAGCAACGCATCGATGTCGCGTTCGGTTGCGTTCTTCACCGGCACGCATCGCGTGCCGTTCATCAACGCATGATAGATACCTTCTGCGTCGGCCTTGTCGCTCTTATTGTGAGCGACGTAAGGCTTGACGAGCTTGGCGTCCATCAGCTTGACTGTGTGACCAAGCGCTATGAGCTTACGGGCCCAGTACTGGGAACTGCCGCAGGCCTCCATGCCGATCAGGCACGGCGGAACGTTGGTAAAACGCTCCAGCAGCTTGTCTCGCTTGATCTTCTCGTTCGTGATGACGCCGGTGTCGGTATCGCAGCTGTAGACCTGAAATACGCTCTTCGCAATGTCGATGCCAACGATGCTTTGAAAGCCAGTAGAATTCGGCATGAGGGCCTCCTTTTAAATGTTTGCTATCACATTTTGGTACTTAGATGCCGTAAAGACCGAAGGTCTCAAGGAGGCCCTCTTCCCTACTGCAGCAGCGCAGTTGCCCATACTCAAACGAGGTTTGGAACGAACGGCACTGCTCTCGCATCGTTGCACCAACACCAAAGCCCAGGAAGGCGAGCCGCCAGTCCGATCCGCAGCGCGCGACCTCTGAAGCGTCGTCAGCAGCCGGTTTTCGGAGAAGGCGCTCGACATCGCAGTTGCGCTGCCGAGCTTGCTGACCGGTGTTGCCGCCAAAGCGGCAGCACCGATCGATCTCGCATTCTCGCGGGCACGCGGATTCGGACCTCTCCTATCCGCGCAAATCCAATCTTATGGCTCATCGACTTTTCTAGTTGTCAGTTCTTGTCGAAGCGTCATTCTTACGGGCTAGAAAAACCTTGGGTGAATCCGCCGAAGGCGGAGAGGGCAAAGCCCTAAATTGCTTGCAATGTCAAATGAATGATCTCAATGTCCTGATTTTTAAAGAACTGACCAGGAAACGTTCGGCGGCAGCACCGCTGTTGCTTCCGGGTGTCTGAGGACATTTTCGTTAAAGGAAAGAAAGGTCACAAAACAGACGCCAATGACGCCGCACATCTCGCCGAGCTCGGTCGTCTTGACGCAGTACGAGGCTCTTTCGTTCCGAAAAGGGCGTTCCGAGAGCAACGAGCAATTGCTCGACAATACATTCGCGCCAAACAAGATTTTGCGCGGATGAAAAACCGCAAATCGAAGACGCTCAACCAGATAGGAACGCGAGCTGGAAGTGTATTCAGCGACATTAACGGCAAAAGCGCCGGAATCATCCTGCGAGCTTGGGCAGATAACGACCCTAATCTCGACAAGATTGTCGAATCGAAGTCGAAGATTCTGAAACACTCAGCAGACGAAATTCTGGATGCTCTTGCTCCTTTGAACGAAAATGAGCAGCAACTGCTGAAAATTCAGGAAAAACAGATTGCCGAATCGGAAAAAGCATGCAGAGCATTGATGTCTTTGCTTCGAGCAACGCAGGAGCCTTACGAAGATCTCGTTGAGCGGTTCATGACAATTCCGGGCGTTAAAGAAACGGCTGCGCGGCTGATTCTGGCGGAAATCGGAGATGACTTATCGAGCTTTCCATCGATTCGACACTTTACTTCTTGGGCTGGGATTTGCCCCGGCGTTAAAGAATCAGCAGGCAAAAGCCTCAAAGGCAGTCGCTCACTGAAAGGCAATCGCTGGCTGAAGTCGATATTGGTCGAAGTCGCCAGTGGCATTTCACTGATGAAGAAAGGCTATCTGCGAGAGGTCTTTCAGAAATTCAAGGAACGCCGGGGAAGGAACCGAGCGATTATTGCACTGGCACATAAGCTGCTGAGGATCATTTATACGATGATCAAGAGCGGCATCAGCTATGTAGAGAAGCATGTGGCTGTGATGAAGAAGTTCCGGGCAAAACGGCTGGCGAGAGC
>CAJMKD010000082.1 GCA_905213905.1 uncultured Sutterella sp. | reverse complement strand
AACGTGGTATCCGAAGGTGCCGATATTGCGGTGGGAACGGGGAGCCTCAATATCGGAGAGCTTACCGTTTCCGGCGACAGCAGCCTGAAGGGTACGCTTGCTGCCGACACGGTGACGGGTGAGGGCAAGCTCCTCGTCGGATCCGCACAAGAAGAAGCGAGTGCATCGGCGACACTCAACGTCGGTACGCTCGAACATACGGGCGTCATCTTCATCGATCCGGCGTGGACGGACGGTGCGACGATGTCGGATGGCTCCTTCCTGACGGTTCAGCAGCTCGGCACGGACGGCGAACTCAAGGCCGACATCGTGGCCGGCCAGCATTCGACCTTTGTGTTCGGTGCCACCAAGGACGATGCCGTGCAGGCATTTGCCAAGACGGGGCTTAACTACGGCCAGAAGGATGTTTCCGCAGTTCTTTATTTGGCCAAGCCCGTCAGCGTGACTGAGGGCTCGGTAACGGTCGATGGCAGCATGGCCGAGCTTGGGAATAATTTCGCGCCTGTCGCCGGATCCGTGACGATTGCGAAGAACGGCCTTGCAATGATCGACGCCAAGGCACTCACGGACGGTGCGGCCATCACGGCGAATACAGTCACGTTCAACGAAGGTTCTCACATTCGCGTTGTGAACCTCACGAAGAACAGTGAAGGCATTCTCGTCGATGCGGAAACGCTCAACATTGCCGATGACGTGATTGAAGATGCCAAGAGTACGAGCGCCATCGTTTCGCTCGATCTCACGAAGAACGATGACGGGACGCTCGGCTATACGAGCACGATCAACGATGCAGCAATTGTTTTCGAAGGCTTCGAAGGTGCTTCTCTCATGAATGCGATGCATCAGGCCGGATTGAACGATGTGTATGCGGCTGACCGTGCCACTCGGTTCCTGTCGCGTATGGCAGCATACGGCGACTACGGTGTCGAGACCGCCGAAAAAGCAACCGACATCGGCAATCAGGCAATGGCGCTCGCAGCAGCGGGCGGCGTCTACAACGTCGCGCTCGATGCTTCGAAGCTTATGAACCGCTCGGTCGACGGCCGCATGTCGATTGCCAACGGCCTCGTAAGAGGCGAGGGTGCCACGGTTTGGGCCGACGTGCTCGCGACCCGCAATGAAGCCGAATCGCTCTACGGCGATGCCGGCTACGACGTCGATCTTTACGGCGGTGTTCTGGGCGTGGATGTCGGTCTGGGCAGCGGCAAAGTCATCGGCGCTGCGCTTACGGTCGGCACCGGCGACGGCGGCTCGAAGGGCGCGGCGTTCGACGTCGACAACGACGCGGACTTCGTCGGCTTCTCGGTCTACGGCAGCCACCGCCTCGGCGACTTCAACGGAAAGGTCGACATCGGCTGGATGCACACGACGAACGACCTTTCCGCGACCGCCTTCGGGATGAAGCTTGACGACGAAGTGAAGGCTGACGCCTGGACGGTCGGCATCGGCGGCGAATACCTCTTCAAGGCCGGTTCGGTCAATATCGTTCCGCACGTCGGCATCCGCTGGACGCGCCTTGACGTCGACGGCTACACCGGGGCGTTCAAGACGGACGACGACACGATGGACGTCTTCACGGCGCCGATCGGCGTCGCGTTCTCCGGCAACGTGGATGCGGGCGGCTGGAAGCTTGCGCCGAAGGTCGACCTCTCGATCGTTCCGAGCTTCGGCGACGACGAAGCGACGAGCAAGGTTCGCTGGGGAAGCGTGAAGGAAACGATCAAGACGCAGGTTGTCGACGACGCGCCGTTCCTGGCTTCGCTCGGTATCGACGCGCAGAACGGCGGCTGGACCGTCGGAGCCGCGTATGAACTCGGCATTGGCGGCGACGAGCGTCTCGATAACTACTTCAGTCTCCGAGCGCGCTATGCATTCTGATGAGCTTCAGACGCGAAAGCGTTGAGGCATAAAGAACAGGGCGGTTCCTTCGGGGACCGCCTTTTTTGTCTTGTTCCAAGAATTGAACGAGCAAAAAATTTTGAGCTCAAAGCGGCGAACTTGTAAGCTCGCAATGATTGGCGTACCCTGGATATACGTAATTCAACATAATCGGAAATATGTTGAATTATATAATCTTAATTAATCCTGAAATCTTTTCAGATTTCTAATTCAAGATTCGAACTTCCGAGCTAGCCGTTCAGCCGTTGTGTATATTAAGAAAAGAAAGAGCGAGATTTAATTCAACAATTCTCTTTTAATTTCAATGATTAAGGTGTTCCTGGGCCTAAGCACGACATCAAGCTTCTTTTTCGCAACGCTTTCTCTTTTCACGCTTATCGCATCGCTGTACCGCAAGGTACGGTTCTCATCGGCCGAAAATGCCGGACTGCGTTCGATTGTTTTGAACGCGCTCGGCATTCTTCCGTTGGCCGGCGTTCTGTTTCTCATTGGTGCGCAGGAAGGCGTGAAAGAAGTCAGCGGTTTTATGGCCGGCATCATTGTCGGACTGCTGCTGGCGCTGCTTTGGCTTGCCTGGATAATCGCGGATTTGTTCATCAAGCTGGACCGGCAGGCGTTGACGGTCGCTGTCTGTCTTCATCTGATGCTGTTTTCGGCAATCTGGCTTTTTCCTATTCTTGAAAGTCTCCTTGGCAACCCGCTTTTCTGGGTTCTTGCCGCTGTGTTGGCCTTCGGCTGGTCGTTCAGCGTTCTGGCCTGTCTCTTTGTGATTGCGCCGTTCGTCGTCCTGCTGCTTGTGATTTAGCCGCCCGTTTCAAATTTCACTGAAATACCGGCAAACCCTATCCCGATCGCATTTAAGATACGGGGAACTTTAATCATCAGCAGGAACCCGCCTTCTATTTTTTTGCTAATGCTCGAATTTCGGAAGCGGATTCTCAATATGTCCTTAAAAATCAAATTCTCCGAAAAGCTCTTTGCCGCGCGTGAGCCGGCTGCCGTCAGTTTTTCCGTGAGGTTTCTCCGAGCATGCCAAAACAAGGGCAAGGCGCCGGCGCTAAGAGGCTTTCGAATCAAGGAGTCCGGCTTCAAATCGTCCGGATCCCCCCTTTTCAAAAAAATTGTTCAGCTTTATGAGGCAGACGATCCGGCCGTCTTGAGCTGGCTCGACGTACTGATCATCCGCACTTTTTCACCCTTCGTCGACGATTTCGGCGAACCGGGTACGAAGCTTTCGCCTGAAGAAACTTTTCAAGCTTTTCGGAAAATGTTTCTGAAGGAAAAGAAAGGGGAGCCGCTGCACGGGGTGGCTGCCGGCTTCTTTGCAATGTATCTGCTGCAGGCGTCCAATTTCATACGCCGCCTTCCTGCGGATCAGCGGACAAGCGAAAGGATTGAAGCGCTTTACGTCGATCTGGCGCAGAAGTTTAATGAGCTGCTCCCGGAATCCATCGGGAAGGAATTCGCTTTCGATGACGAAAAGGCTTCTGTCGCCGTCGACGTCATCGCGCGACCGGCGCAGAACCCTGAAGCAACAGACGGCGCAGTTGCGTTCGACGATGCTGCTGGCGGTAAGCTGGACGAGAACGGCTCGAGCTTTGCAGCGAACGATCCGTCGGCTTCCTCTCCCGGCGATGAATCGGATCCGGCCATCAACGAAGCAGCGGCAGCGTCCCAGACTGTTTTCGAAACGACGAATCCCTATCCGGCCGCTCCCGACCAGCCTCAGGCCGGACGGCGGCGGCTGCTCGGCTGCCTGAGGGCAAGCGGCCCCTTCAAGAACTTTTTCCCGGAAGCGGAATACGCTGACGGCGCCTGGCGCCCTATTCCGCCGGCTGAGGCCAGAGCCGACTGGCCCCGCTACGGCGCGTTCAATGTTTACTCCGCGCACAAGCTTTCCTTCCTCAACGGACCGGTATTCATTGTCGACGCCGGCGAATCGGATTACGACGACAACTTCGATCCGATTTTGAACGACATTCGCGCCGACTTTCCCATGCGCGTGGACGCCGAGAGACTGCGCCGCGCGGGGCTGATGAGACCCGCTTCCGAGGAAGGCGGCTTTCTGATTGCCTACCCGGAAGTCGGGTCCTCTGATATGTTCAATCGAATCACCGTTCGATTCGACAATCCTGCGGAAAATGCGGTTCAAACGCCGCCGAGAGAAGCCGTGCATTCGCTCCTCGGCACGCCCGTCCTGGTGCGAATCGAAGAAAGGCTCTACGGGCCGTTCAAGCTTGTCGAAGACAGTGACGGCGAGCCCTACGTCATCGTGAACGCGAAAGCAGAGGGCGGCATTGTCCGGGGGTTTCTTGCGCCGAAAGATCGTCCGCTCGATGTCGTACGGCTCAAGCACGTCGTGCGCGAGGCGGACGGGGAAGAGGAATCCGTTTCGTTCGACTTTGCTTTCGCGGGCGGCCTGCAGGCTGTGCTTTTCGACTGCTATGACGACGCAGCGCTTGTCCGCAAGGCGGGGGCCGCAATCGGCGCGGCCAGAGCCAAAAGCCTCGAGCTTGAAGCATGGCTCAGCAAGAACGCAGAGCAGGCGTCCTTCTTCACCGCCGACCAGCGCATCGGGAAGGCTCGGGCCGCGCGCCTGAAGGCCGTTCTCTCGCGAGGCGAGATGACCGACGAACTCGCGAAGAGCACGAGTTCGCTTCTCATTTCGTTGACATCCTCACCGACCTGAAGGACGGTGATTCCCTACTGTGCCGGAAGCAGGAGATCTACTTCCGGTCGCTTCGA
>CAJMKD010000081.1 GCA_905213905.1 uncultured Sutterella sp. | reverse complement strand
CCGAGCGCTTCGGCAAGCGCTGCGCGGAAGGCAGCCGACGTGACGGGTGCGCCGGAAACGGTGTCGACAGCGCCGTTTCCTTCAACGGCGGCCTTCGGAAGCACTTCGAGCGCCTTGGTGCCGATCCCCGGCGTTTCGTGCGATTCGATGACGCGGATAGAGAGGATTTTCCCTTGAGCGTCCGTCTTCACGCCGATGACAACGTCGCCGCCGATGCCGCGCGCCCGCCCGATGCGCTCGCCAGCTTCCGCTTGGGGCGCCGTCGTCTTCTTCACTTGCGGCTCGAAAGCCTTCTTCGTCAGAACGCTCGCCTGGTCGACGTCCGTCTTGAGCTTCGCCGCGGAAGCGCCTGAGATTCGCCCGAAGATGAGCGACTCGCCGATATTGCCGGTGCCGTTGTACTTCCAGGAGAAGATGCTGCCGAGTTCGCCCGCGCTGAAGAGATGCGGAATGCGCTTTCCGTTGCGGTCGAGCACCGCGCCGATTTCGTCGTGCTCCGGACCGCCCTGCGTGTTGGTGTAGGTCGGCACGACTTCGACGGCGTAGTAGGGCGCCTTGTCGAGCGGCTTGAGGAATTTCGCATCGCGTCCGTACTGCTTGTCTTCGCCGCTCTGGCAGCCGGCGTTGTAAGCATCGATCTGCGCCTTGAGGCCTGCCGGATCCACGCCGATGATTTTCGCAAGCGCTTCAATGGAGTCGGCCTTTTTGACGAGACCCTTTTCAATTTCCTTGACGGCGCCTTCGCTCCAGGAGCCATAGATGCGCGAAGTCGTGCGCGCGTCTTCGTCAAAGATCATGAAGGCGGGATCGGGCATCACGAGCGCGCGATAGTCGCCGTGGAACTTGATGCGGCCATGCTTTGTCGTTTCGGTATCGTTCCAGAAGCGCTTGCCGTCGGCGCCCACCTTGATGACGGCGTAGCGCGTGAAGGCCGGGCCGCCCCAGGCGGAATCCTTGGGGCCGGCCACCATGTAGCCGAAGGAAATCCCGGTTTCCGGATTGAGCACATTGGGGTCTGGCCCGTTGATGGTGGCGAGATTCACAAGATTGGCGCCGACATCCATAGCCATCAGAATGCCGTCGCCGGTATTGAAGCGAGCGCCTTTCGAATACGCGCGCTGCATGCCGGCGAAGTTGCGGAACATGTCGAGGTTGTTTTCAAAGCCGCCTGTTGCGAGCACGACGCCGTTTCGGGCGCGGATATTGCGGAGAGCGCCTTCCACTTCAGCAACCACGCCGTGCACGATGCCTGTCGCCGGATCCTGAAGAAGCTTCTGGCCGGGGGCGTCGAACCAGACGTCGATCTGGCCTTTGGCCTGGCGCGCCTTGACATTTTTCTGAATGAGCCCGTAAAGGCGGCCGTCCCCGCCCGGCTTCTTGACGAGCGTGAGGCCGATCGCTTCAGCGCCCGGGTATTCGGGATATTCGGCGTAGTAGGACGTGGGCGGATTTTCCGCGCCGAGGAATTTCAGGTACTCGACCTGCTTTTTGGCTTCAGCGATGTAGGCCTTGTAGACCTCGTCGGACGGATTGCCCGAGAGCCCGCGCATGCGGCGGAAGTACTCGAGAACCTCTTCATCAGAGGCTTTCGAGGCATCAAACCAGATCGCCAGCAGCGCGGCATAGCGGCTGTTGCCGCCTTCCTGGCCTTCCGGCGCTTTTTCGAGCAGCAGCACCTTGGCGCCGGCGTCCGCGGCGGCAATGGCGGCTGCGCCCCCGGCAAAGCCGTAGCCGATCACGACGACATCGTACTCGGCATCCCAGGGGATTGTTTTCAAGTAGTTTTGCGACGCAACAGCAGCGGCTTCCAGTTGCGCAGGTGGATTAGCATAAATCGAATTTGCTGCAAACCCGGCAGCGATGAGCACGCTCGCTGTGAGGAGTGCGGTCTTGCGAAGAAACGGCATGATGGTCCTTTCCATAGCTTGATGTGGTTGGTCTTCCTGGCGCCGTGCGGGGCGCCTCGCGTAGGATCGTATCGGGAAGGACGCAGGCGGAAAAGCGAAAATTTTTGAGATTAGAATTCGGAAATAACGAAATCACGCGTCGAGCGTCGGAAAACAACACGCAGATTCGACATGCTTCTCTTCGATACAACGGACCTCAAGCTCTTTGTGGCGGCTGCGACGATGGAAAGCGTCAGCCGTGCGGCCGAGGTCGTGCATTTGGCGCCGAGCTCGGCGAGCGCGCGGCTTTCTGAACTGGAAAAGCGCTTTGGCACAGCGCTTCTAAGCCGTCGCTCGCGTGGCGTTCAGCCGACGGCGGCTGGCGTTCTTGTGCTGCAGCACGCAAAAGCGCTCCTGCAAAGAACAGAAAAGCTCGATGCGGAACTGATGCCGTACCGGCGGGATACCGAAGGGCGCTGCATGATCGAAGTCGCGTCCAACTCGAACGCCATGGCGACTTTTCTGCCCGGCGACTTGGCGAGGTTTCTTTCAGCGCATCCGGAAGCGAGCGTCAATGTTGTCAAGTATCTGCACAACTGGGAGCTTCTGAGCGCCGTGGCGAGCGGCACGGCTGACCTTGGCGTCACGGGCTTTGACTGCGTCCATCCGGATTTGTCTTTCGAGCCGTACCGGGAAGTCCGGATGATGCTTGCGGTACCGATAGCGCATCCGCTCGCAGCCCGCCCGAATGAAGCGATCTTTCTCGAAAGCGCGCTTGCTTTTGATTTTGTGGCTGTGAGCGGGAATGCGCTTTTTGAGACGCTCCACGAGAAAGCGCGCGAAATAGGGAAGCCCATGAAGGCGCGCGTCTATGTCTCGAGCTATGCGGAAGCGCTCGCAATGGCGGCAGCTGGCCTCGGCATCACGGTGGTGCCGGGCGGCGTGAGCTTTTTCAATAGCGACCTCGTGCGCGTGCCGCTTGCGGATGCCTGGACGCTGCGACGCCTTCGGATCTGCCGGCGGCGGGATCGGGAAGCGCCGGCCGTTGTCGGTGAACTGATTCGCTTTCTATGTTCGGCAAAGGCGGCGCAAGCGACGCATTCAGCCGAAGCATGAAGCAAAAAGCCGAATCCGCATCATGACGAAGCGGATTCGGCGGCTTTCATGAATCAGGCTTTAGAACGCAAGCATCAGCGCTTGGCAGCTTCCATGCCGGCGATGCGGCCGTTGACGACGCAGTCCGGCGTGGCGTTCGAGCCCAAGCGCACGGCGCCGTGCACGCCGCCCGTCGCTTCGCCTGCAGCGTAGAGGCCCGGGATGATGCGGCCCTTGACGTCGATTACTTCGGCTTTGGGCGTCGTGAGGATGCCGCCCATGCAGTGGTGAACCTTGGGCGAGAGTCGCGATACGTACCACGGTCCCTTGTCCTGCGGCTTCAGGTCGGGATTCACGGCGCGGCCGAGCGGATCCTTCTTCGTCTTCACCGATTCGTTCACGGCAGCGATCGTGGCCTTGAGCTTATCGAGCGGGATCTTGTGCGCGCGGGCCATGTCTTCGAGCGTCGGATATTCGAAGACGACCTTGGCGTCGAGCTGGCGCTTCAACCAGCCCGGACGGAACGTTTCGAACTGGTCGGCCACCTTCTTGTCGCCGATCGAGAGGCAGTCGTGGCCGAGGTTGTTCTGCGCGAGGATGGCGTCGCAGCGGATCTTGCGGTCGGCAAGTTCGTTCACGAAGCGCTCGCCCGTGGCGGCATCGATCCAGAAGCCGTAGGCCTGCGTGTGGCCGGCCCAGGCCCAGCCGATGCCGAAGCCCTTTTCGTCAGGCGACGTGTAGGGCAGGCACTGGATCCAGTCTTCCTGGATCAGCTGCGCGCCGATTGAAGCGGCTTCGCGCCAGAGCTCCGACGTTGCGCCCGGCTGGTTCGTGGTCTGGAAGGCTTCGCCGAGCTTCGGATCGCACATCTTGCGGTTAGTGACATCGGCGAAGAGTCCGCCGTGCGCAAGAATGACTGCCTTCTTGGCGCGAATGGTCTTCTTGCGGCCGGAGTCCTCGCGGCCGAAGCGATAGTTTTCGCGAACCGTGACGCCGACGACTTCGCCCTTGTCATTGCGATGGATTTCATCGACGATCGTGCGGGTGCGAGGTTCGACGCCGAGCTTTTCAAGGCCGGCAAGGAGCTTCTTGACGATTTCCGAGCCCGAGCCATTGATCGTGAACATGCTGCGCGGGACGGAATGGCCGCCTTCGTGCTTGAGAATGTCCTTGTGGAACTCGACGCCGAGCTCGTCGACGAGCATGCGGTAGGCAGGATAGGCCGATTCGCAGAGCGCCTTCACCTTGTCGGGATGGTTCATGCCGAGGCCCGCCTTGAGCATGTCGGCCGCCATCTTTTCGGGCGAGTCTTCAATGCCTTTTTCCTTCTGCAGTTCGGTGCCCGGCACGCCCATGATGCCGCCATTTATAATTGAGTTCCCGCCCGGGGTCGGCATCTTTTCGAGAACGACGACGTTCGCGCCCGCCTTTTTGGCGACGTAAGCAGCCGTGAGGCCCGCGAAGCCAGACCCGACAATGACGATGTCGACCTCTTCATCCCATTTCTGAGGGACGTCCGACTTTGCGAAGGCGATCCCGGATAGACCGGCGCCCAGGCCGAGAACGGACGAGCTGATGAGTGTGCGTCGAGAAATGCTCATTTCGGTTACCTCCCTTTATAGAGTCATTGCGGATGTTTTCATCGTACGACTCGGGTAGGCCGGCAAGCAGTAGT
>CAJMKD010000080.1 GCA_905213905.1 uncultured Sutterella sp. | reverse complement strand
TTGAGCGAAGGAAACCGGTGGCAGGTAGGAAGCAACGCAATCATCTTTTGTTTGGCATTCGTTCCGTCGAATGTCTCGGTGAGGGCGACTACTACGGCTTTGTTTTGGATGGGGATCACCGATTCCTTGCGAACGACTTCACGGTTCTCCACAACACCGGCAAGACGGCCTCATTCGCCCGTATTGCGCTGTGGCATCTTCTCTGCTTCCCTTTCGCCCGCTACGACGGCAAGGTGGAGATCGGATCCAACACATACATCGGCGCGCCGATCATCAAGACCGTGGCCGAAGGCGTCTGGAAGGAAATGCAGGATACGCGCAACCAGATTCAAAACGGGCCGCACGCCTGGATCAACGACTACTACACGATTCGGGCGGAAAAGGTCAGCGTGAACGGGTTCGAAGCGCAGTGGTTCATTACGCAGATCGCCATGAAGAAGGGCGAGGCCATCGGCGTGGCCGGCAAGCACCGCTTCTGGCAGATGATCATCATCGACGAAGCCGCGGGCGTGCCTGATGAGCATTTCGACGTGATCGACGGCACGCAGACGCAGCCTGGAAACCGTACCCTCATGGCCTCCCAGGGCGTGCGAAGCGCGGGCCGCTTCTACGATACGCATCACACGCTCTCGACAAAGAACGGCGGCTCATGGGTGGCGCTGCGCTTCAGCTCCGAGCTCTCGCCATTCGTGACGGAACAGTGGCTCGCAGACCGCGCGCAGGAAACGGGCGGGCGAAACACCGTCGAATATCAGATTCGCGTGCTCGGTCTCTTTGCGCAGGACACGTCGAACGTGCTTCTCGCGCGCGAAGACATAGAACGCGCCTTTGAGAACGGGCATGTCATTCGTTCGGGCGCTCTCGATGGCTGTCTGATCCTTGTTGACGTGGGCGCGGGCGAGTATCGAGATGATTCCGTGATCGTCATTGCCAAGTGCGTGGGCTATGCTGACAGCGGCGAAGATGCGAGGCGCATTGAGTACGTTTCGATCCCGCTCTGCACGAACTCCCGCGACCTGACGGACGTTGCCGGCGAAATAACCGAGCTCATGGGCCGCTATTCCAATGCGAGCCTTTACATCGACGCGGGCGGCCTCGGCGCAGGCCTCGTTCAGATGCTCACCCGACAGGGGGTGCCTGTCAACAAGGTGATCTGGGGCAATCCGTGCTTCAAGCGCGCCAATCGAGAGCGCTTCTTCAATCTTCGTGCGTGCGCGATGGTCCGCTTTCGCGACGCCATCCGCCAGGGGCGCGTCCGGCTGCCGCATGGCATTGCGCCTAAGCTGAGAGAAAAGATCATCGACGAAGGCACCCGGCTGCCGTATCACTTCACCGAAACGGGCGGCCTTCGCTATCAGATGGAGCGAAAGGACGTGATGCGGAAGGAGGGAATCAAGTCCCCTGACATCATCGACGCGATGAGCTTCGCTTTTCTGGAGAGCGCCAACTACATCGCCGCTGAAGATGCCTACGACGATCGGCGCGATCTCTCGAAGTCCGTCTTGAGCAAAGCGAAAGCACTGCTCGCCGATATTTGAGGAAAAACAGCGCAGGGCGCCCCTTTGACGATCCATATCATCAACGGAAAATCACCGATTTTCCCCGAAGAAAATGCTGAAGACGGAAATCATTAAGAACAACCTAAAGGAGCGCGGGCGCCACTTCCGCGGCCGCGATCGAAACTACAACATTGCCGCTCTTGTGGCCGCCATCAACTCGCCGGAATGCCAGGAACGCGTGAAGAACCGCGACATGCTCGGCTACTACGGGCACTGGACGCGCATGAAGTTCGGCATGGATCCGCAGGAAGGCGGCATCGACAAGGGCCGGCCCGCCATTGTGGAGCCCGCCATCGTTACGACGTACCTCAAGGCCTATCCAGACGGCACGATTGAGCATCAGGATGAGTTTCTCGACACCGACAGCGGCAAGGTTGCGGCCAAGCTCTTTCAGTCGCGCGCGGGCGGCTTCTCGAGCGCTATTGATGAGCTGAGGCCGACCTTCTACGGCTTCGACTACGTGCTTGAGCCGAACTACACGACGAACCGCGGCTTTTCGCTCGACAGCGTTGCCGACATGACGGCCGAAGACGTTGAGGCCGCCATTTACGGCGAACAGGTTCGAGGCCTGCTCAAGGTTCTCGACAGCGTATCTGCCGAGCGGGACGTGGCAAGCGAGACGATCGAATACCTGCGCGCGCAGAACGAAGAGCTCGTTGCTCTGCTTGCAAAGGCAGATCCGGCAAAGGCCAAGCCGTCATTTGACTCCGCAGCGGAGAAGCCGGTCGTTGTTTCCATCGATCCGGCGCAGCAGATGCGGGAAGATGCGGCGCTCTTCCGAAGCATGACGAAGCTGCCGACCTTCTCCGAGGGCCGATCTGACGCGGATCGTGAATACGACCGCACGCCGATCTACAGCCGCATTCTGCGAGGCTACCGCTAAATGTTCGACCCGATCAAAATCGCGTTTTCGCACTACCTCGAGCGCTTTTTCGCCGAGCTCGTTCCCACGAATCGGGAGATCGAGCGCTACATCGAGCGGCCGTCATCAACGGCCATCCTCTATGCGCCCGGGCGCATGGTCGATTCTGTGGAAGACATGCTCGCGAAATGGCGAAAGCTCGATCAGGGGCACACGGTGAAGGGCTATCCGGCGCCGGTCATGATCTTTGCGATGGACCGGAACCTCACGCCGACGGGCCGCGACTATACGCGCCAGCTCGCCGAGAAGACGATGGTCACGATCTCGGACGATCCGAAGAAGCGCGTTTTCGGCCTCAAGACCATTGCGGCGGACGTTCGGCTGCAGACGGCGATCATTTCGCACCTGGAGCCGACGGCCCGAAGCATTGCCGCGCAGCTCCTTCTTTATGTCGACAGCATGGATGCGCGGCGATTCACGGCGGAATACGCCTTTGCAGGCTTCAAGACGCGATGGCCCGTGCAGATCGAGTCGCCTGAGACGCCCGCCATGCTGATACCGCTGCCGCCCGAAAACAATCTGATGTGCTACACGGTCGATCTGAATCTGCATTGCTCGATTCCGCTGTTCTACGCGCCGAAAATCGGCGAGGCAAACGACGGCAAAGGCACGCCAGGTGACGCGGACGACCCCGCAGGCTATCCCGTTGTGAAGCAGATCACGATCAAGAGCTGCGGCCGTTGTGCGCCGCATGAAGTCAAGGCCGAAGAGGCGGAGGCGGGGAATTGATAAAGATCCAGGCCATTTTTGCCGGTCGAAGCGGCGAGCCGGTGACGCTCCTTTCCGTCTATGACGAAGAGGCGCGCGTTCTCGCTTTTGTGAAACGCAATCCCTACAGCGAAAAGCGGCTCGAGGGCTTCGAGGTCGTCACGAACGTTATCGGCGTCGACCGCGAAAGCTTCTTCAAGGATGACAACATGGAAGAGGCCATCCGCATCTTCTTCGAGATGAGCCAGAGCCTCTCGGCGGACGGCATGTCGCCGCAGCTTGTTTTCGACGACCTTGTTGTGGCGGCCGATCCGTCTTCGCAGATCGAAATCGACGGCATGGATGAGCACGGCGAGAAGTACCGCTTCAAGGGCGATCTGACGAACGTTGAGGCGGCGGTCCTCGCCACCTGCCTTTTCGTGCGCCGTCAGCTCGCCGTTCAGAGCACCATCGACATGACGAAGGAGATCAACAAGTTCAACTCCTTGGTCGACGGCTTCATTGTGACGATTTGAGGGGCGGCGAATGATCGATAAGGACACGCGCGCGGCCGCAGCATTCTTTCGCGAGATCGTGAAGTTCTCGGAAAACGCCAGGCCGTGGGATTCAAATGTCATCTACTACGAAACGAAGCCCGATGAGCAGTACGACCTCTCGCTCGTTTCTCAGCGGGTTTACGGGCGTCGAGACGAATATCTCGCCGTGATGGCCGCGGCCGGCCTCGACGTTTTCGATCAGGCGCTGCCGCAAAAGCGGATTGCGCTCCCGAACGAATCGACGCTCTTGAGCATCAAGCGCCGCACGGGCTTTGAGTCTCAGGCGAAGCTTCGCGAAGACTTTGCGCCGATCTGGCGCACCGATGAGGATGAGGAAGACTGATGCCGGCAAGCGACGACGACAAGACAAGCTGGATCGGGCGCGTCCGCGGTCACGTAAGCGAGGCCAAGGCTCGGTTCCGCGCCGACAAGCTCGAAAGAGAGGCCGCAGGGAAGCTTCCGAGAGCCCAGAACATCATTCTGACGGAGCGTGAAGTACGCGGCGACTGGGATGCCGCGCGCGTGCTTTTGACGACGCTGGGCGGCGTGCCGCATCAGATCACGGCCGACGACCTCGCGGCCTTTCGTCAGAACATGCGCGTCGCGCAGAAGAACTTCCGAGGCGCGGGCGGCATCACGGCCCGGCAGATTCTCGACCTCGCATCAAGCCGGCCGCTCAACTACCAGCGATTCCGGCTCAACGGCGACCTTACCTATCAGAGCGACATCGACAAGGCCAAGCGGGAAATCACGATGGCGGTGCCTGTCTCGGCGAGAAACGACGAAATTCGCTTCATTACGAATGCGGGCAAGGATTCGCGCGTCTCTCGACACAACGTGATTGTGAAGCTCAATGCCTTCAACGAAGCAGCCGCCATGGTCGCCTCGACCGATCTGAAGGACAAGAAAACACCCTGGCAGGCGGCCAACTGGCTGAGAAAGCAGCG
>CAJMKD010000079.1 GCA_905213905.1 uncultured Sutterella sp. | reverse complement strand
ATGCTGCCGAAGTAGATGATGGCTTTCGGGTTAGCAAGATTCGTGAGAAGGCCGAAGAGAAACGGATGCTGCATCGTGTCGCCCGCCTCCCCGTTCAGGCTGGCATCGGCATTCGCGTCCGCTGCGGGCTTCTTCATGGCGCTTTTGAGGAGCTGCCAGCCCATCCAAATGAGATAAAGGCCGCCGGCAACGGTGATCGTGCTCTGCAGCCAGGGCAGGAACGTGAAAAGAACCTGCAGGCCAAGAATGGAAAGGCCTGCCCAGAATGCAACGCCGGCCGTGATGCCGAGAACGCCGAGCATGGCCTTGCCGCGGGACTGGCTCACGGCTGTTCGCGTGACGAAAAGGAAATCGGGGCCAGGCGAAGCAAGCGCCAGCAAATGAACGACGGCGATGGTGGCAATGAGGGCAAACATGATGGCTTCAAAGCGAATTTGAGAAATATGAGGAACGATACATCTGCCCTGCTCTCGCTGCCTCGGCAGTTGTGGACGTCGGCTTTTGATCGGCGTTAAATGCGATCCATATGAAAAGAGCCTCTCCCGATTCAGGAAAGGCTCTTTGGGCAATCTTTGTTGCGTTGTCAGTCGTCAGGTGAAGGCCTTGGAGTAGCTAATTCCTCGAACTTCGTGATCATTGCTCTCCGCTAGCATCGAAAGCGCTGATCGGCTACGTCGTGAGAACGCTTCAAGCGAATTGCTTAGAAGTAGTGAACCATGCCAACGGCAGCTTGGAACATCGAGGGATCGGCATCTTCCTGACCCTTCTGTTCCCAGCTGTCACGCGCATAGCCGGCGTCAGCATAAATGACGGTGCGCTTCGAAAGGTTGTAGTCATAACCGAAGCCAATGACCCAGCGGTTCATTTCAACCTTCTCAGCGAGATCACCCGCCGCGTCTCGATCAGCATCAGCGTCGAGATAGCCAAGGGTGGCATGGAACGTGCCGCCGAAGACAGGCGCATTGGCACCGACCATGATGCCGTAGCCGTCGTAATAGTAATCGGTTGCAGTGTCAAAGGCACTGGCGCTGACCATGTCAGCGACGTCTTCAATTGCGCCGTCCTTGAAGTAGGCAGCGGCAACATAGGGCTTGACCATGCCGAAATCGTAGCTGCCGCCAACGATAACGCGGACAGCATCCTTAACGTCTTGCTCGTTGCCAGCCACGTGTGCCGTCGAGCGGTTCGTGCTGTCAACGATTGCCGTCAGGTTCAGGTTGTTGACGTCGAAGGTGACGCCGATGCCGTAGTAGCGGTCGGTCGTGGTCTTGCCTTCTTCATGGGTGAGCTTAGCCTCATCCTCATCGGTGTGCGTGTTGTCACCGAAAGAGTACTGAGCATAAACCTTGAGGCCAGCAAATTCAGGCGTCACATAGGTGATCATGTTGCTCATTCGGGACTCATAACCAGCGCCCCAGAGAGCACCCTGACCGCCAACGTCGCCCCAGCCCGTGACAAGGGCCGAGAAGTTGCCGCCGATGCCGTACGTGTTCGCATCATTAGCGAGGATAGACGTACGACCAAAGCCGAGTTCACCGAAGTTGCCCATCACGCGGACAATAGCTTCACGATTGAAGATGGTATCTTCTTCGCCAAGCTCGCCGGTGTCGGCATCAAAACCATTTTCAAGAACGAAGCCCACCTTCAGGCCGTTGCCGAGCTCTTCCGTGCCCTTGAGGCCGAAGCGGGAGCCGGAGTAGTTGCCGCTCGCCATTTCGAACGTATCAACGGCGTCCTTGTTGGCCTGGTCGCCGTCAACGTGGGAGTAACGGAGGCCGAGGTCGGCACGGCCGTAGAGCGTCACGTCGGCGGCAAGGGCGGAGCCGGCAAAGGCGCTGAGGACTGCAAGAGCTGCAAGGGTCTTTTTCATTTTTGAACCTTTCCTTACGGGGGCCGCGGCACGTTGCGTCGCGGCAAGTGAATGTGTGAATTCCGGCGTTGTGCACGTTGGCCGGACTTCGCGCTGGTCTCGCAAGTCTTGCTACTTTCCCCTTGATCCATTTCGAATTGGAGTAAGAAAAAAGGATTCAATTGGAATAAGACTTACGCGTTAACGCGAATATTGGCAGGTTCTAAGGGCAAATACAAGAGAACGGCCCGTTCGGTTCAAAGAAAAGTGTTGTTTGCTGTGATTTGAGACCCTGTATTTGAGCAACCTATTGAATTCTATGAAAATTATATGTGTCGTAAAAACAACGGTCCGACTTTGAAATGCCTTGAAATACGTCAGGAATCGCTTTTTTGCTCGGCATGAGCGCGCCAGAAAGCATAGCCGCAGGTCTTCGGATAACCTGCGGCTATAGTGAATTGCTGTTCGATTAATGCAGCAAACTTGCTGTGAAGCTTCTTTGCATGAAGAAAGCTCTGCTGCGGCCGCTTCCCCTATTTGGCTTCGTGGTCGTCGGCATTTTCCGGTTCGGCCTGGGGCGCTTCCAGAGGTTCGGCGCTTTCGGCCGTTGTCTGAGCGGCGGCGCGTTCTTCGCGCGCGTCAAGGTAGCGATTGATGAGGTAGCGCCTGAAGTCGGCGACGGACTGCACGAGAAGCGCCTGCGCGTAGGCGCAGAGGGATTCCGTCAGAACAATGGCGAGCGAGAAGGCTTCGGGGTTCGCGCCTTCGCCGAAGATCGAAGGCTGCGTGTAGAAGAAAAGGAGCGATGCGATGGTGTAGAACCAGCTGCGCCACCAGAAGCGGCGGTAGCGCATTTCTTCTTCAGTGAGCTTGGCGCCGACGAGAACGGCGAGCGTGCGGCCGATCGGCACAGCCGCGCGAACCTCCTTGTCGGTGGCCGCAAGCTGAGCGAGCTTGCGCATCATGTCAGGCGTCACAGGCGAGCGCTTCGAGTAGCGCAGCATGCGAAGCGGCCAGAAAAGACGCAGAAGCTGCTTGCCGAGGTAGAGATTGGGGCCTGCGAAGACAATCGCGGCGAGGATGGTTTCGTAGCTGAAGGACATGGGGAAAAGTAATTCTGCTGAGGCACGCGGCATAAGCCGCGCCCAATTATAGGAATTGGCGCCCGCCGAAATCGCCTGTTTCTGCGCTACTGTTAAGCGCTACGATGCACATTCGTCATTTAGTTTGGGAGAATCCTTTCATGACCACAGCATCCAAGCGCATTCTCGTCGCCTACTTTTCTCATGCCGGTGAGAACTGGGTTTCGGGCGGCGTGCGCTTCATCGAGGTCGGCAACACCAAGCGGCTTGCGCTCACGATTGCTGCGCGCCTCAAAGCGCTCGGCCATCAGGTGGAAACCTTCGAAATCAAGCCCGAGACGCCCTACAGCGTCAATTACAACGAAACGACGAAGCGCGCCGAGGCCGAGTCGGACGCTGATGCGCGCCCCGCGATCGTCGGACCGCTCCCCGAGGCGGAGGCCTTCGATGTGCTTTTCCTCGGCTACCCCATGTGGTGCGGCAAGATGCCGCGCGTCATGATGACCTTCCTCGAGGCGGAAAAATTTGGTGCGATTCCCGTTTATCCCTAAACGACGCATGAGGGCGGCGGCATCATCGCAAGCGAGCGGGAAATTCTCAAAGCAGCGCCCCAGGCTGACGTGAAGCCCGGCTTCGCGATGATCGGCTCGAACGTCGATCAGCCGGGCGAGCCGCTTCGCGGCTGGCTCGAAGCCTTCGAAAAGAGCTGCGCGCAATAAGATTCACGCGCATTACTTGAGACTTTGCCGGCCCGAGACGCCGGCATCAGCCTGCGACCCCAGATTCAAAGGAGAAATTCATGCCTGAAACGCCCCTCACGGGTTGTCTTCTGGACGATCCGCGCATTGAGACCCCGGTCTTCGTGATCGACGACGAGAAGCTCGAAGCGAACCTTCAATTTGCCAAGCGCCGCGCCGAAGCGCTCGGCGTTGCGCTGCGCCCGCACCTCAAGACCCACAAGTCCTGGGCGATAGCAAAGCGTCAGATGGTTTCGCCCGCGGGGCCTGCCACCGTGTCGACGCTCGCCGAAGCCCGCTACTTTGCCGGCAAAGGGGTGAAAGACATTATTTACGCAGTGGGCATTGCGCCGCAGAAGCTCGCGGCCGTTGCCGAAATCCGACGCACGACGGGGTGCGACCTCAAGGTGATTCTCGACAGCGTCGAAGCAGCGCAGTGCGTCGCGGATTTCTGCGAAAGCGCGAACGAAGACATTCCCGCGCTAATTGAAATCGACGTGGACGGTCATCGCTCGGGACTCCAGCCCGGATCGGAGGAAATCATCGCGGTGGCGCGCGCTTTGACGGCAAAGCATGCCGGCGCAAAGCTCGCGGGCGTCATCACGCACGCGGGCGGCAGCTACGACGAGAAGAGCATTGAAGGCATCCGGCGCGCTGCACAGCGCGAGCGCGACGGCATCGTTGAAGCGGCCGAGGCGCTGCGCGCAGCTGGCTTTGAAGTGCCGATCGTCTCCGTCGGCTCAACCCCCACCCTCGCCTTTGCCGAAGACGAAAAAGGCGTCACGGAAATCCGCGCGGGGGTCTATTCGCTTTTCGACCTCTTCATGGCGAATCTCGGCGTTGCGCCGATCAGCCGCATTGCGGGCTCGGTTCTCGCGACGGTGATCGGCCACCAGAAGGCCAAGGGCCAGGTGATTGTGGACGCAGGGTTCCTTGCGATGTCGCGCGACCGCGGCACCCAGCGCCAATCAAAGGACTACGGCTTCGGCCTCGTCTGCGACATTCACGGCGCGCCGCTCGCGGACGGCA
>CAJMKD010000078.1 GCA_905213905.1 uncultured Sutterella sp. | reverse complement strand
TTATACCGATTGCATGCGCCGACGGGTGAGAGGCAGAATTCACTTTTCCTAAAGCTGAGTCAAATCAGTTCTTCCTGATCCATTGATTTTGCTGCCGGCTTCTTTGAGGAGGAGAAAAATGAAGCTTTGTTCGCGCGGTCCTTCCCCGTTTGTGCCTGGCTTCGAACTATTTGATGCGTCGCTCGAAAACGGCATCACTATTCGCTTTGCGCGGGGAGGCCGACCCGGCGGGAAAACGCCGCTTCTGATGGTGCACGGGCATCCGCACAATCATGTGATCTGGCGAAAGGTGGCGCCGGATTTCGCGAAGGACCGCGAAGTCATCCTCGCGGATCTGCGCGGCTACGGCGACAGCAGCAAGCCTGCGGGCGATCCGGCGCACCGGACGTACAGCAAGGTTGAGATGGCAAAAGACCTGGCGCTCCTCATGAAAGGCCTCGGCCTGCCGTTATTCGACTTCGTCGGGCATGACCGCGGCGGGCGCGTCGGGCACCGGTTTGCGCTCGACTATCCCGAATGCGTGCGAAAGGCGGTCTTCATCGACATTGCGCCGACGGCCCTCATGTACGCACGGACGAACAAGGAATTCGCGACCAAGTATGTCTGGTGGTTCTTTCTCATTCAGCCGGCGCCCTTCCCAGAAAGAATGATCGGCTACGATCCGGCGTACTACCTGCGGCATCACATCGAGGGACAGATCAAGATCAAGGGCGTCGTTGAGGACGAAGTGTTTGCAGAATATCTGCGTTGCTATCAGGATCCGGCCGAAATCCATACCATTTGCGAAGACTACCGGGCCGCAGCGACGATCGATCTCGAAGACGATGCGAGAGATGCGGAAAAGCGCATCGAAGCGCCGCTCTTCCTTCTCTGGGGCGGCCGCGGCACGGTCGGAAAGCTCTACGACGTTGTCGACACCTGGCGCGATCGTGCCCGAACGGTATCGGGGCATCCGCTCGACTGCGGACATTCGCCGCAGGAAGAGTGTCCCGAAGCATTCCTCGAGGCCGTGCTCGGGTTCCTTGACGACTGAGGTCATCGGTCGGTTGGGGGAAGAGGGCGCGGCCGCCGGCAGAAAATGTCTGAGAAGAGATCAGTCTGAGGACTTCAGGAATTGGGCGAGCGCTTGGAAGGATTCACCGCTGCGAGAGCAAGTCGCATTCATGATTTGTTCCTTTTCAGCTCATTTGCTAAGACAAGGAAACCCTCAATATTTATTGAGTTACGAATATCTAAAAATAGCGAATGGTACTTCAAAGGACGCTTCCGTGGCTAGTCTATAAGTCCAAAGGAGCCAAAGGCGATCCTTCTGTGGATTGAACTCAGCATCGGCGTTCCGTCTTTGGGTGACTGAGGTCAAATCAAAGAAACGGATAAATCGCGTACCTTGGCAGCGCGGTGAGTAGAATTCACCATCTGGAGGAATTCTCCAGATGAATATAAGGCTTTGCTTATGACGTCCGCGTTGCTTCCTCCCGAAACTAAATTTCAATTTTCAGGTCACGAAACTTTTCCGCTTCGACAGCTTTGGCTACCGAAGTATGCTCAACTTCTGAACGATCTCAAGAAGGAAGGCAAGGCTGAGTTGCCGCCGATCGAGAACTGCATGGTGCGTCTCGGTGTCGGCAAGAACATGGTTGCGGCAGTCCTTTGGCGAAAGGAAGCGGCGGCCGTCGAAATCGATGACATCGCCGCGCTCGACGTCGGTGAGGCGGTACTTGCGGCGGCAGTTCTGCACGCATTCGCCGCGATTGCCGTTTTTGGCGCGCGTGAAGTAGCTCATGTTGCACTTGCTGCTGATTGCTATGCTGAGCGCGCCGTGGCAGAAGCATTCAATGCGCATGAGCTCGCCGCTCGGTCCGCAAATCTTCCCGCGTTCGATTTCGCGTGAGACTTCGGCGATTTGCTCAAGCGTGAGCTCGCGCGCAAGCACCGCAACATCCGCGTAGGGCGCATAAAAGCGAAGCGCCTCTACGTTGGAGATGCTGAGCTGCGTCGAAAGATGCACTTCGAGGTCCAACGCGCGCGCAGCAAGAATCGCTGCAGGATCCGAGGCAATCACAGCCGAGATGCCGGCATCTTTTGCGGCATGAAGAATTTCGCGCATGAGCGCAAGCTCTTTGTCGTAGACGATGGCATTGACCGTCAGATAGGACTTTGCGCCGGCGTCGCGGCAGCGCCCGGCGATCTCAGGCAGGTCCGCCGTCGTGAAGCCTTGCGCGGCGCGAGCGCGCATGTTGAGAGCGCCGACGCCGAAATAAACAGCATCGGCTCGTGCCGCAAGCGCAGCAGAAAGCGCGGCAAAGCCGCCCGCCGGCGCCATGATTTCGTAGCCGGCACGAGCGTGAGCGTTAACGTTGTTCATAGGTAAGCTGCCGAATGATTTCCCGCCAAAGGCGCATCCGACCGAATAAATGGGATAAGGACGATTGTCTGAAAAGGCAACTGATGATGCAGCAAGCAATTCTAAAAGGCGTGAACATGTTGTCGGAGAACAGCCGAAGAGCGAGCCGCGGCTGGGCAAGGGCCTGGCGCAGCCGCGAGGCCAATGAACGTTCGCAATCAGCACCGCCAGCAGCACCATCAGCACCATCAGCATTTGCCTTAAGGGTATTGACAAAAGTCTTCTGAGATGCAATTATTCGCCCTTCTCCGAAAGATGGCTTCTTCAGGGCGGGGCGAAACTCCCCACCGGCGGTAGAGCCCGCGAGCGCCTGCCCGCAAGGCAGGTGCTGAACCGGTGAGATTCCGGTGCCGACCGTATAGTCGGGATGAAAGAACGAAGCTGAAAGCGAAGGCGTCAATGCCGTCTGCCCGGCCGTGACATGGGCGGCGGGCGGGATGAAAGCGCTTCGCACGTCGAATGCTGACGCCCTGAGGGAACTTTTTCGGGCTTTAGTTCCTCAGGGCGTCAGGCCTTCGCGTTTCCCGAACGCGAACGCGCCCAGCGTGCTGAGGCTCGCCAGATTTGTCTCCAAGGATTGCATTCGAGATGACCATCCGCTCCTTCAGCACCATCCCGGAAGCGCTTGACGCGCTGCGCGCCGGCCGCATCATTCTTGTCACCGACGACCCCGACCGCGAGAACGAGGGCGACTTCATCTGCGCAGCGGAATTCGCAACGCCAGAAAATATCGCCTTCATGGCAGTGCACGGACGCGGCCTCATCTGCATGCCGATGACGAATGCGCTTGCCGACAAGCGCGATCTGCCGCCGATGGTGGCGAAGAACACCGACAATCACGAGACGGCCTTTACCGTGTCGATCGATCATGTTGAGACGTCGACGGGCATTTCCGCTTTCGACCGCTCGCTTACGGCGAAGAAGGCGATTGAAGCCGACGCGCGGCCTGAAGACTTCCGCCGCCCGGGTCATATGTTTCCGCTGCGCGCAAAAGACGCGGGCGTCCTCGTCAGGAACGGCCACACGGAAGCCACGGTCGACCTCTGCCGGCTCGCGGGCCTCGCGCCCTGCGGGCTCTGCTGCGAAATCATGGGAGAAAACGGCGAAATGCTGCGCACGCCCGAATTGATGAAGCTCGCCGAAGCGTGGTCGATGCCTTTCATCACCATCAAGGATCTGCAGGCCTATATCCGCGAGCAGGCCGCCTGATCGCGGCGCTGAGCGCGTGAGCTGCATTCTCTGCAGCCGGAAGCGAACCCAAAAAAGGAACGGCCGCCCCGAAATGCATCGGTGCGGCCGTCCTGCATCGTCAAACCAAACTTTTACTTGGTGTATTTGAAGGTCTTGTCAAGGAACTTCACGAGATCGCCGCGCAGCGATTCGATTTCCTTGCCATAGTTCTTCGAAAGATTGGCGGGCGTCTGGTCGTTGCAGAAGCGGCCCATGTTCGTGACGCCCCAGAAGCCGGCGGTGTCGTCGTCGAGCGTCTTGAAGGCGGTGAGGTACTTGTCCCAGATCGGGTTCTTGTCGATGCCGTCGCCGAGGCCGCCGCGGCCCTGGCCGATCCAGCCGCAGTTCATGATCGTGAAGATGCCCTTGCCCTTGAGGAGCCCCTCGAGGCCCTTGTCGGTGTCGCGGTAGGCAAACTTCTTCTGGAAGACGCGTTCCATGTAGCCCTTCACCATGGCGTTGGGCGTGTCGTGCCAGTTCGGATACGCAAAGATGATGTAGTCGGCGGGCGCGACCATGAGCTGCTCGACCGCCACGTCCTTGGGCGTTGCGCCGAAGCCGTCCTTCGCTTGGAAGAACGTGTCGCGCGTGATCACGGGATTCCAGCCGATGCCATAGAGGTCGCGCAGCTCGACTTCGCAGCCTTTGTCCATGAAGTGCTTCATGGCGGTGTTGACGAGGTCCCATTCGACGGATTCGTGGCGGGGATCGCCGACAACGAAAAGAACGCGGACCTTGCCGCCTTCGCGGGAGAAGCCGTTGGGCTTCACCGTCTGGCGGAATTCCTTCGGCACGACGGAAGCGGACGTGACGGCGTCGACATCCTTGGGCATTTCCGTGCCGGCCACATTGACTTTGACCGTTGCGCCCGACGTGTCGTCGGCAGCCTGCGCGTTGAGCGCAAAGAGAGCGGCAGCGGCGGCCGCGCAGATCGTAATCTTGTTCATGTGCAGAGCTTCTCTTTAAAGAGTGGCAAGCCCGAGACAGGGGCGAGAGGAAAGCAGAGAAGCCTGCGTTCGCAGAGAAGTCGCCAATGCCTCGGATCAAACGAGCATCGTGCGACGGCGAACGTTGAGGAAGCGGCAAAGCGCGCCGCTTCTAGCCAGATGCATGTCGGTTTTCAACCGTACGCGCATTGCAATTGGGACCGATGGGCCGTGCCTCAGAGGTATTCCTGAGGTATTTCTACGTGCAGCGGATTTTCGTGAGAAGGTCATCTGCGCCGCATGTCCGGGTAAGTTCGGGC
>CAJMKD010000077.1 GCA_905213905.1 uncultured Sutterella sp. | reverse complement strand
ATGCCTGGTCATTCCCCACAGTTTTCCACACACTATTTATCGTATTTTGTCGCATTTTGTCGCGTTCTGTGCGGTTCTGTCCGTGGGCGTTTGAAAGGCACCGTCTCGAATCCCCTGTGGCGTAGCGTTTTATAAGGTTTTTATCTTCTTTCGTCGCGCTTCGTCGCGCGTTGTCTCACCGAACAAGGTGTCTTGGTATCAAACGCCCTGGCTATTTGTCCTCGAGGCGCTCCTTGACAACGGCTGCCTCGAGCAGGCGCCCTGGGATCTCGCCTACCTGAGCGAACTCGATCCGCTCTGGGACGACACGCTCGCGAGCTTTCTCCTCGCGCCCGTCGCGGCGCTCTGCACTGCGGGCGCCGCCTTCGGGGGGTGCGCCGTCGTCTGCACGCTCGCCACAGCGGGCCTGCCTTCGAATGAGCTCTACTGGTGCTCCGGGTGCCAGGGCCGCGTCTTTCCGCTTTCGGGCTGGATGGCGGGCCAGGTCTCCGAGCTCCAGGCCTGGCACCTCATGGCGCACCGCTTCGCCGTAAAGCTCTCGCGCGAAGGCATCCTTTGGGCCGCGCACGGCAAGCGCGGCCAGTGCGGGCCCTACGTGAAGCCCATTCTCGAAAAGGCCGTCTGGCGAACGCAGCTCGTGCACCCGTCGCGGTCAACGGCCAAAACGGACGGCGCCTGCTGCTGGCCGCTCGGGCGCAGCACCGCGATCTGGGGCGCCAGCAAGACCTTTCCCGCGACGGGCGAAGACGGCGCCATTCTCCTCTGGCGCCGGCGCGACTGCTGCATGACGAAGACGATCGACGCTTCCGGCTTGAGCGGCCTATCTGCGCTTTCCGGCCATGCCGGGCTTTCTGCGCCAGCCGTCACCCCGTAACGAAGGCCAACGAACATGACAAAACTCGCACTTTCGCGCGGAAGCCTTGCGCGTCGCTCGGCGGCCCTTTGCCTCCTGATGCTTTCCTCTACGCTTCCTTCGGCACTGGCTGCTGGTACGCCCGCGGCACGCCCAACGCTCTCCGCCGCATCCGAAGCCAATGCCGCTGCCGCGTCGTGCGACCCCTGCGCCCGCTCGGGCGAACGCGCACCCGACAGCGCCCCCGTGGCCCATCGCCATCCGCCGCTCGGCCCCGTCTACGCCCCATCGGAACCCGATCTCCTGGCGCTCATTGAAGATCGTGCCCGGCGCGCCTACGAAAGAGGCGAATGGCAGGCGCGCCTCGCGGAGCACCGCCGAGCGCTTGCGGCGTGGTCCGACCGCCCTGCGCCCGGCATTCCTTCAGGCACGCTCCCTCGCGCGGACCGCGTTGAAAAACGTCGGCTCGCGACGCCTTACGCACAGCTGCGGGACGCACTTCAACAAAACGCCCCAGATGGCAGCAACAGCATGGCCGAAGCCCTGCAGTCGAGCGGACCGCTTCTCGCGGCGCTCGACAGCCTGCGGCGGACATACCTCTTCATCGATGCAGATGATCCGGCGCAGCGGCGCTTTGCAGCCGCTTATGCGCTCGGGCTTATTCCTTCCGCGGCCGGCTTGGCCCCAGGCGATGCGCCCCTTCGAATCGTTCTCGTGAAGGGAAGCCTCAGCGACATGCGCCGAGCGGCCGCTGAAGCCGCGACGACCCTCGAGCGTCGCGAATCCGTGCGCGTCTATTTCGATCAGGCGGGGGGACTGCGCCGCCTCTTCCGGCTTACGAGCCTTCCTGCCGTTGTTTCGCTCTCGGCCGACGCCGCGCTTGTCACCACGATTCCAATCACAGACGAGGGCCGCCCGCGGCCGATCGAGCGCGCGAGCGACGTCGTCGAGCTCCCGCCCGTGGCGATGCCGCTTGATCCCGCGCATTTGGAAGCCGCCCGCGCGGGAATGAAGCGCGCCGCGGCGCTCATGGGCGCACAGCCGCGCCAAGCGGTTGATGTTCAGGACCGCAGTGCTGCTTCCGAGCCTCTGCTTGAAGCCGATCCGCTTTTGAACCCCAATCCCAACACAACCGCTTTCGGAGCCCTTCGATGAATGACTTGAAGACAAAGATTGCCGCAAAGAGCCCAAGGGAATGCCAGCGACGAACGCCGCAGTCCGCCGCCCGCATCAGCGCCATGCGATCCGCAGCAGCGATTCTGCTTCTCGCTCCCGGCCTGCTCTCGGGGTCCGCGCTCGCCGGCGCAGCGCAAAACGCCGTCTCGGCCGTCAATCACGAGCTCCCGGTCGTCAGTGCAGACGCCGCCCGAGCGGACGATGCCGCCCTTTCCGCTGCTGGCGCTGCTGCGGCTGCCTCGTCAGCTTCAACGACTGCCCCAACGCTGGAAGACTTCGAAGCCCGCTCGGCGCTTCCCGCCGGCGAACGGAATGCCCGGCCGCCATCGGCTGCGGCGGCCTCAGACATTCGCCCTGCGATGCCCGACGTCTTTCTTCTGATGTCGCTTGCCGTCCCTGACGAAGCGCTCCGCACGATCGCGAAGGACGCCGCCTCGCTTGGGATTCCGCTCGTTTTCCGAGGACTCCCCATGGAAAAGGCGCCGCCAGACAGCGAATCGGCTAAGCCGGCCGTTCCTGCAGCCCGCGTCGCACGCGCTGAAATCGCAGCGCGCATTGCGCCGCTCACCGCACTCGGCTGCGCTGTATCGGTCGATCCCGCACGGTGGCGCTACATCGAAGCGGCTTTGGGCAGTCCCATTGCCGTGCCGGCACTCGTCGTGAGCCTTGTGAGCCTCGATCGCGGCCCGGCGAACCCGGCGAACCCGGCGGCCCGTGCCGACACGCCGGCGCAGCTCGAAATCGTGCCTGGCGAAGTCCGGCCGCGCTATGCGCTTCTTTGGTGCGAACAAAACGCGCGATCCCGCGAAATGCGAAGGGCGATTGCCCGGTTTCTCGAAGCGCGTGGCGCATCAGACGCCGCCGTGACGGAACGCCCCTGAGACCCCTCTGCTGAAATCAGCGCGCGGCTTTGAGCCGGAAGACTGGACCGCCGGCCAGGCGCGAGCAACGCCGCCACCTACAGACCGACCCATGCACGGAACCCTGAAAACCATGTCAAGAAAACGATTCAATGCAACACCGGCCGCCCGCAAGCGGCCGGTCCTCAAAAAACCGCAGGCGCCTTCAAGACGCGTCCTCCTTTCCGTCCTTGCCGCCGGCGCTGCCGCTGGCGTCATCGGCGAGCTGCCGAACGCTTTCCCAACTTTTCTCCCCGACTTTCCCCGTGCCGTGAAGGAATTCACGCGCGCCCCGCTTCTTGTCTTTCCGGAAGCCGCCGCAGCAGGGACGGCAGCCGCTCTGAGAGATGCCCAGGCGGCTGACGCAGCTGATATAGCTGCGGAGGCAGCCGCCGAAGCGGTCCGTGCCGCACAGGCAACCCCGCGCCCCGACGTCAAAGGGATGATCGGCGAAGCCGCGAAGCGTCCGAGCGAATGGCTCGGGGGCTTCGGCTCGGGCGACCTCGACGCCGTGCGCGAAGAAGCTGCGCTATACCGCGACGGCGAGGGCGAGCTCTATGGCCCCGCCGTCAACGTTGTGGCGGGCTGCCGCAACGCTGACGATCCGGAATGCCGGGCGGTACAGATCCTCGACCGCGGCTTCCCGGAGCGTCCGCCGATTCCCGACGACATCCTCGCCGGACGCGACGAAGTGATCGACGGGATCGGAAGCGGCAGCACGGGCGGCGTCGCCCCAGGGATCGGCTCGAGCGGCGTCTGCACGGATTTCGTCATCTCAACAAAACCCATCTACGCCGAAGAAGTGTGCCGGCCGGGCGGCTGGTACGACGAAGCAACCTGCCGCACGGGCTGGCAGGACGGCCCCGCCCAGATTCTCACCCGCTGGCAGTGCCGGAAGACCGCCGCTGTCGCCGAAGCCCTTGCCTGCCGCATGCCCGTCGACTTCACGATGTCGACCTCGACCGTCGAGCGGTGCTTCTTCGGCGCAGGCGCGCTCGCGGACATTCTGCGCGCCGAGGAAGAAACGACCGCTGCGGCAACAGCCGTCTTCCCAGCCGTCTGCGAAGCGCCGCAGTTTGCCGACGAAATCTTCACCTGCGACACGACGCTCATTGTCACGCCGGGCAGCACCTGCCGAGACGGCGATTCAACGTCGGCGCGCGCCACGGGCTCGCCCTCGCTCGCAGAGGACGGCTGTCCGGGCGGCACGTGGCTCGAAATGAGCCACAAGTGCTCGGTCCTCGAATCGAAGGACCCGGCAACGCACATCTACAGCCTCACGCTCGAAGGCTATCCAACGAAGAAGCTCTGGATGAACGAGAGCGTCGAAATGCAAACCCCCGGCAACAGCCGGTGCCGCGCGGTCGTCAAGGTCGAAGCCGTCTCCTGCACGGGCGCCGACTGCATTGCCCCCGCGCGCGCCATCGTCTACCACGACGGCATCGAAATGGGGACCATCACGCTGCGGCTCCCCTACAAGGCCTACGACCGGTTTGCCGGCATGACGAGCAGCTGGCAGGACGACTGCGAAGTGTTCGACGAAGCAGCGCCGAAGGGTAAGCGCGCCATACGGCGAATGACGACCGAGAAGCCCGAGCGCGCCGCTCCCGGCGAAGGGGAGGCCCCATGATTCGCCGAACCTCTCACGGGCGCGCGACGGGCCGTCAGCACACCCGTCGAAACCAAGCCCGAAAGACGTTTCCATCGGCAGCGGCTTCAGCCGCAATGGCCGCCCTTGCCGTCCTTGCCGCCCTTGCTGGCGCGCCGACGGACGCTGCCGCACGCGAGATTTCCGACTGCGAGTTTCTCGAACAGGTTTGCGTCGACAACGCCGACCGCGTGATCAACGGCGAAGTCGTGCACCGCACCTGCTGGCGGTACACGAGCCGGTACCGCTGCCGCGCGACGTCGCCCGAAAAAGACCGCTGCAGCGCGGAAGCGCTCCCGCCGGCCTGCAAGCCACCCAAGGACCCCTGC
>CAJMKD010000076.1 GCA_905213905.1 uncultured Sutterella sp. | reverse complement strand
GAGCCTATGCCGAATTGATCGGCATGCCGGTGCCAAATGGCGCGCGCAGCGCTGATTTTCTAAAATAGCACGTTTTGGCAGACGGTCCGATCGGGAAAGCCCAGGACGCTTTACCGAGGCAAAAGAAAAACAACAGCTGCGCGGACCGTTCCCTCGGCAAGTCCGATTCAAGTTCGGAGAAACTCAATTGGAATGGTTAACTAATTTTGTGGGGAGCGTCAACGACGTCCTCTGGTCCTACGTTCTCATCGTCATGCTCGTGGGCCTCGGCATCTGGTTCACGCTCGCCACGGGCTTCGTGCAGCTGCGCCGCCTCGGCGAAATGTTCCGCCTCATCACCGAAGGCGCTACCGCCAAGCCCAAGCACGGCCACATTTCGACCTTTCAGGCCTTCTGCGTTTCGACCGCATCCCGCGTGGGCGTCGGCAACATCGCCGGCATCGCCATCGCGGTGGTGACGGGCGGCCCCGGCGCCGTCTTCTGGATGTGGGTGATTGCGACGCTCGGCGCGGCGACGGGCTTTGTTGAGTCGACGCTCGCGCAGATCTACAAGGCGCCAAAGAAAAAAGGCGGCTTCGTTGGCGGTCCCGCCTACTACATCGGGAACGTGCTTGGGTCGCCCTTCTTTGCGACGCTCTTTGCGATTCTTATTTCGATCACCTACGGCCTCATCTTCAATTCCGTGCAGGCCAACACGATTGCGCTTTCCGTGCAGACCTCCTACGGCTTCTCGCCCGAAGCGACGGGCCTTCTCGTCGCTGCGGCGACCGCACTCGTCATTTTCGGCGGCATCACCCGCATTGCCAAGGTCGTGGGCGTCATGGTGCCCTTCATGGCGGGCGCCTATCTGCTCATCGCCGCTGTGATCACGGTCATGAATTTTGAGAAGATTCCGAGCGTGCTCTCGACCATTGTCCGCTGCGCGTTCGACTTTGAGGCGCTCGGCGGCGCAGGCTTCGCGCTCGCGCTCATGACCGGCATCAAGCGCGGGCTCTTCTCGAACGAAGCCGGCATGGGTTCGGTGCCGAACGCCGCTGCGACGGCCGACGCCACGCATCCCGTGAAGCAGGGGCTTGTTCAGTCGATCGGCGTCTTCGTCGATACGCTCCTCGTCTGCACGGCCTCCGCAATGATCGTTCTTCTGTCGACGGGCTGGCAGGAATCCGGCAAGACAGGGATCGAGCTCGTGCAGCGCACGCTCACGGGGCAGCTCGGCGACTGGACCAACACGTTCATGTCGGTGATCATTCTCTTCTTCGCCTTCTCCTCGATCATCGGGAACTATTTCTACGGCGAAGTCAACATGGACTTCATCAGCCGCCGGCCGGTCGCGCTCAATCTCTTCCGGGCGTTCGTCGTCATCATGGTCTACTTCGGCGCCGTCGCGAACCTCGGCCTTGTCTGGAATCTCGCCGATCTCTTCATGGCGCTCATGGCGATTCTCAACCTCGTTGCCATTACGCTCCTCGGCCGCATCGCCTTCATTGCGCTCAAGGACTACTTCGACCAAAAGAGCCGCGGCATCCGCGATCCGGAATTTGACCCGAAGATTCTGCCTTCGCAAAAGGGCATTCTCGCCTGGCCGCGCAAGCCGCACGAAGAGCTCTCGCAGTCTTGACAAGCACACTGGCGGCAACAGAGGACGAGCGTCTGCCGCGAGTGAACGGTTTTCGACATTGACGAAGCCGCATCGAATTCTTTCAAGCTTTCGATGCGGCTTTTTGGTTTTTTATGGCACGGTTTCTGTTGGTGTCTTTTGCCTGCTGCCGATCTTCTTTGGCAGTCCGAAGCAGACTCTCTTTGGGATGGATCCGGTGCAATCGGGAGGGTCAAAAGATACCTACTAAGGAATATATCCAAAACCTAATGAGACATGCTTCCTACTCTTTCAGTCGAATGCAATGGGCTGGCTCTGCACGAGAGGAGCAGATCGGATCCCCCATGCGGATTATTTAAGAGAATCTTAAGGTCACCTAGACTTTCCATACCGTGAGCAAAGCGCTTCCGCCCCTAAGAATGTCGGCGGCCTGCGGGAAAGAAACCCCCGCGCCGCATGATGAAGAAGCGCTCCGGCAGCCCCCTCGCCGGTCGAACCGCTCGCACAGGAGACCACCATGAAAGTTCATCATCTGACCGCAGCCGCTTCCCTTCTGCTTGCGCTCGGCGCCTCCTTTTCCGTGAGCGCCGCGGATCTCAAGGCCTGCGCCACCTGCCACGCCAACATCGCCGCCGATCACGCGGGCGCCGCGCACAAGGACGTTGCCTGCACGACGTGCCACTCGGGGCTCGATGAGCACCTGAAGAAGCCCGCAGCCCGCCCGGCCACGAACATGGACCCGGCCAACTGCGGCGCCTGCCACACCGCGCAGTACACGTCGCTCTACAAGACGAGCGACCGTCCGGCCCGCCAGTCCAAGAAGGCCATGAACGGCCCGGCGCCTGATCCGTTCTTCGACCGTGCGCTCGGCGGCCATGGCTTCACGAAGGAGCACGATCTGCCGCGCGCGCACACCTGGATGGCAATCGACCAGTTCATCGTCGACCGCGCTTTCGGCGGCCGCTTCGAACCGAAGGACGGCTGGCTCTATACGACGCTCGAAGGCGGCAAGCACTACAAGGTCTGGGATGTTCTCAAGGACAACTATCCCGACACGAATGAACACAAGGCCTTCAAGCCCGGCACCGCTGCGGCCGGCAACGGCGTCTGCTGGTCGTGCAAGTCGACCGACCTGATGCTCGACTGGGCCTATATGGGCGACAAGGTCGAAGGCGCGAAGTTCAACCGTGCCTCGAATGCGGTCGACAGCGTGCGCGCCGTCAACCATGCGCTCAACTGCAACTTCTGCCACGATCCGCACAACGCCAAGCCGCGCGTCGTTCGCGACGGCCTCATCGATGCGCTCACCCGCGACAACCAGGGCGCACCCTCGGTGTGGACGGAAGTCGCCGCCAACAAGACCAAGATCGACGTCAAGGACTTCGGCATGCGCGGCTTCACGCGCAAGGTTGCCTACCTTGAGAAGCCGGACGCGAACCTCATGTGCGCGCAGTGCCACGTCGAATACGTCTGCAACCCCGGCATTGATGCCAAGACGGGCAAGGCGATCGGCATGGACAACCGTCTCACGAACCACTTCCCGTTCGTCAACGCCGACCAGATCGAAGCTTATTACGACAAGATCGGCTACCGCGACTTCAAGCACAGCATGACGGGCGCGCTCCTTGTGAAGATGCAGCATCCCGATGCGGAAACGTTCTTCGGCTCGAAGCACGACAAGGCGGGCGCAAACTGCGCGAGCTGCCACATGCCGAAGGTGAAGGACGAATCCGGCAAGACCTACACGCTCCACTGGGCTACCTCGCCGCGTCACTACATCGAAGAGACCTGCCTCACCTGCCACAAGGACAAGACCGAAAAGCAGATGGTCGCAGCAATCGACGCGATGAAGGGCCACTATGACGGCAAGGTCCGCGAAGCCGAATCCCGCATGAACGACATGTTCGATGCGTTTGAAGATGCGATTTCTGCCGGCGTCGACCAGAAGACGCTCGACGAAGCCCGCAAGCTTCATGCTTCCGCACACATCAATTGGGAATACTGGACGGCCGTCAACGGCGCCTGGTTCCATAATCCCGACCAGGCTGTCCGCAGCCTCGCCAAGAGCTGCAAGGCCGCTCAGGATGCCACCGCGCTGCTGAGAAAGGCGATTGCCGCGAAGAACGCGAAGTAATCCCGCGCCCAACTGACGCTCGCGGCGGCCGCCCGGCCGCCGCAGCGCTCTCAAGCCCGTTTGTCTTCGGATGAGCGGGCTTCTTCGTTCGCATCGTCATTTCGCGGGGCGCTCTGCATCCCATAAGCGCCAGCGCTTTCCTGTATAGTCGCCGATGCGCCGCTCAGCCGGTTCTTCTGACCTGACTAAAACTCTTCTCAAGCTTTTTTCATTCATGACGGAACGCGCCATTCTTTACGCGATTGAATTCGTGATGCTCGTCGTTGCGATTGCAGCGCTCATGCCGACGATTTTCCGGGCGGGCAGCGCCCGCGGGCGCGAGAGCGCCGGCAAGGCGCAGGAAGCCGATTCCCGCATAGAGCTCGAAGAGGCGCTCAGAAGCGAAAAAGCACGGCTTGACGATGAGCTCGCGCGAGGCCTCGTCACGCAAGCGATCTACGAGCAGCTGCTCTCGGATCTGCGAAGCCGCACGCTCGAAGAGCTCCGCGCGCTTCAAAGCAAAGAGAACGTTTCGCCCGACGCGGAACCCGTGACGAAGCAGATGCGCATCCGCCTTGCCGTCGGCGTCACGAGCATGATGGTGCTTCTCTCGGCGCTTTGCTATGGGTTCCTCGGCGCGCCGGAAGTCATGCGCCTCACCGAGGATCAGAAGGTGCTTCAGGGCACCGCATCGGCCGAAGCGATCGAAACCTATCTCGGCGACAACGAAAAGGACGGACGCGCCTGGGTGCTTCTCGCGCACCGGCGCATTGAGGGGGGCGACTTCAAGGGTGCCGCAGCCGCCTACAGAGAGGCCTTTCGGGTGGAAAAGAAAATTGCCGCCGATCCCGACATCCTCCTCGAATACGGCGCGGCGGTTTTGACGGCCAACGACGCAGAATTTCTTGATGATGCCAAGGCTGCGCTTCTGAAGGCCCAGACGATGCAGCCCGAGAATCCCAAGGCGATCGAACTCGTCGGCATGGCCGCTTTTGCGACGAAGGACTGGGTACTCGCCAAGCATCAGCTCGAGATCATGCTCTCGCGCATGACGCCGGACCGGCCCGAATACATGCGGTTTGAAGAAACGATCAAGGTTCTTGACGAGCGGATTCGCGCCGATCGCGAGGCGCTCGACCGTGCGGCGCGCGAAACGCAGAAGCAGGCCGCCGAAGAGGCTTCGGAAAAGACGCAGGAGAAGCAATTGGAAAAGAAGCCGGCGCCGCAATGAGGCAGCAGAACTGCCGGCAGAGAAAGCAATGAATGAGAACGAAGGCCCGGGTGTTTCGCCCGGGCCTTCGCCTTAAAGGTGCGCCTCAAGCTTCGCGTTGAGCGCCGGCAGCTGGCGGCTCTTAGCAGCCTTCAGCGGCGCTCAAGAACTTCAGCCTCGCGCCTTCTCACTTGCCTTCTTCAAGCATCTTGATCGCGTGCTCGGCAGCCACGCGGCCCGAGGTCATCGCAAAGGACGAAGCGGAACCTTCGCAGCGCAGGTCGTAGGTCGAGTCGAAGAGGCCGCCGATGTCCTGGCCGACGACGTAGAGGCCCGGAATGATGTCGCCCTGCGGCGGGCGCGCTTCGAAGTTGGGCGGCACCTTGACGCCGCCCTGCGTCAGGAATAAG
>CAJMKD010000075.1 GCA_905213905.1 uncultured Sutterella sp. | reverse complement strand
ACCGTCCTTCAGGACGGTGAGGATGTCAATATACACAGTTGGGATACTGCGGCTCTCCAGGGCATCTTCCCTGCGTCGCCTATGCTTCGAGCGGCGAGTCTGTGTAGACTTTCGCATCAATCGAGTTCCGGACAGCTTCTCTCCTGTGAATCCGTCTTTGATCCATCCGTCTATGAACGCCATACCATCATCCGTCCTGTTCGCCGAAATTGCCGACCGCATGCTCGAGCGCACCGGCATCCCGCAGAAAACCAGCGTCAATGCGCTGCGAACCGTTGCCCAGACCATTACAGACGCGCTTGCGGACGGCAACCGCGTGGAAATCCGCAGGTTCGGCTCGTTCAAGTGCAAGCTGTTCCAAGGCAGATCTGGCCGCAATCCGCAAAACGGCCAGACCATCAAGGTGGGGCCGCGGTTCCGCGCATCGTTCAAGGCGGCTGTTCGTTTGATGGAACGAATTAATTAATCAGCTACAGTTTGCGAGTGGAACTCCGTTTCGAAACAACATCAAAAAAAGGAACACAAATTGGCTCAAGCAAGCAATTTGAGAATCTGCGACGTCATAAAGGATCTTGAAAAGGATCGGTATCTTCTGCCAGCCATCCAGCGAGAGTTTGTATGGAAGCCTGAAAAAATCTGCGGACTTTTCGACTCGCTTATGCGCGGCTATCCGATCGGAACCTTCTTGTTTTGGACGATCAGCGCTGATCATGTCGCCGACTATCGGTTTTATCGATTCATGCGCTCTTATCACGAACGCGACAATTATCGCTGCGAACAGCTGGATAACCCGCCTAAAGAGGGCTTCCACGCCGTTCTCGACGGTCAGCAGCGGATGACGGCGCTATACATTGGCCTGCGCGGTTCTTATGCGACTAAAAAGCCATACGGACGCTGGGAAAATGACGATTCATTTCCGAAAACGAGACTGTACATCAATCTTCTTCACGAACCAGAAGCTGCTGTTTCAACAGAAGAAGCAGATGAAGCGGGCATCTATGCTTTCGAATTCAAAACGAAAGAAGATGCGGAGCGGTGCAAAGCCAAAGGCGAATGGTGGTTCCTCTGCGGGCGAGTTGCTTCTCCGAGCTGGGACATCGACAACTACCTCGACGACGAATTCGACGACGAATTCGATTCAATCAACTTTAGTGCCGGCGACGCCGACGAAATCGAAGAGGTTAGAAAGAAAGCCCGGAGAGCAGCGAAGAAGACGCTGCGCCGTCTGGACAATGTGGTCAACCGCTCCCCGGAGCTGACCTACTTTTCCGAAGACACGGACAAGCTCGGCCGGGTTCTGAACATTTTCATTCGCCTCAATTCCGGCGGTGTACCCCTCAGCTATTCCGACCTGCTTCTCTCGCTCGCTATTGCTCAATGGAAGAATGCCGACGCCCGCGAGGAAATCAACTCACTCAAGGCCGCCCTTTTTGAGCGGTACGAATTCAACCTTCCAAAAGACTTCATTCTCAAAGCTTGCCTGATGCTGGCCGATATTGGGAGCATCAAGTTCGACGTTGAGAACTTCAATAAAGACAACTCCGCTACGCTTGAACGGGAATGGCCTACATGCAAGCGCTATCTAACGCTTGCTGTTTCGCTGCTGCGAACATTCGGCTACAACTCGCAGAATCTCACAGCAACAAATGCCATTCTTCCAGTCGCCTACTACCTCAAGATGATTGGCGCAGACGACAACTACGTGCTATCGACGAAGTTCATGAACGACCGCAGAAGGCTCCTTCTTTGGTTCAATCGGTCCATTCTTAAGCAAGGGACTTGGGCCGCCGGCGTCGACACGTTCATTTCCCAACTGCGGGAAACGCTTCGCAAAGAAGTCCCGCTTAAAACGTCACCGAATCGGTTCCCCTACGAAGAAATCGAAAAGACGATGCTCCGCAGTGGTCGCTCCCTGCAGTTTCGGGCTGATGAAATTGATGAACTCCTGGATTTGCCAAAGGGCAAAGGACGTACTTTTACGCTTCTATCGAATTTGATCCCGTCAAGCGGCCAGCACGTTCGCGACGATCATGTCGACCATATCAATCCGCATTCTCTTTTTGGCCGTATCACGACTCTAGACAACGCAGGCTACACGGATGAAGACATCAGGAAGGCCCAGTGGATGCGCAATTTGCTGCCTAACCTCCAGCTTCTTCCCGGAATCATCAACAGAGAGAAAAGCGACTCCATGCCGCTTGAATGGCTGGAAAGCACCTTTAACGAAGATCAGCGCAACCATCTTTGCCACGAGCAGATGCTCGAAGGCGTTACAAACAATCCAAAGGACTTCTTCAACTTTTTCGAGCAGCGCAAAGAAAAACTCCGTCGACTGATTGCGGAAAAGCTTGAAATTGAGCTCTAGCCTACTTTGGGAAAAGTCGCTTCAATTCAACATTGGAGCGGCTTCTTTCGCCGCTTTGTAATACACCTCCGTGATGTGCCGCTCGCCGTGATTGTTCTGGATGTGGCAGATCACGTCGATCACGTCCGTGAGCAGGCGCCTGATGTGCTCGTACGGCAGACTTCTGCCAGTCTCGCTCTGCAGCACCTTTAGCGCGAGATAGTCGAAGACCGCCGTGCAGTTGTTGGCGTGGCATGACGTGATCGAACCCGAGTGCCCGGACAACACGGAATTGAGCCAGTCGTACGTCTCCCCCGAGCGCAGCTCCGCGAGCAGAATGCGGTCGGGCTTCATGCGCAGGCAGGACTTCATGAGCTTCGACGCATTCACGGCCGAATTCTCGTCCGCTTCGGACGGATAAAGCAGGTTCACCTGGTTGCGGTGATTGGGAAGCCAGTAAAGAAGCTCCGGGACGTCCTCAATCGTGATGATGCGGCTCTCGGTCGGAATGGACTGCATGAGCGCCTTCATGAAGGTGGTCTTCCCCGAACCGGTGCCGCCCGCAATGACGATCGTCCGCCCGAGCTCGACCGCCCGCGTGAGAAAGCTTCTTCTTGCGCGGATTCGCGACGTCTGCGGCAGCGATTCGTCGAGCATGCCGCGGTAGAGCGCGAGAAGCTCGTCGTCGCCCGGCCGCTTCGTCGACACAGGAGCGATCCGGTCGAAGAACCCCGCCCGCTCGTACGAATCGATCGTGCGCACCTCGAAGGACGGGCGCCGGATCGTCATGGAGATGGTCCCCTTCAGACAGGCGGGGGGCCGAACGAACTGCACGCGCTCGCCCGTCGGAAGCGTCGCCGAAAGAATCGGCTTCACGTCCGAAAAGTCGTCGTCGTTCCAGGCGGCGACAGCAACGGCAAGGTTCTTCACATGGTCGTAAAGGCGCTTGGCGTTCTCGGCATCCTGAAAATCCGATTGATCTTCAACGTCAGGATCGTTCAGGCCGAACTTGCTCATCGCCCTCAGCACGGAGGCCCGCGGCCCGGCCTGCGCCGAATCCGGCCGCGTGTCGAGCCGAAGCGGCCGCTCCTCCCAGCAGCCGTTCTTCTCGACGAACACCGTGCCCGTCTTCGGATTATTGAAGGCGATTTCCGTGATCCCCGCCTCCTCGAAGAACGCGCCGAAGGGCTTCAGGTAGAAGCGGATCGACTCGTCGCTTCGAAGATGACGGCGAGGCATCTCGCTGCCGGCGCTGTGCGCTTCGTCCATGTGAAGCCCCTTCCTCAGAAGCGAAGTCCGATTTTCACATGGAGCGAATTGCTGCGGTAGTCGTTCGAACCCGTCGCGCCGGCGTAGGCGAGTTCGCCCGTCCACATGCCCTTCTCTGCCTTGAGGCCGACCGATCCGCGCACAGCGTCCTTCGGCAGGAACCGAATGTCTTCGGCTTCCGTGTCGCCGATCGAGCGCACATAGGCGGCTTCCAGCATAGGCGTGAGCGTCCAGCCGGCAGCTTCGATGGTGCCCGAGAGCTTTGCGCCGAGGGGCACCGAGAACGCCGTCTGCGAATCGAGGCCGTCAAAAGAGCCGCTCATGACCCGTGCGCCCAGGAAGGGCGTCACCGTCATGCCGCCCGCCGGCACGCCGTATTCCGCACGCAGGCCCGCATGCCACACGTCTGCATCGAGATCCTTTTCGGCTTCCGTCGTTGCGGTGAGCCACCCGGCCGAGCCCTTGAGCGCAAAGGCGTCCGCACGATAGGCGCCGTAGAGATGCAAACCCCAGGACGTCCAGTTGTTCTTCAGTCCCGAAGCCTCTATTTCGCCGTCGAGATAGGAGAGCGCCGCACCGAGCTTCACGCCGTCTGCGAGCGCTGCTTCCGCGCCGAAAACGGCTCCTTCGGCATCGACGTCGAAAGTGCCGCCGCGCTCAACAACGCCGAAGCGGCCGTCATTTGCCTGAAGCTTCACCCAAAGTCCGTGCCGATCTGCCGATGCGCCCGATTCAATGTCGGCAGCAACACGGCTGACGGCGTCGAACGCAGCAAAGGCCTGCGCGGCGGAAGGCCGGACTTTCCCTTTCGAGCCGCTGCTCGCGACAGCGGCTGATTCGCCGTCCGTTCCCTGATCAGGTTCGTCCGCTTCCGCCGCAGTCGCCGCAGCTTCGTCGTCAACGCTTTCGAGCAGCGACATAGCGGAAACGGCTGCCTTGCCCTCAACACGGTCGAGTTCGGCTGCCGCATCGGCATGATCAAGTCGCATCTGCTCGAGCGCGGCGCCGCCGCTATAGACCTGCGCGTTCTTCCCGAGCTTCACGACGCCCTTGATGTCGTATTCGTCCGCCGCGAGAATGCCGTCGACAGCGAGCGACGCTGTTGATTCCACCGTGATTTTCCCCGAAGACTTGAGCGTCTTTGAGGTCGTCGCCTTCCCCTTCGAGATCGTGAGCGCGTCGGCCGAAAGCGTGCCGCTGTTGCTGATATCGCCCGAAAGAGCGAGCTCTCTGACGTGCATGCGGCCCGTTTCCGTGAGCGAAACTGCCCCTTCGCCCGTGATCGAATCCGCCTGAATCCACATGTTGTCCGCATTGACGTGCGAGCCGTTCTTCATCGTCACCTTTTCAAGCGACCCTGCTGTCGAGGGATCGTCAGGCGAAGAATCGACCTGAGTGACGCCGAGCATCAGCGTGCCGTGGTCGAGCACGATCGGCGCATCGCCGCCGACAAGCGCGCCGCCCGTCGAAGTTCCAATCAAGGCGAGCGTCTGGCCGTTGTTGACGGTGACGTCCGTCGCGCCGTCAATGCCCTGGAAGCCGAAGGAGGTCGTGATCACCTGTCCGGCGCCGCTGCCGACAGTAAGCGACTGTGCCGAGCCGTCGGCCGACGCATTGCTGAGCCGAAAGTTCGTCACGATGGCGCCCGCATGACCCGCCTCAATGATTTTCTTCACCACGTCGACATTGAAGACGCTGCCGTCTTCGTCCGGGGTGACGATTTCGCCGGATGCCCAGTCGTCTTTGCCTAGAAATTGGATGTTCGTGCCAGTGCCGAAAGCCGCCGTGAACGCCGACTGCATCTGCTGAGCCGCTTTGGAGCCGGCGACAACATCATTGACGAGCAGCGTGCCGC
>CAJMKD010000074.1 GCA_905213905.1 uncultured Sutterella sp. | reverse complement strand
TAATACGTCGTCTTCGACAAGACGGGCACCCTCACGAAGGGCGTTTTCGAAATAGCGGGCATTCACCACGGCGCCATCCCTGACGAAGAGATTCTCTACTATGCTGCGCACGCTGAAAGTGCTTCTTCGCATCCGATCAGCCTCAGTCTGCAGAAGGCCTATGGCAAGCCGATCGACCGCACGGCCGTCTCCGGCATCAAGGAGTGGAGCGGCAAGGGCGTGACGGCGGTTGTCAGCGGGAAAACAGTGGCTGCAGGCAATGAGAAGCTCATGCGCGCTCTCAACATCGAACCAGTTCCCTGCCACGGCATCGGCACGATCGTGCACGTTGCAGTCGACGGGCGCTATGTTGGCCACATTCTCATTGCCGACGTTGTGAAGCCGCAATCGAAGGATGCTATTTCAGCGCTCAAGGCGGCCGGCATCAAGGAAACGGTGATGCTGACGGGCGACCGCAAGGCGGCGGCCGAGGAAATTGCGAAGTCGGTCGGCGTCGACCGCGTCTGCGCGGAACTGCTGCCTGCCGACAAAGTTGCCAAGGTTGAGGAAATCCTCGAGAAGAAGCCCGCTGACGCCAAGCTCGCGTTCGTAGGCGACGGCATCAACGATGCGCCCGTTCTTGCCCGGGCGGATGTCGGCATCGCCATGGGCGCCATGGGATCGGATGCCGCCATTGAGGCCGCGGACGTCGTGCTGATGGACGATGATCCGAGCAAGGTGGCAAAGGCCGTGCGCATCGCAAGGAAGTGCATGGCGATCGTCAAGGAAAACATCTGGTTCGCTATCGGCGTCAAGCTGCTCTGCCTTGTTCTCGGCGCCGTGGGCATTGCCAACATGTGGATGGCTATTTTCGCCGACGTCGGCGTGATGGTGCTCGCCATCCTCAATTCGATCCGCGCCATGTTCGTGCGCCGCCTCTAACCGGCGCAGGCTGTCTTGCGAAGCGCGTCGGCGCGCATCAAGCTCCCGTTCTCTCGGAGCGTCTTCTTCACGCAGCGCGCCGGCGCGCCAAGCCTATGGCGCTTCAGTCAACGAAAAAAAAACGGCTCAATTTCACACACGGACGCGATTTCCGTTATAGAATCGCGTCCTTTCCTGTCCTTGCTGCACCAAAAGACGCTTTGGGCAGCTTTTTCCGCAAGGAGGCTAAATGCGTCACTACGAAATCTGCATCATCGTGCACCCCGACCAGAGCGAACAGGTCCCCGCGATGATCGAACGCTACAAGACTCTGATCGCCGAACAGGGCGGCAAGATCCATCGCATTGAAGACTGGGGTCGCCGTCAGCTCGCCTACCCGATCGAAAAGCTTGTGAAGGCTCACTACGTGCTGCTCAACATCGAATGCGGTCACGACACCCTCGCCGAAATCGAAAACGGCTTCCGCTTCAACGACGCCGTTCTTCGTCACCTCACGGTCAAGACGAAGCATGCCGAAACCGGCCCCTCCCCGATGATGAAGGTCGTCGAGAAGGAAGAGGCGAAGAAGGTCGCTGCCGAAGCTGCCGCTGCTGCCGCTCAGGAAGGCGCTAAGGCCTAATTCGACGGAGACGCGCTGGGCCTCGGCCGCAGCGTTGGTCCGGCAGCAGCGGAAAGCAAAGTGTCAGGCGTCAATTCGATAGCGCTCACAGGTACGTTGACCGGCAGGGAAGCGGTGCGTTATACGCCCGCCGGCCTCGAGGTTTTCGAGGGCACCTTCCATCATCGTGCGGCGCTTGTCGAAGCGGGCAGAACCCGAACGCTTGAGTTTGACTTTCCTGCGGTGTCCTACGCCGGAACCGCCAAAGCGCTCAACGGACTTGCGCTAGGCGCTGAGATACAGATCAAAGGATTTCTCGCGCCGCGGTCCATGAAGAGCCAGCGTCTCATCGTTCACATCACGGAATTCAATTAAGGAGTCATCAACATGGCTTTTGGTGCTAAGGGCAAGGGCAAGCCCCGCCGTTCGAACCAGCAAAATTCGCTTTTCAAGCGCAAGAAGTTCTGCCGCTTCACGGCTGAACATGTCGAACAGATCGACTACAAGGATGTCGAAACGCTGCGCGACTTCATCCAGGAAAACGGCAAGATCATGCCGGCTCGCCTCACGGGTACGAAGGCGCACTATCAGCGTCAGCTCGACACCGCGATCAAGCGCGCCCGCTTCCTCGCCCTTCTCCCCTACACTGACAATCAGTAATCGCTGAGAGGAGTATCCAAATGCAAGTCATTCTGCTCGAAAAGATCTCTCATCTCGGTGACCTCGGCGACATCGTCAAGGTGAAGGACGGCTACGGCCGCAACTACCTGATCCCCCAGGGTCACGCCAAGCGCGCTACGAAGGCTGCCATCGCTGAATTCGAAGCTCGCCGCGCCGAACTCGAAAAGGCCCAGGCCGAACGTGTTGCCGCTGCTGAAGCCCTTGCTGCTGAACTCAACGGCAAGGAAATCACGATCGCTTCGAAGTGCGGCGTTGACGGCCGTCTCTTCGGTTCGGTCACGAACGCCGACATTGCTGAAGCGATCGACGCGCTCGGCTACAAGATCAAGAAGTCGCAGGTCCGCACGCCGCTCGGCGCCATCAAGTCGACGGGCGACTACGTGATCACGATCGGCCTTCTGACCGACATCACCGCCGACGTGACGGTGAAGGTTGTTGCCGAAGCCTAATGCGCAGTTAGGCGCAGCGGATCCCGATCCGCTGCAAGCAAATAAGGCCTCCGAAAGGGGGCCTTTTTTATGCGCTCGCGCGGCGATGCCGCGCTGCAGTATTCTTTGAGGTTGTCTTGGAAGGTCGCTGTTATGCCCGATATCGCCAACAAATCCGACGGTTTGCCTCACGATCCGACCATAGTGCCGCCCGACGCCGCGTCGGCGCCTGTGCGTCAGCCGCCGCAGAGCATCAACAGCGAACAGGCGATTTTGGGCGGCTTGCTGGTCGACAACACGGCGCTCGACAGCGTCGTTGACGTCATCAAGCCCGAAGACTTCTGCCGCAGAGACCACCGCATGATCTACGAGCAGATTGCTCAGATCATTCAGCGGGGGCAGCCCGCCGATACCCTCACGGTTTCCGAGGCGCTCAAGAACAAAGGGTTTGAAACAGAAACGGGCGGCACGGGCTATCTCACGCAGCTTGCCACGAGCACGCCCTCGGCAGCCAATATCCGACGCTACGCGGAAATTGTGCGCGACATGTCGGTGCTTCGTCAGCTCATTGCGGTCGGCGACCGCATGGTGACGAACGCGTTGGCGCCCGAAGGCCGCGAAGTGCGCGAGATTCTCGATGAAGCCGAGCGCGAGGTGCTTGCCATCAACGAGCGCAACGCCCGCGGGCAACGAGGCTTCCAGCCGATGGCGACGCTTATCCGAGACGTCAGCCAGCGCGTCATTGATCTTTACGAGAACCGCAACAAGGACGACGTCACAGGCGTTTCAACTGGCTACCGCAATCTTGACAACGTGACGGCCGGCCTGCAGCGGGGCGACCTCATCATCATTGCTGGCCGTCCTTCCATGGGCAAGACGTCGCTTGCGCTCAACATTGCAGAGAACATCGGCGTCGATCAGGAGCTGCCGGTTGCGGTCTTTTCCATGGAAATGGGCGCCGAGCAGCTTGCGCAGCGCCTCGTGTCGGCCGTAGGCCGCATTGACGCGCAAAAGCTTCGAAAAGGCCAGCTCGACGACGACGACTGGGACAACTTCACGGCTGCGATGCACCGCCTGGAGGACAAGCCCATCTTCATCGACGACACGCCTGGCCTCACCATCACAGAGCTCTCGAGCCGCGCGCGGCGCCTCGTCAATCAGGCCGGTCCCCTCGGCCTCATTGTCGTCGACTACCTGCAGCTGATGTCGGGCGGCGGCCGCGCCTCGGACAACCGTTCGCAGGAGCTTTCCGAAATTTCCCGCGGCCTCAAGTCGCTCGCCAAGGAGCTTTCGGTGCCCGTCATTGCGCTTTCGCAGCTCAACCGAAGCGTCGACAGCCGCTCGGACCGTCGTCCCGTGATGTCGGACCTGAGAGAATCGGGCGCAATCGAACAGGACGCGGACGTGATCATGTTCATTTACCGCGACGTCGTATACAACAAGGACACGCCTGAAAAGAATCTTGCCGAAATCATTATCGCCAAGCAGAGAAACGGTCCGATCGGCACGCTTCGCATGACGTTCCTCGGCGGCAACACGCGCTTTGAGGCCTATGCCGACGAAGGCTATTGGGGCGGCATTGAGGAGTGACGAAGAAAACGGTCCGAAGGATTCGGGCCGTTTTCGCGTTTTCGAGGACTGAAAAGCGCCCGCGCGCGGGCGCCGAACATGTCATGATTGCTTCACCGCCGCAGCTGGCACGGCTTGATGCGGGCTCGAGCGCCGGCATGATCAGCGGCGGCGTACGTTTGGGGAAGAATTGTATGGAAACCCTTGCCGCTTTCGATTGGGCAGCGCTGGCCTGCTGGTTAGGCGCTTTTGTTCTTATTGCGCTGGGCTTTGCCGGCACGATCGTGCCCGCTATTCCGGGACTGCCGATGATTGCCGGCGGCGCATGGCTGATCGGCTGGGCAGACGACTTTGAGAAGGTGGGCTGGAAAACAATTGTCTTTCTCGCAGTGCTTGCCGCGATCGGGGTCGTCGTCGACACGGTTGCGCAGACGGCCGGCGCGCAGAAGGCAGGCGCCTCCAAGGCGGGCATCATCGGGTCGCTTGTCGGCACAGTGCTCGGCATGTTCATGGGACTCTTCGGACTGCTCTTCATGCCGCTCATCGGCGCGGCCGTGGGCGAGTTCTATGCCAAGCGCAATCTCATGCACGCCGGGCGCGTCGGGCTGGCAACCTGGATCGGCATGATCGTCGGCACGGCCGTCAAAGTGGCGCTTGCCTTTGCAATGACGGGGATTCTCATCTTCGTCTACCTCACCGCCTGATGCGCCTTTGCCATGATTCACACGATTTACAGCAACAGCTACGAAGTGCTGCGCGCGGTGCTTCTCTCGAACATTGAGCGGCTCGGCTTCGCGAGCGAAGAGGCCGATGCATTCGAGGCGGCGCCGGCGTCATTCAAGGCGCTTTGCGAGAAGGTTTTCGAGCGCGTTCCCGTCATTGTTCCGAGCCAGGCCGTCGAGACGGATCTTCGGCGCGCAATCGCTGAAAAAAGCCGCGTCTGCGCCGCCATGGACTTCATGTATCTCTCGGCCTGGATGGGCTTCTTTTCAAAGGAGCCGCTCGCGAACGTGGTCGGCAATGAAGCCGACTGGATGATCTGGCGCATTCTCTGCGAAACGGGGCCGGGGAGCTTTCGTGAAGCGGTCCGAGCCGCGGCGCCCGCAAGCCGTCTCGAACGTTATCTCGAAGGGCGCTCGAGCGAAGAGATCTTCAGCCTGGCGCGGCATATTTCGCGGGTTTTTGTGGCGTATGCCACCTATCGCGTCGATTGGCTCTTCGACTGGCTCGGCATTCATCGCGAACTGGTGCCGACGGGTGCAGAGGCGCATGATGAAAAGCGAAAGCTCGAAGCGCACCCTGACTATCTCTGGCAGCGAATGCTCTGGGAGCGGCTTGCTCGGGAACCCCGCTGGCAGGGCAAGGCGTTTCTGGCGTCGCTGCCGAGCGCGCTCAAGATGCTCGCAGAGGCGCCAAGGTCAATGAAGCGCATTGAGAT
>CAJMKD010000073.1 GCA_905213905.1 uncultured Sutterella sp. | reverse complement strand
CATCCTTTTGCGTGGTCCGCTGTCGGTCCTCTTTCCTAGCCGCAGCGCGCTCCTTGGCCTTTTTCCGCTCATCCTTGGCGATGCCTTTGACATACGCCATAAGATTCGGTGTGTCGGACGAAAGAGGGATGTTGTGGTCTTGAGCAAACTTCTTGTAAAAGTCAAGCGCTAGGCTCAGCTCGTCGATCTGAAAATTCGTAAATGGTCCGCCTTTCGCAATATCAGCCAAAAGATTGACGGCATGGAATTTCTTGCTGGAATCGCTGAAAGGAACACCGAAAAGTCGGGAGAGCTCACCGGCCGTGAGGTTGCCGAGTCTTTGCTTGGCATCATTCGTCATGAATTCGACGCGCGCCAATTCATTAACCTTCATTGATTCGAAATTTTTGCCGAGCAATTTCACGCGATCTCGAATCAGTCTGTTCCTTTGATCGGCAGTTTCTCTCCATGAGAGCGGCTCGGCCAGTTTCTTTTTTGTTGCAATCAAGTCGGCAACGGTTTTCAGTTTTTCGATGGGATCCATGGGCATTCCTCTCTTTGAAGAAGAATTATTTTTCGTGGGATCCCGCTGGCATCAAAGACTTTTCCAAAATAGAGCGTCAGAGAAAACTGCCGAGTCGGCTCTGCCTTCTCTAACTCGGAAAAAGTCAGGAAGGGCACTCTTCACGGGGAAATACCATTTCCCCTATGACTACGCCTACTGATAAGACAAGCCTGAAGCCGGGCTATTTGGCTCGATACGGCACGGCTCGCAAGCGCTGGGAAAAGGCGTTTGTTGCGCCTGCGAAGGAAATCACGCAGGCGGACGCCTATTTTTACGGTGCCGGTCCAACGACCGTTGCTACCCTTCTGGGTACAGGCACGCACCTTGCTCGAAACCGTCAGATCATCTACGAAAAGTGGATGAAGATGGAGAGCAATCCCATCATCTCAAGCGCCGTTTCGGTGCTTGTTTCCGCTGCGCTCGGCGGCCATGAAACCACGGGCGACGTGGTTTTCATTGAAGAGTCCCCGATCGTTCATGATCGGCCGGAGCTCAAAAAGGTCGTTGCGAACATTGCGGAACTCTCGCCGCTATTCAACCGGATCGCCTATCAAATGGCGTATACGGGTGCAATCTACGGCGACGCGTATGCGCGCATCTACTCGAAGCCGAAAGAGGGCGTTCTAACGCTCGATTCGAGCGAATTGCTTCGTCCGCAGCTGGTGCAGCCCTATGAGCGCACCGGGCGAACGGTCGGCTACTCCATCACGGTCGGCGAGCGCAACTTCGAGCGCCTCGACGTGACGCAGATGGCGCGCCTGAAGATGCCCAGAACGCAGTGGATACCGCAGTTCGGCGTGGTCGAGAAGTCTCTGAAGGTCGTGCTTGAGGAAGACGACATCGAAAAGACGCCGATCATGCCGTCCATGGTCGGCGGCTCGCTCATCTACAACGCCGAAGAGCCCTATGACAACCTGATGGCGTCTCTTGTCGGCCTGGTCGGACAGCGCTGGATCGACAGCATTGACGAACAGTATCTGACGATCAACCTCGCTGACATGCCGATTGCGAAGCAGGAAGCGGTCTTGAACAGCGTTAAGCAGATGCTTCTGCGCTCAAAGGAGATCGCGCAGGAAACGCTCAAGAGCGGCCGTCCGTACTTCGACCGCATTCGGCACATCATTCCGATCAGCAACGAGAAGCAGATGGCGTCATTTACGCCCGCGGGGAACGGCCGAACGGCAACGCTCACGATTGACGACGTGATGCTTCATGCGCGTCTGCTCGCGGGCGCGCTTGGCGTGGACCTTTCCATGATCGGGTTCGCCGATCAGATGTCGGGCGGCCTCGGTGAAGGCGGCTTTTTCCGCGTGTCCGTGCAGGCGGCCGACCGAGCGCGCGTGATCCGCAGCGCGCTTTCCGACTTCTGCAATTCCGTCATCGACATCCACACGCTGCAGCGCTGGGGCGTCGTCTTCAGGCCGGAAGAGCGGCCCTGGAACATCAATTTCTACGGGTCGATCTCGGCGCTTGAATCAGAGCGCCAGCGCACGCGCAACGACGCCATGAATGCAGGCGTGATCCTCGTTCAGGCCATGCAGGCGCTCAAGGATATGGGCGCAGACAAGCGCATCATGCAGGAATTCCTCGAGCAGCAGATGATGCTTGACGAAGATCAGGCGAAGCTTTTCGCCAAGATCGTAGATGCGAAGCAGGAAGGCGAGGGCGGCGAAGGCGGCTTTGGCGGCGGCAGCGAATTCGGCGGCGGCCGTCCGAAGATGACGGAGGAAGAAGAACCGCCCGCTGAAGAAGAAAAAAGCGGCGAAGAAGACGTGATGGGGTAAGCGCCATGTCCCTTTACAACTCTATCGCTGCAGACATTGCTCGCCAGGCAACGGAGGGCGGCGCATCCGGCGGCCTCACGCAGTCCCTCAGCCAGGCGCAGCGAACGAGCGCGCCGGGCGGCCGCTCGAGCGTATCCCGTTCTGCCTTCTCAAATGCAAAGCTGCCCTGTTTCGGCGGAATCAGCGCCGACAATGCGCGCGAGCTTGTGAATCGCCTGCAAAGGGAGAACTACGCCAAAAAGAATCTTTGGCTGCTTGAAATTACGAGCGCGCTCGCCGGCGGCGCTATCGACATGCCGGAGCGCTTCAATCTCTTTGCGACCGATCTTGAGTATTCGGCCTGCATCCTTCAGGGTGAACCCGTGCAGGTTGGCGGCGCGCAGGTATCGACCGTGACGGGGAGCGATCCCGTCGAGCTTCGCATTACGACGTACGACGATGCGGCCGGCTCTCTCAAAAAGTGGCTTGCCGCGCATCATGCGCTCGCATCCGCCCAAGACGGCACGATCAGCGAGCCCGCCAAGTACGCCATCCGCATTGCGGTTGTGCATGCCTATATCGACCGCTCGGACGCAGTGAATGCGTTTGCCGTTGACGGCCTTTTTCGGCCAGGCAGCCTTGATTTGTCGCTTTCGCGCCGAGAAGACGCGCTTGAAGAGATTTCGATGACTTTCAATCAGCTTGACACCTTCATGGGGGCTAATGCCAATGCCGCTCAAAAGTGATTCGCAGGGCTTCCTCGTAGGCGATCCGGTCGATCTGAAGGTGCTCGCCGATGAATGGAAGGGAACCGACGCCAAGCTCGCCTCTATTCAGCGCTCCGTATCGAGCATTGAAAAGCTTCTTCGCATGCAGTCCGTGGAGGCTCGCCGATCCGCGCAGCCGAATTCGACGCAGAGAAGAAGCCGACAGTCCGAGGAACAGCCTGCCGCAACGCCGACGCAAAGGCGGCGTACTGCGAGCAGCGCTTTAGAGCCGCACCGTCAGGAAAGCCTAAAGGCCCAAGCAAGGCCCGAAAATCGACGCGAACAGCCTCGGGAAGCGACGCCTCCTTTGCCTTCGGTTAAGGCTAAAGGCAAGGCTAACGGCATGGCTTCCGCCGATGATGTGCCTGCAGCCCTGCCGGAACGCGGAGAAAAAGCGGAGAACCAAGCCGCCGAGACGCCCGAGAGAGATGCCAAGGGCCGCTTCATTTCAAAGAATGGCGGCGATTCCGATGCGCAGGAAAAGCGAGAAGGGAGCGCAATAGCGAAAGCGCTCTCGACGCTTGCCGACATGGCCGAGAAGGGCGGCGAAGACGTGTCTGAGGCCGATCCTGCGGTTCAGGCCATGCAGGAAGCTGTGACGCCGCTCACGCGCACCTACGACTTCTTTAAGGACGCTTTCGGCTCCGACAAGGAGGAAGGCTGGCTTAAGCGCATCTTCCGCACCCTGGGCGACTTCCGAAAGCAGGAAAGCGCATTCAACAAGGCGCAGGATCGAAGGCTGAAGGCCATTGAGAAGAAGCCTGTCGGCGCGGCTGGCGCGCAAGAGGGCGGCGGCCAGATGTCGAGCATTCCGGGGCTCGGCGGAATGGCTAACGGCGCACGCGAGCTTCAGAGAGGCGCGGCGACGCGCAATCCCATCATCGGCGCTGCATTTGCGGGCCTCTAAGGGCTTTACGACGTTTGGTCTTCCGAAAGCGACGACACGCTCACTCGCGAAGAGAAAGATAAGCGGACCGGCAGCGCTGTGGGCGGCGCTGCGGGCTCGATCGGCGTCGGCTTTCTTGGCGCGAAAGCGGGCGCTATGGTTGGCGGCCTATTCGGGCCGCTCGGCGCGGCCTTGGGGGCCATTGCCGGCAGCGCTATCGGCATGATCTCAGGGACCGAAGTCGGCAAGCAGGTTGGCGAGTGGGGCGGGCAGATCGTTTCGCTCTTCCGAGAAGTGCCGGGCAAGATGGAAGCCGCCTGGGACGGCCTCACGTCGACGATCAGCTCGGGCTGGGAAACGGTCTCTTCGAAGTTCTCCGACACGTGGGATAAGGTCAAGGAAAACGCTTCGGATACGTTCGACAAGATCGGCGAGAAGTTCGGCGTCAAAGATGCGTCGAAGAAGCTTGCCGACACCGTCGGCGGCTTTGTATCCAGCATCAAGGGACTTTTCACCAGCGACGACGAAGCCGAAGAAGAGGAAGCGCCCAAGGTCGATCCCAACGGCAATCCCTTCGATCCCAACAAAGACCTTAATAGCTGGAAGAACTTCGAGATACACCGTCGAGCTTACGAGCGTGAAGGCTTTACGCCGGAAAATGCGAGATTTCTCGCAAAAGACAAGCTTTCGGACTCTCTGGCAAACTATTACGGTAAAAACGCTCATCGTGTCCGGCTCGGCAACAAAGAATTCTCAAAAATCGTTGCCGACGTGGAGCGAGACGCCCAAACGGCGGGCCTCTCGGGCGGCGACAGGATGCGCGGCATTGCCGTCAATCCTTATGACGCACAGGCGCAGAGCGCGCAGTGGGAAGCTTTTGAGCTTCAGCGTGCGGCCCTTGAAGCCCGCGGCATGAGCCCGCAGGAAGCCTCGAAGAGCGCCAGCTACAACGTTGCGGGCGTAACCGCAGAGAATTTCGACGAGAAGTTTTCGGACCTCTCGAAGTTCGACCGCGACCGAATCCGCAATCAGGTGCGCATGCAGAAGGATGTTGTCGGCAACTGGCACCTCGGGCAAACCAGCCAGAAGTTTGAGAGCGGCGGCCGTGGAGCGGCGGCTGTGTCGAGAGGCATTGGCGACGCGGGCGGCGCTTCCTACGGCACGTATCAGCTTTCTTCCAGAACCGGCACGCTTAATGAATTTCTGAAGGATTCAGGCTATGCCTCTCAATTCGAAGGCCTCAAGCCCGGCACGAAGGCTTTCAACAACAAGTGGAAGGAAGTCGCCGCAAACGATCAAAACTTCGGCAAGGCGCAGCATGACTTCATAAAGCGGACCCACTACGACCCCGCGATGCAGCGCCTTCAGGAAGCCGGCATTGATCTGAGTTCGCGCGGCCCGGCTGTGAAGGACGCGATTTGGTCGACGTCCGTGCAATACGGCGCGGGAACTGCGAGGCGAAAGGCCGGGGCGGTCGGCATGGTTAAGGAAGCGCTCAAGGGCGCGGACGTTTCCCAGCTCTCTGATGCCGAGATCATTTCGCGCATTCAGGATTACAAGGCATCGAACAATTCGCGGCTTTTCCGCAGCTCCAGCTCGGCCACGAAGATGGCGACGCTCAATCGCGCCCGCGAAGAAAAGCAGGCGCTTCTTGCGCTGAACGATCGCTACCAGGCATCGCTTCAAAACCCTGCAACGCCCCTGGTTACTCAGGCTGAGGCGCACGAAAGACTGACGAACCCTGAAAAGCCGCTCGCAGTTGCGCCTGAAAGCGTTGCGAAGACGATAGAGGCACCTGCACGCGCGCCGGAACGTGCCGCTACGACCGTTGCAGAGGCGGCAGGAAGAGAGGCACCCGCGCCACAGCCGTTTTCGCTTGCGAACAACAAAACCGCGGCCGTTGCACCTGTCAGCTCGCTTGACGCGCTTGCATCCGCGCGGCCTGCGCAGGTGGCTTCGGTGCCCGCGCCGCAAGGGCCTGCGGTTCT
>CAJMKD010000072.1 GCA_905213905.1 uncultured Sutterella sp. | reverse complement strand
ATCTCGGCAGCAGCAGCTCGGCCGCGAGCCGGCAGCGCAACGACCTGCGCGCTGCGCTCAACGATCCGCTCTTCATCCGAAACGGCGTTGGCCTCGTGCCGACAGCGAGAATGCGCGCCATTCGCCCGAAAGTGCAGGAAATACTCGCCGGCATCCAGTCACTTACCGGCACGGATGCTTTTTCGCCAGAAAAAGCAAGCGGCACGTTTCGCATTCTCAGCTACGACAACGCGCTTCGCCTCTACATTTTTCCGATCCTGCCGGTCATTCGCGAAAAAGCGCCGCACCTTACGGTCTCCATCGGCTTTTTGGCAAACACGGAACAGATGCTCGATGAGCTGCGCGACGGCACTGCCGACCTTGCGATCCTGCCGCGCCCGCCCAAGCGCACGGACATGCGCGCGCTCGATCTTCCTTCCCAGTCCTACCAGCTCCTCATGCGGCGCGATCATCCGCTCGCGCGATCCGATGCGCCTGAGATCAGCGCCCGAACGCTTAAGCCCTTCACTCAGGTCATCCCGGGCCTGCGGACCGAGCGTCCGTGGCGCGATCTTCTTGCCGACGGCGTGCCATCCGTTGTCGTGCCATTCTTCAACACAACGCCCTTTCTTGCGCTAGAAACGGACTTCGTCGTCTGGATGCCGACACCTGCCGCAGCGCTCTGGATGAAGCTCGGGCGCTTTGCCGTGAGGGACCTTCCCGAAGCGCTTCAATGCGTTTTTACGCCAAAGCTCATCTGGAACAATCGGTCTGAGAGCGATCCGCTCCATCAGTGGGTGCGGTCGCGCATTGCCGCCGTGCGGCCTGGGAAAGGTGCAACCGATGAAGAAAGCGCAGATGCGCGTTGATCGGAATCGCCATAGGCAGCCGAGGGACTTTAGCTTCGCTGGCTTTCCTCCCGAAGCGGCTGAAGCCGATAATGTTTTCAGCCGCCCCCCAGCCATTCTCGAACTGCGCAGCCGCACGACCACACGTGCACGACCAATGCACGCGTCAGGGAGAGAATCCGCCGAACGGCCTTGAATGCACGGCGAACGCACGGCATCACAACACAAAAAAGGAGAACATTCATGCAAAACCGCCGACTCAAAACCTTCCTTCTCACCAGTGCTGCCAGCGCAGCGCTATTCCTGAGCGGCGCCGCAGCCGCTGCAGTCTCTGCCGACATTCTTGTCGTCGGCTCTGGCGGCGCCGGCATGGCTGCTGCCATTGAAGCCAGCGAAGCTTCGAACGGCAAGGCGAAGGTCGTCATTCTCGAGAAGCTCCCATTCGTGGGCGGCACCACGCTTCTGGCGTCAACGGCCTTCAACGCCGGCGGCTCGAAGCTGCAGCCCGGCTATTCGGCAAAAGACTATGAAAAGAAGCTTCTAGCAGGCTTTCCCAAAGCAGACGCGCATGACCGCGCCAACATCGCGCAGCTCGCCGAGCTTTCGGGCCCCACAGCCGACTGGCTCATTGCCATGGGCGCCGACATGTCGAGAATCATCAACAACTCGCAAATGACCCCGAAGGACGGCAGCGCCTACGGCGCCATGATCGTTCCGGTATTGAAAAAGCGCGTCGATGCGCTCGGGATTCCCGTGATGACGAACACCAAGGTGGAATCCCTGGTCACAGACAAGGCCGGCCGCGTCACGGGCGTTCGCGCGACGACAAAGGATGGTGAAGAGACCATTGCAGCCAAGGCGGTCATTCTCGCAACGGGCGGCTTTGCATCGAATCCGAAGCTCGTTGAGCGCTTCTCGCCGCAATGGGCCTGCAATCCGTCAACGGCGAGCGTCGGTGCCACTGGGGACGGCATCCTCATGGCCGAAAAGCTCGGCGCCAAGCTCGACAACATGGCGCTCACCGGCCCGCAGACCGTTGCCTACGACACGGGTCACGGCGCCGTTTCGCTCACGAACGTGCGCTACAACGGCGCAATCCTCGTCGGGAAGACGGGGCTTCGCTTCACGGACGAGCTCGGCAACACCGCAAAAATCGGCGCCGACATCAAGGCGCAGCCCGATGGCGTCGCCTTCCTCATCTTCGACCGCACGAGCGTCGAGCATGCGGCGCTCATGAAGAAGTACGAATCGCTCGGCTACTTCGTGAAGGCCGACACGATCGAGGAACTCGCGAAGAAGCTCGGCATTGAAAGCGCGAATCTCGAAAAGACGGTCGAGCGCTGGCACGGCTTCTTCGACAAGAAGAAGGACGAAGACTTCGGCCGCACGCAATCGATGTTCTCGCGCATCGACACCTCGCCCTTCTACGGCCAGCGCATTTCGCCCGCGAGCCAGACAACCTACGGCGGCGTAGAGCGCAACGCCGAGGGCGCCGCACTGCGCGCCGACGGCTCTGTCATTCCGGGGCTCTTCGTTGCGGGTGAAACTGCGGACCAGTACGGCCAGGGCGTCTCGCTCGGGATCGTCACGGGCCGCATCGCCGCGCGCGGTGCGCTTGAGTCAATTGAAGAGAAATAAAGACTGATCCTGAAGAGCTTTCCTTCCGCCCGTTACCGCCGATGGCGGTTGCGGGCGATACGGCGATCTCCTTCTATTTCTTTGTTTTCCTTTCTTCAGCGTGGAACGGCGGCCATTTTCAGAATTGCCGCCCAAATTCTGGTGCAATAGCCACACTCGGAATTTTCTTCATGATCCTACCAATCGACACCGGGACGCGAGTGATGCTGATAGCATCAGCCTGATGATCAAAATTTTTGATCATCTTGACCCCCTGAGACTCTTCCATGCTTTCATCGATTCGAGTTCGCAACTTCAAATGCATCGCCGATTTGTCTCTTCAGTTCACTTACGACCAAAAGAAGGCACCCAACGGCTACGCGCACATGCCCAAATATCCTTTTATCGATGAAGGCGGACAGCGGCTCGTTCCCTGCATGGCTTTTTACGGCGCAAATGCTTCCGGCAAATCGGCAATTCTGCAGGCCATTTCTGCTTTGGTGAATTTCGCATTGAATCGAATTCATCCATTTTCGCTTTATCAACCCAACCATCTGAAAAACCTTCCCTCCGAGTCGACATTCATTGAAATGAGCTGGACGGATATGGATGACTGTTTTACCTATAGCGTGGAAGTCACCTCAAATCGCATCGTCAAGGAAAAGCTTTGTTCTAATGAAGATGTTCTATTTGAATCAAATGAATGTCATATAAGGCTTCCGAATGTTGATGAATTTCAGTCTAAAATTAAAAGATTGACTTTTGAATGCATCGATGCCGCGAGTCATCGCCAGCTTCGACCGATATTTCCTTTTATTGCGAAAGAATTCCCAGGAATTCATTCAAAATTAAAATCGGCTTTTTTGTTTTTCGAAAAGAAAATTCTCTATCTTGATTCTTCAATATCGCCATTTCAAAGCATTCAAAAATTATCGGAAACTTTTGAGAATCCTGCGCCAGCTGATCGGGAAGCTGCAGCTCTCGATCTCGTCTCTTCTTTTCTTCGAAAACTTGATATTCGCATTCAAAAAATTGAAATGAAGAAAATTCTGAGACCGATTTCATCATTGTCTCTTCCGGTGCAGACAATGCTTTTGTCTCAGATGGATACCCCTATTCAGAGCAATCCGTATCTGACTGTTAATAACGTTTCCTTCAGGACTTTTCATCTTGCAGAGAGTGGCGCAGAAATCCCTATCAAGCTCGAAGATGAATCATCAGGAACACAGAGACTCTTCGTTCTCTTGGCATCTCTGCTGACGGCTTTGCGTACCGGCGGCGTTGCAGTCATCGATGATATCGATGAATCTATTCATTCGAGTCTTTTGCCTCAGTTTCTCAACCTCTTTCAGCTCCGTGAATACAACACAAAAAGGTCACAACTTCTTTTCACTTTGCATAACACCGATTTGCTGTCAGGTGATAATCTGACCGTTTCCGAAGTCTCTTTTGTTTCTCGAAGCCTTTCACTCGGGACACAAGTCAGACGATTATCTTCATTCGACGACGTCAGAAATGTCACTAACTTTCGGAAACAATATCTGATGGGTTTTTACGACGCTATTCCATCACCTTTCATTTGATGAAAGAAAAGAAATAATTCCCTATTCAAAATTGGAATAATTTAAATCTTTTGTCCTCAAAGAAATTCATGCCTGAAGATCTGAAATCCACCGAAATGAATACTTCTAACGAAAATGACGAATCCGAAGGCCGTGATCCAAAAATCAATTACGCCAGCCCTAATCTTCTCCGCGCTCACTTGAATGGCAAAGGCGAGCTCATCGTTCCGAGCGCCTGGCGCGATGATGATGACGACGGACGCCCGCTCGTTTCGGTGACGCCGTCAGCCTCAGAAAACCGATGAAGGGGGCACCGCGCCGGCCCTGCCATGAAAGCCGACGCTTCTTCCTGCTGGCATTCGCCGCAGCCTTGACATCACGCCGACACGCTACTCACGGCTTTCCGTTTCCACACCGAGCTCGCCCGCGACGAAAGCCCAAAACTTTTCAAGCGGCTCAACAAAGAGCCTCACGTAATCGACGACCGATGCGTTCGCTTCGACCTCCCAATCTCCGCCGCACTTGGCATAAGCCGCAAGAATCTGCAGCGTTGGCCACCAGCTTCTGTCAAGCTGCCCGGCCTTCTTCAAGATGGGGTCGTTGCGGATGCTCTGATTCAAGCCGTTCGCGATATGCGCCTTGTTGGCGAGCGATTCATACGGCTTTGTGTTCTCTTTCCTTATTCCGCGATCAAGGGCGACAAAGTGCTCGACTTCCGCAGCGCCCGTTGTGGTCGGCAGTGAATTGGGCGCAGTCTGGGCCAGAAAGGTGCGCATTCGCGCCAGGAGCGCCGCCCCCGTCTCTTCCTCGAAAAGGCCTTTGTCTGCCGCGAGAAGCACGTTCATGCCCTCGCAGGCAATATCAAAGCAGCGGTTGCCTTCCGGCGCATCAAAAAGCGCCCGCCAGAGGAACCAGTCCCGCGCCGTCAGCTGCGTGTGCTCGCCGGCATTGCTCGCCATGGCCGTCTTGAAAAAGAACGCTTCCGTTGAGGCAAGTATGCGAGAGAGGTCCTCTTCCGAGAGCGCGCCGCCCGCTTTAATCGTTTCGCGCAGGAGCCTGGTCAAAACAGGACTCACGAGCCACGCCCGGCTCGACGAGGTGCCGGCGCTCACATAGCTTTGGAAGAAAAGTAGCCGGCGCGCCATGGCGCTCAACGGAACCTTTCCAATCCGCTCGGCATCTTCGAAATCAAGGCTGTTCCGACGGGCGAGCATCAGCCAGGTTCGGTTTTGAATGAAGGCATCCGTCACGCTCCCGAGCGTTTCCCCAAAGCAGGTCAGCTGGTTGTGAAGGTTAGCCTGCAGCTCGTCTTCTTCATCGGCAAGAAGCGAATTCTCTTTGAAATGCTTCAAAAGCCAGCCATTGGAAAGAAGGTCCTCCCGGCTTGGGCTCGGCGGATCGTCCTCTCGTGCAATCGCCGCAGTCAAAAGCAAAAACCACGAGAACTGCAGGCGCGTCACCTCGGGGTCATAGGGGAGGATTTCGAGCGGGTTGAGCTTGCTTTCGCGAGCTTCAGCCGACTCAAGGATGGCCGACGCCAGCAGGCTTTCGTCAGCAAGCACGGTCGGCACGAGCTGCAGCATTCTCGCCATCTCCCAGTTCCGGGCGAGCGCCGCCGCTTCGTTCTCGAGGCCCAGCTGCCGACACTCAAAAAGAAGCTTTGCCTTCAGCACATCAATGTCGTCAAGAGGCTTGGCCTGCCGGTTGAGCCTCGAGAAAAGCGTCGACATCTGGCTGTCGAAGGGGTCGACCGTCACGCCTTTCTCAGGCGAAAAGCTGTAGTCGACCAAAACGATGCGAAACCGAATTCTCGAAAGCCACGCCGAAGCGGGCATCTGATTCAGCTTCAATGCCGCGAGCCTTTTCTGTTCCGAAAAAGTTACTCGAAATTGATCGAGGTGTTTTCGGATTTCTTTCCGCACTTCACCAGAGTTCGCGCGGCTTTTTCCAAAGTCGGCTGCATCCAGTTG
>CAJMKD010000071.1 GCA_905213905.1 uncultured Sutterella sp. | reverse complement strand
TGTTCGTGCATAGGGAGGCGGCCGCAAGAGCACGAAGGTAAAGCAGCCTGGTATTGTAAATGCTTTGCTGGGCCTGCTTGAAGGTAACACGGTAGGCAATCCAGAAAATCCTTTGTGTTGGACAACCAAAAGCCTGCGAAATCTGGCTGATGAGCTCAAGAAGCAAGGGCATTCGATCAGTTATGTGACGGTGGGCAATCTTCTGGAGACACTCGGATTCAGTCTTCAGCAGAACAGAAAATACGTTGAGGCAGGAAACCCAAGTCCGGATCGCGACGCCCAATTCCGCTTTATTTCAGAAGAAAGCAAAAAGTTCATGGCGGCCAATCAGCCAGTCATTTCCGTTGACACCAAAAAGAAGGAGTTGGTAGGAAATTTCAAGAATGGCGGAGCAGAGTACAGTCCGAAGGGGCAGGCTGTTAAAGTGCAGGATCATGACTTTGGCGACTCCAAAGCTTGTCCTTATGGCATTTACGACGTTAATGCCAATGAGGGCTTTGTCAGTGTGGGCATGAGCGCTGATACGGGAGCCTTTGCGGTCAACAGCATCCGCACATGGTGGGAAGAGATGGGGCGAGAACGTTACCCGGAGGCGTCCCGTCTGATGATCACGGCTGACGGAGGCGGAAGCAACGGCAGACGCAACCGTCTTTGGAAAACGTCTCTGCAAAAATTTGCCAATGAAACCGGGCTTGAAGTACACATTTCGCATTTTCCGCCGGGGACGTCGAAATGGAACAAGATCGAGCACCGCATGTTTGCCTACATCAGTAAGAAATGGCGGGGTCGCCCCTTGGAAACCTATGAGATCATCGTCAATTTGATCGCCAATACGACCACGACGAAAGGGCTGACAATCAAGTGTCAACTTGATAAAAGAGAGTATGAAAAAGGGATCAAGGTCTCAGACGAAGAAATGGCGCAACTGAACCTCACGCAAAAGGAGTGGCATGGCGAGTGGAACTACGTTATCTCACCACAGACCTCCTCTTGCGTATGTAAAATTTAATTTTTAACAATTCATTATATTCCTGAACTTGTCCATCTCTCATTAGTTTTTTCTCCTTTCCTGGTCTGAAGCAAACATGGCAGTTCCAACCAGCGAAATTTCGAACAAGGAATTGTCGCGGCGGGATATGAGCGCCGAAGGGCAGAGAAGTACAAAAATAAAATCTTGTGATTCGTGACAAGATTGATCAGCCGCTGGCGCCCCCGGATGAAGCGTCTTTCGCCCTGTCTGCTGACGTTTGCCTGCGGCGAAGCTCAACAGCCGTGATCAGCATTCGTGAACGGCTTCGCCGAAGCAGCAGAGATCCGGGAGAACGTCGACTTATTGTGCAAGAACCGAATCCTGCTGTTGACGGGGAAACCGGCATGCTTATCGTACGTGCAGACCGTGCGCCAATTCACGTAAAACGGTCCCGGCGGCTTATCGAAAACCTCATCCCCGCCGTTCGCTCCGCGCGCCGCCATCTGCTCCTCCCGCTGCTGCCGTAATCTGCCGCTGACAATGCGCTGCACGATCAGTCCGTCTCCTTCGAATCCTCTTGAAAAATCGCCAAGAAGTTCTTGCAGAAGCGCTCTATTTGCGCCCGACGCCTTTTTTTAGCCTGACTCCGCTCGAAGTTCGAGTTTTTCAACCAATAAAGGAGACGGCGCGCAAAGGCGCCGGTTGGCTTAATGAACAAGAAAATTCTCTGCGGCGCCATTCTCTGCGCCATCGCGGGAGGCGCATCTGCCGCTGAAGTTCAGCTCTACGGCATCATCGACGAAGGTCTGTCCTACGTCCGCAAGGACCTCGACGACGGCAACTCCGCCAATGACGAATTCGGCATCAAGTCCGGCATGAGCCTCGGCTCGCGCTTCGGCATCAAGGGCGCGGAAGATCTCGGCAACGGCCTCAAGGTCGGCTTCATCCTGGAAAACGGCTTCGAAGCCGATTCCGGCGAATTCGCCAAGGCGACCAGCACCCGCATGTTCGGCCGCGAAGCTTCTCTCTACATCGCCGACGACACGTTCGGCACGCTCGCCTTCGGCCGACTCCAGCACCTCACGGCCGGTTACGGCACCTGGGGCGTCGCAGCGCCGATTCTCAACCCGTTCGCCATCGGCTGGAGCGACCACATTGCCGGCTACAAGAACGTCTTCGGCTTCAACTCGGGCCGCCTCGACAACGTGATCGCCTACAAGTCGCCGTCGTTTGCCGGCTTCACCGGCTACCTCCAGTGGTCTTCGAACACCGATTCGTACAACGGTCCTGAAGGCGCGGAAGAAAACAAAGGCACGGCGGACCGCTACGGCTCGATCGGCATTGCGTACCGCGGCGAACGCCTGAGCGCCATCACGACGGTTGAATGGACGCCCTGGAGCAGCAAGCGCGCCGACACGAAGAAGGCCGACGACGGCCTCGCCGTTACGATCGGCGCGAACTACAAGTTCGACTTCGGCAAGCTCTATCTGGCCGGCCAGTATTTCGACAATCAATGGAAGCTGCCGAGCCCGTCGGAAATCGTGCCGCTTCAGTTCAGCGACGGCAAGCTCAGCGACCGCATGGTGAAGGGCTACGGCATTGCGGCAGGCGCGAACATCCCTGCGGGTACGGGCGAAGTGCTCCTGATGCTCGGCTGGCGCGATGCTGAGCTCGTCAACCACAGCAGCATCGGCGCGACCCGCATTTCGGGCTCGATCGGCTACAAGTATCCGCTCTCGAAGCGCACGAACATCTACGCTGCCGCGAGCCACACGCGCGACGATCTGGACAAGCAGATTGCCGCGGGCGGCAATGAAACCGAGTCCGTGAAGCCCAACGCCACGCAGGTGGTCCTCGGGCTCGTTCACCGCTTCTAAAGCCGCAGCCTGATTCGAAAACCGGGGGCGATCCGAAAGGACCGCCCCCGAGTCGTCTTCGCTGAATCGTCTTCACTAAAGCCCGATGCGAAGAACTTCCGCCGGATCCAGGCCGAAATGCCTGTACCAGTCCTGCCAGCGCCTGGTGCCGTCTTCATTCTCCACCTTGGCGAACCAGTGAATGAATCGCATCATGGCGTCGTCCGACACATTGCGTTCGTGCACGCAGATCGTGTTGATCCAGAGGGGGCGGTGCCACTCCTTCACAACCGGCACAAGCTGACCGGCGCGCAGCTGTTCGTCGCAGAGACCGAGCGCCAGATCGACAGCAATGCCCATCCCTGCGAGCGCTGCCTGCTTGCAGGAGAGGCAGTCGCCGTAAAAGGCCCGGGCCACCTTGCGGTGATGCGTGCCGAATCGAACGCTGGTGTCCTTGACCGCCTGAAAAGCGGCCTTTTCAGAGGCGGGATCCGGAATCGGCGATCGCATTCCGCTTTCGAGATCGAATGTTTCCCGAAGGCTGAAAAGGCGCCGTGTGACGGGATAGTATTTCGCGCTTCTGAAATAGAGGCGGTGACGAAAAAGGTCCTCCGGGCGCTTCGGCTCGCCGTGCTGCGCCAGGTATTCCGGCGACGCAAGCATCAGATTCGTCCCGGTCAGGAACGGGAGGAGGAAGAGTTCGGGCGTATTGGCCGGATAGTACGGCAGGAAGGCAATGTCGACCTTGTTGCTCAAAACGTCGGCGTGATCGGCATCGTTGTAAAACTCGAAGGCAACTGCGGTGTCGATGTTCTCGGCATACGACTCAATATGCCGGAGGATCGGACCTCGGCATATGTTTGACGGCGCGCTCATGCGAATGAAGATGCGCTTCCTGCCGGCTTCGGTCGATCTGGCAAGACGCTCCTTGAGGGAATTCTGCAGAAGGAGCATCTCCTGCAGCTGAGGAATGAGCGTGTATGCCGCCGGCAGAAGCTTGAAGGGCTTGCAGGTGCGGTCGATCAGCATGACGCCGAGCTCCTTCTCAAAGGCGCTCAAAAGGCGCGATGCCGCGGAGAGCTCCAAATCCGTTTGTATGGAGGCCTGGGTCAGGGACTCCGTTTGCCCCTGCGCATGGAGCAGACGCCATTCGAGGAAGTTGTCGGAAGGTTTCATGGCGGTTTATTTCAAATATCGCCGTGTTGCTAATTTCCCAAGATCCTCTTGGTCAAGTCCTCTTCTTCAAAACGTGAGTTCTCCGTACAGTTCCAATTATGGCAAGGAAGTCGAGAGACCGAATGATGCTTCCTCTGCCATAGGGTATCTCTGTCTACAAAGGAGGAACACAATGAAATCCATTTCTCGCCGCGATTGGCTTAAGACGGCTGCTGCGGGTTCGGTGATCCTGACGGGCGCCTCCGCCGCGTCTGCGAAAGCTGTCGATCCGATGCCTGCCAAGTGGGACGAAACGTTCGACGTCGTGGTGATCGGCTCCGGCTTCGCCGGACTGGCTGCCGCCATTGAGGCTCGTCAGGCCGGTTCGAGCGTCTGCGTGCTCGAAAAAATGCGCACGTTCGGGGGCAATAGTTCGATCAACGGCGGCATAATGGGAGTCCCGAACTCTCCCATGCAGAAAAAGCAGGGCTACGAAGATTCCCCCGAACTCATGGCCGAGGACATGATTCGCGAAGGCGCCGGCATGAACCACCCGGACAAGGTCCTTCACATGTGCAAGGAAGCCCTTCCGACCTGGGAGTGGACCGTCAAGGAACTCGGCGTCGAATGGGTCCAGGAACGCGTTTCGCAGGAAGGCGGCCACTCGGTTCCGCGCTGCGCCATTCTGAAGACCGGCTCCGGCAGCGAAATCGTCAACAAGGAAGTCAAGAAGCTCGAAACGCTCGGCGTGAAGCCGCGCGTGCGCACTTATCTTGAACGCATCATACGCGACGCCGACGGCCGCGTCAAAGGCGTTCAGGTCCGCGAAGGCTACCGCTTCCCCGACGCCAAGTCGGGCAAGGTTAAGTACATCTGCGCCAAGAAGGGCGTGGTGCTTGCCTACGGCGGTTTCGGCGCCGACGTGAACTTCCGCAAGATCCAGGATCCGAAGCTCACGGAAAAGCTCGGCACGACCTGCCAGCCGGGCGCTACGTCCGAATGCTGGCGCGAAGCCGCCCGCATCGGCTGCCACATGATTCAGACCGACTGGATTCAGTGCGCGCCGTGGTCCGCGCCTCAGGAAAAGGGCATGGGCATCGCCCTCTTCTTCGCGCAGGGCGCAGCCGCCATGTACGGCGTCTGGGTCGAAGACAAGGGCGGCACGCGCTTCGTCAACGAACTCGCCAACCGCAAGGTTCGCGCCGACGCCATCATGGTCTACCTCAACAAGGGCGGCCACTGCTACGCCGTCGCCGACTCGGTCGGCACCAAGCCGATGACCGTCTCCCGTCCGGGACTTCTTGAAAAAATGCTCGAACGCAAGTGCGTGCGCAAGTACGACACGCTTGAACAGCTCGCAGCGGCTGAAAAGATCAATCTCGAAGGCCTCAAGAAGAGCATCGAAGAGTGGAACAAGGCCGTGGAAACCGGCAAGGATCCGCACTTCGGCCGCTATGTGAACCAGCACGCGAAGCCCATGGGCACGGGGCCGTGGTACGTCTCGGAAATGGTGCCGAAGGTTCATCACTGCATGGGCGGCATCTATACCAATATGAAGGCTCAGGCGATGGATATCGAAAACGACAAGCCGATCCCCGGCCTCTATGCCGCCGGTGAAGCGACGGGCGGCGTTCACGGGGCCGTGCGTCTCGGCTCCTGCGCAGTAACGGACTGCATTGTCTACGGCCGCATTGCAGGCAAGGAAGTTGCCAAGGAACAGCCCTGGTGCTGAGCAGCCTGATCACAGCTTAATAGAACTCTCCTTAGCAACGCGGGCGCAGCACGTGCCGGCTCAGATCTTCCGGTCTTCTTCTTGCCGTGAGTTTTCCGTACATCCCTCACAGCAAGCAAGCCGAAAGAAAGGCAACGGCTGCGTTCGCGTTGTCTTGTCGATTATCCGCCGCGACAACGCGGAGCGCTACTCATCAAGCTTCGCAGCGCTTTTCCGCAGGCAAGTTGCCTTCGGCAGCAGCCCCGGCAGTTCGGCGTCAGGTTTGCCAAAGCAAAAGTTCCTGGATCGCATTGATGCTCCCCTCCCAACTACGTTGGGAGGGGATTCTAAGGACCGTAATCCTTATCCTAATCGCTGCCCTATTTGG
>CAJMKD010000070.1 GCA_905213905.1 uncultured Sutterella sp. | reverse complement strand
CAACCCGGTCCAGATGACCCTTGGCGTCAACGCGCAGGTCGATGCCTGGACGCTCGGCGTCAACTACGGCCTCTCGGCAGGCTCGGATGAACGCTTGAACAACGCGTTCAACTTCCATGCCCGCTACACCTTCTAATCGCTGAACCTAAGGAGGGCGCTTTCAGCGCCCTCCGCAGGAAGCTTCAAGAAGGGAAGGATTATCCGGCGATGCTTGCGCCGGAGCGGTTTGGGAACCGGCATCCGCCGGCACCCCGAAGCGCATCCTGAAACTCCAAGACAAGCAGCTGCGCTCGTTTTCCGCTCATCGGATGCGGGAAGCGGGCGCTTTTTTTCGCTTGTTTGTCGCTTTCAACACGCTTCACGTCGATTCGGAGGCACCCATGCGCGCACTTTCCAACGACGGCTCCACGACGAGCAGCCCTGTGCCGGAGCGCATCCGGCCGGCGTTTGCCTCTACCGCGCAGCGGCGCCATGCGCTGAAGCTCTTCGAGCGGGGACTAGGCTACAAGGCCGTCGCCGAAATCCTGGGGCTCGCGCCGAGCACGGTCCGCGACTGGGGGCGCGCCTTTAAGCGGGGCAAATTCCGCGTCGAGCTCAACACCAATCAATTGCGCTACACGGATGCGACGAAAGTGCGAGTGGTGGCGCTGAGGGCGGACGGCCTTTCGTGGCGCGAAATCAGTCGGCAGACGGGCGTCAATGTGTCGACCTGCCGAGCGTGGGTTCTGGCGGCGGAGAAAGCCGGCGGCCTCACGTAATGCGGTTGCTCCTTTCGGGCTCGGCATTCACATTTGCATGAAAACGAAAAAGCTCGATGAGAAGGCCGATGCGGCTTGATCATTTCGGCTGAAAACGCCAAGCAAAAGAGCGGATCAGCCAATTCCTTTGAGATGCCGGTGCCACAATGGTAAGCATCCGAAAGCCGTGCAGGAGAGCGAAAGCGCTTCTAAAAACGCGCGGCATCTTGCTCTGAAGGTAATTCTGCCTATGTCGCTCAAAATCATTTGCCACATGATCTCATCGGTCGACGGCCGGCTGCTTCCTGCCCGCTGGACCGAGCCTGCTCAGCCCCTTGATGTGACCGAGGTCTACGAAACCGCCGCCTCGAGCTTTCCGGCGGACGGCTGGCTGATCGGCCGGACCTCGATGGCGCAGTATGACAATTCCATTTCGGAGGGCGACCCCGCGCCGAAGCGCGCTGCGGACGAGCCTCGTCCACAGCCCTTCGTCGGCGCGCGCGAAGGCCGCATGCTCGCGATTGCCGTGGATCCGAAGGGGAAGCTCCGCTATAGAAGTCCGACGCTCGCGACGGGCGAACACCTCGTTGCCGTTCTCGCGCCCGATACCGCTGAAAGCTATCTGGCAGAACTTCGCCGCGTCGGCGTTTCCTATGTCTTCGAGGGCGAAGGCGATAAGGCGCTCCAGGGCGCGCTCGATGAGATCGAACAGACCTTCGGCGCGAAGCTCATTCTGCTCGAGGGCGGCGGCCTCATCAACGGCAGCTTCCTCAAGGCGGGCCTCATCGACGAATTTTCAATCCTCGTCTTCCCCGGGATCGACGGTCTTGCCGGCATTCCTTCGATCGTGGGCTATGCCGGGAAAGAGGGCGAAAAGCCGGCCGAAGGCCAGTCGCTTGAGCTCATTGAAGCGAAGACGATGAATGGCGGCGTTGTGTGGCTTCGCTACCGCGTGCACCGCAAAGCCTGATTTCGCCTGAATTCACGCGTCCCAAAGAAAACGCGCCGCATGTTCCGATGGCATGCGGCACATTTTTGACGTTGCGCTTCCCAAAGCGCTTCAGGATTTTTCGGGCCTTCAGCAGATGCGCGGGAGCTGCTCGCCCGTGAGCCAGTCGACGGTCCGAACGCCGCCCATCAAGGTCGTCATTTCAACAAACCCGGGATGCTCGGCCGTAACCGTGCCGATTTGGGCTGCATTGGTGCCCCTCGGATGCGCGCGCATTGCAGCGAGCGCCGCTTCGGCTTCTTCGGGCGGCACGATCGCGATGAGCTTTCCTTCGTTCGCGACGTAAAGCGGATCGAGCCCCAGGAATTCGCAGGCGGCGCGTACTTCGTCGGAAACGGGAATTGAAGCTTCATCAAGGTTCATGCCGACGCCGCTCTCCGTTGCGATTTCGTTGAGCGTAGTCGCGAGACCGCCTCGCGTCGGGTCGCGAAGCACGTGCGCATGAGGTGCGCTCTTCAGAATGCTTTCAACCATGTCGGCGAGCGGCGCGCAGTCGCTCTTGAGATTGGTGCCGAAGGTCATGTTTTCGCGCAGCGACATGATCGTCATGCCATGCTCGCCCATGTTGCCGGAGACAAGGATCTTGTCGCCCGGGCGCGCGGCCTTGCCGGAAATCGCCTCATCGACGAGCTTTTCGCCGACGCCCGCCGTGGAGATGTAGACGCCGTCCCCCTTGCCGCGCTCGACTACCTTCGTGTCGCCCGTGACGATCGCGACGCCCGCTTCCTTCGCCGCCTCGGCCATGGAGGCGACGATGCGCTCGAGGTCGGCGAAGGGGAAGCCTTCCTCAAGGATGAAGCTCGCTGCGATGTAGAGGGGCTTCGCGCCGCACATGGCGACGTCGTTTACGGTGCCGCAGATCGCGAGCCGGCCGATGTCGCCTCCCGGGAAGAAGAGTGGCTTCACAACATGCGCGTCGCAGGAGACGGCAACCGGGTGCAGGATCGGCGGCATCACGGCGCCGTCGTGGCCTTGGTCGAGCCATTCGTTCGAGAAGTGCGCTGCAAAAAGCGCGTGGATGAGGTCCGCGGTGGCGCGGCCGCCCGAGCCGTGAATCATTTCAACGGCGCCGCGGCGGAAGTCGGGCTTGCGAACGTAGCCGGGTTTGACGGGCATCTGTGAAAACCTCCGAGAATTGTGCTTGTTCTTTTGTCTTTGCTGTCGGCGTGCGCGCGAGATGGCGCACTTTAACTGCGGCGCCGGTAGCGCCAGGCCGCAGCGCAGGCGCCTTCGGACGAAACCATGCAGGCGCCGATCGGATGTTCGGGCGTGCAGACCGTGCCGAAGAGCCGGCAGTCGTGCGGGGCCTTTTCGCCGCGCAGAATGGCGCCGCACTCGCAGGCCTTGTTGTCGCGCACGATGCGCACCGGCATGTCGAAGCGCTTTTCAGCGTCAAACGCGGCGAATTCAGGCCGCAGGCGAAGGGCCGAATGCGGCACGCTCCCGAGGCCGCGCCATTCGAACGTCGGGCGAAGCTCAAAGAGCTCGTCCATGAGGGCAATGGCCTTGCGGTTCCCTTCGGGCGTGACAGCGCGGGAAAATTCGTTTTCGACTTCCGCGCGTCCGTCGTTCGTCTGGCGGACGAGCATCAGAATCGCGAGGAGCATGTCAAGCGGCTCAAACCCCGCGATCACGACGGGCATGCCCCATTTTTCAGCGAAAGGCTTATAGGGATTGGCGCCGATCACGGTCGAGACGTGCGCGGGCCCGACAAGACCGTCCAATTTCGGCGCATCGGGGCGCTGCGGCGCTGTCACAAGAATGTGCTCCATCGCGGCGGGCGTGAGCACATGGTTGCAGAAGACGGAAAAGTTCTTGAGGCCTTCGCGCTTCGCGGCCAAGACGGCCGCTGCCGTGGGCGGCGTTGTCGTTTCAAAGCCGATCGCAAAGAAGACCACTTCGCGCTCGGGATTCTCGCGCGCGATGCGAAGCGCATCGAGCGGCGAATACACCATGCGAACGTCGCCCCCTTGTGCGCGGCAGCTGAAGAGCGAGAGGCCATTCGATGCGGGCACGCGCAGCGTATCGGCGTACGTGCAGAGAATGACGCCCTTATTGAGCGCGAGCTCGATTGCCATGTCGATGCGGCCGATCGGCAGCACGCAGACGGGGCAGCCGGGTCCGTGAATCATGCGGACCGAGGCGGGCAGAATGTCTTCGAGTCCCCAGCGGCTGATGACGTGGGTGTGGCCGCCGCAGAATTCCATGAAGCGGTAGCTGCGCTCGGGCTCGACCGTGCGGGCGATTTCAGCGGCGAGGCGCTTTGCTTCCGCCGTGCTTCGGTACTCGTCGACGTACTTCATGACGCAGCTCCCGAAGACGCAGCGCCGGAAGCCGCCCTTTGGGCGGATGCGTCATCGCTAGCGAGGCCCGTTGAGCGCAGCAGCGCGAGCGTTTCCTCGGCTTCCTTTTCGTCGATGCGGTTGAGCGCGAAGCCCACGTGCACGATCACCCAGTCGCCGGGCTTCGGCTCTTCAATGAGCGAAACGTCGATTTCTTTTTCAATGCCGCCGAAATCGGCCTTCGCCTCAAGACCAGCGGGGTCGACGGCGATGATCCTGGCGGGAACGGCTAAACACATGGGATGCGCCTCCTGGAAATGTGTTGGGAAGGGCGTCGGGGGTCTCTCGCCGCGCCGTGCGCCTTCCGCTTTTCTTTCCTACAGTTCTACGCGAGTGCGTCGGATTTTGAAATAGTACCGAAGCCGTATTCGGGCTCGGCCGGAAGAGGTGCCTGCTGCGCCCGCGCGGCTTCAAAGAAGCGCTTTGCGAGCCAAGCTTCGCCGAGCGCGAGGCCGCCGTCGCCGGGGGGCACAGCGCTCGGGAGCACCGGGCGAAAGCCCGAGGCAGCGAGGTGCGCCGAGATGTCTTCAAGGAGCATGCGGTTGAGGAAGCACCCGCCCGTGAGCGCCACGATCGGGCGTTCGCCGCGCGCTTTCGCGTCTCTCACGTCCGCGCGCCCGTCAAGCTGCGCTGCCGTCCAGCGGCCGACGGCAGCGCCGAAGCTGCGAACGAAGCGCGCAGCGGCTTCACCCTGCGGGATGCAGGAGAGCCGGTCCTCGAGAAGCCTTTCAAAGATGGGCCGCAAGTCAAGCACCGGGCTCTTGAGAGAAGCTTGGGGAAGCGCGAGGGCTTCGACGCGTCCGGCCTCTTTTTCATATCGTGCGGCAAGTGCCTCGAGCCGCATGGCGGCCGTGGCTTCGTCGTGCTGAATGCGCGTGATGTCAAGAAGCGCCGACGCGGCGTCGAAATAGCGCCCTGCCGCGCTCGTCTTCTTCGTGATCGGCGAGCGGATGAGGGACGCCATGGCGCGCGCGTTCGGCATGCTGCCGAACCAGGCTTCAATGAGATCTTCGCGCCCAAGGTCAACAAGGACGGCTGCGCCCATGCGCCAGGGTTCCCGCGCTGCGCGGTCGCCGCCAGGGAGCGCGGTTTCTGCGAGGTGGCCGATGCGCTCGAACCCGGCGGGTGCGACAAGGAGCAGCTCGCCGCCCCAGACGCCGCCGTCGGGACCGAGGCCCACGCCGTCAAGCGCGAGTCCGTAAGTGGGCGCGTCGCGTCCGAGCTCGGCCATGACGACGCCGACGTGCGCGGCGTGGTGCGGAATCAGAAGAAGCGGCTTTTGCCTTTCTTCAGAAAGACGCTTTGCGAGCCGCGTCGAATAAAAGTCGGGGTGCAGGTCGCCCGCGAAGACGTCGGGGTCCACTTCAAGAATCGATTCGAGATGCGCCACAGCGTCTTCGAGCGCCGCGGCGGTCGAGGCGTTCTCGAGGTCGCCCACGTGCTGCGTCAAAAAGGCTTCATCGCCGCGCGTGAGCGCAGCCGTGTTCTTGAGGTACGGCCCGAGGGCGAGGACGTTGATGTTGTTGACGCTGGCATCGGCACCGCTCCCGGACACCTTCTGCGCAGCCCCAAGCTTCACGGCTTCGGGCGTGAGGCCGCGCGCACGGCGCACCCAGACAGGGCGGCAGACTACCTTGGGCTCGCCCGCGTCGTCGATGACGGTGAGCGTTGCCACGCGCGCCACCGAGTCGTCGCAGCGGATCAGAATGTCGCGGTTGTGCATCAGGAAGCAGTCCGCAATGGCGCCCAGCCGCGCGAGCGCTTCGTCGTTCTGGATGACGAGCGGCTCGCCGCCCGGGTTGGCGCTCGTCATGACGAGGACGAGGTCGACTGCGTCATGCTGCAGCCACTCGACGCCTGCAGGGCGTCCGAGCCACTCATGGAAAAGCAGCGCATGAAGCGGCGCATAGGGGAGCATCACCCCGATTTCGTTGAGGCTGTCTGCAATGCCGGGGAGCGCATCGTCGGGAAGGTCCGGACGCTTTTGAGCGAGAACGATCGGATGCGCGGGCGAAGCGAGAAGCTTCTTCTCTTCTTCGCCGAGCTGCACCCAGGCCTCTGCGGAAGCAATGTTCGCGAACATCACGGCAAGCGGCTTTTCGTC
>CAJMKD010000069.1 GCA_905213905.1 uncultured Sutterella sp. | reverse complement strand
TCGCCGCCGTCGCTGCCAGGCTTGCCGGCGTCATCGGTATCGCCGGATCCGCCGCCGGTTTCAATGCCGTTGCCGTTATCGGGATTGCCGGGCGTCACGGCCTCGCCGCCGTCGCTGCCAGGCTTGCCGGCGTCATCGGTATCGCCGGATCCGCCGCCGGTTTCAATGCCGTTGCCGTTATCGGGATTGCCGGGCGTCACGGCCTCGCCGCCGTCGCTGCCAGGCTTGCCGGCGTCATCGGTATCGCCGGATCCGCCGCCGGTTTCAATGCCGTTGCCGTTCTCGGGGTCGCTGGGCGTCACGGCCTCGCCGCCGTCGCTGCCGGGCCTGCCGGCTTCATTGCCGTCGCCAGATCCGCCGCCCGGTTCAATGCTGCTGCCGTTCTCGGGGTTCTCCGGCTGCGAAGACTCGCCGGACCCGTTGTCGGTGTCGTCGCCCGTGCCGGTGCCGGGCTCGGTAGGCATGCCTGGATCATCCGTGTCCGGGTCTGGCGTCGTCTGAGGCTCGTCCTCATAGGCGAGATACCAGTTCACGCCAAGGCTTGAACCTTCGCCGTTCCCGCCGAAAAGGACATCAACCTGCCGGCTTCCGGGCTTGGCCGTGCCGGTGCCGTCGCGTGCTTCAGCTGGCGAGAGCGTGCCGTCGTTGTAGGCGGCAGTTTTCGGATCGTCTCTTCGGTAATCCTCGGCTCTGACGCCGAAGCGCAAGTCGTAGAAGCCTTGATCGCGTGCTTCAACAACAAACCGGTTCGTATCTTTGGGAACAGCCCCAGTTGTGGCGAACCGGAGGCCATACAAGTCCGAGAGGCTGCTGCCGGAAGCAATTTCAGCCTGAATCGTATAGACGCTCGAGTCGTCCATATTTTCGATGAAGAGCATGTCGCTCTTTTCGGGATTGGTTCCGTTGAGGCGCATTCTGAAGGTGCCGCTGCCGTGCAGCGTCCCGATGGAAAGCGACGAATTCTCATCCTGCGAGAGGTCGATCACGTTGGCATCGCTTCCCCAGGCCGACAAGGCGCTCCCAGCGCTTCGAGCGGCACGGGCGCGAAGCGGAACCCCGGGCTCGGCAAACGTTACGGACGTAACGCAGCTTTGGCCGCGGGCACGCCACGTGCCGCCCGAAAGCGTGAGGTGAATGTCGCCCGGCTCGCTGATGGCGAGGGTCGACGAATAATCGTTGTCGGGATGCAGGACCCGCGTGCGCTTCGCGAGCGTGGATTCCCCGCTGCGAATATCGCCGTAGTCGTCCGCTTGGCCTTCCCACTGGGCGTCGCTCGTGAGCGTGAGTTCAATCGAGCCGCCGTTCATGGCAACCATGTCGCCCGAGATGTCATGCGTTCCGTTTGGGCCGAGAATGAGCCGCCCGCCATTGGCGGCTGTGTCGTCGGCATTGCGCGCGGTGTTTTCGCCGCGGCCGACAAGGACAAGGCCTTGGATCGTGTTCTGGCCGTCGTCGATCTTGAGCGATCCGCCCGTGCCGACGCGAAGGGCGCTGCCGACGGTGTCGATTGGATGTGTCGGGTCTGCTGCGCCTTGATAGCCGGCTTGCGCTTGGGTCATGAAGCTCGTGTCGCGGCCCGAGAAATCAATGCTTGAGCCCTTGACGGTGAGCGCGTTGTAGTTTTCATCCGAAGAGGGTGCAGCGCTCGCAGCGGCCAATGCCGATCCGGCCTCATTCGTAATGCGGATTGCAGTGTTGCTTGACATGTTGACGGGATCGCGCAGCTTCGGACGGTTTGCATCCAAAGGCGCATTGGCTTCTTCGAGCGTGAGGGACTCGAAAACGGCATTGTTGAGGAAAGACACTGCGCCTTTGACATCAAGTCCGCCGCAGAGGGCGAAGCTTGCGCCGTTGCGAAAGAGCATGCTGCCCGCAACGGTCATCGGCTGCGCCGAAAGGACGTAAAGCTTGGTGCCGGCATCTTCGGCAAGCACTGCGCGTCCGGTTTCGCTCACGATGGCGAGCTTTTCGGAAAGAAGTGCAGAAAACGCGCCGCCTTTCTGAAGTCGAAGCGCATAAAGCGTTGAGTCGGTGCGTTCGATCGAATCGCTGAAAACATCCTGCTTCTTGCCGATCACGGCTTCCCGGCCGGTGATGTGGCTCCAGGCGTTCTGGCCTGTGACTGAAGCGCCGTAGGCGAGGTACGTTCTGTCCGCATCGGCGGCAAGTCCGGCTTCTTCGTGGTCGAGCGTGTTCGAAATCCTTACTGAGAAGTAACGCAACGACTTATCGAAATAAACATCGTTGCAGCCGAGCACTTCAAAGACATCATGGCTTTGAATGTTGATGAGCGTGCGATCGGCAGTCTTGTTGTAATTGCTGTACGCGCTCAGCTCGCCACTCACGGTGACTTTGTCCGCGTTTTCAATCGTGATGGAGCCGTAATTGCTCGCGTAAAGATTGCGCGTCGAAAGCGAGCTGTGGACGCCAATGTGGCTGCCGCCGGTGGCGTCCAGATTGCTCATGACTGTAAAGCTGCCGCTTTCTGCGTCGCCTTTGGAAAGATAGATGGCACCGCCTTCATTCGTATAAATGCCTCGCGTGAAATAGCCTTCCTGCGTGTTGATTCGAACGATGCTTCGACGATAGGCATTGATGGCGTAATCCGAAGAAGAAACAGAGACTGTCGGCGCAGTAATGATGATTTCTGACGTGCCTTGCGGGTTCTCTCGGTCGTTGTCGGCATATAAGCCGGCACCGTAAGTTGTGCTGAACGAAAAGCTTTTTTCCGAAGTCAGCCGGACGCTGCTGCCCCTGGAGGAAAGCACCTGATATGAATCGGTTGCTTCAATGCTGCCTTTGGCAGAAAGGGCAAATTGAGAGCCGCGGACGACGGAGATGATGCCGGAATGGCTGGGACTGGGGGCAAGACGAACGTCGCCTGCAGCGTCAACAGCCATCACTTTTGCGCTGTCAACGTTAAATTGCCCCGTGAAGGCAACGTCGTTTTCGAGGCGGTACCAGCCGCCCTGGGCATTGATCTCAACCAGATAACTGGTCCCGTCGAGCACAAGCGGATTGGCTTCGCTTCCGCCCTGCTGGGGCCAAAGCGTTGATTCGGCTGCCGGCGCATGGAGTGCCACAAAGAGCATGCAAAGGGCGGCTGCGGCCGGCGTCAGCCGCAGTTGCGGTCTGTTTGACGATGAATGATCTTGATGGGCAGTATTGCGCAGGCGTGTCTGTACAAAAGCCATGGCAAATCTTCCTGTAGATGAGGAGGGAAGAGGGTGCGGCGATCGGATCAATTTCTGATGCAATTAATCAATATTCGCAGCTGTATGCGGGACGTCTTCGGAAGCAACCGTCGGGGTTCGGTCAGATGCAAACGCCTCGCGAGGGGGATGCTAGGCCTGTAGCAGAGAAATAAGCAAGGGAATATCTAATTTAATTTCGTTATTCGGAATGAGTAAAACCGAAAAACGAATCACATAAAGGTGGTATTACGAGGTTCACCGAATGAACGAAAACTGACTTGATAAAAAAGAGAGTGAAGCTGTACGGACTATGGCGCGGAGGTCACTACAGCGACAGGGAATTTCGATGAAAAAACGTGTCCGAAAGGATCCCTTTCAGGGTTGAAAAAGAATGCCTAGATTGTTTCTGAAAAACAACAGACCGTTGAAAGAGGTGGGTATTACTCCTAGGCCCTAAGGCGTGATGGCATCAGCGAAAAAGGAAAGCGAACCGGCAAGCTCCCCTGACTCTATAGGCCAAAGTCGGCCTCAGCCAAGAATGGCGTTTTCTGATAACGCTCTCAGTGAGGACTTTTCGATGTTCAATTCAATGCCGGCATGGGCAGAAGCGAACGGCTGCTTTACCGTCAAACCTCCCGAACAGCCAGCCTGTCTTGGGCGATCATGTCGTCGAGTTCGCTTTCATTTCCTCGGAAGCTATGGAAGCTGGCCGTGCAGCCAAGAAGGCTGGAACAGGGCTTTTAATCTTTGATTTTTATAAAAAAGAATGTTTTGAAGCATTCGAGGCCTTGGGGGGTGGAACCAAGACCAATTTTTCTTTTGTACGTATGAGCAAACACAGCTCCACTCATACGGCAAGGGGACGGCTGCTGACCGTCCCCAGTGCGGCGCATTCCTTTTCCGCGACCCGCAATCACTGCGTCAGACAAGATTTGCAAGCGGTCGACGACGAGTAGGGCGGCCGTTATTGATCAGAATTCTTCCGCCTGTGCCGAATTGTTGATCTCGAGGAGCGCAGCCTTCGGCGCGAGGAAGCTCAGGAGCAGAATCAAGCCTGTTTCCGGATCCTGGACCATGCGCAGTTCGACAGCGCGCAGCTTGGGCGAAGCGCCGTTCATGAGGTAGTTGGTAAGGGAGCCGAGCTTGACGGCTTCTTGGATATCTTTCGTGTCCACCTGATAGAAGGAATAGCCGAGGTTGAAGGTTCCCTTGGACGTGACCTGATTTTCGGCATCGGCGAAGAGGCGGGCGAAGTCGGACTTGGGATTCGCACGGAGTGATGCAATGGCGTCGACAAGCACCTTGCCGTCTTCGTCAACGGCAAGCCCGATGTAGCCGCTCTTCATGAGCGAAGCCGTCACGCGCTGAACTTCGGTGTAGTCGGAAGCCTTGAAGAGCATGACTTGCGCGGCTTTGCCGTTGAGCATCTGCACGGCCATCTTCCAGCCGTTGATGCCGAAGAAATTGAGCTCAGTCTTGCGGCAGACGCCGTCTGGGGCGACGGCCATGAGATCTGCATCGTTGGTTTGCGCGCAGGGAGCCATGGCCGAGTCTTTAAGGATTTCTTCGGCGGTCTGGCCGAAACGGATGTTCTTGAAGAGCTGCACGTCGTTTGAAGGTGCGGTGGCATGAACGGAAAAGGCAGCAATGCCGAGGCTGAGTCCGAGAATGACCTTCGAGCGAAGATTGAAAGACATGTGTTTTCTCTGAATGCAGAAAAGTGGTCGGTTGACAGTCCGGTTGAGAGGTCCGCGGTCGGGCACTTGTCCGAACGGGCCTTTTGCGCAAGCTTAGCCATGGTGTCGGGCGGCTCCAATTGCGGAAAGTGCTTGTGGCGAAAAAGCGGTAGCAGAAACGCCAGTTGTCAAATCTCGCATTGCAGAGAAAACAGCAACATGCGGGTTATTAGAGCCGCCAGAACTTGCAGCGAACGGATGCAATGGAAGCTCTAAAAACCGACGTAAATCCGGCAATTTTGGCCTAAAAATTAATCAACATAATAGTCGTTATGTTGAATAATGAGAAATGCACTGAATTTCTGATCGAAATTCGCGCCATCACGTTTGGCTGCTTGCCATGGGCTTTGCGTTCTGGTCTCGAGCTGCGTTTGCAACGCAAGGCTCGCTCTGAACTGCGTCGTCGGAGATTTCTCCGGGTTCGACGTGCAGCGTGCGTCATCGCTGCGAGACAATGCGCAGATGGATCCTTTTTGGTTGTGCGAAGCACGAATCCAAACGTTTCTTCAGTTCGAATAATGCAATTCCGTTGATTTGCCGTCAACGAAGATTCGTATCTAAACAAAGCGGTCAAAGTTCCTCACAGGATCCATTGAAACGGCTGAATTGTTTTGGTTATTCCTTTGATTTCAGATCAGGCCAGATCTTAGATGATTCGCGTCTCAAGTATCTAATCTTCGAATGCATTGCCTTTCTGTCATTAACCAAGCTTCGAACGCTTCACCTGGATTGTTTCTAGCTTCTAAGCAGATCCTGTCTTTTCGCTGAATGTCTACGGATAGCATTGATCCCCTATTCCTTCTTGATCAACCTGGAATTGCAAGCGGCTCAGGGATCTACAACGGTGACGTCGTTAGTGAGGTGCTGAAAATAGGCTGGCAAGTGGCTACGCATGGAGTGCTGCACCCTCAAGTGAGCGGATGTTTGGCTGGAGAGCACCCCTGGATAAGATGCCTGTTGCTCGATATTCGAAATTTGTTTCGATGAGATTCGATATTAAATGCGAAATTCAAATTTTGGATTAAAAAGGATATACCCTATTCTTTGTTTTCGATATGAATGAAGGCGAAAGATTACTTCAGGATTGAAAGGAAAAAATTGAATAAAAGAGGAGACGAGTGCTGATAAAAAAAGCGGGCTTCTTTGGAAGCCCGCCGGAATAGATCATGATTACTGTGCAGCCATCGTGCCGGATGCTGTCAGACGGCGAAAAACCGACCAAATGAGTCCCAAGCCAAAGCCGACGAAGAGCACGCCGGCCAAACCGTCAATCCAGCGGCAGAGCTTTCGGTAGCCGCGACGAAGCGGCGGCAGGCCGAAGATCCGGGCCACGAGCCCGAACCAGAGGAATGTTTCTGCGATAACCATGGCGTAGATCACGCCGCGCATG
>CAJMKD010000068.1 GCA_905213905.1 uncultured Sutterella sp. | reverse complement strand
GGCGACGGAGCTCTACGTCACGCGCATCGAGCGGGACCTTGCGCCCCGCAGCAAGGCACGAAGCGCTGAGGCCGTGGAAGAAGCGCTCATGGAGCGCCTCAAGAACTTTCGCAATCGCGTCGAAACGCTTCTGCAGTCGCTGGGCAAATACGGCCCGCGGCACCTCAAAGAAACGGAGGTGGAGGGCGTTCGATTCTCGGAGCAGCTCTCCTTCTACAACTTTCTGTTGACGGGCTGCTGGCAGCTGGTCCGCATCCCGTCTTCGCCGCTCTATCAGGCGCTCGGAAACGTTCAGGTCTTCGTCGGCAGCGACGTGCTCGAACTGCAGTCGCTGGAAGGCCGCAAGTTCGCGCAAAGCGTCGAAATCAAGGACTACGCCCTCGAAACCTTCTCGGGCATTCTGGACGATCTGCTCTACCAGAAGTCCGCCACGCGATCGCAGTCCGCGCACTACCCCTTCATTGAAACGCAGACCTTCGCCTTTCTCTCCAAGACCAAGGGACTCAAGGCTTTGCAGCTGCAGCAAAAGCAGCTTCTTTCGTCGAAGGACGCAGGGCGCACGCAAATTCTGCAGATGTCGGCCGCCATGGACGGCGTCGCCAACGGCCTCTTTGTCATGGGCGAATACTCGTATTCGCTTCTCGTCATCGGGGACACAGAAGCCGAAGCGCGAAGCTACGCGCAGCGTGCCGTCAATTCGCTCGCCGACAGCGGCCTGCTGCCGTTTATCTCCACGCACGCACTCGTTGGGAGTTACTTGAGTCAACAGCCCGACGCCTGGCCGGAACGTCCGCGTCTGGCTACGCTTACGAGCGTCAATTTTGCGCACCTCGCGCCGTTGCACAACTTCCCGCAAGGGAAACGCAACGGCAACCCTTGGGGCGAAGCGTTGGCGCTCCTGCGCACGCCAAGCGGTCAGCCCTTTTACTTCAACTTTCATACCTCAAAGCCCGGCGAAAACGCCTTCGACAAAAAGACGCTTGCCAACACGACGATCATCGGCACGTCGGGTTCGGGCAAAACGGCGACGCTCAATGCGTTCCTTGCCCTGGCGCAAAAGTATCGCGATGCGGACCATCCGCTCACGACCATCTACTTCGACAAGGATCGCGGTGCGGAAATCGCGGTCCGCGCGCTCGATGGCGGTTATCTCACGATCCGCAATGGGGAACCGACGGGGTTCAATCCTTTTCAGTTGGAGCCGACGCCTGCCAACGTGCAGTTTTTGAACCGCTTCATCCGCCTCATTCTCTCGATGGATGGACTGCCCGTCACGCCTGAAGACGAAGAGAAGATCGCGGGAGCGGTCGCCGCCGTTATGTCCATGAGGAAGGAACACCGCCTTTTCCGAGTGCTCCTTGAAAACATGACCGAAGGGGCTACGCGAGAGGAGATTGCGCGCTCGGTACCCAAGCGCCTCAAGAAGTGGGTCACGGGCGGGGAGCTCGCCTGGGTCTTTGACAACGAAACGGACACGCTCGACTTCAACACGCATCCCAACTTCGGCATCGACGGCACGGAATTTCTCGATAACCGCAGCATCCGCTCGCCGATTGCTTTCTACCTGCTGCACCGCTTGGAAGAAGTGATTGACGGCCGCAGGATGTTTTTCATCATGGATGAGTTTTGGAAGTGGCTGCTCGACGAAGCCTTCTCCGACTTTGCCTTCAACAAGTTGAAAACCATCCGAAAACAAAACGGCTTCGGAGTCTTTGCCACGCAAAGCCCGTCCGACGTACTCACGAGCCCCATTGCCAAAGCGGTGATCGAGCAGTCGGCCACGCAGATTTTCCTTCCCAACCCCAAGGCAAGCCGTGAGGACTATATCGACGGCTTCAAGGTGAGCGACGTCGAATTCGAAATCATTCGTGCGCTGCCGGAAGACTCGCGAACGATGCTCATCAAGCAAGGAACCACTTCAGTTCTCTGCTTGATGGACCTCGGCCCAATCGGATGGTCAGTCAAGGTGCTCTCGGGTTCCACAGACGCCATTCACTTCGCGGAAAACCTTCGCCGCACGGTGGGCAAGTCGCCCTCCGCGTGGCTGCCGTACTTCCTCGGACAAAAACAATTTTCTGCATCGGATTCGCTATGACGCACGCCTTTCGCACCTTCACGTTGACCGCCGGCTGCCTTCTCTTGGCAGCTGGGTCGATCACCACCGCCGCCACGTTGCCGCACAAGTACGACCGTGCGCAGGTGGAAGCGTTCGTCGACGGTCTCGCCGTGGACGAACTCGGTTGCTCCATGAACGCCTCGGCCGACTTTTCCGCGCTCACGGAAGACTGGCTGATGGAGGACTACTTCGAGAAAGACGCGCAGGCCATCTGGGAGAAGTGGGCCGCCTTCCAAGGTCGTTGCAAAGCCAAGTTCGGCAAATCAAACACCGGCTGGAACAAGGCCTATCGCTACCGCTTTCACAAGGAAAGCCGCTGGAATGAGCTGCGCGGCCAATAACCCCCTCAAGGAGGTTGTATGAAAAAACGCCTTTGCGCTCTGGCTACCCTCTTCGTGATCAGCAACGCCATGGCTACCGGCATTCCCGTCTTTGACGGAGCGGCCGCGACGAACTTCATCACGCAGTGGACGCAGATGCTCAAGGACTACCAAATGCTCACGCAGCAGTACAACCAGGCGGTCCAAATCTACGACCAGGCCGTCTCAACGTACGACTCCATGACCGGCAGCCGCGGTTTCGGCATGCTGCACCATTCGCAAAACTGGATTCGCCTGATGCCCGAGTCGCTGCAGGAAAACTTCAACCGTACTTTTTCGGACGGCTTCAGTGCTCTCTCCTCGCGAGGCCGCTCGGTCTACGAAAGCATGAATCTCGAAGCCCGGTGCGCAGAGTGGGACGGCGCCGCACTCGAAGGCTGCCGCAACGAACAGGCCGTAGCGGCCGAGTACATGGCGAGTCTTCAAGAAATCGACAACGTGACTTCGCAGATTCTCACGGAAGTGCAGGGGCTCATGGGCGAAATCAACCGTACGTCCGACATGAAAGGCGCAAGCGAACTGCAGGCGCAGATTCAAGCGAAGATGGCGTCGCTTTCCGCAGCCCGCGCACAAGCATCCGTTCAGCTCGCGCAAATGCAGTCGATGCAGCGCGAAGCAGCACGCCGCGAAACCGAACGACTTCACCGGTCGTCCTTCAGTGAGGTCAGTGAAGACGAAATCGAAGCGCTCTGCCGCTAAAGGGGGCTCATGTACTTCGCATCCTTTGGTGAAGAGGTCCTAAACGCCATCAGCAGCTTTGCTTCGCAGGCGTCGTCCGCTCTCATTGACGAAATCCGAATCCCGCTGCTGACCTGCCTCACGATCTACTTCCTGATCAAGGGCTACCTGATTACCTACGGACGGATCGATTCTCCGCTTTCCGACTTCGTCCTGACGGCGGGCAAAATTCTGCTCGTCACGTACTTCGGCCTCAACGCGCTCAACTACGTCAACGACGTGATTCCGGCGATCCGCGGCCTGGAAAACATGCTCGTGGGCATTCTTCGTCTACCGGGTGCGGGAAATGTCGACACGCAAGGGGCCTGGACGGCCATTGACGACATGTGGAAGCAGCTCATGCTCGTCACGAACGTTGCGCTTTCCACCGCGGGGAAAGTTTCGGTCGTATCTGCTTTCGGCACGTGGTTATCGCTTTTCTTCCTTGGGCTTTTGATGGCCGCCATTTCGGTGGCGCTCACCTTTGCGGCCACGGGTGTCCTCATCATCAATGAGATTTCGCTCACCCTGGCTTTAGCCTTCGGGCCGCTCTTCATCTGCTGCCTGATGTTTCCGGCCGTTCGCAGTTGGTTTGACGGTTGGATCAAAGCGGTTGTGACCTACGTGTTCTGCTCGGTACTGGTCGCGGCCGTCATCTTGCTCGTGACAAACATCTTTCACTCGTTTGCCACGGACCTTTTGAATTCGTTGCGCGCTTATGAAAGCGGCCGACCACTCATCAGCGTTTGGCTGCCGGTGCTGAAGTTCTCTGTACTCGGACTCGCATTGACGTCGCTCGTCAAGCTTATTCCGAGCATCGCTGCCGCCATCGTGGGCGGTGTCGCCCTACAGGCTGCCGGATTGGGGCAAATGATGAATGACACCTGGCGCGGTGCTCGTGACATCACCGGCGGCTTTGTCAACGGCATGGGAAAAGGTTCGGGCAGCACGGATCTTCAGAACTACTCGAGAAGTCACTTGATGAGCCGTGACGGCTTCGGCGAACACGGCACGGTCGGAGCAGCAGCTTTCGGAGCTGCTCTGGGCGGCTCGTACCGATTGGGCCGAACGCTTCTGAGCGTCATGCAAAACGAAACGGCCGTGCAATCCATGGCCTCGAATTCTCAAAACACAACGACGACAGCCGCTCCTCGCACCACCGTCACGAACCAACAGGCCGCGCAAGCGAGAACAGCCGCGGTGTCTGCCAGCGTAGCGGCTTCGGCGGGCTTGGCTGCATCTTCGAGCCCGTCCGCATCGGCCTTCACCCGTCAGGAAACGCCGGAAGAAACCCTCGCTCGCATGACCGCAGCCGCTGCAGCACGACAAAGCGAACGGGTTGCGCAATTCGCTGCTCAGGACGCAGCTTTCCGCGCTGAACAATACGCGGCAGTCTCGGCAACGACCACGGCCCCGCAAGCCGCCACGTCCGCAGCGGGCTTCACGACGCAGTCGCAGGAGGCGGCAGCAATGCCGACCGGACACTCCGCTTCCACCTCCATGGCCGAGCGAGTGGCAGCCGGCACGCCTGCAGCGACAACCTCGCCGACTTCTGAAACCGCATCGTCTCAAGAGCCTCCGGATGAATTCCGAGATGCCCCCAATGAAGACGTCGCCCGAACCAATGCCGACATTCTTCGAGACCGACTTTCCAAGAGTTGACTATGAAATCCCTTCAGACAATCTGTTGCGCCCTGACGCTGACTTCGCTCTTTCTCACCGGCTGCGGAGCTCCCAAGCCGCCGCTCCCCTCAGGAGAACGCATTCCGGTCAACAGCACTCACGCATCACAAACCGCGACTCGTTCCCGTCTCTCGGATGAGCCGCCCTCCTTAGATCCCTTTGAAAAGCCCGCAGTTTCTCCCGTGGTTGTGCCGCTCAGCGATTCGGTTTTGCCCAATGCCGTCTCGGAAAGTTCACCGGTGGTGCTTCAGGCAGCCCCTGTGGAAGAAGAAGGCCTTTCCCCGGTCGAGGATGATCAGAACGCCAAGGAGTAACGCATGTTCGGACGAAAGAAGAAAAATCAGACACCGGCCACTGAGGCACCCAAGAAAGACGCCAAGTACGCCGATGCGATCGGTTGGGAGTCGTCGCGCCTTTCCTTGGCTGAAAAGTCGGAAGCCCGGGCCTGGCTCACGGCGAAAATTCTGGGCGCAACCAACATTGCCCTGGTGGCGGCCATCGTCATCATGATGCCGCTCAAAGAGACGCTCCCCTACGTCATCGAAGTCGACAAGTCAACCGGAATGTCGACCATCCTCTCGGTTGCCAACGCCGAAGAAATTCCGGTCTCGGAAGTCATGGACAAGTACTGGCTTTCCGAGTACGTCCAAGCGCGCGAAGCCTACGACTACCGCACGCTGGAAAACGACTACATCAAGACGCGCGAGCTCTCGATGCCCAACGTCTTTGAACCGTACTCGCGGCAATTCGGGACCGACAAAAATTCCATGGAGCAAACGATCGGCGACACCAAGCGCATCCTTGTTGAACTCTTGAGCGTCGTCCCGAACGGCAACGGAATTGCAACCGTGCGCTTTCGCAAAAAGCTCGTGGATACGCAAACCGGGCAGCCCGAAGGGGCGGACGTCTGGACCGCGCGCATTGGATACGAATACGTGCCGACTTTCAAGGTGGAGGAGGCCAAGCGCCTCATCAACCCGTTCGGCTTCAAGGTCACGACCTACCGCGTCGATCAGGAACTGAAGTGAGGTTGACATGCGCTTTCCGCTTTGCTTGAGTCTTTCTACGCTCGCTTTGTCTCTCTTTTCGAGCTCTGTCAGTGCACTCGATACGCCTACCGTCAGCAAACTTGATCGGCGGCTCTACACGACGGCTTACGAAGAGAATCAGGTCTATCCGATCTATGCCGTGAACGGTCTTGTGACCTCCATCGTCTTCGCAGAAGACGAGAAGGTAGACGTTCACACCTCAGGCTTTTCAACGGCTTGGGAGTTCGCAGCCCGCGGCAATCACTTCTTTTTGAAGCCTCGCGCCAAAGAAGGCAGCACCAATCTCGTCGTGGTCACGAACAAACACACCTACCACTTCGACCTGCGCCTGGGGTGGAACCGCAAGACGGCCACCTATGAGCTGGCCTTCACCTACCCGGATGAAGAAGCGGCCAAACGAGCTGCCGCCGCCGAAAAAGAACGCGTGGAGGCTCGACTGAAGACCACCGCCACGAAACCCACCGCAGCCGCCGAAGCTCCGGCCTCCAACCGCGACTACACCATGAATTTTGGTGAAGCAAAGTCTTCGCGCAGCATTGCTCCCATGGAAGCCTTCGATGACGGGCGCTTCACCTATCTTCGTTTCGGTAAAAGCAGCGATTTCCCCTCGGTCTATCGCGTCGTGGACGAGACGGAAACGTTGCTCAACGCGCATGTTGAAGGCGATTGGCTCGTGGTGCACGGCATCTATAAGGCGCTTCGTCTGCGAGCTGGGCAAGCCGTCGTTGGCCTTTACAACGAAAGCTACACAGGAGGAGGAGCCGACACGGAAGCCGGCGTCTCGGTTCCCGGCCTGCGTCGTGTTTCGGTGGGAGGTCAATGATGTTCGACAAGAAAAAGAAAGAGGCAGCTGCACCCGAGACGTCGGACCTCGCCGCCGGTATTCCCTCCGTCGCCGGAAAGCGCAGCACCGGCAGCAAGCAATCGGCGTTTTTACTCTTTGCCGCCTGCATCGTCGTAGGTTTCGTCGGCATTGCCGCCTGGCAATTCAAGGGAACACTG
>CAJMKD010000067.1 GCA_905213905.1 uncultured Sutterella sp. | reverse complement strand
TTCAGTCATTTCTTCCTCCTTGGGCAGTTGATGAATGCGTCGAACTTGGCGAGCCCGACACATCAATCATCTCACCCGAGGAGGAAGAAGGCCAACAAAAGCCCGTCACACGGCGAGCTTTTGTGGGCTTTAAGCTCAAGCGGAGCTTTCTCCCTTATCATCTAGGGCCCTGAATTAGGAGCGGCAATGGCACACTTTTTAGTATTGGCGCTTTCTCACTCAGATCAGATCAAGCAAGCCCTAGAGAAACATATTCCTTCCTCGGATAGGTTCGACCTCACCGGTTCTTCGGCGTGGTTGGTTTCGTATCCGGGAACTGCAGCGGATCTGAATGAGAAGCTTGGTACAAAGGGCGGCGACAACGGCAATCTGCTGATCGCGGCCCTTACGGACATCTCCGGGTACGGACCGAACGACATGATTCGTTGGATTGACAAGCATTAGCGAACGGAACCGGAGACAGTCCTTCAACTTCAAGAGCTCGCCTGAAAAGGCGGGCTTTTCTTTTGTGCGCCTTCAGTGCGAAGCTGCCCTTCCTTTATTTCTTCCATTGCAACGCGAAAGCCTGGGGCAGCTTCGCAGTGCAAGGCGACACATCCCGCGCTCTTCCATGCTGAAGGCCGTCCGTCATCCGGCCGGCCGGAGGCGCCTTTCCCTTCTTTTCGTGATCCGAGGGAACGGCAGGACGCGGGAGTCCTTTTTTTCAAACCATAGGAGAACCAACAATGCTATCCATCGTCAACGGCCAAACCGCGGCGCGTGCCTGGCGCGATCTCAACCGTCAGGCACAGGAAATCATCGCGCTTACGCAGGAAGCCGCGCAGGGCATGATCACAGAAGATGACTCCCCGAAGCTTCGCGTTCTGGCGAAGGAATTCCGCGACCGCGTTCTTCAGTTTGCCGACTATGAGGACGCGCTTCTGAAGCAGGCAGCCGAAGAACGAGAAAAGAAGGAAGCTGAAGCCAAGTCAAAGGCTGAAGCTGAAACCAAAGCTGAAGCGGCAAAAGCTTAAAGAACCCCCTGCAGGCCTCGCAGATCGCGAGGCCTTTTTTATTGAGCCTTCAGCGTGAAGCCGCTCGATGCAGACATTCGTTGTCTCCGGGCTGATCACCGGGCGGCTTCACGGTGAGCGCTCTCCAAAACCCAAATTGGAGCACCGAAAAATGACAGACGTTCGCAGTCAGGCCATCTGCTGGGCCTTCGGACTCGCAGCAGTCGCCTTCGTCTTACTGTGTCCGCCCTGCTCGCTCTTGTGGCGAGCCCTCGCGTGGGCGGCAACCGGGGAATTCTTCTGAAGAAGGAATCCACTATGCAAAAACTACAGCAACCCACCCCGCACAACGCCAGAGAGCTGGCACGCAGCCTCGAAGAGTACGTTCGGAAGCACAGCCCAAAGATCGACACGTGGTCAACCGTCTACGACATCCTTCTCACGGGCGTGGAGCACGGCGAAATCTCTCTCGAGCATTTGGTTGCCCTGGGCATGACAAGCACCGAGTCGCCCATCGGCTATGACGGCCCGGCAGCAACGCTGAAGACCTGGTGCAAGTCAATCGCACGTTTGGAGGGCGTCGCATGAGTGAAAAAAAGTACGTGCCGAACGCCGAGGATTACTACTTCCTTGTTCGTTCCTGCATCGACGGCAAGTACGAGGCGGCCTCTAAAGAGTGGATCTTTTCTGCGGTTGTAGGCGTGATTCAAGCCATCTTGGATGCGAGCGCAGACGATCCGCGCGTCAAAGAAGCGTTCATTAAGTACGCCATGAAGGAAAGCGCCGCCGGGCTGTGCCTGAGAGGCTGCCTGGCCGCTTTCATTCAGGAAACGATCGAACAGGATTTCGAAGGAACAGCATGAAAGTCAGCAGACGCAAGAATCGCCGGGACCGGAGCAAGCATTTTTCCCAAACGTCAGGCCGGCAAGGGATCAAAGGCCGTTTGGATTCACCCGCTCCGGTCCCAGCACCCAACCCCAATCAAGATCCTGCGCCTCAGCCGCTCTCTCTGCTTCGGCGGATCTGGTCGGCGTGCTGCCTCCCTTTCAGAGCATTCAGATGAGCAACTACCCAGACGGCATGAGCTGGGAAGACCTGATCTACGTCGGCGAAATCGACGATCCGATCGACATCGTAATCAGCGAGCTTTCCCGCAAGCATGAGGGCGACGCCGCCCCCGTGACGATTGACGAAATCGAATACGACTTCAAGGCTGCAGCGGCGTGGCTTCGCGATCCAAGAAGCCGCAGCTACTGTCTCAGCCGCATGAGCCGCGATCTTTTTTCGGAAATCGCCGCCCAAATCAACGCAGACAACGGCTTCGAAGAAGAAGACGCTGCTGCGGCATAACCATCCACCTGACAATTTTTCACCGCGATGCGGTGGGTTGAGGGTACCCGGCGGTTGGGTTGAAGCGCGCCGGGTCTTTTAGGGCTGCCTGATCGTTTTCGAACGGTCGGCAGCCCTGCTTTTTTCCATAGCAAAATCATGGAACCTTTCAAAATATCTGAAAGCGTCGACCGCAAGCAGTGGCTCGACGCTCGCCGAACGGGCCTCGGAGGCTCTGACATCGGCGCGGTTCTGGGCATATCGCCCTACCGCTCGCCCGTCGACGTTTACTTCGACAAGATCGAGGGCCGCGACTACCAGGAAAGCGAACCTGCTCATTGGGGCAAGATGCTCGAGGAACTTGTCGCGAAGGAAATCCAGGAACGCACGGGCATGAGCGTTCAGCGCGTGAACTCCATCCTGCGCAAGGGCGAAGACGGCTGGATGATCGCCAACATCGACCGCGCAATCGTCAATCCGAAGATCGGCAAGTCCGTCCGCGTCCTTCCTGTCAAGAAGCAGGAACTCACGGGCCGGATGCTCACAACCGACTGCATTCTCGAATGCAAGACCGCTTCGCAGTATCTCGCCGACGACTGGAGCCCGTCTCAGGAAGATGAAATCGTCGCAGGCGAAATCATCTCCCAATACAAGATCCCCTCTCACTATGAGTCGCAGGTGCAGAGGTACATGGCTGTGACAGGCGCCATCTGCGACTACGTCGCGGTTCTGATAGGCGGACAAGATTTCCGCATGTACCGAATCGACCGAGACGATCAGCTCATCGATGGAATCGTTTCCATCTGCCGCGAGTTTTGGACCGAGCACATCCTCAAGCAGGTGCCGCCGGATCCGAACAGCATGGCCGACGTGAAGCGCCTCTTCCCGCGCGAAACCGGCGAAATGCTCGAAGCATCCAACGACATGGCCGTAGCAATCGGCGAATACCGGAACCTCTCAGCACAGATCAAGGAGCTGACCGAACGGAAGGACGGCTATGCGACACAGATCGCTGCAGCCATCGGCGACGCCGAAGGCATTTTGATCGACGGAAAAAAAGCAGCCACCTTCAAGGCCGTTACAACGCGCCGCTTTGACTCAACGAGCTTCAAAAAGTCCGATCCGCTCGTTTGGTCTCAGTTCCTGAAGGAAACCACCGACCGCCGCCTCCGAATCTACTAACCCAAAGGAAACAATCATCATGACGCAAACTGATACCCTCCGCCGCGCAGTCGCAGCACGCCGTCCGGCAGCGGCTACCTCGAATTCCGTCGTCCAGAACGGCCAGAAGCCTGACGACAAGAAAGAGCTCACGCCCGCGAGAAAGTGCTACATGACGCTGATGAAGCCGGACACGATCGCCAAGATCGCAACCGCTCTCCCCCGAGGGATTGATGCCAACCGGTTCATGCGCGTGGTTTGGACCGAATGCCGAAAGAACGCTTCGCTCATCAACGCTGCCCCAGACAGCTTGATCAGCTCGTGCATTACGGCCGCCCAGCTCGGCCTTGAGGTCGGAAGCCATCTCGGCCAGGCTTACCTTGTCCCATTCAACAAGCGAGTCTGCATCAACGGCCGTTGGCAGTCGATTCCGCAGGCGCAGCTGATCATCGGTTATCGCGGCCTTATCACGCTTGCCCGCAAATCCGGTGAGATGGTCTCGCTCAACGCATATGTCGTCCATAAAAAGGACCATTTCAGCTATCAGCTTGGCCTGCATCCCGACGTTCAGCATATTCCGTCGGATGAAGCTGATCCGGGCCCCATGACCTATGTCTATGCCGTTGCCAACTTCGTCGGCGGCGGAATCCAGTTCGAGGTCATGAGCCGCGCAGAGGTCGAGGCAGTCCGCGATAAGTCGCAGGGCTATCAGTCAGCCGTGGCAAGCGCTAAGCGCCGCAACCGCCCGGACGTTGACAGCCCCTGGGAGAGCCACTTCGATGAAATGGCGAAAAAGACTGCGATCCGCCGCCTCGCCAAGTACCTCCCGCTCTCCGTTGAAGCAGCGCGCGCCGTTGCCGTTGACGAAGCGGCCGATCGCGGGGAATTCCTTGATGACGTGATCGACCAGGAATACGTCGTAAAGGGCGGCGAGCCGCCCGCCTTCGAGGGCGACTTCGACGACATCGAACCGGAAACAACTCCGGCTCAGGCACCAGCCTCTGCGCCCGCCTCCGATCCTGCGCCTAAGGCTGCCCCGAACCAGCCTGACGTGCCGCCGGCGCCGCCCTTCCCCATGGACGAAGCGGATCTGGCTTCCATGTCCCCCGCTGACATCAAGCGCCGCGCCGCTTCCAAGGAGTAAGGAATGCCGCATCTCAATATCGCTCAAATCATCGGCAATCTCGGTCGAGACCCGGATTTCTTCCCCGAGTCGGAAGGCAAGCAGCCTTTTGCAGGTCTTTCGGTGGCGACAAGCCGCCGCTATCGCACGCAAGACGGCCAGACCGCTGACGAAACCGTCTGGCACAACGTCGTTGTCTACGGAAAGACCGCAGAGTTATGCCAGCGCTACCTGCGCAAAGGCTCCTCGGTCTACGTGGCCGGCCGCATGAAAACGCGCAAGTACACCGACCGAAACGGCGTGGAAAAGAGCATCACCGAAATCATCGCGAACGACGTGCAGTTCCTGAACTCACGCGAAAGCGACGGCGGTGACGCTCGCGCCCAGCAGCAGCCGTCAGCGCCTCGCAATGCTCCGCAGGCGAGCGCGTATGCCGGTTACGACGATTCCGATACGCCGTTCTGATTTTCACCCTCTTCCGGCCGCCGTCCGTGTCCCCCGCGGCTTTTCCAACGGACGCGCGGCCGCCTAACGCTAAACGGAGAACGAGAAATGACAGAGCTCGATCTCGAAGAAATCGGCGGCGGCCATATCGACATTTACGTTCAATGCTGCTCGAATTACGGCTCTGAGATCTTCATGACAGTGAGAGACCATGACGAACCGGAATCAGGAACAGCAATCATGGAGCCCCGCCATGCCCGCGAGCTCGCCGCCATGCTTCTGCAAGCCGCTGACGAATGCGACGATGAAAACGGTTCAGGCATCGAAACAAGCGCCGTAGTGCAGTGGCATAGGATCGAAGACCCGGCGACGGACATGCCTTCGGAAGAAGACGCAACCGCCGACGGCTATCTGCTCATAACGACCAAAAGCGGAGAGGTGCGAGTCGAAGAACTTACCGTAGTCCACACCGAGAACGGCTGGGGCGTCGGCTTCGTTTATTCCGACATCGACGACGTTGCGGCTTGGGCGCGCTTCCCTGAACCCTGCAAAACCGACGACAAATAACACTTTTTTGAAAGCAAATGACAGACCTGATCAATCACCCGTCTCACTACGAGATTAACCGGTACACCTGCGAACCGGCCGACCTCTCCGTGATGTTGCCGCACCCGTTCGCGAGTGCGGTCGAATACATGATTCGCGCGCCTTACAAAGGCACCGAAGCGCAAGACTATCGGAAGGCAGCCTGGTGGCTCAAGAAAGCTCTCCAAACGCCCGAATTTTGGAGCGAAGAGGGATTGGCACTTATCCATCGTTACGGATTCAAGCCGACGCAATTTATCGCGGCAGCCTACGCAATGGGGACGAAATCCCAGCTGATCCTCGATCTGTTCACCTCGAACGCCGATTGCGTTTGCATCAGCAAAAGCAACGTTGAAGAGATGATCTGCCGACTTGAGAAACGAGCGGACGCTTTAGAAAACCCAAAAGAAGAAGATGAAGACGAAGACTAAAACCCGAATCGGCTTTTTCGCCCAGTTCGAACCGCAGCCGAATCAAGAGCCCGCCATTCTCCTTTGCGAAGCAGAGAACGGCGGGATTTTTATTGCCTGCTTCCGAAAGTTCGACGATTCAAAGCCGGCCGTCGTCGCAGAGCTGACGGCAAAGCAGCGCCGAATCCTCGGCAGCATCTTGCTCAACGGCTCAAAAAAAGATGACAAAGCGAAGAGCTAAAGGGCTTGTCAAGCGCCACCGGATATGGCTTGCTTCGCAAGCAGCGAAACGACCGCGCTTCACTCGGTGGAAAACAGCCGAATACGAGCCCGGCTCTGCCGAATATGAGGCCCTGACTACTGCCAGTGCCGCACTGTATATCGCGCAGGCTCTGCTTTCAGAAACCAATAGCCCACATGCCGAAAAAATGCACGCCGCCAGGGACTGGCTGCGCGACGTTTTCGGCGCATGGGTGGATGACAAAACATAAGGAGGCTGAATGATGAGCAATGAAGAGAGCTTGCTCAATGCCCCTAAAGCGATCCGGCTGCAGCTGCGGCAGAACTACTCCCAGCAAAGTATCGATACGCTAGTCGATTTGTCTAAAGTCGCGCTCACGAATGGCATGTTAGGCGCTATGAAGCTCGAAAAAGCCGCGCTTTTGGCAATAGCGGTTATCTCATACACCCAACCGCTCCAATGGGCGCGAAAGAACATGCGCGAGCGCATCACCGACGTGAAGGCGGCCGCAAAGAGCGTGATAGAGCTTTGCGAGCAATTGGAAGGATAAAGGATGAAATACCGACTTAAAGACAAACACTTGCAAGCGGCCTATAAGGCGCTTTATCCGGCCTTTGATGACGTGCTGGATCAAAAGGCCCGCGATCAGATCGAACGTCCATCCGTCGGCGATACGGTTTTCCTTTCGCTTCGGCCTGCTTACCGAAAAGCGCCGTAAAGCTCCGTCGCTTCAGGTCGGAGATATAAGGCGCAGCGCTGAAAGCGCTTGATCATTT
>CAJMKD010000066.1 GCA_905213905.1 uncultured Sutterella sp. | reverse complement strand
GTCGGACTCGTCAAAATAGCGATGCCCCGACGCCAACCTTTTTGCCCGTATCTTCCCTTCTGCCTCCCATCGACGGACGGTTGAAGGGGATCGGCCGATTCGTTTTGCAAATTCACTTATGCGATATATCTTGCTCATAATGAGCCATTTTATCTATGAATAAATAAAATATCAGGAACAGAAGGAATCGCCACAAATTTACTCGACGATGGCGCCGAGGCGCCTCGCCTCATTGCGGCAGCCGTCGGCGATCACGGCGCGCACCCACTGCAGGAACGGATCCGTGTGGCTGCCGTGGTGCCAGATGATGCAGGGCGTAAAAGGCGCAACTTCCGGCGGCGCAGGGAGCATCCGCAGCTTGTAGGCCGACTGCTTCACGAAGTACATGAGCGTGATGACGGGCGCCATGTAAGTGAAGTCCGTCTGCTCGAGCACGTATGGCACGGCGAGGAAGAACGGCATCGAAAAGGCGGCTTCCTGGCACTCTTCCACTGCGACGGCTGCGCTCGTCTGGTGCCAGGGGGGCGCGCCAGAGAACGTGATGTCGATTTTTCTGAATTCAGAGAGATCCTCGAGCGTGATGCAGCCCTTCTTGTTGTACCGTTCGATGAGCGGGTGCCCTTCGCGAACGAGCAGGCCGCGCCGGGTTTTGTAGAGCTCGAGCACGTGGAAGTCCTTGGGCACGTTCTGAATGGGAAAGAGCGCCATGTCCGCTTCGCCTTCGCGAAGCCTTTCGAAAAGCCGGTCGTCAATGCTTCGGATGGCGATGGAAGCATTGGGCGCGCTCTGATAGAAGCGCCCGATGGCTTCATTCATGAGCGTCATCACGCCGTTGTCGACCGAGAGGATTCGAACGATGCGCCGCGTATTCGCCAGGTCGAAGGCGTCCTGAGAAAAGAGCGAAAGCGAAGTGCGAAGCACGGATTCGACGCGCGGATAAAGGGCCCGCATCCGTCCCGTGGGCAGCATGATGAGGCCGGAGCGAACGAAGAGTTCGTCGTTGAAGACTTCGCGCAGGTGCGCGAGGCGCCGGGATGCCGATCCCATGCTGATGCGGTGGCGGGCGGCGGCCGTTGTGAGGCTGCGCGTTTCCCAAAGCGTCGTGAGAAAGCGAAGTTCGTCAAAGCTCAGATCTGGCTGAAGGGCGTTTTCTTCTGGCATAAGCGTCCTGTCCTTCGATTCAGCCGTGCGCAGGGCGCTGCGGCGATAAATGGTTGCATCGGTTTCACCCTTCATTTTACGGAGCGCGCGGGCGGACTGATGGCTCCTAAGGCTGTGCTGCGGTGGCCGGCGAAGCCGCGAAAGCCGATTCGAGCAGCGAGGATTGCAAGGAATGTGAGAACGATTGCTTCAGGAGAAACAGTGCCGCGCAAGCGGCAGGGCGCCACTGCAGCTTCGGGCGCGCCGGTGAGAAAATAATATTTCTGCCGCTCTCTCGACGTCCCCCAAGCCGGTGCGGGCCGAGCGCGGCAAAAAAAAGGAGAAGGCCGGCGGCCTTGCCGGCAAAGAGAGTTTTTCATGTGGGATCGATTGCTTAAAAACGCGCATGTTGTCTCGCCCGTCAACGGCATTGACGGCTCTGCGGACGTGGCGCTTGAAAACGGGCGCATCGCCGCCATCGGGAGCGGCCTCGAAGGCGAAGCCGCTTCGGTCGAGGATCTTTCGGGACTGGTGCTGATGCCGGGCCTCATCGATTCGCATCTGCATCTCGGCAGCGTCTTCGGCTCGCCCTACGGCACGCGCATGGCGGCGCTCGCGGGCGTGACGACCTGCCTCGACATGGCTGGCCCCGTCGCCGACATCCTTGCCCATGCCAAGGAAAAAGGCGCAGGGATCAATGTGGCGATGCTCGAGGGCTTTTCGCCGGAGGCGAGCTTCGGGACGCTCTCGCCGAGCGAAGCGCAGATGCGCGGCTGGCTCGCCGATGCGCTCGCGTCGGGCGCCATCGGCGTGAAGCTCATGGGCGGACACTGGCCGCTGCCGCTTGAAACCTGCCGGGCGATGGTCCGCATTGCCAATGAGGAGAATGCCTATGCCGCGTGGCACGCCGGCAGCCAGACGGCCGGCTCGAATCTCAAAGGCATGATTGAAGTTGTCGAGACGTGCCGCGGCATGCGGCTGCATCTCGCGCACATCAACGCCTACTGCCGCGGCCGCGTGAAGACGGTGCGCGAAGAGGCCGAGGAAGCTGCTGCGCTCCTCACGGCCAATCCCAATCTCTGGTGCGAAAGCTACGTGAGTCCGATGAACGGGACGATCCTCACCTGCGACAGCGAGGGCCGCGTGATCGATCATGTAACGCAGACGTGCCTCGCAACCTTCGGGCTGCCGCCGACAGCCGACGGGATTCGAGAGGCGATTCGCCGCGGCGTTCTTTTCGTCGTGCGCGACACGGGCTTCATTTCCGAGCTCACCGAAGGCGAAGAGGCGCTTCGCTACTGGACGGAAAAGGGCACGGCCACCGCCGGCTCCTTCCCTGTGAATCCGGCGCTTTCCCGCTTCATGCTCGCGCAGGCCAAGCGTCCTGACGGCACATTCGTGGTCGATGCCATTTCAACGGACGGCGGCTGCATTCCGCGCAACGTGACGCTCTCGGTCGGCCTTTCGCTCGTCAAATTCGGCGCGCTCACGCTTTCCGAGTTCGTCGTGAAGACGTCGGTCAATCCTGCGCGCCACCTGCGGCTCGCCGACCGCGGACACCTGACGCCCGGTGCGGCCGCCGACATCACGGTCTTCGACTTCGAGCGCCAGAAGGCGATCGAAACGATTGTGAACGGCGAGACCGTCATGAAGTCGGGCGAGCTCTTCGGACATTCAATGCGGTTCATTACGACCGCCAAAGGCGCGCCTGCGCTGCAGTCAAAGGGCTTTGAGACCATTGAAATTGATCTCTCGGGCCCCGAGCCAGAGCGCTTTCGTCCGTAATAATTGGGCGGAACGCTGACGGATTCGGAAAGATCCTTCAGGACGCCAGCAAACTGCGCGGCCGTTCGGACCGGTGCCGTTCGTGCCGCGCCTCAGCAATTTTTTCCTCACTCACGCATGACGGAAGTAAGCATGACAAAGAAGGAAAAGAGCAGGCCGGCACGGCTTTTGGGGCAGGCGCTGCGCTGCGCCGCAGGCGCACTCATCGCGGGCGCCATTGGCGCCTCGATCGGCGCCGGACCGTCCTTCCCTGTGCGCGATGCTGGCTTTGGTGAATGGACGGCGATTCTCACAGGCGCTTCGAATGCGCAGGCCCTTGAGCCGGGGCGCCGTTACGACGACGCCGGCCGCTATCAGGGAAAAGTCACCGAGGACGGCCGGATTTACGACCGCACGGGCCGCTACCAGGGGCGCGTCACAAAGGACGGGCGCCGCTATGATCGGACCGGACGCTACGAAGGCCGTGAAACCGAAGACGGCCGCCGCTACGATCGAACCGGCCGCTATCAGGGCCGGCAGACCGAGGACGGCCGGATTTACGACCGTACGGGCCGCTATCAGGGGAAAGTCACCGAAGACGGCCGAGTCTACGACCGCACGGGCCGGTATCAAGGCCGCATCGACGATTGATCGGCGCCGCTAGAGGATGTGGTCGAGCACGGACTTGGCCGGGTAGCCGAGCGACTGAACGGCTACAACCGTTTCAGTCGGCTTGAGGCGAAGGCGCTTATTGAGCTTTTCGACGAGAAAGCCCGTGCGCGGCACGCACGCAAGCCCCATCGCAGCGGCGGCAAGCGCCACGGACTGCATCTTCATGCCCACGTCGAGATGCGTCGAGCGCAGGCGGGTTTCTTCGACCGTTTCCTCCGTCCAGTCCGCCCGCTTCACCTTGTCGGCTATGAGCTGCGCGAGACGCAGGACGAAGTCGCGGGTGCGCTCGAAGTTCGTCACGTAGACGAGAATCACAGGCGGAAGGGCCGCAAGCGGCATTTCCACCATATGCGTTTCCGGTCGAAGATCTTCGGGCGAACAGAAAATAAGGCCATTGCGCTCCGGCACCCAGCGCCAGATGCCGTTGGGCTTGAGCACGTAGATTTCAGTTTCCCGCCAGTTGAATGCCGAAGGCGTTGTGCGCCGACCGTTCGGGCGGTTGATGCCGTCGGCAGCGTAGAGAAGATTCGCGAGGAGCGGATCCGGGAGCGGCTCGTTGCTGAAGTTGCGCTCGGAGCGGCGGCGCGCGAGTGCTTCGCCGAGCGTCATCGATAGGCCGGCGGGCTGTGAGAGCGCGCGGAATACTTCTTCGCCGTCGTGGCGCCGGCCGAATCTGCGCTCGATTTCTCGTTTGAGCTCGTCGAAGTGATCTTCAATGTCGCTGCTCAGTTCTGCGAATTTCGCCTTGAGTTTTTTTTCGATGGACATGCTGCCGCCTTGGATGAATGCTCGTCCGGGCGTCGCGCACGGACGGCGAGCCCTTAAAATGAGCGAATTCGAAAAGAATAGCGGATTCGAGCGGCGTCTACAGAACGGACGCTGCCGAGGCGCTTCGGCCCACCTACAAGCAGATGCCGTGCCGTTCAGACGCGGCGGTTCCGTCATGAGTACAAGCGAACGACTGAGAAGAGACAACGAGGCGCAGGAAGCCGTCTTCACGCTGCGCGTGCCGCTCGAGCGCGCGGATGCCGTCGAAGGACTGCTTGCCAGCCTGCTTGCTGCCATGGCGGTGGACGGACCGGCCGTTTTTGATCCGATGGAAAGCGCGGCCCATGCCGGAGAAATGCCGGAAACGGGCGGCCCCGCTGATCCGGCGATCCCAGCAAGCCCTGCAGGCTTTGGCGGCGCTGCGGCCGGCAGCCTGCCGTATCCTGCCTGGCCTGCCGGCATGCCGCCGCAGCCCGGCTATCCGGCGCCGCCCGCCTATCCGATGCCCTATCCGGCAGGGGTCTACCCGCAGGCTGCGCCGGTCGGATACCCGGCTGGGGCTTCGATGCCTGCCGGTGCGCCAGGCGCGCCCGGCCGCATGGGCGTATCGAAGCCCGCCGCTTCGCAGGGCGGACGGCTGTCGCCCGGCGTGCTTTTGAAGCAGCTGCGGCGCGAGCGCGGCCTCACGCAGAAGGCCGTTGCCGACATCGCGCAGACGACCCAGTCGCGCATTTCCGACTATGAATCGGGAGTGCGCGTTATGCCGCCCGCAGTTGCGCAGGCGATTGCGAGATTTTTCGGCTTGCCGATCCGGGATTTCCTCGAGTGAGGACGCGCAGCCCGCAAGATTTGCAGGGGGCCGGCGGATCAGACTGCGGCAAAAAGGCGCTCGAACCACCTCGAACGCCTTTCACGCGGCGGCGCCTGCCGACAAAGCGTGTATTGATTCGCCGGCAGCGCCTTATGCGTTAATGGGTGAAGCTTTCGCAATGAATGCGCGGCGCAATGACGCCGATTTCGAGAAGCGAAGCCTTCACCATTGCCATGAAGTCTTCCGGTCCCGTGAGCCAGAAGTCGGCATCCGGATCCTGGCAGAAGAAGCGGATGCGCTCAGGACTGATGCGGCCCTGCGCATCGTAGTCGCGGCCGATCTGCTCGTTTTCTTCCGGACTCGTGAAGAAGACGGCCTTTGCGCCGTGCGGGAGCCCCTTCATGATGGAGTCGACTTCAGCCTTGAGGGGATAATGCGCCCCGTTTTGCGTCGAATAGAGCAGATGGACGCGGCGCAGCGGATTTTCCGTTGAAAGCGCGCTCAGAATCGGCACGACGCCCGCGATGTTGATGCCCGCGGCGATGATGACGACGGGGTGCTCTTCCTTAAAGTCGAAAGTGAATTCGCCCTTCGGTTCAGAGAGCTCGATTTCGCTGCCGACCTTGAGAAGGCGATGAAGACGGGCTTCCGTCGAAGTTTCGTCGACGGTGTTTTCGCCGCTCACATACTTCACCGTGAGCCGCAGGAGGCCTGCGTCCGGCGCAGAGGATACCGGGAAGCTCGCCGGGCCGAATTCGCCCGTCGACGGGAAATTGCCCTTGATGTACACGTATTGGCCGGGCAGGAGCGAAGCCATCGGCTTGCCGTCCTTCGGCATCAGGTAGTAGGAGTCGACGCCTTGAGCCTCTTCGACGCGGTTCATGCAGACGTATATACGCCAAAGGGAAACGTTCTTTTCGCTTGTTGTCATGCCGTACCTCCTTTGCGGCGAATCGAGGCCGCCGCTTTGAACGTCTTTCAGACGTCCTTGTTGCGGTCGGTGCGCTCACTGCGGCAGCTCGAACGCATCGGCCGATGCATTGGGCAAGGCGCCTCGAGCGGGCTGAGGACGAGGCCGGGAAAGGAAATCGCCCCGCTCGCGGAAGGTCTTCCCTTGAATCAATTATAGGAAGGCAGTTCGATGCCGCTCAAACTGCGATTTATGCTTTCGCAAAAAGAACAACCCGCAAATACTTCTTTCAAAACAAACAATCAAGAGGTGGAAAGTACCTAAGATGTTTTGCCACCCACCCTAAACACGCTCGTTCAGCGATGAGTTTGCGTTGAGCGAAATGACTCTTTCTATTTGATGAAATTGGAAATTCTTTTGGCCGAACCCAAATTGGGAAGCAGTGTTCAGCCAAAAGGCGTAGTCGTTTGATTGAAATAATTTGTTGCAATTTATATAGGGAAAACGAGGGCTTGACGACCCTAAAAAAGCAGAGCCGTTGATATACTTCTCACATGTTCAGAAAAACAAAGAATGACGAATCAAGTTGTTCGGTTTTTCCGTACAAATTTCGGTCAGCGCCATCTGTCGAAGGGAATCGAGTCATTGATTCATTTGGCGGTTCCACTGTCTGAAGTGAGTTTTTCTCCTTTTTGTGGTTGATGAAAAATGCTGCGCGTGCTCGGCTGGTCCCCGTTGCGCGTGCTTCCGAAAGGCGACAGGCGTTTTTCAAAAATTATGTCCGCCGCTGCTGCGGCGAACATATCGCGATGCGGATGTTGGTCGCGTCCGCATGGCATCTCCTCTAAACGGCGGTTCGGTTTCCTCCTTTTTCCGAACCGCCGTTTTCTTATTCAGAGTCTTTGTTTGCGGCGCTTCGCTTGGACGGGCGCTTTTTTTCTGTCTCGGATTCTGCTTTGACCTTTTTAACAAATATCCGCGGAATTCCCCATCCAATGCGTAGCAAGGCGGAGCATTGGGTGGGGATGGATAGCGGACCGA
>CAJMKD010000065.1 GCA_905213905.1 uncultured Sutterella sp. | reverse complement strand
GTTACCCGGCAGCAGGATGCCACGGCACCCAATGACAGCAAGTATGTCCTGAAACTCCAGACCAGCGGCAGTGCCAGCCCTCGCACCGGAGGCTTCTATTTCGGGGCGAAATGCGGTTACCGCAAGGTGCTCGTCGCCCGCATTATCGCCAAGATCCCCGCCGGCAGAAATCTCTGTTGGGCGACGAACAGCGTCGGCACGGGAGGTTCGCACCGGTGGCTTACGTCGAACGCCGGCACGGGCGACTTCCGCGCTCAGGGCGAAGGCTATCAGGTTGGCTTTGACCGTTCGACGGCCGTCAAAAGCGGCACCCTCCTTCTGGGCGGCGCGATCGACTGGCTTTCGAGCGACACGGACTACCGCGACGCAGCGGGCGACGGTTCCGCTGACCGCCTGGGCTTTGCCGCTTATGCCACCTGGTTCGGCTAACGCGGCGGCTATCTCGATGCCGTCGCCAAATACGGCCGTCTCAAGCACGATTTCCAAGTTCGAACGACTTCGGGCGAGCGCGTGAAGGGCAATTACGACAATCATCTCTTCGCCTTCTCCCTTGAAACGGGCAAGCGCTTTGCCGCCGAATCCCGCACCAATGCCGCGCCCTTGCCGGGCTGGTTCTTCGAGCCGCAGGCGCAGATCCAGTACACCTTCGTTTCGAGCGCAGGCTACCGAACCAAGGGCGTCAAGCAGGAGAGCCGCATCAGCGAAGCCGCGATTCACTCGGTGGTGAGCCGCGCCGGCTTCCGGCTCGGGCGCACTTTCAGCGGCGCATCCGCCCTCTTCGGCACTGCTGCCGCCCCAGCGGAGATCTACGTCAAAGCCGACTGGCTGCGCGAATGGCACGGCCGACAGCGCCTGCGCGTCGCGGACAAGACCACGCCCGAAGGCGGCGCGATCGTCGCGCTCGACAACAAGGGCAATCGTTTTGATGCGGGTGTGGGCGGCGAAGCCGCACTCACGCGTTCGGTCCGCGTTTATGCCGACGCCGAATACCTTTTCGGCAGCGACCTCGAGAAGACCTGGAACCTCAACGCAGGGCTCCGCTGGATCTTCTGATAGGACCGCAGCCATTTGACACAACCGATTTCGCCTTTTGATGACCGGGCCATATATCCGACGCCGGTCAACCCCGCCCACGGTCAGTACCCGGCAAACCAGAGCGCGTTCACTTTCTCCGGATGGCTCTCACATGGTTTGACGGGTGCGGGCGGCGGCGAAGCCCGATCATCAGAAGGCAAATTTTTTCAGCCGCCGTCGTGCTGGTTGACCGCGGCGGCGGTCTTTTTCATTCGAGTCGCAGCAAGCCAACCGCGTCAGATGGATTTCGCGGTTTCGAGCATGTTCTGGAGCGTTCCCGGCAGCGGCCGCAGCACCAGCGGGAACCCGGCCAGGCGTTCATGCAGCTTTCGCCGTTCGACCGACGGCCGCCAGTTGAAAAGCATCTCTTCAAACGGATCCCAGAGCGCCACCCAGCCGAGCACCAAAAGGCCTTCGGAGAGGGTATTCGTGAGCGTCGGATAATTCGGAAAGTCCGCAAAGTAGCGAATGACCTGGCAAGCGAGCATGAAGACAAAGCCCCAGAAAAGCGCCTTGAGCGCATTGAGCTTGGCTTTGGTCTCTTCGCGGCGCAGCTTCAAAAGCCGCGCATGGCTGTAGACAACGAGGCACTTGTTGAGCTTCTCTTCGAGCCCCGGCTGCAGCTTCTCAAGCGGCAGATAGACAACGACGCGCGCCTTCGCCCTTTTCGGGAGCTGCTGCGCTGCATCCTCAAGATACGCAAGCACATCTGCGTTGAGCTTCTGATAGGGGAGCGGCAGCGGCACGGCCGTGTCGACCGCTTCGCTCATGGTCTCAAGAACGAGCGGCAGCTCCCACACGCCGTCTATCCCGCGCTTGGGTTCGTAGAAAGTCCGGTAATCGGTCTCAAAATCCGGCGTTTTTCCAAACATATTGCGGCCGTCCCTGTTTGTTTACCACTTTATTGTACGTTCGCCAAACAGAATGCCAACGCCGATCAAACCATAAGGCGCAGCCGCCTCCTCGTGAGCTCTAAGCGCCGCGGCTGAAGCTTCCCGGCGAGCGCTCCGGCAAAGCATCTTCCGAGCAGACGGCAGAGACGGACGCTGCGGTCGCTTGACGCCCGACGCCTTGACTTTTGCCGTGAAATTCCCTACGTTTTTACCCAAACGTGCCCTCTTCGACCAGCCTGCCCAGGATCGGCCTCAAGCCGTCATCTGGCGCGGGCGGCTTGACTGCGCCCGCATGCGCCGTCGGCGATCAAAACAACAATGAAACATTGGAGGGAAATCATGAAGAATCTATCCAGACGCCGTCTCCTGAGAGACGCTGCGATTCTCGGCGCGCCTGTGATCTCGGGGCCCTGGCTTGCGGGCTGCGCGGCGCAGCAGACGCCCACGCCCGCGCCCGCGCCGCTCCCCGACGGCATGACCGAAGCCGTCGTTGCGTCGCCTCTCGGCCGCTTCAGGGGCATGCGAAACCCCAAGAGCGGCATTCGCATTTTCAAAGGCATTCCCTTCATCCGGAATCCCTACACTGCGCAAACGCGCTTTCGCGCGCCGATTCCCTACGGTCCGGTCGATGGCACGCTTGACTGCCTGAAGCCGGGGAGCATTCCGCTTCAGCCGGGTGCCGGCGGCAAGATGCGGGGCGGCGACGGCCCGCTCTGCCTCAACATCTGGGCTCCGAGCGAAGAGCGCGGCAAGAAGCGCCCCGTGATGGTCTGGGTGCCGGGCGGCGGCTCCATCCGGTGCGACCAAAACGATCCGCGCTTTGACGGGACCGCGTTCGCCGAAGACGGCGTTGTGCTCGTCACCCTCGCCTACCGCGTCAACGTCGACGGCTTTCTCAAAATCGAAGGCGGCGACAGCAATCTCGGCATCCGCGACATCATCGAAGGCCTGCGGTGGGTGAAAGCGAACATTGCCGCCTTCGGCGGGGACCCCGGCCGCATCACGGCCTTCGGCCAGTCTGCGGGCGGCACGCACTTGGTCGACGTCATTGCTTCGCCGGCAGCGAAGGGCCTCCTTGCGGGAGCCATCATCCAGCGCCCATCCGCGGTCGCCCAGTGGACCTCGGACGCACAGGCCGAGCGCGCCGCCCGGCTCGTCGCCGATGCGCTCGGCGCAAAGCCCACCCGCGAATCCCTGATGGCGGTGCCTGTCGAAAAGCTCCCCGCTTTCGGGCCGCTCGCCGGCAAGCTTTCAGCAGACCTCGAATGGGCGCAGTTCACCGACGGCAATACGTCGCTTTTCAAAGGCTGGATCGACAGCGACATCATGCCAGCGCGCCCGGTCGACGCCATTGCCCGGGGCGCTTGCGCCGGACTCGCCGTCATTGCAGGGTCGACCGCTTCCGAATGGCGCTACTACATCGTCCCGAACGGCCGAATCGGGGAGATCCGAGAGAAGGACGTCGAGAAGCTCCTCGAAGGCGCGAAGCGCTCGCTTGACGTCGCGAGCGCCTATCGGCGCGCCGGGCGCGGCGAAACCCCGGGCGACGTCTTTGCGCAGATTCAGAGCGACATCATCTTCCGCATGCCTTGCCTCAAGCTCATTGAAAGCCTTAGAAAGGGCGGCGCGCGCGTCTGGGCCTACGACTTCGCCTGGCAGAGCCCCGTAAAGGGGAAATCAGGCGCTGCGATCGGCGCGGCGCACACGACCGATGTGCCCTTTGTCTTCAAGACGTTTGATGCGCCGCGAGCCGTCGCATCGAACGGCAGCGCTGCGCCGGCCGCGCTCGCCGACGCCATGCATTCGGCGTGGGTGGCGTTTGCTTCGTCCGGCGAAGCGCCGTGGGCGGCCTTTGACCTCCATGCGCGCCAAGCCATGGTGTTCGATGAAAAGAGCGCCGTCGCGACCGACCCCTGGGCCTTTGAGCGCATGGTGATGCCGGCGCGCTGATCCACCGGCCTTGATTGAGGCCCGGATCTCGGCCTTGCCTGCTGCAGCCTTTTTCAATTTTTCAAGCTGCAGCGGGCATGGCGAACGCGCGCCTCAAAACGTCACTCTCCAATATCAACGAACTTCGCGCGCTGATAGCCCGACGGCTCGTTGATTTTGACGTAGCCGAGCTGATTGGAAAGAATTTTCGTCTTGCCGATCACGCCCTCGACCGACGTGTGCGAGTGGCCGTAGATCCAGCACTCGATCGGACTCTCCGCGATCCAGCTGCCGAGCTCGGAAGCAAACCCGGTCGTGAGCGGCGAATCCTTGTGCTGCGGCGCGACGACCGAGAAGCTCGGCACGTGGTGCGTCGCGACGATGACGTGGCGAGCCGTCGATTCGGCGACCGCCCGCTGCAGGAATTGGCGCGACCTTTCATGCGCGAGGTTGAAGTCCGCCGCGGTGAGCGGCCTCTCGCCAATCTCTATCTGATGGAAGTCGAGCAAAATCCGGACGATTTCAGCCTGATGTTCGGGCGCGATCTTCGACCAAAGCGTTGAAGCGATGATGTCGCAGTCCTCGACCCGCACGACCGCATTGGCCGCACAGAGCACATTCTTGCGGATGGATCTGCGGATCGGCGCAGCAAAAGCGTCGAAATCCTGCCAGCGGCCGTAATAGTCATGGTTGCCCGGCACGAAAACCGTGAACGAAAATTTTTCGGCGCACCAGTCCCAGAATTCGTCGTATTTTTCGAGACAGCTGAGGGGCGCTATGTCGCCCGAGAGGACCAGCAGGTCGCCCGCCGCCTCGAGGCCGCCCGACATGACGAAACGAAAATTCTTGCTGCTCTCCAAGTGCAAATCTGACGCGTACTGAAGTCGCATGACGGTTCCTTCGATTGAATTGGCTGCCGCCACCAAGTATGGCGCATTCTCGGCCGGCCGCTTTCGCTGCAGCGGCGGAATCATTTCCTGACGGACCGCTTTCTCGGTAGAAGGCCCGAAGCGCGCATCGCGGCCGAAGCCCCATACTTTTTTCTGACAGCACGCTCGGTCGTCGGGCGAATGCTCTTCAAGAAGAAAGGAGGATCTTCATGCTTCTCAAATACACAGTTGCCGCGGCGGCGGTTCTCGTGATGGCGGGCGGGGCGCTCGCAGCCGACCGAACGATCAACGCGGATCTCGTCGTTGTCGGCGCTGGCGCGGGCGGTCTCACCGCAGGCGTCGCCGCCACCGATGCCGGACTCAAGACGGTGGTGCTCGAAAAGAACGCCGTTGTGGGCGGGGGCGGCAACTACATGGAAGGCACCTTCTTCGTGGGCTCTGCGCTCCAGAAGGCCGACAACGTCGGCTTGACGCCCGAGCGCCAGTTCAAGCGCGTCATGGACTTCCACCACTGGCGCATCAATGCGCGCGCGCTCAACAGCTGGCTGAAGCAAACGGCCGGCATCTACGACTGGCTCGGCGAGCACGGCGTGCACTATGAGGCTGTGAAGACCGCCTTCATCGACGGCAACCGAACCTGGCACATGTATAAGAGCGGCCACGGCACCGTCCTCGTCAAAGCCTTCGCCGAGCAAATCAAGGCGAAGGGCGGCGAGATTTTCACGTCGACCCCTGCCACCGAACTCATCATCGAGGATGGCGTCGTCAAGGGCGTCAAAGCCAAGGACAAGAACGGCGACACGCTCACGATCCGCGCCGATGCCACGATCATTGCAACGGGCGGCTTTTCCGACAACAAGGAAATGGTGAAGAAGTACCTGCCGTACGCGGGCTACGAAAGCGCGGGCTCGCCCGGGCGCACCGGCGACGGCGTCCGCATGCTCGAATCGGCAGGCGCCAAGCTCGTCAACATGAACGTCTGCATGCAGGCGGGCCTCTGGCTCAAGGGCGTGCCGACCGATCTGCAGTTCGGCAAGGACGGCGTGACGAAGGCCGAATACGTGCGCCTCCTCGCCGCCCTCTTCCAGCCCTACCTCAAGACCTCGCTCAAGGGCGACCGCGTCGCCGATGAGACGCTGCCGCTCGAATACATCTCGAACGCTTTCGAAGAAGTGGGCGGCGAAGGGTTCGCGGTCTTCGACGACAAGACCCGCGAGGAAATGATCCGCGACGGGCTCCCGCGCGGCTACTTCGGCATGGTGACGCCGGGGACGAAGTTCACGAACTTCGACGAACTGTTCGAGCGCGGCGTGAAGGACGGCTTCTGCTTCAAGGCGCAGACGCTTGACGAGCTCGCCCGGATGACCGGCATGGATCCCAAGCGCCTCAAGGCCTCGACCGACCGCATGAACGAACTCGTGAAGCTCGGCAAGGACGAAGACTTCTACAAGGATCCGCAGTGGCTGCGCGAAGTGAAGACCGGCCCCTTCTATGCCATCAAGGGGAGCCTGCGCACCTATGCCACGACGGGCGGCGCGGACGTGAACGAGCACTTCCAGCCGCTTGACGCCGAGGGGAACGTCATTCCGGGCATTTACGCCATCGGCCAGGATGCGGGCGGCCTCTATTCCGATTCCTACGACATGCACATCGCTGAAGGCACGGCGAGTTCGTGGGCGATCTGCGGCGGCAAGCTCGCGGTCGACCACTTCCTGAGCACCCGCAAGTGACCTTCGAAACCAGCTCAGACGCTTTTTGAAGCTTTCTGAAGCTTTGGCAGCAGGGCCGCCCTCCCGCAGGTCGGCCCTTTTTTGACTCGCAGCCAGAGCGGCAAAAGCCGCCTGGTGCCTGGGCCGGCGTTCCTTTTCGTTTCTTTTCTCAGCTGATGCTGTAAACACTCGCGACAAAACCCGTCCTGCGTCATTTGTTGTCGCTCGTTTACGGCTTTCTTGCGTCTTTCTCCGACGCATGCACCCATAGGATATGCACCAGCAACAAATTGGAACGGACAAGCGACATGAGGCATTTCAGCAGCGCACCCGCGCGAAAGACGATTGACAAGGACGAGATTTCACAGCTGAAGCTCGATCTCTGGGCCATCCGTCTGCTTGCGAACGTCGGCCTTTGGGAAGACATTGCCGTGAGCGATTTTTACGATTCCGACAGCTGCATGGCGTTCGGCGTCTTTCGCCGCTTTCGGGCCGAAAGCAACTTCGCCGCGGCCGTGGTCGCCAACGCGGAATTCCTCGAAACGGGGCTCCCCTCAAAGGGGAAATTTCAGCTCACGAGCGGCTTCGTGCGCGAAGCGCCGAAAGAGAGCA
>CAJMKD010000064.1 GCA_905213905.1 uncultured Sutterella sp. | reverse complement strand
TTTTGACGCTGACGATGGCACTTTTGACTCGAATGGCGATGACAAGATCTTCGGCCGTGAAGCGCAGTTGTACGTTCAGAGCGCTTATGGCACCCTGTCCTTCGGTCGTGTCGGCATGCTGGCTTCCGCCAACGGCTCGTACGGTCTTCTCGGCATGGTGTCACCGTTCTCGTCTGGCTGGGGCGATCAGACGGGCGTCAAGTTTGTTACCGGCGGTCTCTGGGGTCGCGTTGACAATGCTGTGACGTACGTAACGCCTGATTTTGCCGGCTTCAAGATTTACGGCCAGTATACCTTCAAGATGGACAATTCCGAAAAGGACATCTACGGCGACGCCTACGATGAAGGTTCCGCGAAAGTCTCAAAGTACTATGCGCTCGCTGCTACCTATAGCAATGGTCCGCTTAACCTGGTTCTTCTCGGCGATGTGTACGACTGGGGCAATGTAGAACTGACGACTCGCAAGTGGAGTAAGTCGATCGGCAACGGCTACACGGCTACATTCGGCGGTAGCTACGATTTCGGCCTCATGAAGCTCTATGCTGATGTGAACTACTTCCACCACGTTCGCGTCAAGGACAGCCTGAAGGGCGTTCACTATGAATAAATCGGCAAGGACAACGACCACACCTATATGACAGACGGCTGGGGCGGCGCTATTGGCGTTGCGATTCCGATGCTCGGCGGCAATCTTAAGGGTTCGGTCGGCTATCGTGAAAACGAATGCATCATGAACCCCGACAACGATGTTGAACGCTGGTCTGCTTCCATCGGCTACGACTACAACCTTTCCAAGCGTACGTCCGTCTATACGGCAGCAACTTACGCCAAGGATAAGTTCGGCTCCATGAAGGCCGGCTATGAAGAGTATGTCGATGATCCCCAGACCATCGAGGTTATCGCCGGACTCATTCACCGGTTCTAACTATAAATACAAGACCTTTCGGCTCAAAGGTTAAAAAGAAGAGCCTGCAGTAAGAGTTTTTTCAGGGGAGGCTGTTCGCGGCTTCCCCTTTTTTCTTTGTTTCGTTGAAGACGGATTTGTTGAGAAGCACGCTGGCACAGCTATGCAGCTGCAGCATGGCGATGTTTCGACAGCAATGGATAGTTGCCGTTCTGCTACAAAAGAACTAGGCCGGATGGCGGGTCTGGGGATTGAATGAAGACAAAAGTAAACCCGATCGGTATGAGAAATAGCTCGCATGGATGCAGCAGGGCATCATCAAGAAGCTTCATTCCGTCTTTCTTCGGGGAAGACATCGAACAATTAGCCGGCTTTTAGCTCAATCATTATCGAAGGCCGCCTCCTTTCCAGGAGAAAAAAATGAAAAAATATCCTGCTTGCGCTCGAAACTCTCAGCGCAATGGCTGGTTCCGCTTTTGCTGCCGATGTCACGCTCTACGGTTTGGTGGACTACGGTTTTTCTTATCAGCATGTTGACCAGGAAGTGGACGGACACATACCAGATGAAGTCCGGCCAGAATTCGGGCAGCCGCTTCGGCTTGAAGGGCGTCGAAGATCTCGGCAACGGTCTCAAGGTCGGCTTCGTTCTCGAAAATGGGTTCACTGCTGATGACGGCGTGATGGACAACGGGAACCGCTTGTTCGGACGTGAATCGCCGCTCTTCATTCAAGGCGATTTCTGCGCGCTGTCCTTTGGCCACGTGGGCCAGCTCCTGAGCGGCTGGGGCTCCTATACGGGCGGCAAGTACACCAACGGCGGCGCCTGGGGGCGGATGGACAACACCATCACGTATGTCTCGCCTGAGTTCGCCGGTGCAAAATTCTATGCACAGTATTCGTTCAAGCTGGATTCGAAGCTGTTCGACGCCTACAACAACGATGTCGTGACTGACGAAAACAAGTCGAAGTCGGACCGCTATGCATCTGTTGCCTTGACTTATGACATCGGCGCTCTTTCGCTTTTGGTCGAAGGCTATTGGACGCAGCTCGGCAATATCGGGCCGGCTTCCGAAAGCTCCAAGTGGATTCGTGAAATGGACGACAGTTGGGGCGCCATGGTTGCCGGCACATACGATTTCGGCGTCATGAAGCTCTATGCCTCCGGCCAGTGGTTTAAGAACACGCGCACGAAGTTCACGGACGATTGGACGACCATTTACGTCCTGCAGGGATCCTACACGGATTATGTCGGCGCAGCCGACGGGGCCAATACCCTGTCTGTCGACGGCTATGCGTTCAACCTTGGCGCGGATGTGCCGGCGGTCGGCGGCACTTTCAAGGCCAATGTCGGGTATCGCTACAACGAATGCGTTCGCAACTCCAAGAACGATGTCGAGCGCTGGGCCGTTTCTGCCGGCTATGTGTATGACCTGAGCAAGCGCACGACGGTGTACGGCGCGGCCACCTATGTTCAGGACGATCTCGGCACGCTCCATACGCATACCGTTGCCGGCGATGCTTCTTCGCCCTTCAAGTACGTGGATGACCCGTCGGCAATCGAAGCGATGGTCGGACTTATTCATCGCTTCTGACCGGTTGAGGAGCGTTGATCCCTGACCAGTTGTAAAGAAGGGCCGGACTGCTGGGAGCTATTCATAAGCAGTCCGGCTTTACTTTCGTCTGACGAGATCCGGATCGCTCACTCTTCGTCAAGATAGGAAAAATCGCTGTTGCTCGGCGGCTCTGAAGCGCGGTCGCGAACGAAGATAAAGCGGAATTTCCCGAGCATGCGGAGCGCCGAGAGGTCGGGCACAACCTTCGGGTGCGCCCGGTAGGACGTGTAAACAAATCCGCCTTCCGGATTCGGCTTTACTTCAGCGATGTCGACCTGGCCGCTTTCGTGCTTTTCGAAAGCATAGAAGCCCATGCCGTCGTAATTCGGGACGTCCTCGTCAAGCAGGAGCACGGCTTTGGCAGGAATCTCGGGCGCGAGCCCGTCGTCGCCGGCGGTAATGAGCAGGGCATGCCTGATGCCGATCGGTTCCGCTGTAAAAGCTTCCGGTTCGGATGAGCTGAAGGTGAACGCTTCCTTGCCGTCGATCGAAAAAACGTATTGCCAGCCGACAGGACGCCGCGGTTCGTAGTCGATCTTTTCGCCTTCGGGAACGGGCACAGGCTTCGAGAGAAGCGTTTTGACGACTGAAAGCTGATGCGAATCTTCCGTGCTCCGTCCGTCTATGGGCTTCAGGAGGAAGTGCTTCGGACGAACGCGGCGAAGCCAGCGCGCGAAATACCAGGGATATTGCCGCCAGTCGTAGCCGGCAGCGATCTCGTCGCCAGAGAACATCGGAATGCTGACGTAGCCGGTGACGTCGGCGTAATGCTCGGCGGCAGGCATCGGCATGTCGTGGCAATAGTTTCGGAGCACATGCTCGAGATCGGTCATGCCGTTCCAAAGCTCGATGAAAACCGGTTCTTCTTCAGGCTCAATGAAGGCATAGTTTGAATAAGCGCGCTTCAGCTGTCCCGCGAGCTCCGAGAGCGCCAGGCCCAGTTCGCTCATGCGGGCGAGTCGTTCGGTGCGTGCATCTAAGTCGGTCATGATTTCGACAGTTAATATCAACTTGAATATGACATTCAAAATATATAAAATTGACTGAAAAGTCAAATAGACCTGAGAAAAGGAACGGACAGTGAGCAGACGCAAAGAAGACAGCGAGAACTGGGGCGGCAGCAGAAAAGGGGCCGGACGGCCGAAGGAAATCGGCGGCGCGACTGAGCAGCTGAGCGTTCGTCTCGACCGGGAGACGGCAGCGCTCTGCAAGTCGCTCGGCGGCGCCCGATTCATGCGGGAAGCCATCCGCTCAGCGGTTCTGAAGGCCGGCGCGGACGCGCAGGCAGCGAATCGCCCCGATCCGACGAAGCTGGCAGGCTTTGAATCTCAGAATTCGGGTCGTTTTTCCCTCCCGGAACCCGACGACGACGTCCGGGTGCCGGTCGCGGACATGCGCGTCGCCTGCGGCCTGCCGGTGCCGGCGATCGATTGCGAAGGCCGCACGACATCGCTTTCCGACCTGCTGATCCGGCATCCTGCTGCGACCTTTCTTGCGGAAGCAACGGGCGATTCCATGATCGATGCCGGCATCTGCGAAGGCGATACGGTGATTTTCGACCGCGGCATTGAAGCGAGAAGCGGCGACATCGTGCTTGCGCTCGTGCGCGGCGACATGACGCTGAAGCGCCTGGTGATCGAAAACGGACGCCCGGAACTGCATCCGGAAAATGCGAAGGCGCATTATCCGGTCATCCGGCCGAGCCGATACGACGACTTTCAGATCCTCGGCGTGCTCACCGGCATTTGCAGGCGGTATCGGTGAGAGAGCGCCGGGCAGCAGCGAGTTGGACCGGAGGCGCTGCATATGCGCCGGCCCGGGATCGGCAGCCATTCGATTCGAATGCAGTTCACGTTTCTGCAGCAGGCCGCATCCTCCCTTGCGAGATGCTGATCATGGGCAAGGTCGAACCGAAGAAGACGTAGAAGCTTTTCTGACAAAGAAGGCGAGGTCTTCCGGGACCGAAAGACCAGGCTTGGGTCGGGCGATGCAATGACTGCGGAGCCGGTTCGGCGGGCGGGATGTCATCCCGTTCCGATTCGCCTGGCAGGGAAACAGGAAGCCTCGTCGTTCACGGCGAGGTAGATCACAAAGCGGCGGCTTGGGAAAGCGTCAAAGGGGTAGCCTTTCGAGAGCCATGTCTATTTTGACCACGGAAATTCCTTAGCTTGCATTGTGAAGATCGAATATCCGAAATAGAAAGCCCTCCCGCAAGCTTGTCGGAGGGAGGGTTTTCAGACAACCGTGCTGTTCCGGCGCCAACTATCTGACTCGTCAGCATACCTGGCAGCCGCTCGGATCATAAAGTTAGATTATCACAATCTTTTGCTAATGACATGGACCACCCACCTACCCAGTGCGTCAAAACGCAGGGATGCGCGGCTATGTGTGTGCACCTATCTTGGCAGAATCGCCCAGAAAAAAAGTAGGCAGCTATAGATGTCAGTAAAACCCCGATCGCAGTTCGATTTGCGGCTAAGCAACGCAAGCGCTCTTCCCGTCAAATAAGTCGAAAGAAGATATATTTAAAAAGTTATCTATATTGATTTTCAAAGGAAAACTGTAGTTGATAGATGGATAAGAAAAGAAAATAACAGAAGAAGCTCGAAAAGGGATTTGAGTACGCATAGTTTTTTTTTATTAACAGGATAATATCGACAGAATTTGGTTAAATTCCCGCGTTTAACTTTTCTGCGTAGGCTGGTGCATGTCGAACCCCCACATTTTTCCTGCAGACACCGTTTGCTGCCCTGCATCTCAAACCAAAGCATCGTTGAACAAATTGTCAGAGGCAAAGCCAATTGCTTCCTGCGGAATCTCGCTCGATGCATCCCGCCAGCGGCTCTCCAAGAAGGATTGGGAAATGCTCTGCATCTTAGCTGAAGAAAAGGGGCTCCTCGAAGCGCATCAACGGATGATGTCCGGAGAGATCGTTAATTCTTCGGAAAGCAGAGCTGCTCTGCATACGTCTCTAAGGGCTTTCTCGCCAAAGGCGCCCTATTTCGACAAAGTGGATGCAGAGCGTCGGCGTATGTTTGATTTTGCACGTCGGGTGCGATCGGGAGAATGGAAGGGATGCCGGGGTCGACGCATTCGCAGCGTCATCAACATCGGCATCGGCGGATCGGCTGTTGGCCCGCACTGCGTTTGGCAGGCGCTGCGCCCCGTGAACCCGGAAATCCAGGTTCATTTCCTCTCGGCGGTGGACGGGATTCTGCTCGAACGGATTCTTGCGGAATGCGATCCGCAGTCGACGCTCGTTATAGTTTCCTCTAAAAGCTTCACGACCCGCGAGACGCTCGTCAATGCAGACGCTGTGGACCAATGGCTGCTTGACAACGGAATTGTTGGCGTTGATCGTGAAAAGCATGTCGTTGTCGTATCTGCGAACCCTTCAGCAGCATCGAATTTCGGGCTACCCGAAGAAAACCAGTTCCATCTTTGGGACTGGGTTGGCGGCCGTTTTTCTGTCTGGGGCGCAACGGGGCTGCCCGTGATGTTAGGGATTGGGGAAGAAGCCTTCCTTGAATTTCTGCACGGTGCAAACGAGATGGACCAGCACTCGGCTTCGGCGCCGAGCGCTAATAACCTGCCGGCGCTTTTGGCACTTCTAGAGTATAGAAATGCAGTAGATCTTCAGGTTGGATCGCTTTGCGTTCTGCCTTATGACGAAAGGCTGCTTGGCTTTGTCCCTTGGCTGCAGCAGCTCGAGATGGAATCGCTGGGGAAATGCCGCTGCATTGACGGAAGCGCCTTGACCGGCCGCAGCGGACTGCCGGTTTGGGGCGGAAACGGGGATGAGGCGCAGCACAGCTTTGGTCAGTGGCTTCGGGAAGGCTCCGGCAATACGGCGATTGACGTGATTTATCCTGCCATGCCCGGGCACTCCTGCGCTGCGCAGTTCCGTTGCCTGATTTCAAATGCGAGAGCGCAATGCGAAGCTCTGGTAAAGCGACCTGAGGAATTCGGACATTTCAACGTTCTCTCAGCGCTCATTCTTGATGCAGTTACGCCACGCAGACTCGGAGCTTTAATGGCGCTTTACGAACACAAGACGACAATGCTGGCGAGTTTGTTCAATGTGAATTCATTTGATCAGCCAGGCGTTGAGTATGGAAAGCAGCTTTCTCGAAAAGCGGAAGCGCTGATCTAAGGCATCGAGATGTTCGCTGGTTTGGCCGATTTGCTGCGTTTAATTAGAAATCCCTTGAAGCCGCTGTCGGCTTATGTGGAAAAGCATCGGATTATCTGTCTGAATGCAAACGACTCTCGTTATGAACTTTGCAAACGCTATTTTGCTGAAATTGAGATAAAACAATCTATTTCGCAAGTAAAATGCATGGACTTGCTGCTCAGGCGAATACGCTTTGTGTCGTTTCCGTCCAAATCGGACACGAATTCTAAAGAAGATCGGCTCAAGCGCTTCGTAGCAAAATTCATGCTACTCGGCATAGGAAAAGAACTTTCTTTAAGAAATTTTCAAGAAGTTCTATTCTTTCTCAAAGGAGATCATTTACTTTTTGCCGGAACAGAACAAGTAAGGGAGCTTTATCAATTTCATTGCGCCCGATTCAAGTGCTTTCAGCTGAAGGATGAAACAAGTTTCTTGCGCCTTCTGCCTTTCATTCTGGTCATCCTGC
>CAJMKD010000063.1 GCA_905213905.1 uncultured Sutterella sp. | reverse complement strand
CCCCCCCCCCCCCCCCCCCCCCCCCCCCCCCCCCCCCCCCCCCCCCCCCCCCCCCCCCCCCCCCCCCCCCCCCCCTTAACCCTAATACATCTTATGTTTACAAATAAGGCAAAGCGGATTCTATCGCAGTTTTCATCATCGTTGGGAGGGTGCGATGCTCACATCAGACACCCCTCGCAAAGAACCCGACTGTTGCAAAGGAACGACGCACGGATCGGCATATAAGGTGGAGCGCCCCCTCGCCGAAGCGCCTGTGACGTCTTTCTTTCCGCGCTAAACACCAACTTTCCACGCGAGTGCAAATATTGTCTCCGAAGACGCGTCAGGATTTTCGTTTTGAATCGCAACGAAAAGCGCCTTCGGCCTGCGCTCTGCCGAAATCGGCGTATCTACCAAATGATGAACGTTCCTCGTCTTTCGGCCGATTTCCGGCGCGGGTTGCCGTTCCTATACTTGCAGAGATCATAGGGTTTGTGTGCATTGAATGCCCGACCCTTCCTTCAGATCCATCTTTGCAGGAGCGCCGCACGAATGGACGCAGGTTACGCCAAGGAAGCCCGGAAAAAACTTCGCGTCTTTACGCAGTCGCCCGCCGACTTTTTTGAAGCCGGCTTTCGTGAAATAGAAGCCCGCCGCATGAAGGGGCTGCCGATCATGAATCCGAAGCTGCACGTGAAGGCCGTCCGCTTCCGCCGCTGGCAGAACGACTGGTTCGGCACCGTAGCGACGCCCTGGGCGATTCTCGCTGTGTACGCCTGCGGCGCGAAGGACGCCTGGTCCGACGTGCCGGCGGGTCAAATCCGAACGCTCGAGCTCCCAGCGGGCGATTTTCCTTTCGTTGCGATCGAGGACGACGTTCTCGGCCGCTACTTGGCGCTCTCGCTCAAGAGCCCCGTGCTCGATGTGGGCGACCAGGAAACGGCGGAGCTCATTGCGAACTTCGCCTTTGAGGAAATGCTGCGCGCGCAGAACTTCCCCGACGACGATGAAGATGCCGTCGCCTGGGTGCCGCCCACAGCGGACGGGCAGTTGCGCCGCGTGATTCCGATCAAGATTGCGCCGCCCAAGAACATTGAGGCGATGCCGTCCCTCACGCCCAAGAAGCCCGAAGCGGAAGAGCCGGCTGAAGAGCGCGAGCCCTTCTTTGAGCGCCGCGTCTCGAGGCGCGGCCTCCTCAACGCCTTCGCGGGCGAAGGAAAGAAGGCTGAAAACGGCGCTGCGAAAACCACATCGGCAGGCGAAGACCGCCCGCCGCGCACCGCCCCCAACGGACCCCGCCAACCGCACCCCGCCGCGGCCGATGCGCCGCAAGGAGTCTCGGATGATTGAGACCGGCGCCATCCACATCTGCGTCGGCACCAAGCCCACGGGCCGCCTTGCGCTTGCGCTTTCCAACACGCGCACGGCTGCGGCCGCGCAGCTTCTTGCCGCCCCCGAAAACCGGTCGAGAGCCCGCCGTCTCGTGACGCTTCTTTTCGGCCTCTGTCCGATTGCGCAGCTCGTCGCCTTCGATACGGCGCGCGCTGCTGCCTGCGGGTGCCCCGCTCCCGTTGAAAGAACGGCGCGGCTCGCTGAAATCGCCGTCGTGCTTGAGGCCATTGTTGAAACAATCCGCGTTTTCGTCGCAGAAGCCGGCCAGATTTCCGGGATCTTTCATACGCGTGAAGCCGGGAAGCGCATCGGCCGCCTTCGCGTGCGCCTTACGGGCCTCACCGAAACCATTCTCTTGCTCGACCCGTGTGCGCCGGCTGCGCCCGAAGACCGGGAGCGGCTTCGTGCGGGCTTTGCAAGCGCGAAAGCGCTGCTCGAGGAAGCGCTCGACATCGCAAAAACGGAAATTTACGGGACGAGCCCTGACGCATTCGACCTTGAGCACAACACGCTCGACGCGCTCAAAGCGTGGGCGCGCGAAGCTTCGCCCTTCCGAGCGGCAGCGCGCCTCTTTGCTGCGGAGCTCGACCGGCCCCGCGGCGACTGCGAAATTGAAATTCCTTTTCTTCCCGTGAGAAGCGACAAGACAACGCCTGCATTCGCCGAAGAGCTTTTGAACCGCATGCTCTTTGAGTCCGGCTTCGAGCTCGCGCCCTTCTGGCAAGGCTCGCCCCGGCTCACGGGAACGCTCTCGAGAATGCGCGACGCACATCCCGCGGCGCGCGCGCTCATCGATGAGCGCGGCATTTCACCCGCGTCCCTCCTCGGCTGCCGCCTTTTGGAACTTGCCGTTGCGCTCCGGCATGCGAAACGCCTTTTGGCGCTATCGAAGTCCGCCGCAGACGCCAGCGCAGCAGCAGGCGCCGATCCGAAGCGCGCGTACCTCAATTCTGTTGTCTGGAGCCTTGCCGAATCGGAAGGCCGACACCGAGAAGCCATCTCTCTCGTCGAAACGGCGCGCGGACTTCTCGCGCACGCGGTGCGGCTTGACTCCGATGGCAGCGTCTCGACGCTGCGCATCACGTCGCCCACCGAATGGCAGTTCGCGCCTTATGGCGCTGGGCAGCGCATGCTGATTTCGCTTGTGAGGAGCCGTTTTGCAGAAAGTCTTCCCACGTCAAAGCGCGAAATCGAATCGGTCGTGCGTCAGGCGCTCTTTGGGCTCGACCCCTGCGTGCCGCTCGAATTCGCCTATACGGGCGAGGCAGCGCGGCTCGCGCCCTGAAGGCACCACGCTAAGCTTGATAAGCCGCTGGAAGCAACCGAACGAAGCACCGAAGCCGCTGGCGTCGGCGCATTTTTCAAGAAGGAACGCATCTCATGCATGAACTCTCGATAGCCGAAGGCATCATCGAAATCGTCGAGCGGACCGCGGCCGCCAACAACGTCGGCCGCGTGAAGAAGGTGCGCGTTGCGATCGGCGAACTCGCGGGCGTCGACATTCCGAGCCTGGAATTTGCCTGGGTGAGCGTGAGAAAGGGCGGCCCCGCCGCCGAAGCGACGCTAGAAATCGAACGGCCCAAAGGCGAAGCCTGGTGCCTCGACTGCGCGAAGACGGTGCCGCTCGCGCGCTACGGGGATCCGTGCCCCTTCTGCGGCGGCTACCGGCTCGCGGCAACGGGCGGCACCGAGATGCGGGTCCTCGAACTTATTGAGTATGTGCCGCCAGAGGAAAGCGGCAATCCGTCCGAAAGCAGTGCCTCACAGTGATTGCCTGCCGCAGCGACCGCGCCGCTCTGCGCGAACGCCGCACCGCCTCCTCTCGATCACGGCTGCCCGCCATTGCTGGCAGCCGGGCTCCGTGGCCGCCTGCGAAGCCTATGATGGCTCTGCCATCGACATATCGTAATGCGCGTAATGCGCCTGAAGCACCCCCAAGAGCGCTCGAACCGCAGGCTTCACCCAGCGGCGGCTTGGCATCACCGCCCAAACCGAAAGCGCTGACGCTGCTTCAGGGAGAAGCGCCACGAGTCTCCCTGCTGCCAAATCCGAGCGCATGACAACAGCCGGGAGCCGAGCCACGCCTGTTCCTCGCAAAGCGGCTTGATAAGCAAGCCAGGCATTGCCGTAGCGCACCGGCGCATTTTTCTGCGTAATTTCAACTTCAAGGCCGTCCGCCTGCCATGCTTTTTCGTGTGCGAGCGGCAGGAGCCGCAATTGCGGCCAGTCCGTCGCACGCACTGGAAGCGATCGGTTGCCCCAATACGCTTTCGAGGCCACAAACAAGCTGCCGCAGGGGCCGAGGCGATGCGCCACAGCGCCTGGCTCGGGAGAAGCCTCGACCGTAATCGCGAGATCCGCACCGATTTCGACGATTGGACGCAGCTTTTCAGACGCCTGCAGCTCAACCTGAACCGCCGGGTGCTCGAGCGAAAAGCGCTCGAGAAGCGCCGCGAGGCCAAAAGACGCAAGCGAATGACTGCAGCGAATGCGAACGACGCCCGATATCGCTGCCCGGCCTTCTTTGGCGAAAAACGCCTGCGCGCGGTCCTGCAGATCGGCCGCCTGCGAAAGCAGCGCCTCGCCTTCAGCGGTGAGCGTCACGCGCCGCGTCGAACGCTGAAAAAGCCGCCGTTCGAGCAGCGCTTCGAGATACGCAACACGCTTCGTCACCGTCGCAGGATCCACACGGAGGCGGTCCGCCGCCGCAGCGAAGCTCCCTGTCGCTGCTACTTGAAGAAAAACTTCCAACGCATCAAGCCGATCCACGAAGCGTTGCCTCCAAAGCCAATGCATGCGGCAAGCGCATGCATTTATTTCCATCTCGTCAATTATCTATTGACACTCTTTCTGTTTATGAAATTTTAGGCCTTCCCTAAACTCTTTTCGCTGCAGCCTGCCGCAGTCTGCGCAAGCGGCTGCGCCGCCCGCTCGGCAAAAGATTACACGGTCGAAGCGCTTCAGAGGCTGCGATGGCGGGCAAGCATTCGATAAAACTGCAGGAGAGAGATTGATGACTCAAGCGATTTTGAAAGCGCTTTCACGACGGCGCATTCTGCTCGCCGCTGGCGCGCTCCCCATGGCGTCCGTTCTGACTGCGACGAAAGCCTTTTGCGCGGAAGGAACGCACGGCAGCGCCTTTCCGTCCGACATCGCGAGCTGGCAGTCCGCCGACGTTTCCCAAGCATTCGCCCAATTTGCCGACACGCGCCGGATGCCGCCCGAGCTGGATCGCTGGCTCAACGATCCCGCCATTCAGTCGATCGACCCCTATCGCGTTTTCGACAACGTCTGGAATGTCGGCATCCGCTGGGTCTCCGCCTACGCAGTAAAAACGACGGCCGGCTGGGCGCTCATCGACACGCTTCACGAACCGTTCGTGGATCGGCTCTTTGAGAATCTTCGCACCATCGGCGTGCCGCTCGATGAAATCCGATACGTCTTCATGACGCACGGCCATTTTGATCATGTGGGCGGCTACTACAGACTGCGTCCCGCGCTCAAGAATGCTCAGTTCGTCATGAGCGAGACCGGCTGGACCGAAGCGCGCGAAAGCGCCCGCGCCTCCAAGCAGCGTGCCAAGCCCTGGATCATGGATGAGCACGTCGACATCGTCGCCAAGGATGGCGACCGCTTTGCGCTCGGCGACAACGTCTTCACCCTCCTTGAAACGCCCGGACACACATGGGGAACGGCTTCATACTGCTACCAAGCGCATCGGGGCGCCAAGCGCCACACAGCCGTCACCATCGGCGGCCAGGGGCTCAACGCCATTGAAGGCCCCAAACAGCTCGACGCCTACATCGCCAGCATGAAGCGGCTCGCCGATCCGGCGCTCGGCATTGAGGTCGACATGACGGCGCATCCCTTCACAACAGGCCTCACCGAACGCATTGACGCCATCACGCACCTGACGCCGCAGGACGCGCACCCGCTCGTGAACCGCGCCGAATACCTCGAACGGCTCGAGCAGCTGATCAAAGGGGCCGAGGCCCGCCGCAGAACGGCATGACAGACCGCCTTCTCCTTCTGCCTCGAGGTCAATACGTCTTTCGGCCAATTTGAGCCGAAGACAATCGGTCTAAACTCGACCATGCAGAAAGCATCTAATTAAGGCATCGGAGGATTCATTCATGTGCACCACCTGCGGCTGCGGCGACCCGAACGCCGTTCACATGCATGTCGATGAGAACGGGACCATCACCGTGCACTCGCACGGCGACGATCACCATCATCACCACCACGATCATGAGCATGAGCATGCGCACGAACACGCGCACGATCATCACGATCATGCGCATCCCGAGCATGCGCATGCGGCCGACACGCCCGCAGGGCGCGCCGTCGCGATCGAAGAGGACATTCTCGGCCGCAACAACGCCGTTGCCGCGAAGAACCGCGCGCTCTTTGCCGCACGAAAGATCCTCGCCCTCAATCTCGTCTCGAGCCCGGGCGCTGGGAAGACGGAGCTTCTCGCCGCAACGCTGCGCGCGCTTTTAGAGAAAGACGGCCCGAAGCCCGCCGTGATTGAAGGCGACCAGGAAACGACGAACGACGCAGACCGCATCCGCTCGCCGGGCGCGCGCGCCGTGCAGATCAATACGGGAAAGGGCTGCCACCTCGCCGCCTCGATGGTCGAGCGCGCCGTTGAGGTGCTCAATCCCGAAAACGACTCGATCCTCTTCATCGAAAACGTCGGAAACCTCGTCTGCCCGGCCGAATTCGACCTCGGCGAAGCGCACAAGGTGGCGCTCCTTTCCGTGACGGAAGGCGAAGATAAGCCGATCAAGTATCCGGACATGTTCCGCGCGTCCGACCTCATGATTCTCACGAAGGTGGATCTGCTTCCTTATCTCCGCTTTGACGTCGAGAAGTGCGAAGCCTATGCGCGCCGCGTCAATCCGCGCATCAAAATCATTCGTCTGAGCGCGACGACGGGCGAAGGCCTCGATACGTGGCTCAAGTGGCTCGAAGCCGAGCGCGTGCTCGCAGGCATCTAAAGCAGGGCTTTCAGAACAGCGAAAGAGCCGCATTGCGCAAGAACCACCAGCGGACGGCATCGGGCGGCGTCGGCCGCCCGAACGACCGGCCGACGCGAAAGAAGCGCCGGCCGGCTTTGTTCCCGGACTTCAGAAGGAAAAGATCAGCATGAAGGCAGCAGACGAGAACAATCGAGAAAACGCTCGAGGGGATGCTGAACGCAAGGCAACCGAGAAAAGCGCCGAGCGTGAACCCGCCGCAGCCAAAAGGGAAGCGCGCCTCGTGCGCGTCACCGGACTTGTCCAGGGCGTGGGCTTTCGGCCGACCGTCTACCGAATTGCGCTCGAACTCGGTCTCTCGGGCTACGTCTTCAACGACGAAGCAGGGGTCGGCGTGCACCTCGAAGGCGCGAAGGAAGCCCTCGAGCGCTTCCCCGCGCAGCTCCTTGAAGAGAAGCCGCCCCTTGCGCGCATCGATTCGATCGACGCGGCGCCCGCGCCCTTTGAAGGGCTTGAGGGCTTTGCGATTACGCCTTCGCGCTCGGGCGGGCGCGTCACGACCGCCATCACTGCGGATGCGGCCACCTGCGAAGCGTGCTTTAAAGACATGTTCGATCCCAAAGGCCGGCGCTGGCGCTACGCCTTCACGAACTGCACCCACTGCGGGCCGCGCTTCACCATCACACGCGCCCTGCCTTATGACCGGCCGCAGACCTCGATGGCAAGCTTCCCTATGTGCCCGGACTGCCTGCGCGAATATGAGGATCCGCTTGACCGGCGCTTTCACGCGCAGCCCAATGCCTGTCCCGTCTGCGGGCCGAAGCTCGCTTTCACAGCCGCGGACGGCACGCCGATTGAAGGCGATCCGATTGCGCTCACGCTCGAAGCGATCAAACGCGGCCAGATCGTCGCGATGAAGGGAATCGGCGGCTTTCATTTGGTCTGCGACGCGCAGAACGCCGCAGCGGTTGCGCGGCTGCGCGCGCGCAAGCACCGCGACGAAAA
>CAJMKD010000062.1 GCA_905213905.1 uncultured Sutterella sp. | reverse complement strand
CGCTGTGGGCTGTGCGCTCGCCGAAGGCAGCGTTGCCTCGCTCGTCGAGTTCTACGACATTGAAATCGAGGACGCCTGCGCGGGCAGAACAGTCAACCTTGAAGTTTCAGCGGAAGCCTTCTGGAAGCTCAAAAGCCGGCGCCGCGCCATGACGGGCCGCACGGGGTGCGGCGTCTGCGGCATCGAAAGCCTCGAGGCAGCGGTGGGACCGGTGCAGATGCTGCCCATGCGAGAAACCTTCGACATGCGTCATTACGACCGCGCAATCGGCTTTCTTTATGAAGCCGAACAGCTCGGGCGCCTCACGGGCGCGACGCATGCGGCTGTCTGGGTCAATCCTGACGGCACCCTCGCCGGCGGCGCCGAAGACGTCGGCAGGCATGTGGCGCTCGACAAGCTCCTCGGTCTGCGCGCGCTTTCAGGCTGGCGTTCAGGCGCGCTCGTCGTGAGTTCGCGCGCTTCCTACGAAATGGTTCAGAAAGCCGTCAACTGCGGCGTCGAAATCCTCTTTGCCGTTTCCGCTCCCACAGCCCTCGCCGTCAAGCTCTCGCAAAAATCGGGCCTCACGCTTGCCGCTTTCTGCCGGCGCGGACGCGCCAACATCTACACGCACCCCGAGCGTCTCATGGGTCTGCCGCCCGCTGCCTGAAGCGCAGCAACAGCACGGATCGATTTCCATCGGCCGCTTCGCGGCTTGCCGCTCGCACAAGCAGGCGCGTCAGCAATGGCGCGCCTGCGCCGCTTCTGCTTGCTTCTGCTTTCTGGCTATCACGCTCGTAACACAAAACTTTTTAGTGTTTTTACCAAAATCGCTGTCATCTCTTTCTATAATACCTGACTAAATCGGTTAACTATTTTTTCATCGACCGATTTTTCAAAAGGAACGACCGGCGGCCCGTCCGCCCTCGACATCAGCTATGAAGCGTGGCCTGCCAGGCGCGGACCGCAAAGGAAAGGCATCCGAAAATGACCGAAAACATCAGAAATGACGCGTCTGCGCCCGAGCGCGCCGACACAGACCGTCCGAACCCGCAGCCCGAGGGCAGACACGTCATGAGCCCGGCGGAGAAGCGCCGTCAGCTCACGCTCGCGGGCCTCTACCTTGCCGCGATGGCGCTCGGCATCGCAAACGGCCTCTGGGGCGGCGAAATGCTCCATCAGACCGCGCAGATCATATCGTCGATTTTCATTCGGCTCTTCAAGTTCATCTCGATTCCGATCATCGCCGTCTCGATCATCACGACGCTCGCGAGCATCTCGCAGTCGAGCGACTCGGGCAAGATCTTCCGGCACACGATCTTCTACACGCTCTTCACGACGGTGCTCGCTGCGGCGCTCGCCGCCGTTCTCTTCGTTGTCTTTGCGCCAGAAAACGTTGCCGTTTCAGCGAGCGCCGCGCTTGAGGGCGCCGCGCCGGCAGGGAGCTACCTCGATTACGTGCAGTCGGTCATTCCGGACAACATTCTTTCGCCCTTCCTTTCGGCCAACGTGCTCTCGGTGCTGCTGATTTCGGCAGCGGTCGGCATTGCGCTCGCGAAAATGCCGGCCGGGCGTCCGCAGGAAGTCCTGACCGCCTTCTTTGCAGGACTGCAGTCCGTGCTCTTCACGATCGTGGGCTGGATCATCCGGGCGCTGCCGATCGGCCTCTTCGGCTTTTTCTCCGTGCTCGCGATCGAGCTCACGGCAGGCGTGGCGATCGGCGGCCTCGGGAGCTACTTCGGCGCCGTGCTCTCGGCGAATTTCATTCAGATGCTCGTCATCCTGCCGCTCGTGCTCCTGGCGCGCGGCCTCAATCCGATTCGCGTCGCGCGCGGGATGTTCCCCGCCCTCATGGTGGCCTTCTTCTCCAAGTCCTCTGCGGGCACGCTCCCCGTCACGATGGCCTGCTCGGAAAAGCTCGGCGTTCGAAAGCCCGTGTCGCGCTTCGTGCTGCCGATCTGCACGACGATCAACATGAACGGCTGCGCAGCCTTCATCCTGATCACGGTGGTCTATCTCATGCAGAATGCCGGCGCCGAGATCACCGCGGGCACGCTCGCCGCATGGATCGTCATATCCACGATCGCCGCCATCGGGAATGCCGGCGTTCCGATGGGCTGCTTCTTCCTCTCGGCTTCGCTTCTTGCCAGCATGAACGTGCCCATTCTGCTCATGGGCGTGATCCTGCCCTTTTATGCCGTCATTGATGCGATTGAAACCACGCTCAATGTCTGGTCCGACAGTGCGGTTGCCGCCATGGTGAACCGCGACATCTACGGCGACAAGCTCTGACGCCTCGCGCCGCTTTCAGGCGAAGCGCCCCAAACGAAAGGCCGCTCCCCCTTTTCGGAAGAGCGGCCTTCTTTTATGCCGTCAGGCGGTCAGCGTTCGCTTTGCCGATCAGTAAGCCATGATCTGGCCGTCGGTGCGCTTTTCCGTTGCGCCGCAAAGCACGCCCTCGGAATTGCGCAGGATCATCTGGCCGCGGCCCATGTGATACGGGTCGGGCTGAACGATGATGTTGTGGCCGCGGCGCTGCAGGAGGCGGATGATGTGGTTGGGCGTATCCTGCTCAACCTCGACGTTCTTGCCGCCCACCCACTGCCAGCGCGGCGCATCGAGCGCCTGCTGCGGATTGAGGTGCCAGTCGATCATGTTCTGAACGACCTGGACGTGCGCCTGCGGCTGCATGAAGCCGCCCATGATGCCGAAGGGACCGACCGGCTCGCCGTCCTTCGTGAGGAAACCCGGAATGATCGTGTGATACGGACGCTTGCCGCCGAGCAGCGCATTCGGATGGTTCTCGTCGAACTTGAAGTTTTCAGCGCGGTCATTGAGCGCAATGCCGGTGCCCGGAATCACGATGCCGGAGCCGAAGCCGCGGAAGTTCGACTGGATGAAGGAAACCATGTTGCCTTCGCCGTCCGCGCAGCAGAAGTAGATCGTCGAATGGTACTTCGGGTCGCCCGCCGTCGGCATGATCGCCTCGTCGCCGATGAGCGCGCGGCGGTCGGCTGCATAGCGTTCGGAGAGAAGCTCGTCGACGGTGACGCGCATGTAGGCGGGCTCTGCCACGTGAGCGGCCGTGTCGCTCATGGCGAGCTTCATCGCTTCGATTTGCTTGTGCATCGTGTCGGCGCAGTCGCGCTCGCCGAGCTCAAAGCCCTTCAGAATCTGCAGCGCCATCAGCACCGTGATGCCGTGGCCGTTGGGCGGGAGCTCCCAGACATCGTAGCCGTGGTAGTTGACGGAAATCGGCTCAACCCACTCGGGCTTGTAGGCGGCAAGATCTTCCGCCGTGAGGAACCCGTTGTGCTTCTTGAAGAAGGCGTCCATCTTCTCGGCGAGCTCGCCGCGATAGAACGCTTCGCCCTTCGTCTTGGCAATGAGGCGCAGCGTTTTGGCATGGTCGGGCGCGCGGAAGACCTCGCCCGGACGATACCAGGTGCCCTTGTCCATGAAGGTGTCGAAAAGGCCCTGGAATTCCGGACGGTCCTTGTACTTGCCGTAGATCTGCCAGGCTTCTTCCCAAAGGCGGGAAACATTGGGCGAAACAGGGTAGCCGTTTTCGGCGTAGCTGATGGCGGGCGCCATCACGTCCTCGAGCGGCATCGAGCCGAAGCGCTCATGCAGCGCCATCCCGGCGCCGACGGCGCCCGGCACATTGATCGGCTCAACGCCGTAGGACGGGATCTTGTCGTAGCCGCGGGCCTTGAGCGCCGCCACGGAATTGGCCTTCGGAGCCGGGCCGGAGCCGTTGATGCCGTAGAGCTTGCCCTTGAACCAGACGATCGCGAAGCAGTCGGCGCCGATGCCGTTGCCTGTCGGCTCGACGACCGGATAGGCGCTCGCCATCGCAATGGCGGCGTCGACGGCGTTGCCGCCCTTCATGAGCGTCTGCAGGCCGATCGAAGCGGCCGTGGGGTTGCCGGCGCAGGCCATGCCGTTCTTGGCATAGACCACATGCCGCTTGGAAGGATAGGGATAGTCCTGCGCGTCAAAGTCGAACTTGATCATGTCACGAAATCCTGAATAAGCGTGGAAGAAAGCGAATGCGGCCAAGGCGCGGGCTCATCCCGCGCCTCAGCCAAGGCTTGCGGCCGCCTAAGGCTGCAGGAGCCCCTGGAAGATGCCTGCCATGATGACCGAGCAGGACGTCACGGTGGCAAAGCCCGAAACCAGATACTTCGGCATCAGGTGGTCGGAGATGTACTGAATTTCACCGTCGTTTTCGCCGACGGCCTTCGCCACTTCATTGACGATGAGGTACGTCGCCGGGAAGCCGAGAAGCTGCCCCACGGAGACGCCCATGGCGAGGTTGCGCGAGCCGAGCAGCTTCCAGAAGGGCAGGATGTAGAAGAAGAGGAAGAGCACGGCGCACGTGACGGCAAAGAGCACCACGAGCGAATAGCCGAGCGTGGCGAGGTCCTCAAGGCGGATCTTGGCGAGCGAGGGAATGATCGTCGCGAAGATGAAGACGTTGAAGATGCCCGATGAATTCGAATGCTTCAGGATGTTCTTGGGAAGCATTCCCGTTGCGGAAACGAGCGTGCCGAGAATGAGCGCCCAGATCGAAGAGGCGAGCCCCGTCCACTTGCCGAGCAGGAAGGAGAGCCAGGCAAAGAAGCCGCAGATCGCAAGCGAAACGAAGGCGCCGTAGTACTTCTTGTGGGATTCAAAGAAGTTGGGCTTGGCGGGGGCATCGGGCTGCGCCTTCTTGGCATCCGCCTTTTTCGCGGCGGCTTCGCGCGCAACGGCGCCGCCCGTGCGGCGGTATTCCTCAATGAGGATGCGCGCTTCACGGATGCCGTAGTAAGAGGCGATCGGCGTGCCGACGAACTTCTGCACGGCGTAGCAGATCGCGCCGAGCGCAGCTGCGAGCGTCATGCCATGTTCGAGCGCGGCGCTCGTCATGATCTGCGTCGCCACGATGCCGCCGTTGATGATCGGCACGCTCACGATCGTTTCGTTGTAGCCGATGAGCGGAATCATTGCCAGACCGGCAATAGCCACGACAATCATCGAGAAGACAGCCGTCACAAGCGTGCGCCACTCCGCAATGAACTCGCGGATGTTGATCGACGTGCCCATCGAGAAGACGATGAAGGGCGTCACCCATTTGCCGACTTCGGCAATGCCGGCCTGCTTGATGATGTCGGGCGGAATGACGCCGGTCACAAAGCAGATGAGAAAGAGGAACAAGCTCACGAAAACAGAGGAGAGCTTTGCTTTCGTGAGAGTGCCGAGCACGTCGCCGATGCCGAAGAAGAGCAGGACGAGAAAGAGGTAGAAATAGACGTTTTCAAACATGGCAGAACACCGCCCGGTCCCTGCGCCAAGGCGCAGAGACAATAAGCGCCTTTTGATATACGAAAAAAAGTGAGGGCCCAAACCCGCATCGCCTAGATTAGCCGAGCGTCCGAAGGACCTGCCTCAGGTGTTCGACCTAGAGGCATGCCCGCAAACGCAAGACAAAACCCGTAATGCGAAGGCGCTAAATATGAAAACGTATCTCAGGAATCAGGCTTTGGGCTTGAGCAGCGATTCTGCGCCGAGCACATGCGCGAGCTCGGGGACGTTTGCGCAAACCGCAGCGGGCGACGCTTCCAGAAGCATCGAGCGCGTCATGGCGCCGTAAGTGACGCCGATACCGCGGCAGCCGTATGCGCGCGCCATCAGAAGATCATGCGTCGTATCGCCCACCATGATCGTGCGCTCGGGCGCAATGCAGGTTTCGATCCCGATTTCCTCGAGCATCTCAGGGTTGGGCTTTGAGGCGCAGACGTCGGCCGTTCTCGTCGCGCAGAAGCACTCGGCAAGCCCCGTCTTCTCGAGCGCGCGCGCAAGGCCGCGGCGGCTTTTCCCTGTGGCGACCGCCAGCGAGACGCCGGCGCCCGCAAGCGCGCGGATAAGCGCTTCAATGCCAGGGAAAAGATGCACTTCTTCTTCGAGCGCAAGGTAGCTCTGCGCATAGAAGTTCGAAAATGTTCTGTATTCCTCAACCGGACAAGTGGGCGCGACAATTTGGATCGCCTCGCGCCAGCCGAGTCCGATCACGGCGTTGGCGCGCTGCGTGGAAGGCACGGGCAGCCCCATTTTCTCTGCAGCACGCTGAATGCTGAGCGAAATCGCTGCCGTCGTGTCAAGAATGGTGCCGTCCCAGTCGAAGACGACGAGATCGTACCCGCCCGCAGGCGCGTGCTCTGTGGAAAAGTTCTCGGTCATGAAGCCCCGCTTCGGATGTCTGTAGGAATAAACCGAAGCGTACGATAGCGCAGCCGCCAAATTGCCGCACGCGCTTCGCTACAATGGCCGCGCTTTCCTCTCTTCTCAACGGAATCCGTCACGATGCAGCTTCAGGCCTATCGCTACTTGTCCGAAATTCTCGAAGCCGGCAGCATTTCGCGCGCCGCCGTTTCGCTCGGCATCTCGCAGCCATCGCTCTCGCAGTTTGTTCAGCGCCTCGAGAAGGAGATCGGCGCCGAGCTTTTCGATCGATCGGCCCGGCCGCTCGCGCTCACCGAATCGGGACGCATTTTCTTTGATGCGGAAAAACGCGTCGCAGAAATCCGCGAGGACTGCCGCCGCGCCGTGCTCGACATCAATGGCGGCAGGCGCGGGCGGATCGTGATCGGCGCGTCCGAATACCGGGAGATATTCTTCCTTACAAAAGTGCTGCCGGTCTTCCGTGCGCAGAACCCGGGCATCGAGATCGCGCTCGAGGAAGGCACAACGCGCGAGCTTGAAGCGTTCGTCTGGGGCGGCCGAACGGATCTGTCTCTTGTGATTGCGCCGATGGCGCAGCCCGGTCTCGAATCGATCGATATATACGAAGAGCGGCTCCTGCTTGCCGTCAGCGAAAAGAGCCCGCTCGTGGCCGCCGCCATGACGATCTGTCCGCCGGAGCGCCGCCAGGACGAATTCCCGCCCTTCCCCTTCCGGCTCCTCGCAGACGAGCCCTTCATCATCGTGCGCGCCGGGCAGCAGATCCACGAGCTCTATCTCTCGCTTGCCGCTCGAACGGGCGCCTCGCCGCGGCTCGTTCTGGAGAGCGAATCGCTCAATGCGGCGCTCGCGCTTGCGGGCGCCGGACTCGGCGCCACCATTGCAACCGAAACGCTTGCGCGTCGCAGCCAGACGGCCGCCGGCGTGCGCTTCTTCACGATCGAACCTGCGGTGCCCAAGCGCAAGGTGGTGGCGGCCTACCGGCCGGCGCGCTACCTCTCCAAGGGCGCCCGAGAGCTCATTCGAACGATGCAAACGGTCGCGCGGGAGCAGTTTTCGCGCGGCTAGCCTTTCTTGATGCTCCCCTCCCAACTACGTTGGGAGGGGATTCTAAGGACCGTAATCCTTATCCTAATCGCTGCCCTATTTGG
>CAJMKD010000061.1 GCA_905213905.1 uncultured Sutterella sp. | reverse complement strand
TGATTTCGATGTTCTCGGTGGTCGACGAAAGCACGTTCAGTTCGTCTTCGAAGCTCGCGAGGTTCAGAATCGCGAGCGACGAGGTGCCGTTCTGCTTCACGAGCATCGCCCGCGAATCGGTGCGCAGGGTCGAGATGATCGAAAACTCCTCGGGTGTCACCTTGAAGCCGTCGACGTAGTCGCTTCGGTCGGCCTGCGGATTCGGCAGGAAGATCTGCGTCGAGGTCTGCTCGACCACGGCGCGCGCAATTTCGTTCTTCAGAATTTCCGCGGGCGACTGCGTCGCGAGCAACATGAGCGCGTTCTTCTTGCGGATCGTCTTGAGCTGGTCGTAGGCGAACTGCCGGAACGCTTCATCGGCGAGCCACTTCCAGAACTCGTCCATCACGAAGATGAGCCGCCGGCCGTCGAGAATCTGCTCGACGCGGTACAAGAGATAAAAGGCGATCGGGGTCTTCACGGCGGGATTGTCGAGAAAGTCCGTGCCGTCAATGCCGCAGACGGCGCTGCTCTCGAGATCGACGGCATCGGCCGTGTTGTCGAAGACCCAGGCGTAGGCGCCGTCGCCGTACCACTGCGCGAGCCGGCGCGCTACCGAGTTCTCCTTCTCCTCGCGCGTCGCGCCCGCCGTGATGTTCTGCATGAAGGTCGTGAGCGACCGCCTCGGGCGGTCCATCGACATCACGGCGCGCACGGCCGCGGCGATCTTCTCTTCGTCCACCGCCGTCACGGGACGGCCGTCGCGCTTCAGAAGCAGATGGATGAAGGCGATGAGAAACTGAATGTTCTCTTCGGAGGGCGGCAGCGAAAACGGATTGAATCCGGTCGGACGGCCGTTCTCGACAGCGAGATACGTGCCGCCCAAAGCGCGCACGAGAATCTCCGCGCCGTGATCCTTGTCGAAGAAGACGATCGAGAACTTGCGCCCGGGCTCCCGGTACTTGAGCGCCATCGTCGCGAGAAAGCTGATGAAGGCGGTCTTGCCGACGCCCGTCGAGCCGAGCACGACCGTGTTGCCGGCATAGGGCTTGCCGAAGGAATTCCGGTAGCGCGGCGAGCTGTGGAGATTGAGGTAGTAGGGCTGGTCCGAGGGCTGCGGCAGGAGCGCGAGCGCCTCGCCCCAGGGATTGCCGTCGCGCTTGCCGGGTATGAAGTTGTGAAAGGGCGCGAGCGCCGCAAAGTTCGCGGAGGTGATCTTCGCGATCCGCGGGCGCCAGCGCAGGTTCGTCGGCCACGCGGAAAGATACGCGGGCGCGCAGGTGAGGGTCGAGACGAACGGCAGAAAGCCGCTTCCCGACTTGCGGAGCTTCTCGGCGGCGTCGCGCGTGTTCTCGCGGCAGTCCGCTTCGGTGTCCCCGAAGACGAGAAGCGAATACGAATACTCGCCCATCGCGAAGTCCCCGTTGATGAGGCCCTGCTGCGCGAAGTCGAGCATCTGAACCTGATTGACCGCCTTGTCTTCGGACGCAATCAGCTGCCGGCGCTGCAGCTCGAGCGCGCGCTGGCCGTCCTGGCGGTTCATGAGCGCAAAGGTCTGCGCTTCGATGAATTCGTAGTTCTTCGAGTAGCTCTGGTCGCGGTAGAGCAGATTGTCGAGCATGCCGGCCGTCGTCCGGTCCGGATAGTCCTTGAGCTCGAGCGACTGCATGAAGCGCGAGCCCGCAGCCGTCTGCAGCTGCAGCATGTCGCGCTTCCAGAAGACCTGGCAGTTCCCCATCGCAAGATTGAGGGGGCCGTCCGGCACCCGCACGGGCGACCAGTCCCCCGTGACGAGGTAGTTGTAAAACGAGAGCAGATCGCTCATGTCCGGCTCGCCCTTCTGCGCGTTGCCGCGGAACGTCCCGAGCCGGCACGCCCGGTACTCGCTGATCGCCGCTTCGAGCTGTCCGCACATGTTGCGGAACTCGCGAAGCCGCTCCCGCAAATGCGCCGACTCCGCCTCGAAGCTCGGGCTGCTGAGGTGCAGGAGCTTCGCCGCGCCCTTCCAGCCGTTCGGCTTCGCGCGGGCGTCCCCGTAGATGAGCGTCAGATAGATCTCGGTCGCCATCAGCGCCTTCGCGCCGATCACGGCGTTGTACTTTCTTGAAAAGTCCGCAGCGAATCCCGCGCCCGCTATCGGCTCGAGCGTATCGTGGATTTGTCGCCGCTCGCGGTGCACCTGCACCGCCACGTTCGACTTCGCTATCGAAATCAGATAGCGGTTGATCGAATCGGCCGCCTGATGCAGCGCCCGCGTCGAAGAGGTCTCAAACCCGATCCCTTCGATCGCCCAGGTTGCAATGAGGCTGCCGTCGCGGCAAAGCACCACGTCGTCCTCCACAAGGGAGGAAAACGGTATGTAGTCGCTGCTCGGCTTCTGCATGCCGGCAAAGCGGCTGAGGCGCTCAAAATCCATTTTTTCCAAATCCACTTCTTATCTCTCTGTCCGGATCGGATCCGCCGGTCCTGCGGCCGCGTCGGTGCGCGCGCTTTGCGTCTGCCGCTCTTTTCGTCCCTGCCGCTGCCGCACGGTCCCGAATTCGTCTGCTTCGAATTCCTCGGGCGCACGGCACCCGATGCGGGCGCAAAGGCGCGAAAACGACTCGTCGACGAAGCCCCGGCGGAAGGCGCCCGACGCCTCGAGCGCTTCGCCCGCGCGCCGGTACGCTTCGAGCGTGAGCTCGCCGCGGTACGAAAGCCGTCCGGGCGAGAGGTGCCGCGTTCCGGATCCGAGCAGCATTTCGCTCATGAAGAACACCGCCCGCAACACCCCCTCCTCCGTGCTTCTCGAAGCGCCGAAGAGCATGCGCATGCCCCAAGGACACATTTCGATGAAGAAGCGCGTCGCCTCTTCATAGGCCGGCGCAAGCGCAGGCTGCTCTGCCGTCCAGTCGTCGAGCGCCGCGAGCGCCGCCCGGCATTCGTCGGTGCGCCGCCAGCGCCATAGCGCCCAAAAGCGCTTCACGAAGGCAGCCACCCCCTTCGGCGGATCGGGATCGAGCGAATCGACCACGTAAGCCGCCACCGCCCTGTCGGTCCGGATCGGAGAGCCTTGCGTGCCGTGCATGTTGTGCTTCTCGTTCGGCTTGTGCAGCTTGTGCTTTTCGCGCTTTTTTTCCGCAGGATGCTTCGTCGTCATCGCCAGCCCTCCGTGTCAGCGCCGGACGCCCGAGGCGGGCACCGCATAAACAGCATCGGCGTCCGCGCCCTCTGCGCTGTCTGCGTTGTCCGCCTCGTCCGCACGACCTGAATGCCCTGCAGGCCCTGCAGGGCCTGCATTCGCCGCACCGTCCGCGCCGGCGAAGATGCTCGACCCGCCTTCGGCGAGCGCGCGCTCCTTCTCGCGAAGCCACTCGGGCGGCGAGATCAGCCACTGCGCGTGCGTGCGGCGCTTGCCGGCGTTCGCGGGCACGAACGAGACGCACCCGTCCCAGAAGCGCTTCTGCGCCGCCGTCTGAGCGAGGAGTAGAAAAGCAAGCCCCCATTGGCGGAACCGGTAGGGATCATCCTTCGCAATCGCCTTCAGGATGAAGGTGGCCGGCAGCGTGAGCACCAGAATGGGCTTCCAGGGCGTCACGATGCCGAGCCAGAGGAGCGCGCCGTTCACGATGAAGAACGGCGCGAACGGCACGCCCATGAAGGTCGCCGGACGCGTGCAGCCCTTGAAGAGCGGAAAGGATCCGTCGTTCATGCCTTTCTCCCCTCTTTCGCAGCCTCGCCGCTGCTCACTGCTGATTCATCACGAGGAGTTCCGCCACCCAGGGACTCGCGCCGATCAGAATGGCGCCCACGACGAGCGGTCCGACTTCCTGGATGGCGCTCCCGCCCCAGATCACTTTGTAGCCGGCCCAGCAGACGGCAATCGTCACGACCGGCACCGAAGCCATCTGGAGCGCATCGAGCACCGTTTCAAAAAGCGTCTCGATCGATTCGCCCGAAACGCCGCCCGCAGCCATCGCTGCGCCGGAAAGAAGCGCCAGGCCGACTGCGGCAAAGAGCGCGGAGAACTTCTTCATGTTCATTTGAATACCTTGACTTGTCAGAAAATGAGGCCTGAGGGGCCGCTTCCTGCTTCTCTGCCGCTCAGGCCGTCCGCAGGAGAAGACGACGGCCTGAGGGGGTCTCCGCCGGAGACCTTCGGCTGCGCGCCGGCCGCAAGGCCGACAGACGCACCCGAAGCGTTTCCGCCGAAATCGATCGGCATGCCGTCCGCATGCTGCTGCGCCGGGTCCGCAGCGAACGAGCCGCTTCTGAAGTTCTCGACGAGAAAGCGCGTCACGGCCACCTGCGCAGCCAGCGCGCCGCCCGCCGGGATGCGGCGCAGCGCCGCTTCGTAGCGCGTCCCGAGCCGGTCCGCGCCGATCTGAAGATTGAGGCAGGGCTCGAGCGCTTCTTCGGGACTCACCCCGTAGCGCGCAAGCGTGCCGGCATTGAGCTGCAGCACGCCGACGTTGAAGTTCCGTCCCGCTTCGCGGTACCGCCCGATCAGGCGGATCGCGCCCGACTTCGTCGATGCGGCAACGACGTCGCCGCCCACTTCGCCCACACTCCAGGCTTCGCCGCGGGAGAGGCCCCAGACGAGACGCGCGGCGAGCGCCCGGTCGACGTTCTTCGCGCACGCTTCGAGCACTTCTGCTGCGGGCACGCCCGAGATCGCCGGAAGCTTTTCAATGAGAGCCGCCTTCGCAAGAACCAGCGAGGCTGCCGGATCCGGAACGAACATCGCGCCGTCGCCGTCATGCCGATCCGTCAGCACGGACCGGTACGTCGGATCGGCTTCGCTCGATTCGGCTTCGTTCTTCGCTTCGCTCGCAAAAGAGCGGGCATAAACGGCGAATTTCTCCGCCGCGCCGCGCACGCCGTCCACGAGCGCACCGGGCCCCCCGGCGCTTTCAGCGCTTTGTGCGTCATGCGCCGCAGGCGCCGGCGCCGGGCCTGCCGATAGCTTCGCCACGCCGTACACCTCGAGAAACACCGTCGCCGCTGCGGCGCCCGCTGCAAATGCAAAGACGAGCGACGCCTGGGAGGCGCCTTTGCGCGATCCGCTGCGTTCGACGCGATCATCTCTCACCATGGTCCGTCCTCCCTGTTCGCATTTCTGCGCTGCGGCTCAGCGCCAGCCGTGCGTGCGGTTGAAGACTTCGCCGCCGATGATGACGTCGATCGAATAGGGACTCTCGTGCGTGTTGCGCTCCACTTCGTCGAAGTAGCGCACGTTCGCGTAGAGCGTGCAGTAGCCTTCCGAATCGTGCTCGACGCACATCCGGCGCGTCTTCTGATAGCCCTTGACGCAATAGTCGGTGCCTTCGTTCTGATAGGCGCTCGAATGAACGGGCCCGCGGCCCGGCACGTAAATCCAGCCGGTCACGTCTTCGAGGTTCATCTGCCGGCAGGGATCCGTCGGGTTCGAGACGAGCACCATGTCGTTGCCGGCGCCGGCATTCGGACACTTCGGCAGGCTGTGCTTCTTCAGATAGTCGAAGAGCCGCTTCACGGGCGGCCGGCATTCGGATACCGACTGCCAGCCGTTCGGATTCGCGAGGCAGAGCAGGCACGTGCAGGCCCATTCGTCCTTTTCGCTCATGCCGCTTCCTTTCGTGGCCTCAATCACCGAATCCGGAACGCCCATGTCCTTCATTTCGTCGTCCGTCATCGAGATTTCGGGCGGATTCTGCGTCTCGGGCGGCAGCACCGAAGGATCCGCCTCCGGCACCTTGCCGGCTTCTTCGGAAATCATCGCTTCGGCATCTTCTTCCGTGAGGGGAAAGCGGATGTCGGGCAGCGCCTCGCTGTCCGAAGCAGACGCGCTCGCGCCGCTTCCGCCGAAGACATCGGAAGCGGCTGCCAGTCCGGGCATGACAACGGAAGCGCCCAGCGCCAACGCAAAGCCGAACGCAGCGCCGAGCGCAAGAAACGCCTTCACGGACGCGCTCAGCCCGAAACGGCGCGCCTTTACGGCGCCCCTTGTCTTTTTCGCTCTGTTTGGTGCTTTCGCTGCTCCCATAGCAATCCTCATTCTTCCGTCGCGAGCGCCGGCATCGATCGGATGAAGCTCACCGGACCGTCGCAAAGCGTTCGGATTCCGATCAGCTCCGCCCCGTCCGCCGCCCTGCTCTCTCCCGATGCGTACCGCCTCAGGAACGAGCGGGCGTCCGTCGGCCAATCGAGATAAACCTGTCCGCCCGGACGATCGATCTTCGAAAAGGGCGACGTCATCTCTTCGGCCGCGCAGTACCGAATGAAGATGTCCCACTGCACGACGAGCCAGCGGCGTTCGCTGTCCCAATGCACGCAGAACTTCTCTTCGGCGGTGCCTGCATCCTTTCTTTGCGGCCAATCGCTCTTTGCCCTGGCGGACGACCGTCGCGCGGCAGCGCCGAGCGCTTTCGTCCGGTTCACGGTGCTGAACATGTCTTTTCCTCCTGGTGCCCTCCGGCCCGCGGCAATCGCCGCGCCGAACGGACTTCCCTTCCGGGTTTCTGTTCTCGCCTTTGTGCCCTGAGCGCCGACGTGATCAGCCGCCTCGCTTTGATTCGAAATCTAGAACCTGCTCGCGCTCGCTTTTATGGTGGAAAGACGGTGCCTGAATCTTTCGTTCGACAAGGCTTCCCTTTTCACATGCAGACTGGGCCGTCCACTGCATTGCCGGCTTCCAACCGATGCGAGCGTTCTGTTTAACCGAAATCAAAAAATCGTAATTCGGTTTATCGTCAAATCTTATTTCGGTTGTATGATTAATTGCAACCTGAGCTTTTTTGGAGTTTTAAATGTCTGTTTTTAAGGGCAAAACGCCGATTGTCCTGAGCCTTGCGCTCGGTTCGCTCCTGCTGTCGGGATGCGGCCATATTTCCAAGAATTTCGTGTCCGAAGCTGACATGGTCGACAAGGCGGAACTGGCGACTGGGGTAGATTCGTCGCGCCTCTCGGTTGTGCCGGGTTCTGTCAAAGCTGAATTAGACTCGATTCACTTCAAGGTGAAGTCGAAGGGGGGCCAGACCTGGAATTGCTACTTCACGACCGCCGTTGCGATTTCGTCGGATGCCGTTTGCAAGAAGGTAGGCTCGAAGGGCAAGGATCCGGTAGTCCGAAAGCAGAAGAAGGAAGCCGACGACTGCAACGCCCTGCTGCGAGCGGCAGGACGCTGCTGAAACGGGTCCGTAGCAAAGTCGCCCCGGCTGTGGAGCGGAGCAGCTGGGGCGATTTTGCTGCAGGCTGAACAAAAAAGTTCAACCGGCTGAACTTCTTCGTTGCAGTTGTTATCATTAGAATGATTGGCAGAGATCGTTTCTGCGGCTTTGCCTACTCCCGCCGCCCCGGCAGACAAAGCCGCGGCGGCATTTTCGTAATTAGCCCTAAACTAAGATTGGCTAATTCTCATAACTGGTAGGGCAACCTGCCGGTTCATTAGCCCAGCCTGAGTTGTGAGGGGGGTGAAAATTGCT
>CAJMKD010000060.1 GCA_905213905.1 uncultured Sutterella sp. | reverse complement strand
CGGAGCGGGTAGCGGCGTCGACGAACGACAGGCGTTTGCTGGCGAACGAGAAACCCTGCTCGTAACGCAGGTCGATCCGGGCCGGGCCGTCGAAACCGCGGCGCGTGTTGACAAGGATAACGCCGTTGGCACCGCGTACGCCGTATACGGCCGTGGCGCTGGCGTCTTTCAGGACGCTGAACGACTCGATCTCCAGCGGGTCGACGTCGATGAGAGGACGCTCGATACCGTCGACCAGGATCAGCGGATCGGGACTGCCCGTAAAGGTGGCGATACCGCGGATCCAGAACTGGGCGTCGTCCTTGCCGGGCTCGCCCGAGGTTTGCAACGCGACCACACCCGCCAGGTTACCGGCCAGCGTCTGGCGCAGCGACCGCACGGGGACGCGCAGCTCCTCGGGCCGGATCGTGGAGATGGCCCCCACGACCGATTCGCGTTTCTGGGTACCGTAGCCCACGGAGACGATTTCGACGCTCTCCATGCCGATGGCCTCGGGCTTGAGCGTGATCGTCACCGACCCGGCACCCTTCGACGCCACCTGTTGCGCCTCGTAGCCGACATACGATACCACGAGCGTGACGTTGCGGCCCGTATTCTTCAGGTTGAAGGTGCCGTCGACATTGGTCGCCGTGGCGATCGTGGTGCCTTTGACCATGACCGTCGCACCGATGACCGGCGCACCGGTCTCATCGAGCACACGTCCGGAGATGCCGGTGGCCTGCGCCCACAGCAACGACGCAGAGATCTCGGCTGTCACAAGTAATAGTGCTTTCCGGGATAAACGGTTAGTAGAAAAACTCATACACACTAATTTTAAGGTTAAAAAATAGGTTCGGTGGGTATCCCGGGGGAGGCCCCGCAGAAGGGCTGTCCCGCTGAAAACGAATTTAGGACGGGGCATCGGGATAAAAGTCCGCAGGGCACAACCAGGGGTCTGGAGTTACGATTTTTGCCTATTATGTACGATTTTATCCCGGATTTTTTTGCCGGATTCGCACGGGGCATGGTAAAAAAGGCTGCGGAAGGCATCCCGCCCGGGCGGAAGGAGGGATAAAAAAGCCGTACGGCGGAAATTCCGCCGCGCAGATATCCCCCGGGCAGTAGCGTATCACGGCATTTTATCCTATATTTGCCGTATGGACGAAAAATTAGTGTTCCGGCGCGCCCGCCCCGCCGACGCGGCGCGCATCATGGAGATCATCCGGCAGGCGCAGGCGCAGATGCGGGCACTGGGAAGCCTGCAATGGCAGGACGGCTATCCAGCAGCGGCCGCTATCGGACACGACATCGCTTGCGGCTACGGATGGGGCTTCGAGAAACCGGAGGCGGAAAAGAGCCCCGAAGCGCGGGGAAGCGACGGCACGGGGGCTGCGGGTTTCCGTCCGGAAACGGCTGCCGCGCGGAAAATAACGGACACGGGGGAGGCCGGCGCAACGGGATCCGGCGCCGACGAAACGGCAGCGACGACGGAAGAGGCGACGGAAGCGACGGAAGAAACACGCAAAGCGCGGGAGATGCGGGAGACGCAGGAAGCACTGGAGACGCGGGAGACGCAGGCAGCAAAAGCGGCCGCAGCCCAAGCCCAGGGCAACGTCGTCGCCTACGGCGCGGTGGTATTCGACGGGGAACCGGCCTACGACGCCATCGAAGGGGCCTGGCTCACCGACGGGGACTATGTCGTACTGCACCGCATGGCGGTGACCGACGGCGAGAAAGGCCGCGGGGTGGCGACGGAGTTCATGCGGCGCGTCGAAGCGATGGCGTGCGGGCGCGGCACGGGCAGTATGCGCGTCGACACCAATTTCGACAACCGTTACATGCTGCGTATGCTCGGGCGGCTGGGGCTCGCATACGGGCGGCAAGTTCTTCCACGTCGGCGATTGGGGCCGCATGGACAACACGATCACGTATCGTTCGCCTGAATTCTACGGCCTGCAGCTGCACGCCCAGTATTCGTTCCAGCCCGATACGAAGGAAAAGCACGGCAACAACACCACGGCTGTTGAAGGCAAGAGCTCCGCTGACCGCAATGCTGAAATCGCTTTGACCTATAACTACGGCAATCTCGGCCTCCTGCTTGCCGGTGAATGGAACAACTGGTCCAGCCTGCCGCGCGGCACGGGTTCGTCGATCGACTGGCGTGAAAAGAAGGACGGCTACAACGTCCTCGCCGGTGCAACGTATGACTTCCAGGTTGCGAAGGTCTATGTCACGGGCGAATACAACAGCCACATGCGCATCAAGGCCTCTGACAACTCGACGGCAACCGGCATGGCGGGTGCCTTCAAGGATTGGAGCATGAACACGGGCTATATCGACGGCTATGCCGCTACGCTTGGTGCTGACGTTCCGGCCTTTGGCGGTCTCTTCAAGGTTGACTTTGGCTATCGCTATGGCGAATGCGTTGTCAACAACGCCAACGACTACGAACAGTACGGTATCGCTCTTGGCTATCAGTACGACCTTTCGAAGCGCACCACGGTTTATACCGCCGGTTCCTACACGAAGGCCGACCTCGGCAAGATCCACGGTACGCATGCCGATGACGACAGCCTCGCAGCTGTTGAAGTCATGGCAGGCATGATTCACCGCTTCTAACCTTTAGCGAAGAGACGCTGCGCTCTGTGTGCGAGGGCGCAGCGCTCTAATTTTTTCTCAAGACAGCAAGGTCTTTTTCATCTTCCGGACTGCTAAATGTTCTTCAAGCAGTCCGGTTTTTTTATCCGGAACTCCCAGCTGCTAGCACCCAAAGTAGTGCCGGCCGGTCGGGAGTGGCACCCCCAGCGCCTCGAACGCGCGGCGCTGGGTCTTGGTGAGCATCTCAACCTTCCAAATCATGCTCTTGCCCTGCCGGCAGGCTTTGACGCCGTTGACTCGCGCAAAGAGCTTCTCAAGCGAATTAGGTAACTGGTATTCCGGTTTTTCTATCGCCAGGCGTCTTGCTTTGATCTGCATGATCCGGCGAATCGACTGGGCTAAGACGTACAGAAAGAGTTTCCCCGTATAGGTTGTCTCTGTCGCCTGCAGGCGATCGCAATCATTGAGCGCCTTCATTTCGCGGAATGAACCTTCAATGATGCCCCGATCTCTGTAAAGCTCAAAAGCCTGCATCGGCGCCATCACGAGATTGGTTCGAATCGCAAAGTAGCCTGCAAACTCGGCCTTGCGCATCTCGCCTTCGTTCTTTCCCCAGCAGACCTTTTTCTTTCCCTTCTCTTCGATTTCTCTGCTGATGATGAATTTGGTCGTTCGACGCCACAGGTCTGGGTCGATGGCTTTCCCATCTCGCTTCAGCTCGAGCACTTTGGCTACGTCATGGCGTAGGCGCTTGATCTCAAGGTCGTGAACCACTTCGTTGTAGTAAAGGTGGATGAACACACGAACATCCGTCTGATCCTTTTTCCGCCAGACTTCTTGATCTGCTTTATCCGTCGGCGTGTAGCCGACGATGTCGTATTTGTCGTCCGCCTTAAACGGATCAGTCAAGCGATCTCGATACTTTCGAAGCAGCTTCTTAACGCTGTCCTCGTCGATGCTGAGACCTTGGATAAGGTTCGCGCCTTTATCCAGCAGGCATTGCGTGTTGAGCATTGATTTGTAGCCGCGGTCGCTGACGATGGTGACGTTCTTAAGATCGAATCCTGAAGCCTCCATGTGGTCAAGGATCGGGGCCATGCTGCCCTTGTCGTTGATCGAGCCGTTGTACTCGTAGGCATAGACAGCTTCACCGGTCAGCTCGTCACACACCAGCAGCAAATTCACCTGCTTAAGTTCCGGATTCTGCTCGGCATGCCCATATTCAGCAATCTTGATGGTGTTCGAATACGTGCTGATGCTTGTGCTGTCAAAGGCCAGCAGCATGCCGCTGCCCATACTTTGCACGGCGCTGTTTGGCCGCTTCGCGGTTTTCTCTTTGCATGCGGCATAGCGGCGCTTGAAGTAGTTGTCGATATGCGAGCGCTCGATGCGCGCCAACATCTCTGAAATGCGCTGTCCGCTCTGAGGTTTCAGCTTGGGCATGCCAGTCTGAATGGCCCAGTCCTCGAAGTTCTGCATCGTTATGCCTTGTTCAAGAACATAGACCGCCAGCTGTGCCATGAAGAGGCCGTCCTCCGCGCCAAGAACTGTCGTCAAGTCAGAGAGGATGCCTGACTGTATGAGCGTCTGCCAGCCGGCCCAACATGTGCCGCAGTTAAGAAAGGGGAGCTTTTCCGGTTCTTCTTCCTCGTCTTCGGGGGCTTCGCCGTTAGCTTGTCGACGCTCGGCTTCCGCTTGCTTTTCAGCCGCTTTGCGCGCTGCTTCTTCAATGTCCGACCATTGCTTTTCTGCGTCGGGATTGGCTTTGAGGTATTCGGCTCGACTGAGCAGTCGGTGATCCCAATAGAAGAGAGACGACATGCCTTTGAACTGCGGGAATCGCTCCAGGAACGCGGGCGTCACCTGAATTTCATTCGTATCGAGCAGGCGGCCAACTTGCTGGCGTTCGACAACGCGCGGCTGCTTGAGCTCGCGCACCCACTGATTTCGCTCGACTGCTACGTACCGATAACCGTAGGCACGATTGGTGCGAATGAGCAGATGCCACTTGAGGCCCGTAGCCGCATCGACAAAACCCTGGGCCGTGTTTACAGATTTTCGCGGAGACATTTGGTAGCTCCCATTTATCAAGATTTAGGTGATATTATACCACTCAGAAAAATCCCGCGATTTGTCTTTTTAGAAAAATCGCGGGGTTACGAAAAGATTTTCAGGTCTTTTTGCGTTGCGTCAATCGGTTTTTAGGCTAGCGGCCGGGAGTTCCGGTCTCAACGATACGCGCGTTTGTCAAATGGCCCGATGACACGGCATCTCAGCAAGAGTCTGCAGGCCATTAACCGCGAAAGCGGCGCTTCTTTGGCAGGAGCGCCGCATGCCTATTCGGTCTCCCGATCAGGGAGATCGTTGTTTTTAATTACCAGAGGTACGAAATTTGGCCTTTCACGACGTTGTCGGTGTAGTTGTCGCGGACTTCGAGCTTGTACTTCGCGCCGACGGTCCAGGACTGACCGATCCGACAATCAACACCGAGGCCGAAGCGGAACGCATCTTCACCGATGTCTGCGGATTCGCTGTCGAAAGCCGCAGCACCGTACGCCGTTGTGACGCGCGGATCAAAGTCGGTAAGGTCGCGGGCGTAGGCGATATCCATCGTGCCCTTAAAGGAGGCGGAACCGTTTTCAATCGTCTTCACGAACTTCACGCCGACCGGCATCGTGAGGGCATCTTCGTCGAGCGAGTCAACAGAGCGGCCGAGGCTGCCGGCCGTGTAGCCGTCCTGCGAGACGCGCGTCCATTCGAGGCCGATATAGGGCACGACGGAAGCGACGGAGAGTTCGAACGGCATGCTCGCGTGCGCAGACACGCGGATAACGTCGCCGTCGACGTCGGCGGAGCCGGAATGGCCGAGAAGCGACGTATCGATGTCGCCGTCGGTCCAGCCGTAGAGCGCATCGGCATCGAGAACGAGCGGGAAGTTCATCGGGAGCTTCCACGAACCGTACATGCCGCTCCAGTAGGAGTCGCCCGTGTACTTGGCGCCTTCGCCGTCGCTCGACGTATGGAGAGCGCCGCACGCAAAGCCCGCTCGAACCGCCTGATCGAACGTATGGTCTGCGCCGAAGACGACGCCGGCCGTATCGATGTCGAAGTCCGAGTTGCCGTTCACGCGGCCCCAGTCGCCCACAGCCGTGCCCCAGATGCGCTTCCCGGTGGTGTTGTCGTAGACGCCCGTGGCGAGGGAGGCCTGATTGAAGACTTCAGCGCCGATGACATCGGCCGAGTTCTTCATGCCGAACATGCCGGCCGCGGAACCCGGGTTCGTGATGTCGCGAAGATCGCGGGCGATGGCGGCGTTGGCTGCGGCATCATCCGCATCCGCCGTCTGCCAGATTTCTGCGATGCGGGCGGCAGCAAGGCCGGAGCCCGTCGCTGCGATGGCGCCGAAGGCGGCAGCGTTGTCGGCAACGAACTTCTCGCCGGTGATGGCGGTGAGAGCTTCTGCAGAATCATTAACCGTGAGCGTCAGATCGCCGTTTTCGGCAATGGCGGCGGAATAGAAGAGGGTATCGACATTCCGTACGCTCTCGGCAATCTGGACATTGCCGCTTTCCGCTTCAATAAACCCTTCCGCCGTGTATTCACCCGCAGCCAGAGCGCCGGTGTTGAATGCGAACTTGCCGCCGGTGACGTTGATTGTGCCTGTTTCGGAGGTCGAATAAATGCCGCCGATGTTGGGCACCTGGCTCATATCAATGCCGTTGTAGCCCACAACAAGCTTGTTGCCTTCAAGAGGGGCCGTTACGTCGAAATTGAGGTTGCCGCCAGAAATCGAAATATTGCCCTGATTGGTCACGTAGGGCGAATAGCTGCGGGAATCGCCTTTAATGGCGCCAATGAAGGAGCCTGTCGAGACGTTGACGGTGCCGCCGGAAATCGTGATGTCGCCTGCAGAAGCTGCAGATTCCGCTGCTCCGCTGAATGCACTGATGCCGATGAGATTGACCGTGCCGCCTTCAATGGCGCTGCCGGGCGCAAACACCTGTGCATTTTCAAGATTCAGCACGCCATTCTTCACGATGGTCTTCAATGTTGTCATCGAAGCCGAGTCGATGCCGTTGCGGGAAATGTCATCGCCAGTCTTGATTGACAGTGTTGCGCCGTTCAGCACCATGCCGTTCGTGGCCGCGCCGGTCAGCAGTGTGGAACGGTAGTTGCCTTCGACGGTAAACGTGCCGCTGTTCAGATTGAAGGTATCGGCGATCACGAAAATCTGACCTTCAGAGAAATAGAGTTCGGGATTGGAATTTCCGTCGCCGAAGTTGACGTCCTTCAGGTTGACGTATTCTCTGCCATCTGTGGTGCCCGTCTGCAGGTAGAGGTATTGGCCGAAAGTCCAGCGGTCGCGGTCCTGTCGATTTCTGTTGTCATACTTCTGCGCATAAGGCCCCTGAGCATCGGCGCCTTCAACACGGATGGAGCCGCTGAGAATATCAATGCCGTTGACGCCGTGGATATTGACATTGCCGCCGCCAAGCGTCTTCGTCAGCTTGCCGCCGTTCCAAATGATTTTGCCGTTTGCGGCTTGAAAGGTGGCGCCGTTCGTCGAATTGAATTCGAAGTTGCCGCCGGCAACCGTGATGTCGCCTTTATCGGCTGTGAATTGCCAGGCATCGAGCGAAATGGCTTTGTCCATGGCATTCTTGGCTTCAAGTGCCGCAAGGGCTTCTTCAAGCGTGGGGAGCGGAATGGCAGCCGCTTCTTCTTCCGTCAGTTCTTCGGAGTCCGAAGAGAGAAATGCCTTGCGAATGAGTTCCTCGTCATTGGTGGCGAAGATATCTCGGATATCCTGCTCCGTGTAGTAGTTGTAGATAGGCTTGCCAGAAGTATCCGTTCCGGTGGAGGTCGCAGGCTTGTTGTCCGCTGTCCACTTCTGAACAAGGCCGATGTTGTAGCCGCGGGTCATTTCGATGCCGTTGTCGCGGACGACATTCGTCGGATTGGACGACTTGAAGGTTCCGCCGGTGATTGTGATGCCTTCTTCGCCGCCGGCAAAGGAAACTGTTATGCCGTCAGCACCATCCTTTTCACGGACAAAAGTTCCGCCGTCTATTTTGCCTGCTG
>CAJMKD010000059.1 GCA_905213905.1 uncultured Sutterella sp. | reverse complement strand
AACCCGGTCCAGATGACCCTTGGCGTCAACGCCACGGTCGATGCCTGGACGCTCGGCGTCAACTACGGCCTCTCGGCGGGTTCGGATGAACGCTTGAACAACGCGTTCAACTTCAACGCCCGCTACACGTTCTAACTTTCAGCTGACTTAGCGCTGCAGGCGCTTCTCTCTCTCTGAGAAGCGCCGCGCAGGCCAAGTTGAATTCTGCTGAATTCAGAACCAAAAGCATCGCCCGTTTCTCGCAAAGATGCGGGGAGCGGGCTTTCTTTTTCTGCGACTAACGACCTGCCGCTGCAGCAGGCTTCGGGTGCCCCTCGGAAGGTATCGAACATGACGCGCATCATCAAGAACGGGTCGTCGACGACCCGGGACCTCAAGCCCGCGCGCGAGCGTCCGGACTATCCGTCGTCGCAGAAAAGGAAAGCTGCGATCCAGCTTTTTGAAATGGGGGTGGGCTACAAGAATGCTGCCAACATTCTGGGCTTATCGGTCTATACGGTCCGCGACTGGCTGCGGGACTTTCGCAAGGGCACCTTCAAGGTCGAGCTCAACGTCAACCAGTTCCGCTACGCGCAGGAAACGAAGGACCGCGTGATTGCGCTCCGAAAGGAAGGCTTCTCCTGGAGCGAGCTCAGCAAGGCAACCAGCGTCAACATGTCGACCTGTCGCCAGTGGTATGCGCAGTTTTTGAAGGAATGCGAGCCGGAGGAGCCTGATTGACGAACCGAGCAATGCTCTGATGCTTCAGAGGCTTGGGATCCTCTCAAGCACTTTTTCTCAAATCCAATGCTCGACTTCGCGGACTGACGGGCGCTAAGATCGGGCAGCAATCCGGATCTCGCCGGATTTTCAGCTCAGCCGCCGATTTCGTATTGCGTTAAGCCGTCGAGCGCGAAGAATGAGAATCTGACGCGAGCCCAATTGTCTTGCTTCAAACTTTTTGTCAGTCTTTCGTTTCTATTTGAATCAGCTCGATGTTGAAATCCGGCATGCGAAAACGCCTGATCGCCTCGGTATTGCTCTTCTTCGCAGCCGCCCTAGCGGGCGCGGCTGAGCCGCTGCCAGAGGAAAGCCGGATTGTCATCGCGTCTGAAGAGAAAGTTGGTCCGCCGCTTCTTCGAGTCGGCATTTCTTCCTTTGCGCTTCCCTTCATGCGGGATCCCATGGAGGCGGCGCTGCTTTCCGCCTTTGAGAAGGCAAAGCTCGCGCCGCGCATTGAGGTGCGCCATTACGAAGTGGCAGCGCTTGAAAAGGCAGTGCGCGCTGGGGAAGTGGACATCTTCATCAGCAGCGCGGGTCTCGCGCGAAGGCTCGTGGATGCTGGCGCGCGTCCCGTTGCAACGACAGTGCAGCCGGGGCTTGAGGATCCGAATCACAACGAAGGATCCGCTTTCATCGTGAGACGCAGCGACGACCGCATCAAAAAGCTTGCCGATTTGAAAGGACGGTCGATTGTCGCAAATCTTCCGCACGGCTTTTCCGGCTTTCAGGCGGCGATGGGTGAAATTGCCGCCCTTGGCTTTGATCCGGAAAGCTTCTTCGGTGAGGAGCAGTTTTTCAATCGCAGCGACGCCATGCTCGATATTGCTGAAGCCGTGGCTGGCGGCGTCGCCGACGTCGGCGTCCTTCGTCTTTGTGCATATGAGCACCTTGAGGAGAATCGGCCGGAGCTCGCTGCCTCTCTCCGGATACTTCCGCCCGAGCGGACCGTGGAGGGAAAAGTGGCGTGCCGGCATTCCACGAAGCTCTACCCGGCGCAAAGCATATCCGTCATGCCGACGGTTTCGCCGGCCGTTTCGAAGGCGCTTCTCGTGGCAGTGCTCACGATGGCGCCTCTTGACAATGGCCGAAGCTGGTCGGTCGCAACGGACTTCAAAGGCGTCGACGCGCTGCTTGAGTCGCTCAAAATCGGTCCTTACGCCTATCTGCGCGAATGGACGATGAAGCGCTTTCTTTCGGTTTTCTGGCCGTACTTGGCCGCTCTTCTTGCCGCCGTGGCCGCGCTCGCGCTGCATTCCCGGCGAGCCGATCTTCTCGTTGCGAGGCGCGAGAAATCGCTGAGCGAAGCGTATGCTCGCGAAGAGGCGCAGCAGGAAAGAATTTCCGTCCTTCAGCGGGCCGGCGCTGTGGGGCAGCTCTCAAGCCTCATTGCGCACGAAATTCATCAGCCGCTCGCTTCAATCCGTCTTTATGCGGAAGGACTCGGCCGGCAGGCCGAGCGCGGAGAGGCGCCGGCAGAAAAGGTGGTGCGGACATGCGCGCGCATTGCAGCCGAAGCGCAAAGGGCGGGCGACATTGTCAACCGCGTGCGGGAATATGCTCGCGGGCGCTTGTCTGCGGGGCGGTCGGTTCGCGTTTCGGAGCTCCTCGCGCACCTGAAGGAGACCTATCCCGGACTGATGCGGCGCGTAACGCTCGAAGCAGCGTCCGGCACTGATGAACGGGAGACGAAAAAGCCCGCGCTAGACGCCATGCTTTTCGGGAGCGCCATTGAGCTTGAACTCGCGCTTGTCAATCTTCTGCGCAATGCCGTGGAAGCCGTGAAGAACCGTGAGTCGCCTCAGGTTTCGCTTGCCGTTGAAGTTGATGATTCAAGAGTGCATTTCACAATACGGGACAACGGCCCCGTGCTCACAGACGCAGCGTTTGCGATGCTGCAGTCTCCCGTTTCAAGCCGAAAGCCCGAAGGGCTGGGGCTTGGCCTCGCGATTACGAGAAGCATCATTGAAACGCATGGCGGCAGCCTTGAGTTTGAACGGAATCAGCCCGAAGGGCTTGCTGCGTATGTGACGCTGCCGCGGCGCAGGGATGAAGAAGCCGGGCGTCAAAGCGCGGACACGTCGGCTGAAGCAGAAACGAAAAAGGAGGCGTTGCCGTGAGCGCCAGAAAGGACATGATCCTCATTCGAATTGTCGACGACGATGAGGGCCTTCGGGAGGCCATCGCTTTCGTGCTTGAAGGCGAGGGCTTCAAGGTGCAGAGCTTCTCGTCGGCGGAATCTTTTCTTGAGTCGGACGACCCGCGCGTGCCCGGCGCCGTCATTCTGGATGTGAAGATGACAGGCATGTCGGGGCTCAAGCTTCAGGAGCGGCTGCGGGCCTGCGGAAATGGAATCCCGCTGATCTTCCTTTCAGCGCATGGAACAATCGACATGGCGGTAGACGTTATGCAGAAGGGCGCGGTAACGTTTCTCGCGAAGCCCGTCGGCACTGAGAAGCTTCTTGATGCGCTCGACCGTGCGCTTGCCGAGTCGCCCGTTTTCGGAAACGTGCCTGGCGACGCCGCCGCGCTTTCAGACAGGGAGCGCGAAGTGGTGCGCCTTGTTGCCTCGGGCCTCACGAATCGCGCCATCGCAGAGCGGCTTGGTCTTGCCAAGCGCACGATCGAATTCTTCCGAGCGGGCGCCATGCGAAAGCTCGGCTGCCGCAATGCCGCAGCGCTCATCGAGCGCGCCAAGCTTCTCGGCATTTCCGACGAACGCTGAATCCTCGCGCCTCGTTGACGCGGCGCAACATACTTATCGGTCCTCTGCTTTGACAATCCTTGTGTCAACACTTTGAAAGGAGGAAGCACATGACCACAAAGTTCAACCGCCGCAATGCGCTCAAGACAGGCCTTCTCTCGGCCGTCGCTGCTGGCGGCGCCGTTGCCGCCGGCACGGTTTCCGCCAAGGAGCAGGCTTCTGGCAAGCAGTACGACTTTGACCTCGTCGTGATCGGTGCGGGCTGCGCAGGCCTTACCGCTGCGCTTGAAGCTGCCGACCTCGGCGCAAAAGTAGCCGTTCTCGAAAAGATGTCCATGCCATTCGGGAACACCATCTACGCGGGCGGCCACTTCAACGCGACGAATACGTTCGTGCAGAAGGAAAACGGCTTCACCGACACGATCGACGAGTTCTACAAGGACATGATGGCGGTCTCGCAGGGCCGCGGCGATCCGGAACTCACGCGCATCTACTGCGAAAAGAGCGCGGACTGCATTGAATGGCTCACGAAGCGCTGCGGCATCAAATGGGGCAAGATGGTTCGCGAAGTCTGGCCCGCCACCGTGCGAGGCCACGTCGTTGCAGGCCCCAAGAAGCCGGGCGGCGCGCAGCTCATGAGCCAGATGCTCGAAGAAGTCAAGAAGGCGAAGAACATCACCTTCATGACGAACACGAAGGCGATCGAGCTCCTTCGCACGCCGACCCTCGAATGCACGGGCGTCAAGGCCATTTCGAAGAAGGAAGGCGCGATCACGCTCCACGCGAAGGCGGGCGTCGTCATCGCGACGGGCGGCTTTCACGCCAACCGCGAAATGGTGACGAAGTACATGGGCGGCGGCGTCTGCTGGATGCCGCTGCGCGGCTCGGCCTACATGATGGGCGAAAACATTGAGCTCACGCGTCCCTTCCAGCCGTACTACACCAACCTCGACCAGTTCCACGGCGGTCCGATCCACGGCCCCACGCAGGCCAATCCCTCCACGATGGTCAACTACGGCATCATCGTCGACAAGGCCGGCGTGCGCATCCTCGACGAAGTGATGACCTACGTTGCGGTTGCGAAGAAGCTGCCGCTCGTGACGAAGGACAACTGGGCCTTCATCATCATCGACCAGCAGGTGGTCGACATCGAAACGGTCGCAACGCGCATCAACCGCTACAAGAAGGCGAAGGCGCCGATCTACACGGGCAACACGATCGCCGAACTTGCCAAGGCGATGGGCGTGAACGAAAAGGCGCGCACGGCAACGGTTGAGGGCTACAACTCGGCCGTCAAGGCTGGGAAGGCCGCCGAACTGACGCCGCCCAACACGCTTGAAAAGCCGCGCCTCCTTGAAAAGGGACCGTTCATGGCCTTCCCGTTCCAGGGCGGCATGACGGCGACCTTCGGCGGTCCGCTCATCAACAAGGACGGCCAGGTGCTCAACACCGAAAAGCAGCCGGTGAAGGGCCTCTACGCCATCGGCAACGCCATCGGCGGACTCTTCTACGACGACTACATCGTGGGCTCGCAGCTCACCGCCGCCGTCATCTGGGGCCGTCTTGCAGCGAAGCATGCCGTTGGCACGCTGAAGGGCTGATTAAATTGAAATGGCACTCTTCGCGGAGTGCTTTGAAGGAAAAAGCCGCCGGGTTGCTGATGAATGCGATTCGGCGGTTTTTTAATGGCTTCCTGAGGCTGATTCTGAAAGCGTGCGGGGGCAATGCTGAGAAGCGTGGGCGTCCTCAGCTTGTAATTCGAGCAAAGTGTTCCAGGGACTTGTGGAAAGCGCACCTTGGCGTCCACCCAGAGGCGGCAGCTCAGGCATGAATTTTTTGTGTGCCGCTTGAACAGGGTGGAGCGGCGGAATAGTCGATGAAAAGCGCGTCAGGCATCGCGCGCAGAAGCTGATATTAGGGGAAGTCCTCTCAGGGGACGCCCCGAGGCAGCTGCAAAGGCGGCATTTTCTGACTTTTTGAGTCATGAATTGCCCGGTTTACCTGCGGGAGAAGGGCGCACGTGAGAATGTCGGCGGCGCGTGAAAGCAGCCGGCGCGAGAGGGCGAAAAGAGTTTGCTCAATTTGCAAACTTCTTTGCTAATTCTTTGGTGCTAATGAAAAAGGAGGCCGCAAGAATTGTTGCAACCGAGACAAATCGGGTGCGGCACACGGCCCGCTGGGGCCGACATTGAGACCCACGCCGCACCACTCTAAGTCCCGGCATCGGGTTCGGCGAACGGCTGAGCGAAAGGAAGGTGTCCCGCGCATTGGCGCAGGGGCACGGACTTCGTGCAGGCGAACCGAGCCCCAGGGTGAGCGAAAGCCGCCCGTTTTGAGACGAAGTGCGGCTTCCGAATGAAAGGAGATCCAATCCATGCAGCTTTCTCGCAGAAGCTTTCTTGAGGCGACAGCAGTCGTCGGTCTCGCCGCTGCGGTCGGTCGTACATCTTCCGACGGCCTGATTCCGGCCGCGCATGCAGCCGAAGCCGCGCCCGCGGCCGGCGCTGCGGCAGGCGAAACGAAAATCGTCAAGACCTGCTGCCGCGCCTGCATTCACAACTGCGGCGTTCTCGCGCACGTGCGCAACGGCCGCGTCGTGAAGATCGAAGGCAACCCCGAATACCCGATGAGCAAGGGCACGCTCTGCCCGAAGGGCCTCGCGGGCATTTCCGCCCTCTATCACCCGAACCGCAACAAGTACCCGATGATCCGCGTCGGCAAGCGCGGTGAAAACAAGTGGCGCCGCATCAGCTGGCAGGAAGCGATTGACCGCATCGCCACGAAGATGGAAGAGGTTCGTCACGAATACGGCGCCGAATCTGTCCTGATCACGACGGGCGGCGGCGGCAACCCCGCGTTCCGCGGCATTCCGCGCGTCGCAAACGCCTTCGGCACCCCGAACTTCTACGAACCGGGCTGCGCGCAGTGCTATCTGCCCCGCACCCTCGCCTTCGATATGATGTACGGCGGCCCCGACACCTCGATCGCCGACGAAAAGAGCCGCGAAATCTACAACCCCAACACGAAGATGAAGTCGATCGTGCTCTGGGGCACGGACCCGTCCTACAGCAACCCCGCGGGCGGCGGCCAGGCCATCGTGACGCTGCGCACGAAGGGCGTGAAGACGGTCGTGATCGATCCGCGCTTCATTCCGGAAGCCCAGCGCGCTGACGTGTGGCTCCCGATCCGTCCGGGCACCGACGTTGCGCTCATGCTCGGCTGGATGCGCTACATCATCGAGCAGAAGATCTACGACGAAGACTTCGTCATGCACTGGACGAATCTGCCGTACCTCGTCAACGTCGAGACGAAGATGCTCGTGCACGCCGACGAAATCGACCCGAAGGGCGACAAGGGCACGTACGTCGTCTGGGACAAGAAGACGAAGTCCCCGAAGGCGATCAAGTATCCGTGGGACGATGCGCTCGATCCGGAACTCGACGGCGAATTCGAATATCAGGGGAAGAAGTACAAGACGGGCTTCCGCTGCCTCAAGGAGCGCGCGGAACCCTGGACCCTGGAAGCAACGGCGAAGGAATGCTGGCTCGATCCGAAGAAGATCGAAGAAGCCATCAAGGTCTACGCCGACGGTCCTTCGGGCATTGCGCTCGGCGTCGCGACCGACCAGTCCCCGAACTCCGTGCAGGCCGCCATGGGCGCCGTGATCCTCAATGCGCTCCTCGGCAACGTCGAGCGTCCGGGCTCCCTTATGCAGCGCAACCCCTCGAGCAACGTCGTGCCCGCCGGTTCGCTTGCAACCCGCTGCTCGTATCTGCTTCCGGAAGGGCAGCTCACGAAGCGCCTCGGCAGCAACGAGCACAAGGGCCTCTTGCAGTGGGACGCCGCACAGCCTTCGGCCGTGCTCGACGCGATGCTCACCGGCAAGCCCTATCCGATCAAGGTCTGGCTTGAACGCTCGGGCAACAAGTTCGGCGTCAACGCCAACGCGGGCTCGTGGGTGAAGGCGATGGAAAAGTGCGACCTCATCGTCCACATGTACATGTACCCGACCTCCTTCTCGATGTACGCGGACATCCTGCTTCCGGCGACCGAGTGGCTCGAAACGAACATGCTGATCGAGTCCCTCAACATGGTCTTTGCCCGCCAGGCTGTGGCGCACGTCTGGGAAACGGAAGACGAAACGCTCTTCTGGTCGAAGCTCATCAAGCGCTGCGCCGCGCTCGGCAACGAAAACTGCAAGCGCGCCTGCGATCCCGAATTCATGAAGGACGGCCTCGCCTACTGGGATTCGATGGAAGCGCTCCTCGACGGACGCCTGAAGCGCATCAACATGACCTGGAAGCAGCTTCTTGCGCACAACCCGGTTGAGTTCATGCCGTACGACAAGTGGAACACGTACTACGTGTACCTCAACAAGGATCCGAAGACGGGCCTGCCGCAGGGCGTCCGCACCCCCTCGAAGAAGCTCGAGCTCTATGGCGACGTGTGGATCACGCTCTCGCGTACGGGCAAGCCCTATGCGCTGCAGAAGCTGCCGCCCGCCTCGAAGGACTACGATCCGCTGCCCTACTACTTGGAGCCCGCGGAAACTCCGACGACCGAAATCGG
>CAJMKD010000058.1 GCA_905213905.1 uncultured Sutterella sp. | reverse complement strand
ATTTTTAAAGAACTGCTGAACTTTTCGTTCAGCGCAGAATTGAGATCATATCGAAATCAGTTCTGCTTGTCAAGAGCGATTTGAAGAATTTTTAAAATTTTCTTTTGTTCGCTCTTTATCGCTGCCCTCTCGAGCGGCGAGGTTGCGTATTGTGCCGATTATTCGACGCCACGTCAAGGCTTAGTCTAAAAATGCGTGAATATACATATTCTTCCGCTTTATTCCTTTACAAACTGCGCATCCTTTGCGTTGAGTCGCTGCCGCGCATTTCTCGATGTGAAGCGCGTTCGTTATTCTTTAAAGTCGAAAGTAAAAGAAAAATCAGCGGCACCCGCAGTGCGGTCCGGCCTATCGGACGCACGCGGCCGCAACGCTCATCCATGTCTCTCAACAAATACGCCAGATTCGAATGCATCGGCTGCGGCATGCTCTCGCTGCCGAGCCTTGAAGACCTTTCTGCCGGCGCCAAGCCGATTCGCAGGCATCAGTGCCCGGTTTCCATTCATACAGCCGCAGTCAAGGAGAAAGCAGCACCTTTTTCGCTGCACTTCGAAGACAATGCCTCCGAAATTCTGCACTCAGGCCACTCCATTGAGGTCAGATTCACGCCGGGCGACACGCTTCGCCGCGGCCCGTGCACCTATACGCTGAGGCAGCTTCACTTTCACACGCCTTCCGAAACCTTCATCAACGGCGAGCATTTCCCTCTGGAAACGCATTTTGTTTATGAATGCACGGAAAACGAATCTGGCCCCATCGACATTGCGCCCGATCATCACGGTCCTCTTCTTGTGCTCGGCGCGTTCGCCAAGGCTGGCGCGAGCAATCCCGCGCTTCGAATCATGCTCGAAAACGCGCCGGGCGAAGATGAGCCGCCGCGGGACTTCCGAGGCTACGATCCGTCGACGCTGCTGCCGGCATCAACGCGTCACTATGCCTTTCCCGGCAGTCTGACGACGCCGCCCTATACAGAGCCTGTCGAATGGATCATCCTCACGGATCCTGTTGAAGCCGCAGAAGATGAAATCCGCGCCGTCCGTGAAATCCTCGGCGACAACACGCGCGCGATTCAGCCGCTCAATGGCCGCCCCGTCGCCTTCGGCGAGTGACGCAGACCAAAACATTTTCAAAGGAAGCTTTCAAAATGGGCAGTCTCTGGATGCTTGCCGCCTCTTTCTTCTTTGCGCTTATGGCGGCCTTCACCAAGCTCGGCGCCAACGAGTTCGGCACATTCGAGCTTGTCTTTTATCGGCAAATCTTCGCTGTCGTCGTGCTCGGGGCCATTGCTTTCGCGACGCCCGGCCGAACGCTGAAGACGCGCTATCCCTGGGGCCACTTCAAGCGAAGCATTCTCGGCACCATGGCGCTCCTCGTCTGGTTCTGGGCGCTCGGGCGCCTGCCGCTCGGCACGGCAATGACGCTCGACTACACCAGTCCGCTCTTCATGGCTGCGATCGTCGTCATTCTTGCACTCCGCCACGGCGACCCGATTGAATGGAAGCTTTTGGGCTGCGTGCTTCTCGGCTTTGTCGGCATTTCGCTCGTGCTCCATCCAGACGTCGGCTCTAGCGACTTCGTTGCCGGTCTGATCGGCCTCTCTGCCGGCTTCTTCGCTGCGCTCGCACAGTTCCAGATCAGGCAGATCACGGCGCTGAAGGAGCCTGTCTACCGAATCGTCTTTTATTTCTCTCTGATCGGCGCACTGGCTGGGCTCGTCGGACACTTTGCATTCGAGGGACCGCTCAACCCGATTACGCTTGACAACGTCGGCCCGCTCGCGGGCGTCGCACTCTGCGGCATGCTTGCTCAGCTCTCTCTCACGCGCGCCTGGGGCGGCGGAAACCTGCTCGTGACAAGCTCGCTGCAGTTCTCCGCCATTGTGTTTGCCGCGCTCATCGGCCTTTTCTTTTTCGATGAACCGATCGACGCGCTTTCCGGCACGGGCATTGCCGTCATCATTTTCGCAGGGCTTGCCGCCAGTCTAGAAACCAAACGGCGCCGCAAGGCGGAAGTGCAGCTTTCGAAAAAGCTTTCCCAATATGAAGCGCAGGCTGCAGAGGCTCAGAACCTGAAGAAGAATCAGCCCAATTAAGCATCTTCCCGCCATGATCAAAATTGAAGCCCGCAGCGGAAAAACCGCTGCGGGCTTCATTGTTTGACGCAATCCGGCGCCCCTTCAAAGCGCACGGCAAATGCCCTTTAGAAGCGGAGCTTTCGCATCATCCCGGTCACGACGCCTTCTACATGGAAGTCGTCTTCCGTCGGCTCGATGACCGGATAGTTCTTCGCCTTGTTTTCAGCGAGGAGCGAGACTTTTTCATTCGAATCGTAGCGAATGCGCTTCACGGTGAAGGCGCCGTCGAGATAAGCGAGCACGATGTCGCCGTTCTTCGCCGAGAGCGAGCGGTCGACAACCAGAATGTCGCCGTCGTTGATGCCGGCATCAATCATGGAATCGCCGACAGCAACGACTGCATACGTCTGTTCGGGATTTCGAATGAAGAACTGCGTGAGGTTCACGGGGGCGGGTTCGGTCGCACCCGCTTCGTCGAGATCCACGCGCCGGATGTTTGTGCCGAAGCCGTCGGGGCCGATGCGGCGCAGCCCAGCAGCGCTGATCGCGCTTTCGCTCATGCGCCTAGACTTCGGCGCATTCTTGGCAATCACTTCTTCGGAGGGCTCCCCTGTCGCCATTTCAAGCACGCCGCGAATAAAGGCGGAACCGCCGCGCGCCATGCAGGCTTCGGCCGTTTCTGCGAACACGCGCACGCGGATCATGGCCGAGTAGGGTTTGTCCTTGGGCGGACGACCAGCAGCGCGCTTCACGGGAATCGGCTGCATTTTTGCTTCTTCATGATAGGCGGCGTGGGCGAAGCCGTTGATCTTGCGGCCGCGTCGGGCCTTTCTTAAACCGGCTTCATCGTCCGCGGCGGCATTGGCTTCCGTTGCGGAAGTCGGCGGGAAGTTGCTGAAGAGGTTCTCAGCTGCCATTCTTGCCGAGGACTTGGAATCATTATTTGTCGCCATCGACATGTCCTTTAATCTGTTCTTGACTTCTTGATTTTAGGCGCGCCATACCGCTCGCATGAGAAAAAAACCTGATGTTTTTGTCGTTCGCAGCTGTATACACATAAGATAATTCCCGATCAGCGTTTTGTCGGATCCTCGCTGCGCCCAAAACCGCATCGCGCCGCGTATTCACTGCTTGTTTGCGCCCCTGACTGGAACGCTTTGGCAGCGCTTCTTCGAGCCGTCTCTCTGATTGTTTTCGCAACGCCTGCGTTTGGCTTTTCACTGCATAATTCGATCATTCGAAACGGACCGACCTGCGGCCAGAAGGATCCGAAGAATAACAAACACGCCAGCAAAGACCGCAACAAAAGCCGAATAAAGATGTCACCAGCCAAAATAATCGTTCCTGCCCTGCTTGCCGCCGCCCTCTTTTTTGCCGCCTGGTCGCTTCGCCAGAGCAACGAAGCGATGCCCGCCAACGTAGCCTGGGGAAACGTCGATTCGCGCCACGTGTCGCTCGCCTTTGAAGGGAGCGGCCGCATCGCGGAGCTCGGGCCGGAAGAAGGAGACCGCGTGAAGCAAGGCGATGTTCTCGGCCGGCTTGACACCGAGGCGCTTCAGATCGAAAAGCGGCGCGCAGAAGCCTCGCGCCGCGCGCTTGAGGCGCAAGCGGACATGGCCGCCGAGGGCTACCGCGCAGAAGACATCGAAGTGGCCGAGCGCAACGTCCAATCCATTGCCGCGCAGCTTGCGAGCGCCGAGCATACCTATGCGCGCCAGAAGCAGCTCTTCAGCGCCAAGGCGACGAGCAAGCAGGCGCTCGACGATGCAAGATACGCTGCAGAGGCCCTCCGCCGCGAACTCGATGCAGCTCGGGCAACCCAAAGCGCATACAACGCCGGCCTGCGTCCGCAGGAGGTTGCAGCAGCGCGGGCCGAAGCCGACGCAGCCCGCGCTGCGGTTGATGCGCTCGACTATCAGATCGAAAAAGCGGCCGTCATTCGCGCGCCGATCAGCGGCATCGTGCGCACGAGGCTCGCAGAACCCGGCGACATGGCCTCGCCCGCCCGAACCATCTTTCAGATTTCGGTCACTTCACCCAAATGGATTCGAGCCTTCGTGACGGAGCGCCAGCTTGGACTTGTCCGGGAAGGGGATGCCGCCACCGTTTCAACCGACACGACACCGCCCGTGCGCGCGGTTGTCGCCGCGATCTCCGACACTGCCGAATTCACGCCGAAGACAGTGCAGACCGAGGATCTTCGGACTCTGCTCGTCTATGAAGTGAAGCTCTCGGTCGACGACCCCGACAACCGCCTGCGGCTCGGTCAGCCCGTCACTGTCCGCTTTGACGGCGGCGAGAGCGCAGCCCAATCCCAATCATGATGCGTGCGCCTGACTTCCGCCGTCCGCCCCTCGCCATCCGGAACCTCTCGAAGGTCTTCACCGGCCCAGACGGGCGGCCCTTCAATGCGCTCGAAAACGTTACATTCGAGGTGCGCGACGGTGCGCTCACCAGCCTGACCGGTCCGGACGGCGCCGGAAAAACAACGCTGCTGCGCATCATCTGCGGCATTCTCGGGCCCGATGCGGGCGAGGTCGAGGTTTTCGGCATGCCGCCCGACACGGAGAATCCGGACTTCATTTCGCTCATCGGCTTCATGCCGCAGCGCTTCGGCCTTTACGAAGACCTCACTGTCAGAGAAAACGCAGAAATCTTCGGCGCGCTTTCCGGCGTCTCAGGCAAGGCCCTGGACGAGCGCTTCCGTTCGCTTCTCGCCCTCACCGGCCTAGCCGGATTCGAAAAGCGGCTCGCAGGCAAGCTCTCGGGCGGCATGAAGCAAAAGCTCGGCTTGGCCTGTGCGCTTCTCTCGAACCCGAAGCTCCTCATTCTCGACGAACCCACGGTTGGCGTGGATCCGCTTTCGCGCCGCGAACTCGCGCGCATCATTGCCGAGATGCGCCGCCGCACCGGGATGACTGCTCTGATATCAACGGCTTACCTAGATGAGGCGCAAGCAGCCGATGATGTGGTGCTGCTTTCAGAAGGACAGATTCTCGCCAACGATTCGCCCGAAGCCATTCTCCGTTCGGCCGAAGACCGCACCTTCCGCCTCTCCGCAGAGAACCCTGAAGCGCACGTTCTCTGCGCCCGCACGCTCATGCGCGCCGTGTCTGCCGTTTGCCCCGGCTCCCCGATTCTCGATGCGGTCCCGCGCGGCGACGCCATTGACGTGCTTTTTGCCGAGCCTCTCACGCAAGACGCTGCGGCGGCGATCTGCCGCAAAGCGCTTTCGCAAAGCTGCTCGGACCCAATTCGCATTGCGGTTGAGCCGCGGCTCCCAAAGCTCGAAGATGCTTACGCCGCGCTCACCTTCTGCGCATCAGACGCAGCCCGGCACCCGGCGGAGAGCGCCGGTGCTCCTCGCCCCGAAGCAGAATCAGGCCGAAGCGACAAAGAAGCCGCGAGAGATGCTTGCCGCCCTTGCGCAGAAAGCGCATCGGCGCCCCCTGTCATTCGCGCAGCGCACATCTCAAAGCGCTTCGGCGCCTTCACGGCCGTTGCCGATACGAGCTTTTCGGTGAGAAAAGGCGAAATATTCGGACTTCTCGGTCCCAACGGCGCCGGAAAGACGACGACATTCCGCATGCTCTGCGGCCTTTTGCCCGCAAGCAGCGGGGAAATTTCTGTCGCAGGCGCCAATCTGCGGACAGCCAAGTCCGAAGCACGATCCCGCGTGGGCTACGTCGCGCAGAAGTTTTCGCTTTACGAACGGCTCACCGCACGGCAGAACCTCGCATATTTCGGCGAATGCTACGGCGTCTTCGGCCGCCGGCTTGAAGCGGCAATTGAGCGGCTTGCTGCGGCGGGATCGCTCTCCAAGCACCTCGAGCGCAGAACTTCGGATCTGCCGCTCGGCGCGAAGCGCGAGCTCGCCATGGCGTGCGCGCTCGTTCATGAACCTTCGATTCTCTTTCTCGACGAGGCGACATCGGGCGCCGACGTCGCTGCCCGGCGCGCTTTCTGGCGCCGCATTGTCTCGCTCGCTGAAAAGGGCACCACCGTCGTCGTCACGACGCACTTCATGGAAGAAGCCGAATACTGCGACCGCTTCCTCATTCAGGACGCCGGCAAAGTCCTTGTTCTCGGATCGCCCGCAGAAGTGCGCGAGCGCGCGCACGCCGCAAGCATAGAAGAGGCGTTCGTGAAGATCGTGCTCGAAAACCGCCGCTCGCTCGAAGCGGGCTTGGCAGCGCATCCGGCGCCAGAAACGGACTGCGCCCCCGATGCGGAGAGGCACCCATGATGCCCTTCACCTCGACATTCTCCTTTGCCCGGTTCTCGGCGCTTCTCAGCAAGGAATGGCGCCAAATGCGGCGCGATCCTTCGAGCTTCATCATTGCGGTTCTGCTGCCGGCGGCGCTCATTCTGCTTTTCGGCTTCGGGCTTTCGATGGATCTGCTTCGCGTGCCCGCTGCGGTCGTTCTCGGCGAATCCACGCCAATGACGCGCGAAATAGCCGCGCGCTTCACGGGAAGCGCCTACTTCGATGCGCACATTGTGCCCACGCGGCAGGCGGCCGAAGACCTGATGCGAAAGCGAGAGATCGACGTCATCTTTGAGATGCCGCAGGGACTCACGCAGAAGACCGCCGAAGGCGCTGGACGGATTTCGCTCACAATTCACGGCGTCGACGCATCCGCGGCAATGATCATCCGCACCTATGCTACGGCAGCGCTCGGCGACTTCCTGGCGCGGCGAACGGCCCGCGGCGATGCGCTTTACGTGATCGGCGCAGATCCCGCCGCAGCTCTCGGCGCTTCGCAGGCCGCTGCGGCGCAGCAAAGCGGTTCGAGCCTTTCGAGCGCGCCGGCGGCTCGCTTTGCCCCGCCGCTCGCCTTGAAAGCCGCGGGCGGCGCAAACGAGCAAAAGGCTGCCCTTGGCGCGCAGGCCATGACGAGCCAAAGCGCTTCGTCGAGCAGTCTTGCTGCGCCAGGCACCGCCGGGGTCGGCGATTCTGCTCAATCGTCTTCGTCCTCAGCTTCTGCGGGGAACATTTCGCTTCTCTCGCGCGCGTGGTTCAACGAAGCCAACAAATCGGTCTGGTACCTCGTCCCCGGGCTCACCATTGTCGTCATGACGCTCACCTGCAGCTTCATGGGGAGCATCGTCATCGCCCGCGAATGGGAGCGCGGCACGATGGAGTCGCTCTGCACGACGCGCGCGACCGCCCTCGAGCTTCTCACGGCGAAGCTCCTTCTCAACTACGCGCTCTCTTCGCTCGGGCTTGCGCTCTGCGGGCTCATCGCGCGCTTTGTTTTTGAAGTGCCTGTTCGCGGGAGCCCCGGGCTGCTGCTCGCCACCGTCTGCATCTACAACCTCTGGGCCATGAGCTTCGGCCTTTTCCTCTCGGCATTCACGAAGCGGCAGTTCGTCGCGATCCAGCTCGCTGTGATCGGGAGCTACCTGCCGGCGCTCATACTCTCAGGGTATCTTTTCGACCTGCGCAGCGTCCCCTTCTGGATTGCCTGGGTCGGCCGCATGATGCCGCCCACCTATGCGATCGAGTCCGTGAAGATTCTCTGCCTCTCTGCCGGCTCAGCCGACATCGTGCTTTCGAACCTTGCGACGCTCGCTGGCGCCGTCGTGCTTTTCTTCGGACTCGCGCTCGCCTTCACGCGCAAGCGCCTTGACTAAGCGAAGGAGAACGCTGAGATGACCGAAGCCTTCCGCGCCTTTTTCCAGTCAATCCTCGTCGTATTCATTCGGCTTCGCGCCCTGATGCGAAAGGAGGCGACGACCCTGCTCCTCGACCCGGGGGTGCGGCGCATTCTCGTCGTGCCGATCCTGGCGCAGTCCGTCCTTTTCGGCTACGGCGCCACCTTCAACCTCGAGCAGGTTCCCTACGTCATTCATGATGCCTCGCGCTCGCCCGAGAGCGAGGCGCTCGTGCGCGCCATCGCCGGCAACGGCATCTTCCGGGAAGCGAAGATCGTGATGAGCGCGCAGGCGCTGCGCGAAGCCATTGATCACGGCGACGCGCTCCTCGGCATCTCGATACCGACCGACTTTGCCGACCGGCTCGCCCGCGGCGAAGAAGCGCCCGTGATGGTCTCGGCCGACGCGAGAAACACCACGACGGCCAATGTCGCAACGGGCTACATGAGCGCCATCATCGCTGCGAGAAACGCTGCGCGCTCCGGCTCGCCCGGCGCCCTCGTCGTTGAAGAGCGCTACCGCTACAACGAGAACAACATCACGCGCTACAACATCATGACGGGCCTCATCCTCGGGCTCTCGATGATTCAGGTGATGCTTCTTGCGGGACTCGCGGTCTCGCGCGAACGCGAGGAAGGCTCCTTCGACATGATGCTCATGACGCCGCTCACGCACGTCGAGATCTTCATCGGCAAGGCCGTGCCGCCGATTCTGATCGGCGTCTTTCAGGGCTTTCTCATCTTTTCCGTCTGCCGCTGGTGGTTCGAGATTCCTTTCGCGGGGAGCACCGCGCTGCTTTTCGGCGTCGTCACGCTCTTTGCCTCGAGCATCGTGGGCCTCGCGCTCGCCGTTTCGGCATTCTCATCGACGCTGCAGCAATCGGTCGTCTTCAACTTCATCATTCTTCTGCCCTCGCTCATTCTTTCCGGACTGATGACGCCCGTGGCGGCGATGCCGCTCTGGCTGCAGACGGCCACCATTCTCAACCCGGTCCGCTACGGCATCACCGTCGTGCGGATGATCTACTTTGAAAATGCGGGGCCGGCAGACATTCTGCCTTTCCTCTGGCCGATGGCGCTCATCTCAGCCGTGACGCTGCCCAAGGCCGTCTGGCATA
>CAJMKD010000057.1 GCA_905213905.1 uncultured Sutterella sp. | reverse complement strand
TTCCTTCCAGGAGTAATACTTCGCCCAGTCCGACATGAGCTGCCAGTCGGCTGCGGCAGTGTCGGATTCGAATCCCTCTACGGTAATCGACGATTTCTTCCACTGGCCGTCGCTCAGCGAGAGCACGCTGATCGGCAGCGCGCCGACCTCGCCGCTCTTCTTGATCTCAAACATGTTTTAGGCGTAGAGCGACGTGGTGCCGGCGGATTGATTGACGTATTCGATATGAACATTATCGTACGCGCTGTTCCGAACAAGAGCGAGACAACTCAGAGAGTTTTCAGTTAGTTTAACTGTACCCTGATTGTCAATTTTGACGTCGCCGGAACCACTGACTAAATAATTGGATTGATCATTGAATGTTAAAACAGCACCGGATCCGTTGGTCAAAACAACTCGATCGGTGGTAGGAACCGACATGCCATACATTGATCCTGCCAAAGCCGCACCAATTTCCATTGATCCGAAATTATCAACATTCACAATATTATTATTGTTTCCTTCGCGATCAAGTAATTCGTCATGAAATGTTATCTTTCCTGATTTGTTATTAATAATCGTAGAAGTCGCATTATTTTCATACCCTGGGTTAAGCACATAAGAATAAATATCGATAATCCCTGAATTTTCGATCCTGCTTATATATTGATGAATTCCGGCTGCATCACTATCGGATTGCCTTTTGCGTATCGTCAGGCGGCTTTCGCTGTCGTTCACCACGCTGAGCTTCCCTGTGAATGCAACATCTGCGATGGCGCCGCCTGTGTTTTCCAAAACGATATCATCCTCATCGCCGCTTGCAGTGACGACCGCTTCAAGCCCAGCAAGCGTCAGTGAAGCATAAGACCCTTCATTTTTTATATTCAGATTGCCGTATTCTGATGCCAGCAAATAAACCGTGCCTGCGTTATTTATTTGGAGTTTTGAATCTGCATCTGTAACTTTCGCTATCGGCATGCCCGACAACATAAATGCTTCAGGATTATTTTCGAAATCGCTTAAAGACCCTGTTGTCAGCGATCCGCCCTGCGCAACATTGACAACGGCAGAAGCGCCGCCTGTTGCAAAAGCATAGGCGCCGCCCCAATCAACATGCAGTTTGGATCCGGATTTGACGTTGATCTCGGCCTTGGCGCTGCTTCCGCATGAAAAAGCATAGAGGCCGTACGCATAAGCGTTGTCGGTGTCCATGAACGATTCCGCCCGTCCTGAAATCGTCAGGCTGCCGTTCTCAACATTGAGCGTACCGTTTCCGCCGTTTAGCGAAAGCGCATAGACGCCCATCGCTCCCTCCGCATCTTCGCCGCCCATGAATTTAACGTCGGCCCCGTTCGTGATCGTGAACGTGTTCTCAATGCCGTCCGCAATGACGAACTGCGCCGTCCATTCCTTGACGCCCTGCACGATCGTGTCTTCGGTGACCGTCACCGGGGATTCGAGCGCCAGATCGGTATTGACGGTCGGCTCTTTCCCCGAATCCATCGCCGTCCTTTTGACGACGCAGACGCCGTTCTCCATCGTTCCGCCCATGGCCGTGCAGGCTGCTTCATCCGCCCGCGCGATTCCGGAGCCGAGCGAGAAAATGCCGGCCAATGCGAGCATCAGGGCTGAATGCCGGAGCAGCGCATCGTTCTTCTTGCAGCGATTGGAGTCATTGAATTTCATTTTGTTCCCTTTTTTTGCTACTTTGAAAAAATGGACCTCACGGCCGCTCCTCAACACCGTCATCCGCTTCCACCTGATAGACGGACGACATGTCGATGTTCCGCGCGACGAAGATCCCGACGCGGGCGCCCTGATTCATGCGGATCGTGGGCGGAATCTGGCCTGTCTCGCGCATGACCTGCGAGAGAAAGCTGCTCATGCCCGAATCGGTTGAGGAATAGTTGTTGATCGAGTTGTCGCTCTCGCTCGCCTTCTCCATGGCGAACTGGAAGGCGTCGTCGATGATCGAGAAGAGAAGCGCATTGCCGAAGCGGCGCCACCAGTGATGGTCGACTTCGCCAGTGACGCCCGCGCGTCCGAGGGAGTCGGCGGCGGGACTGCCGAGATCGACGATCACGCCGTGCGGCGTTTCGATCTGAGTCCACAGCATGAAGATGCGGTCGACGCCGTGCGCGACGGCGCCGCGGTATTCGCCGAAGGCGCGCGAGCCCGCCTCCACGAGAAGCGTGCGGCCGTCCATCGAAAAGACGTTCTCCGGAATGCGGCACGAGGTCATGCCGGGGACAGTGGTGTCGACCGCCGTCTCCATGATGCAGTTGATGAAGGTGCCCTTCGGCAGCACGAGCGAGCGGTTCTTCACGCGCGAAGCGGTGCCTGCAGCAAGCTTCGACGACTGAAAGAGCTTGTCGAAATTCCCGACGGGCTCTTCGGCCGCTGCGTCGCTGCGGTCATGTCCGGCGGCGGCCCGCTTCGGCGCATCGACCGAGCCCATCATCGGCGCGGCAAGGCGGCGCTCCGAGAGGGTCGGGCCCTGCGGCGCGGGCTTTTCTTCCTTCTTCTCGGGCTCCGGCGCGGCTTCCTTCACGTAGACGGTGCGCGTCTCGGGCGGCTTTTCAGCGGGCTCGGGCTCGGGTTTCGGTTCCTGCCGGACCCTCGGCCGTCTCGGCGGCGTCTGCGGGGGCGGCGCCTGGCGCACGTATTCGTCCGTTGCGGTGATCATGCTCGCCGCCTTCGTGACCGCCTGCGGCGCCTCTGCTTCCGGCGCCTCAAGAAGCTTCGTCACGTACCAGGTGCCGGCACCCGCCGCCAGAAAGATGCCGATCAGGATCGGCATCTTCCACCGTGCGAAAAAGCCCGGCGCGGCTTCTTCCGGCGCGAAGGCCGGTTCGCCCATTGCTTCGGGCGCTCTCGGCGCCCCGTTCATCTGCTGCTCAGCCATCTGCTACTCCTTGGCGCCGTCCGTCCAGCCGCGCTTGAGGCCCGGCATCGTCGACTTCGACGGCGTGCCGGCAATGAGGCGGCCGTAGTCTTCGTTGTAGAGTCCGACCACCGCCTGTCCGTTGCGAAGCCGCAGCTCGCGGCACACCTTTTCGACAATGACGGCGTTCGTTCTCGGATCCACGTGGGTCTTGACGAGCTGCTCGCCGTCTTCAGCGCGCACCTGATAGACGGCGGGAATTTCAGCGCCGGGCGGCATGCGGATGACCGTGAAGCGTCCGTCGTCGTAGACCGCCGCGGGCGCGAGGTCCTTCGAGGCGGGACTCTTGCCGAAATTCATCGTGTAGGCCCAGTTGTAGCCGGGGCGGCCCGCCGTTCGGGCGGTCTTTACGAGTGCATCGACTTCTCCAGCAGAGCCTGCGGCAGATTCGCCCGCAAGGCGCTTTTCGGCGCGAAGCTGCGCGAGCTCGTCCTTCGGACTCGGCACGGCCGTGTTGATCGGATCCTGGTTCATCAGCGCCTTCTTTTCCTCAGCGCGCGCCTTCGCCTCCGCGGCCGCCTTCTCCTCTTCGGGATAGCGGAAGATCATGCGGTAGGTGACGCCGCGGCGCACCTTCGAATACTTCACGTCGAAGGAATAGACGCGCTTGTCGGTCATCACGATGAGGTTCGTCGTGCCCTGCGTCTCCTTGGGCTTCAGATAGAAGTGATTGCCGCGCGTCGCAAATTCCCACGCGGTGGAGAAGCCGGAGCCGTAGTTCTCGACGCGCTCGTCCTCGGCGAAAGTGATCGTCGTGATGACGCCTTCGCAGGCGTTGATCGGCACCACGTCGTCGGCGCGGTAGTCGACGTACTTGATGCGGCCGTCGTTCTTCGAGAGATCGGGCTTCTGAAGCGCATTCGCTGCGCCCGATGCGAAGAGAAGGCCCGCTGCCGCCGAAAGCGCCAGCGCTCTTCCTGCCTTGACAAGGCGCGCAGCGCGGGGCGCTGCGGATAATTCGCCTGCGCCGCCGTCGCCGCACCCCGGGGCCAGATGCTTCTTTGACATGATCTTGTCCTCCCCCTGCTTTATTGGGCGCCTGCTTCAGCGGGCGCCGGCACCGGGGCCGTCCCCGAAGCGTTGCCCGGCACGTCGGCAGCCGCCGTGCCCGAAAGGCCCTGCGGCGCATCCGCGGAATCGGCCGGACGCTCTGCAGGCGCCTCGCCGGCCTCAGTCGGTGTCGCGTTCTGCACCAGGCCGGCATCGGCAGGCCCCGCAGATTCGTAAGCGCCGGCCGCATCGAGCGGCGGCAGGTCGTACTGCGCCTTGGGCGAGAGCGCTTGCTCGACGGGGCGCGACGACTCGATACGAAGGCCGTTGCGGGTGAATTCCTGGTCAAGGCGGTAGCTCGTCACCTTGAAGCCGAATGGGTTCACAAGCAGACGGTCGCCCTCGGTCGTGTAGTTGGGCAGGTACTGAAAGCCGATCGTCGCGGTCCAGTAGGATTCGCTCTCAGGCGCCATGTTCGACGTATTGATCCGCCGGCGGATGAACCGCACGCGCGCGATGCCGTCGCCTTCAATGCCGACCGAGAGAATCTCAATGCGGATCATCTTCGCGGGCCCGAGCACGCGGTCGAGCGACCGGTCGCCCTGGAACTGCTTCATGTACGGTCCGAACTGATCGGCCATCGTCATTTCGCGCACGCGGCGGAATTCCGCATCGACGGTGTTGTAGTCGTACGTTTCGCGCGAGCGGACGTATTCGGTCACCCAGTACTTGTCCATCAGCTCCGTGCGCGGAATGCTTTCGGGATTCGCAACGCGCAGCAGCGTCGATTGCCCGGTGTACTTGTCCACTTGGAAGACATAGGGGACGCCCTGCTTCAGAGGCGACATGACGCAGATGCTTCCCGCGAGGCAGATTGAAACGAGACCGAGCCCCTTGGCGCATGCCCAAGCGCGGCGCTCGCTCTTTTCGATCATGCTGATGCGGGACGCTTCAAAGGAAAACGCAGGCTCCAGCACGCCCGCAGGCTTCTGCGTTCCGCTTTTGCGCTTCACTGTCGGCGATGCCTGGCCGGGCGTTGACATCGCTGCCGCTTCCGGCACCGAACCGGCATCCGGCGCATTCTTGAACTTTTTCTTTCTTCCGAACAACATCAGTTGGTTCCTTCAAGCGTAGATGCCATGTCCATGGATGCTTCCACGGCTTCCATTGCGGCTTCATCGGCCGCCGGCGCTGCGTTCTCTGCAGACGCGGCGCTCTCTGCCGGGACCGGCAAAGTTGAATTTGTTGAAATCGATGAAAGGGGTGAATTTGGCGTCAGGCCCTTGTCTTGCGTTTGGGCTTGGGGTTTCGCGACTGCGGCTGCGCCCTCATTCGCCGTCAAAGCCGGCTTCGGTTCACCCCCCGTCGCAGACGGAACGGCCTGTCCGGCCCGGACTGCTGGATCCGCCTCGGACGGCGAAGATGCGGGTTCGGGATCGGAAGCGGGACCGTGAGCGGCAGCGGGAGCGGGAGCAGAAGAATCATCAGATGCCTTCAGCACGTTCAGCATGTTCAGCGCGTTCATCGCGTTGTCCGAGGCAGACTGCGGAACCTGCTGCGCCTTCTCTATCTTTGCATTTGCAGCAACCGAACTACGATCGTCGGCCGGGGTTCCATCGTTCCCAACGACATTCGTGTCCGATGCGGACACGGTTTCGTCTCCTTCGGACGCGGACACAGGTGCCGGCGCAGAAGCAACGGCAGCCGGTTCCTTTTCCGATTCAAATTCCGGTCCTTGCGTTCTTTGCGTTCTTTGCGCGCCTTCCTTTTCTTCCTGATCAGGAGAATAAGAAGAGGATGCCGGCGATGAAAAAGACTGAGCCGAGTCGGCTGATTTTTCGGAAGGTTCGGCAGCAGCGGCTGAAGCAGCTGAAGGGGCTGAAGGGGCTGAAGGGGCTGAAGCAGTCTTTGCTGATGCCGGCTCAGCGCCTTCCGAAGCCTGCGCAGCATCCGCACCGACGAACGCTGACTTCATCGGGGCTTGAGCGTTTTGTGTGTTTTGTTTTTGTATGTTTTGAGCGTCTTTATCGTTATCGTCTTGGACCGTTTGAGCGGCTCGGTCCTTTTCAACCTCTGCCGTCTGTCCGAGTCGGACTGCGCTGTCAGCCGCGGATTGAGTCCCCGCTGCAGACTCGGTGATCTTTGCTGCGTCATCCGCCGATTTCTCTGTCAAAGCCGGACGGGGAACAGAAGCAGCAGGATAGACGGCAGAGACGGCAGGTACGCCGGATACGGCAGCATCGACAGCAACGTTCACGTTGACGGCGATCGCCGAAGACTTCGAAGAAACTACAGATCCGGTATTTCCGGTAGAACCGGACACTTTTTCTTTTGCCTCAGAAGCATCCGAACCAGACACAGCTGACCCAACTGACGCGGCTGACACGGAACCCGCATCGTTGGCTGCGTTCACTGCGTTGTCTACGGACTTCTTGTCCGATGCGGACGCCGCAGCGCGCCCGCGCTGAGATGCGCTGTCGCCTGCGAACAGCCGACCGGGCTTTTCGGCTTTCTCAGCTTTTTCGGCTTCTTCAGCAGCAACTGCCGAGCCCGTTGAACCTGTCGAACCGGTTGAACCAGTTAAACCAGTTAAACCGGTTGAACTTTTTGGCTCAGTCATGCCGGCAGATCTTTTGGAAAAAGTTATGCCGGTTGAACTTTTTGAAGCGTTCTTATCCGCAGTGCCGGCTTTCTCGGCTTTTTCAACTTTCTCGTCTTTCTCGACTGCCCCGGTCAATCCCGGACCCGCAGCCGCGGCTGCGCCTGCTACGGGCGGAGTCGGCACCGGCTGGTTCGGACGCATGCGCAGGTCCGGACCGGCGTTCTCGCCGCTGCGCTCGCTTTCGCGAAGCGCCTCAAGCTCTCTCGGCAGAAGCGCTTCCGTTTCCACCTTGCGGACCACAACGCGGCTGCCGACGTCGTTGCGATCGGTGATGGGATCGGCGACGGTCTTCTGCGTCTTTTCGAAAGCGGGGAAATTCACCCAGATGCGCTCGCCTTCGGGTTCGGGCGGGGGCGTGGTGCCGCAGCCCGTCATCAGGAACGCCGCTGCAACGGCTGCCGCAGCGGCCTTCAGCCCCTGACGAGGATCCCTTGCGCGCTTCGGCGCGCCGTCGGCGAAGCGCATCAGCATGCGCTTCAGACTCGGCTGCGGAGATTGGTTGTTGACTCTTTGATGCATTTCTTTACTCGCCTTTTGTTTAATCGCCGTCGCCGTCCATGTCGCCCGGACCTTCGTTGTTGTCTGCGCCCAAGGCGTAGCCCGTGTAGAAGCCGCCTCTGCCTACGAGCGGCGCACGGCCTTCGACGACATTGACCGCACGATCAATCCGGTCCTTCAGATTCGCCGTCTGCTTAGCAAGGCCGGGTGCCTCGCTTTGCGCAAGCCTTGCCGCTCGGGCCGCCGCATAACTCCGGGCAAAGAGCGCGGTCTTCGGCGCAAGCGAAGCAAAGCGATTCCAGGCCCCGGACGATGCTTTCGCTTTGGCGTAGGAAGCGGCGCTCGCAGCCGCATGAACGGCGTCCGCCGCTTTGTCGCGGACATCTTCAATGCCGCCGATGACGGCGCCGTACTGCTTCGACAGGGCTTCCCTGCCCGGACGCGCCTGCTGCGCTTCAATCGCGGAGCCGCCCGAACGGATCGGACCGGCAACGCGGACATCCGGTCTTCTGCGGTCCTGCCAGTCCGCATGCGAACCGCGGCCGAAGACGGCGTCAGACGCCGCCCCCTGCGCCGGCCGCGCATCGGCCTGCGCCGTCGAGACGGCTGCAGCCTGCGCTGCAGCGGCGTTCCGCAGGCGGCCAGCTGCCGCTTCCGCCGCTCGCAGAGAACCGCCCGCACCCGTGAGAGACGAAGCGCCGGCAGCGCTTCGTGACGAGGATTCGACAGCGCCGCCTTCGGTGCTGACGGTTCGAAGGGCATCTGCTGCCGGCGACCGGACCGCGCCGGAACCGCCTGCGGCGACGACTGACGTCACGCCGTCCGTTCCGGAAGCGCCTTCGGCGCCGATCGTGCCGGCCGAACCGGCTTCGCCGCGCAGCCCGTTGAGACCGATGCCGGTCGACCCGACTGCGCCTGCACGTCCGGCCGTACCGATGCCGTTCTGACCTGTTGCGCCGGCTGCGCCGTTCGCACCGGCTGCGCCCGTGCTGCCTGCTGTTCCGATGCCGTCGCGACCGGACGAACCGCCGAGCGTGCTGATCGTGCTGAGCGTGTCCGCATTGCGGATGGCTTGCATGGCAGCCGATGCCGGCTGCGCCGCGTTCGATTCTTCTGCGGCAGCTGCTTCCGTTATGCCCGCCGTGCCGGATGCGCCTTCGGAACCCATCGCGCCTGCCGCGCCGCGCAAGCCGTTGAGGCCAAGGGCCGCCGTTCCGGCGCTGCCTTCTGCGCCAATCCGGCCTGCCATTCCGACGCCGTCCGAGCCCGATGCACCGGCTGCGCCGTCTGACCCCGACGCGCCGGCAGCACCGGAAACCCCGACTGCAGAAAAGCCTTTGGCGCCCGTCGCATCCATTCGGCCTTCAATGTCCGCACCCGCGCGGCCTGAGGCGCCTGCTGCGCCGTTGATGCCGGCCGCGCCTGACGCACTTGACTCACTTAACGCGCTTGACGCACGTAACGCACCAACAGCGCCCTTGAGGCCCGCTGCCGAATGGCCGTCCTTACCGGACATTCCGGCCGTGCCGCTCATTCCGGATGCACCGGCTGCGCCAATGCCGCCTGCTGCGCCCGGCGCTCCAGACATTCCGGACGTTGCGGATGTGACGGACATTTCAGACGTTTCAGACTTTTCGGATGTTCCTGACGTGACGGATGTGACGGACGAGTCCGGCGCGACGGCCGCTCCGGGCGAACCAGCTGCGAAGAACGTGCCGCTGGATCCGCCTGCCGGCGCCGGTCCCGAAGGCTCGGACGGGCCGCCCGCATCGGGGCCGGGACTCTCCCGGCCGCCAAGCATCGTGTTGAGTCCGCCCTTCTCAAGGGTGCCGCCCGCGGCGAGCGCCAGCCTGTTGGCC
>CAJMKD010000056.1 GCA_905213905.1 uncultured Sutterella sp. | reverse complement strand
CGACAACCTGGGCATCGTCTACTGGCTCTACAACATCACGGGCGACGAATTCCTGCTGGAGCTGGGCGACCTGATCCACCGGCAGACGCTCGACTGGACGGGCATCCTCGCCGGCGGGGAGGTGATCCCGACGCCCTTTTCGCTGCACTGCGTGAACCTCGCGCAAGGGATCAAGGAGCCGGTGGTATACTACCAGCGCAGCAACGACCCGGCGCATGTGGCGGCCGTGAAGAAAGGCTTCGATCCCGTCACCGGAAAGACGACATTCACGCAGACCATTGATTCGCCGCCGTTCTATTTCGGCCGGGAACACATCTACGTGCACACGACGCTTGACGGCATTGCGACGGACGACGCCGCGCGGGTGCTCGACCGTTCCGGCAAGCCCATTGAGAATCTCTTCGCGGCCGGCGAACTCGCGGGCGGCATCTTCGGCCGCGACCGCCTCGGCGGCGCGGGACTTGCGAACTGCCTCGTGATGGGACGCGAGGCCGGACGCTTCCAGGCGGGGCATCGCAGGTGAATTCGCGGCCGGCCGTCGAAAAGCCGTCAGCGCGCCTGACGCCGGCCGGCACAGCCGATCGAGACCGCATGCACGGCAAGTCGCGCAAAAATCGGCCATTCGCCGCAGGCCCGATCTTTGCCCGCGAATTTTTCGAATGAAAAAGAAGCAGGCATTGCGGCCCCCTCTGTTGCGACTGCCCTATTTGGGGACGCGTAGCGACGCCTTTATCCCTTGATTTTTCTTCGAATGGGGCGGCTGCAGCGTTGACTTTTCACCATCATTTTGTACAATGAAAGTACAGAAAACGAAAGTCTGCTGTCGCCTACCTACAAGGTGCGAGATTGCCGGTTTGAAGGGAGAGTACTTCAGCAGACTGTAGGATGCCGAACAGAACCAGCGCCACTCGCAGCAAAGGGGATGTCCGGCATTTTCTATCGCAACCGATTCGCAACTCTCGTAGAATATCCGCAGAAACGAAACTAGCTTCCATTCACGTAGGTTACCCACAAGGGTGCGTCTGGCTTAGGGTGTATCGGTGGGGCTAGCGTAGGGGAGCCGCGTCTAAGACTAGAGCGACGCACCGCGAAAGGTCAGAGGCGGCTCTTTCCGAAGTGATCTGCCTCGTCATTAACGGCGAGGTAGATCACCGCATTGCGGTCGAAGGGCCGGCTGCGGCCTTCCCGCTTCGGGAAGACCGCGGCCGTTGAGCGCTAGGCGCATTCCGCCTTTCGGCATGGAAAAGCGCCTGCGCCGGTGCGCTTCAGAACGTCGTTCCAATCGATGCCCTTGTCGCCCGCCGGAATCGGATCCGGTATGCGGCAGATGACGGCAAGGCGGCCTTTCTCGGCAAGACGGCGGCGCAGCTTTTCAGCCGCCTCGTCGCCCACGCCGGACGCATCCTTGTCGGCAAAGATCAGCACGATCCGAACGCCCTCGGGCGGCTCGAACGTCGCGAGACCGTTTGCGCTCACGCAGGACCAGCAGGGATACCCCGTAGCGGTCGAGACGGAGAGCGCCGTTTCGATCCCTTCGGCGACGCAGAGCACCTCGCCCGCCGGCATGAGCCGGACGGCGCAGCCGTTCACGGTGTCGCCCTCGGCGACGGCCATGAGCTTCTTGGGCTCCGCCACGGGCGCCTTGACGCCCTCTTCGCGCAGATACGTGCGGTGAAGCGTGACGATTCGCCCGTCGGCGCCGCGCACGGCGGCGATCATCGCCGGATAGGTCCGGCTGCGCTTTCCCGGCGCGCCGCAGTACCAGCACTTCGGCATGAACCGAAGCTCGCCGCCGTCGAAGACATCCGTTCGAATGCTTCGGTTGGCGAGGTACCTGCGCATCGGTGCGCATTCCGGATCCTTCGGGTCGAACGGCCGGGCCATTTTCCAGAGCTTCCGCACCGAAGCGCGCTTCTGCTCGCTTTCGGCCTTTCGCGCTTCGGCCTGCAGCGCCTCGCGCTTTGCCGCCTCTTCGGGCGACTCGGCAGCGGATGCGGTCCAGAGGTACTTCGTCGCCGACTTGCCGTCGGCGAGCCGCACCTTTTTGCCGGCAACGCGGCAGAGAACGGCAAAGGCGCCCTTTCGGAGGCCCGCCGCTTCGACCGCGCGCTTCAGATCCACGCCTCTGCAGGCGACGACTTCGCCGTCCGTCTGTCTGAGGCGAACAGTGAAGACCTGGCCCGAGCGGAACTTTTCAAATCCCGTGAAAAGGATCCGGCCCGTATAGACCGCCGCGCTCGCGCCGGCGTCCGCGACTTCCGCACTGCCGCCCCCTTTCGGAAGCGAGAGCCGCAGGAAGTTCCCGACCGCCTGAAGCGTCTGCGGAAAGGTCCACCCGTTCACCCAGGCGAGCATCGCAAAGCCGTCGGTCTTCTGGCCGCAGCTGTTGCAGACGCCGGCGCCCGACTCTTCGTAGCGCGGATAAAGACGGAAGCCGTCCTTGCCGCCGTGCACCGGACAGGGCACATGGCGGCCCGCATTCGCCTGCGCCTCGTCGAGCGAGGGCGCGAGCGCATGAAAGATCTCGTCCCAGCGGCCTTTTGCGGCCGCCTTGACGGCGTTCTTGTCGAAATAAAACATGGTCTTCTCCAAAAGGGTTGGCAGGGTTTCAGAAAAACCGCTCCCGCCGGGCGGACGCGTGCGTCCCCCCGGGGGCGCATCGCCCCCTCCCGGGGAATTGGACTGTGGGACCCTTGACGGGACCTTTCTCAGGCGCGGATGCCCTGATTGATCAGAGCCTTTGCGCCCTCAAATAGCGCTGCGGCGAGATCGTCAACCGACTCGATCGTCTTCGAGTGCCTGAAGAACTGCGAGACGGGCGCGCCGGCGCCGATGCCGATCGCAAAGAACTCGCTGCCCTGCGCTTCGAGCTCGCTGATGACGCGTTCCGTCGCTTCCGGGTCGTTCGGGTCCCCGTCCGTGATCACGATCGTGATCCGCCGGTTCGCGCGTGCGTGCCTCAGCAGCGTGTCGGCATCGACAAGCGCCGTATCGAGCGGCGTGCTGCCGAGCGCCATGACGCCGCCAATCGCTTCTGCGTAGCTTTCGGCCCGCTTCGCGCCGTGCGGCACCAGATTGACGAACGCGTCTTCGCGAAAGATCGAAACGGCCGGATTGACCTTCTGCAGGCCGGAAAAGCCTGCGAAGAGCGCAAGCGCCGCCCGCATCGCGATGGCCGCGTTCTCTTCGCCGTGCGTCTGAGCGCGCATGGAGCCGGAGAAGTCGACCAGGATGTGCACGGCGGTATCGATGCCGCGCTTTTCAACCCGGCGCTCGAAAACGCGGGGATTGTTCACGGCAAGCCTCGAGAGGCACCCCGAAGCGAGCCGCATGCCGCTCTGCGCGGTCCAGCCGCGCCGCCGCGTCTGGGTCTCCACGAAGCGCTTGAGCTCCCGCTGCATCGCCCGGCAGTCCTTCTTCGCCTGCGCGATCATGTCCCGGCCCTGCCAGTAGTCGCACTGCTGAGCCGCCTGAACGGGCTCGGCGCTCGGGCGCGCTTCGATCATCTTTCTGAACGGAACGTGCACGCACACGCCTCTGCGCCTGCGGCGCTTCGCTGCAGCCATGAGCGCCTTGCCCATCGTTTTGGTGAGTCCGGGCACCATCTCAAAGTCGTCGGAATTGAGATAGACGATCGAGCGAATATGCGCCGCGCGCTCTGCGTGCGACATGCCGCTCGCTCCTGCGCCGTCTTTTGCGCCGCCTTCCTCACCTGCGCCGCCTTCCTTGCCGCTCTGGGCCTCAGCCGAATTGCCGGCATCGGACCCGGGCTTGCCCGCGCCGCCGCGGTTCTGCGATTCGCCGCCGCCCGACGCGTTTTCGGCCGGCAGGGCGCCGTTCGGCGCGGATCCGGCCTGCGCCGGATTCGCTGCGTTCGCCGGGTTCATCTGCTTCGCAGCTTCTTCGTCCGCCTTCTCCATAATGAAGTCGACGATTCGGCGCGCGCAGCTCACGCAGTCGGCGGTCGACTTGAAGTCGGCAATCCGGCCGACTTCCCGATCGACGAACGACGCGATCGCTTCGCCGAAGTTGAGCACGAGCGCGCGCCGATACACTTCGGCCGCCCGCTTGAAGCACGCTTCTCCGAAGAGAAGATGCTCCCCCTTCGCAAGCGCGTAGATCGTGAGCACCGGCCCGGGGGGCAGGTTTTCGATGCCGGCCTTCAGGTGGTTCTTCACGATCTGCGAGACGGTTTTCTCGTAGAAGCCGCGAAGAATGAACCGCATGCCGCCGAACTCCCGGCAGATCTCCCGCTCGACGCGGGGGTCTTCGAGCGCGTTCGTGAGCTCCTTGACGATTTCGAGATCGTCTTTGCCGAGCGCGCGGAAGTTCGTCGCGAGCACATGGCCGCATTCATGTCCGAGCCACGCCAGCACCTGGCGCTCCTCGATCTCGTCGCCGACGTCCGGCAGCTGAATGCAGCGGCCGTCCGTTCTCGGGATGCCGCCGCCGTAAATCACCTTTACGCCGAACGTCCGCCCGAAGGCGGCCGCCGTGATGGGCAGGCTCTTCAAAAATGATTTCTTTTCGGTCATGGGGACCTCCTAATAAAGTCGGAAAATCCCGCACGGACGGACTTCGCCCCGCATCGGGGACGAAAGTCATCCGCCCCGCGGGGTTGGTTGAGAAAATGCAGGCGCTCAGAGACCGGCGCCGGTCGTGAACCGCCAGAAGGCGATCCACTTCCGGAGCAGGCTGAGAAGCTGCTTTTTGATGTTGGCAATGCGCTTCATCATTTCTGATGAGGATTGTTGAAAAAAGGTCAGAGCGCGAAGCAGAACTCGCCGCGCATGAACTCTTCTGGCGGCGCAGGCGGCAGCGGCATGCCGTCCGCGCCTGAAGGCGCCGCCGGCTGCTTTTCCGCCGCTTCGTCGGCTTCATCCGCGCCGACCGCCTCGGCCGTCAGGGCCGCCGGCAGACTCGGACCGGATTCGGCTTCGGATTTGCTGCTCGTCTGAGCGCCGCGCACGGCGGCTTCCGCAGCAGCCTGAGCCGGTTCGGCCGGCTTCTTCGCATTGCTTGCAAAGAAGTGCTCGAGGTCCGTCTCGAAGTCGAAGGGCAGCGTCGCTTCCTCGGCTTCTGCGGCCGGATCCTCCGGCGCGGGCGCTTGGAATTGCCCTCCCGCAGGCGCCGCTTCGGCTCTCGCTGCCGGCCCTCTCTGCGGGACGGGAATGTCCATCAGCGCTGGCGTCGGCGCGAGCGCTTTGGCGCTTTCCTCGAGGTTGAAGAGTCCGTCGGCCGCCTTCTGCATGCGGCTGCGGTCGCAGAGCATCAGAATCACCGCCGTCAGCTCCCAGAACACGGGGCCTTCGATCTTCGCGCCCTTGGGCGGCAGATGCGAAAGCACGCGGTCGATGAGTTCGACGAGCGGCCCGATGCTGCTGTCGAGAAACCGCAGGCCGTCGAGCTTCGTGCGTATGCGCTGAAGCGTTTCAGCCGAGCGGCACGCGTGCTTCTTGGCGAGGCTCTCTTCGAAGAAGCGCTCCGCCGTCTGCGTGATGCTTCGGAAGAGCTTCCCCGAAAGGCCTTCGATCTCGCGGTGAAAGCTTTCGGCTTCTTCGTCGGAGAGCGGCTGCAGCCGTGCGGCGACGTAGCCCGCGTGAAATCGCCTTTCGACGATCTGACGCGGCTTCATCGCGCGGCGCAGCTCGGCGCCGAAAGCCGGATTCGCCTGAATCCAGTCTTCGACGTGCTTCTCATAGCGGTTCATAAAGTCCGCTGCCGCTTCATCGAACGCCTTCACTTCGAGGTCGAGCTTCTCACTGACCTCTTTGGCGCGCTCGAGCGGAATGGCATAGCCGTTGAGCCACGGCACGCCCGCGTCGTCAAGCCTGCGCACGGCGCGGCGCTTGATCGCGTTGAAGATGTTGAGCGTCTGCGGGTCCACGAGATTCTTCATCCCGAGCTCCGCAAGAACGCCTTTGGGCGGCAGGCTGCCGTCCTTTCCGAGCTTGAAGACGGTTTCGGTCAATACCGTCTGCCAGGTCCAGATTCTGAATTCCGGCACGAAAAAGCAGAGCTTCTTCAGCTTCATCTCGGGGGGCAGTTCGACATGCTTGATCGTCATAGCGACGTCTCCAAAAAACAAAAAACGAAGACGCCGCCCGCCCCGGATAGGGACGCGAAAAATCCCCCGCACCGGGGATCAAGCGATCGTCCCCGTCGGGGTTGGTTGATTTCCTCTTCAGAAAAGAAGAGGCCGGCTCGATTTGTATGCCGCGGAGCTCGCGGATTCGATCGGTGTCGTCCGAATCGAAAGAACGCCCGTTTCTGTTTTTTTACTTGCCGGAAAGGGAGAAGCAAGGCGATCGAGGATCGCAGAAAACACAATGATCTTACGCAGGCCTCACGCGCTTTGCAAGAGCGGCAGGCCGAGGGGCCGCAGCGCGGCGCGCAGCGGCATCGCGAAGCACGTCTGCCGCTGCTTCTCGATGTCTAAATGCGGCGGCAGACGCGCCTCTCCTGCGGCAGGGCCCGAAGCCCGCTTGCCGCAGGAAAGTGCGTCTTTCGGACGCGGGTTGCGGCGCAGCATGCTGCGCTCACAAGCGTCCGTCGATTTCCGGCTCGGCCGCTTCGGCCGCTGCAATCGAATCGAGTTCGCAGCAGTCGTCGGGCGCGAGGCGATCGGATGCGCGCACGAGCCAGCGCACGGCAGCGGGGCCGCGTCTTCGGTCGAGCTCTTCGGGGGTCGGATCCCGGCCCGCGACGTCGCGAAAGACGGCGCCGAGATCGCACTTGCCGCGCGTCATCGAGCGCGTGAGCGCAATCCCGCCGAAATCGGCCCGATCGAAGTCGCCCATCATGCCCGCGAGCTCGTCGCGAACCTTGAGCTGCCGGCCCTTCAGTTCGCCAAGCCGGCGCTCCAGCGCTTCGATCTGCGCTTCGAGCCCCCGCCAGCGAAGAGCCGCCTGCATCCAGCGCTCGGCCGATTCGGGCGCCGGCACGAAGAAATCCTTCTTCGGATTGCTTTCAGGGGGCCGCCCTTCGACAATCAGCTGATGAAACTTCATGCCTTCCTCGAGAATGCGGGCGATCATCGCATCGTCTCGCGCGAGCTCGAATTCGAGAATGCGCCCGTGATCGTAGAAGACGAGCCACCCCCGCTTCGCGCCCGCGACGAGCATCTGATGCTGCACCTGCACGGCATAGAGCCGGCACGCGCTGCTCTCAACGCCCGCGCTGCGAACCTCTTCGAGGACGGCGTCGCTCGGACACTTGATCTCAACGGGCTCGTTCTCGGGCGTCAGGCCGTCGAAGGAAGCCCGAAAGACCGGATTCTCGCCGCACTCCGCACAGGCGGGCATCACGCAGACTTCGTGCGCAAGCTCGAAAAGCCTGCGCGCGTCGTCCTCATGCGCGACGCCGTACTGCACGAACGGATTGCCGCTCAAATCGGCCGGCTCGATTCGTCCGACTTTTTCCGCCCAAAGCCGCTTTCGCGACTTGTAGGGACTCAGGCCGAGAATCACGGCGGCGTCCGTCGCCGTGATCCCGCATTGCCGCCAGCGCCGCCATTCGGGCGTGCGCTGTTCCAATTTCACGATACGCATTGCTTCTAAACCGTTGTGCTTCAGAGAACCGCATTATGACGAACCGGACGGCGCTCCGCCCGGTTCGTCGTGGTGCGGCGCGCGGCTTGCTCAAGCCGCGGCTCGGCCCTGCGCCGCAAGGTGTCTCGCGAGATCCTCGCCCCAAAGCCGGAGCGACTCCGAAAAGCGCAGCGATCTGCGCCTGTCTTCGGATTCGCGGAACTCGGTTCTGGTGATCGTCCGATCACGGCAGATCTCGGCAATCCGCTTTTCAAAAGCGCCTTCGTAATCGAAGCAGAGCGCCGTCCGCTCGTCGAGGATGTCCGCTACGGCGTAGCAGCCCCAGGAAGCGCGGCGGAAGGAGCCGATGATGTTCGCGATGTTCTTTTGCATGGTGCATCTCCTAATGAAAAGCGGAGGCGCCATGCCCCGCCGGGGCGCTGTCGTCCCCGCACGGGTTGGTTTGTTTTTTTTGGCGAAAGCCTGCCGATTCAGCCTTTCGCCCGATCAGCCGATCTTCGCGGCGCTACAGCGCCCGAATTCGGCCTCTGCGCTCTGCGCATGCGCGGTGGAGCGCGGAAGCGTTCATGAGATCCGTCTTCTGACGGCGCTTGGTGCCGCCGGAAAGCAGCACGAGACGCCGAGCGCCGGCCGCGAGGGCATAGAGCCGCGGACCGCTTCGGACGTTGATGCGAAGCTCCAGCAGCACCGGACGCCGTCTTGAGGCGAAGCGGAACTGCTTCACGTCGCCGATATTGCCGCGGCGCACGCGTCGGATGCGCCCTTCCACGGCCTTCTGAATCGACGTGCCTCGAATCGACGAGAGCCACTCCCGGATGTGAGAGCGGCCGTCCTCGCTTTCGAACGCGAAAAGCTCAAAAGGTTCCGTTGATTTGATTTGCATGATGACTCTCCAAAAAAAATGAGGACACCATGCCCCCGCCGGGACGTGATGCCCCGCAGGGTTATGTTTAAAAATGCGCCGTTCGCGCATGACTTCGGTTAAGCGCTTCACTCAAGCTACGCCGCACAAGCAAGGCAGTTCAGGTAATAGCGCACTTCCCGAGCGAAATCGGATTGCGAATCGGGATCGATGAAATCGTTCAGGTATTCGTCGTTTCCCAGATAGCCCGCGAGCTTGCTCGCGGCGTGCGAAACGAAAAATTCGGCGTAGCGCTCGGGCACGCCTGCACTGGCAGCAATCCCGGCGAGCAGCCATTCCTCGTTCGTGTCGCAAAATTCGTCAACGAAGCCGTTTTCGTTCCAGCGAATGTCGAATTGCCGGTCAAGGAAGTCAAGCTTCCCGAGAAAGCGCTCGACGCGGACGATGTTCGCTTCGCGAGACTCTTTCGGGTCAAGCATCCGCGTGATCTCGGCAGCGATGGCCGAAGCTTCCGCCTCGGATTCCGCCGATGAGAGCAGAAAGCAGTAGCCCTCTGCTTCGCACGCGGGCGCTTTTTCATGCCAGGCCGTTTCGGCCGTTTCTTTCGTGCCGTTGAAGTAGAACATTTTGTCTCCAAAAAAATGAATGCCCGGAGACAACAGCAGCCCCGCGGGGCGCATTTGTCCCCGGGGGATGTCAAACAGGCTTATGAGCGGCCGTTCTTGTTCTTTTTTGCAATATGCACAAGAACAAGGTTTACAACAAGCAAAGCCAGAACGAGAATCAAAACCAGTGTCCAAATTGACATGGCCCCTCCTTCGGTGTGCGGTTCAAGAGAATCGCCGCGCGCCATTCTGTCTTTCAAAGCTCGGTCGGCCTGATGTACCGGCCGAGTTCTTCGGACGCATCCGCTGCGATCTGTCTGCGAAGCCGCAGGCAAATGCGCAGCGCCCGCTGCGCCGACTGCGCGCCGGCAAAGTCCGAGGCCGATATGAACGCAGCCTGGATCTTCGGCAGAAGCGCATTCACTTTGTCGACGATGGCGATGCGGGCATTCCGATCGACTGCATA
>CAJMKD010000055.1 GCA_905213905.1 uncultured Sutterella sp. | reverse complement strand
CCGAGCCTCCCTCCGCCGCGAATGACGAAATCGCGCTCTGCGTCCCATTTATCCGGCATCCGGACTGGCGTTGCCGATGCAGTGCCGAACGAAGCAGCTGCCGCTGCGCCCAAACTCAACTCAAGAAAATTACGTCTGCTGATCATCGTCTCTTCTCACTGTTGTTTGAGGAAAATTCTTCTCTCTCAATCATTTCTTCGCCTGTACGTAAGTACCTTGCGGCGGGGCATGAAAGAAGGACGTGCTTGAGGAGGCCTTAGCGAAAAAGGCAGCTTCCAGCCGAAACGGCCCAAGCTGCCTTTTGAGAAGCTGCGCACAAGCGAAGAGCGCCGCTCATGCGCAATTCGTCTTATCCGAGTCAGAGCTCGAACGTGCCTTTCTCGATGATTTCGCCCGAGCGCATCATCTGCCGGCCGTTGGCAAACACATGCACGAGCGTCATGTTTTCATCGAAGAGATTCAGGTCGGCGCTGCAGCCAGCTGCGATTTCGCCCTTCCCTTCGAGGCGAAGCGCCTTGGCGATGTTGCGCGAAACCATCGGAAGCGCGGTCGTCATCGGAATGCCCTTTTCGCCGATAAGCCGCTTGAAGTCGCGCAGGTTGCAGGCGACCCCGCCCACCCCGAGACCGACCATTTCGCCCTTTTCGTTGAAGCGCGGCACGGAGCCGTGGCCGTCCGAGCTGAGAGAAAGGTGATCGGCAGGCACGCCCGCCTTGAGCGCTTCAACGATGCCGTCGGCCGGCGTGCCGACTGCGCAGGAGCCGCCCGTTGTAATGTCAACGTAGCCGCCCGCGAGGCCAAACTTGATTGCGCCTTCAAAGACCTTGAGGTCGCGCGCGCAATGCGTCGGACGGATGTGCTGGATCGGGAAGCCCTGCTTCGCGATGTCGAGGAACATGTCGAACGGCCCCGGAATATTGCCGAGGTGAATGTGCAGGACGCCGAGCTTGCCCGCCACCATCGCGCCCACGCGGATCTGCGTCAGAAGGCGGAGCACTTCCGCCTCGGTCGGGAAGCTCGAGCGGTGGTCGCCCATCGCGATCTTGACGCCGAGCACTTCCGGCACGAAATAAAGATCATCACGGACCGTGCCGGTGAGCGTCGTGGGCGGATAAGCGTAATTGCTTGTGTACATCCAGGCGGAGACGCCTTCGGCCTGAAGCGCGCGAACCTTGCCGAGGAGATTCGGCATCGCGCGGCTCGAGCCGTCCGTGCCCGAAACGCCGACCACGCTCGTCGTGCCGCACGCAATGAGTTCAGAGAGCACCAGTTCCGGCGTGCGGGTCTTCGGACCGCCCTCGCCGCCCCCGCCCGTGACGTGGATGTGCTGGTCGATGAAGCCCGGCGTCATGATGAGGCCTTTGGCGTCGAGCGTTTCGAGCCCAGGCATCGTCACGATGAGGTCTTTGCCGACGGCGGCAATTTGCTTGTTGACGAGAAGCACATCGGCGACGCCGAGGTCGTCAGGCGCATACACATGCGCATTCTTGATGAGAAGTGCCATTTTTTAACTCCGAAACAGTTGAAATCAAAGGAAAACAAGCGAAGCGACGACATTCACGATCATGCCGATCACCATGACGGGAATCGTGCGGCGAATGAGTTCGATCGGGCTCAGGCCGGCAATGCCGGAAACGGCAATGATCACGCCGGAAATCGGACTCATCGGGCGCGCGAGGCTCGCTGCGAGCTGAACCGGGATGACGAGCGCCATCGTGTTGTAGCCGACGCTTGCAGCCGCCTCAGGCAGGAGCGGCGAGAAGGCGAAGAAGGCGGAATTCCCCGAGCCGGTCACAATGGTTGCCACCACCATGATCGCCATCATCACGAAGAGCATGAGGCCGAGGCCGAGCCCTTCCTGCGAAGCGGCGAGCTGAATGAGCGTCGAGATGCCGCCCACTTTCGTGAGGCCCACGGCAAAGAGCTCCGCGCAGACGATAAGGCTCACGGTCGAGATGAAGACCTTGCCCATGCCTTCGAAAAACGCCTGGCCGTCAGCGCAGCACTGCTTGAACGTGCGGCGCGTGAGCAGATCCACCACAAAGGCGATCAGAATAGAAACGATGATGGCCGTCACGAGGCTCAGCTTGCTGCCGGCATAGACCATCGGCGAAAAGATGATCAGGAGAAAAAGCGGCAGGATGGGAAGAATGGCATAGTGCGCGGGACCGGCGTCGGCAAACGCATCTTCCGTCTTGCTGCCCGCATTGGCGCCCTCCACGTTGTCGGCAATGCCCTTCGCTGCTTCGCGGCGGTCAAACCAGCGCTGAATCAGGAAATGGCCGATGGCAATGGAAAGCATCACGCAGACCGCAACCGGAATCTGTCCCGTCACAAAGTAAGTGACGACATCGGTTCCGACGAGGTCGGCCGCACGCATCGCATTCGAAGAGCTCGGGCCGAGGTCCAGGCAGCAGGTCGAGCCGATCACGGCCGCCGCCGCTGCTCGCCGGACGCCGAGCGAAACCAGAAGCGGGTAAATGGAAGCCATCAGCAGAAGACCGAGCCCCACTGCGGAATTGATGAAAAGCGCCATCGTCTGGCCGACGAGATACGTGACGCCCAAAAGGACATACGGCGAACGAATTGCCGAAAGCGGACGGATGCAGAGCTTCACGAGCGACTTGGAAGCGCCGATCTTGTTCATGTAATACGAGAAGCCTGCGATCGCCATGATGTTGAGGCCGAGGCCGCCCAGACGGCTCTTCAAAAGATCGGTGAGCGCCTGCGCGAGGTCGAAGCCGAAGAAGTTCGTCGCTGTCTTAGCGCTGACGGGATCGTTGCCCATGATGCCGCCGATCACGAGCAGCACGATGCCGAGCAGCAGGAGCATCATCGGCGGGTAGTAGTTTTTAATGACGAAGTAGGCGATCGCAACAACCGCCAAAAGCGTAATGAGTACGCCGAACATGAAACCTCTCCTTGGTGGAAATTTGTTTTTTTGGTTAGTAAACATGCCGAAGCCAAGAGAATTGGGGCTTGCCGGCCGTTTGCTGCGAGCACGATATCAAGTGCGGCAGCACCGATCCAGAAGAGGCAACGGCGCATTGGTAAAAACGCTGAGCACGGCAGCCAAATGCGGGCTGGCTGCCCGAAAGGCTGGCATTCGCGCCTGCGCGTCTGAGCGCTGCGATTGAAAAGCAGATGCCGGTCTGCGGCTGAGACGCCGTAGGCTTTGATATTGCTGACATCGAGAGCCATCGTGCAATTTCGTTCGGGATCTTTACCCCCAGTCAATTCGACGTTGATTTTGCGTCCGCGAATTCTGCCGATTGCCCCGATATTCGCAAAGCTCGGTTTTGGGCAACCTTTCCAAGGATCAACATGACCAATCGGATGCTGTCGGGATGCGTTGCGGCCGCATAGGATGCGTGACCTTCTCCTGTCAGCGCTCGACTAAACCTTATGAAATTCAAGATGCTCGCCTGCGCGCTCCTTGGCGCCAGCCTCTGCATGCAGTCGGTCCTCGCTGCCGACCAGGTGATCAATGCTGACCTCGTCGTCGTGGGCGCAGGCGCAGGCGGCACGGTTGCTGCAGCCAGCGCTGCTGAAGGCGGCCTCAAGACCGTTCTGCTTGAAAAGAACGCGGTCGTTGGCGGCAACGGCATCTATATGGAAGGCTCTTATGCAGTGGGCAGCAGCCAGGCGATTATTCCAAGCGTACCGCCTCTTCCAATCAAGCGGAACCGGCATGCGCCTCCAGCATGACGGCGAAAAGATTTCGATTGCAAGTCGACCTGGGCAAAACCGCAATTGGGAGTATCAAGCTCATTTCGGCAGACCGTAGAGAAACCCTTCATAACGCCTGCCAAATTGGGATTTACGAGACGTCAGCCTGCAGTACTACCTGATCTCTCACGTAGGCCTAAGACGAACAACCTCAAACATCCCTTCAAATGTCCATCAGAACTACAATCCCTAGATATTTGAACATTCTTGTTCCGAAGATACCTTTATCGAACATAGCATTCACGAGATCGTGTATGGTTAAAGCCGCAAAAGTTGCTTTTGCCAGAGTCAGTAGTCAAGATCAGAATCTTGACCGGCAACTTGAAGCGTTCAAGTCCATTAACCCTGACCGTATCTTTACCGACAAATTGTTAGGCAAGAATATTGACAGACCAGGATTTAAGGACATGATGGACTATGTCCGCGGTGGTGACCATCTCTACGTCGCCAGCATGGATCGCCTGGCTTGCAACCTCAAGGATCTTTTGGAAGTAACTGAGTCTCCTCAGAAGAAAGGCGTGGCAGTGCACTTCCTCAAGGAAAACATTTCTTTGGACCCCTCAGGCGATCAATCTCCCATCGCGAAGCTTCTCCTCTCGATGATGGGTGCTGTTGCTGAGTTCGAGCGTTCGCTCATCCGCGAACAACAGGCTGAAGGCATTGCCATCGCCAAAACTCGAGGTGTTTATAAAGGTCGTGCCCCATCAGACCCGAGCTCATCTCTCAGGCTAAAGAATAAAATGCGATGGGGGTCCCCATTTCCCGTGTTGCCAAGAATCTCAAGATTGGACGCACAACAATCTACAAATATTTGAAAAAAGCTCAAACACAGGAGCAGCGAGCTCAATTAAGACCGGAAAGAAAACAAAGAACTTAGCTGGAGAAAAAGAATGAAGCCAGAAGAGCTCGCCAGAGTATGGATCGATAACAAGCTGGAAGAAAGTGGTTGGCTGATCATCAACCGAAACGAATATCGCCCTGGTTTACAGGCGGTAGCGATTCGTGAATTGATTCTCAAAGGACAGAAAGAGGCTGACTACGTACTGATGCTGAATGGCAAAGCCGCAGCTATCCTCGAAGCCAAACGAGAAGAAATCCAGCTTGATAATCCAAAACTGATTGCTCAGGCTGAGGGATATACCAACAAGTTATTGCCTTGGTGTCGATTTTGGGAAGACCCCATCAAACTCATCTATCTATCAAACGGACGAGAGATTGCCTTTAAGGATGCCCATGACATCGGTAGTTCCTACAAAAAGATTTCTTCTTTCCCCCGACCAATAGATTTGGCTAAATTGTTACGGCTTGAAGATCCTTTTGCCGGATTACCAATCCTTAGCAAAGGTAGTCTTAGAACCTGCCAGTTCGAAGCTATTGTGAATTTCGAACAGTCGTTACGTAAAGGCAAGCGTCGTGCTTTGATGGTATTGGCTACCGGAGCAGGGAAAACATTCACGGCTTGCGCCATCGCCTATCGGATCTTGACCTATACAAAGGCACAGCGAGTCCTCTTCCTTGTGGATCGCAACAACCTTGGCGCTGCCGCTTTGCAAGCTTTCGGAGAATTCAAAGTCCAAGGAACCGACAAAAAGTTCTCAGAAATTTACGGGGTTGAAAAACTCGGAAGACAAAGCATGGATGGCAGCGCTCGTGTTGTCGTCAGTACAATCCAGCGACTCTATTCTGTTCTATCCGGTCAAGCTGAAGAGATAGATGAAATAACTGAAGATGCGACACAACAGCCTGACGATCAGGATATTCCTCTTCCCGAAAATCCTCAGTTGCCCAAGAACTTCTTTGATCTCATCATTATTGACGAGTGTCATCGATCCATTTATTCAAGTTGGAAAGCCGTACTCAATTATTTCGATTCCGCCATCTTACTCGGCATGACGGCAACCCCAATTCCGGAATCACTGTCTTTCTTTGACGGGAATATTGTTTCCAACTACACATTGGAACAATCCATTGCCGATGGCGTCAATGTTCCCTGTCGGATTTACCGTATCAGAACAAAAATCACAGAAGAAGGGGGCACCGTTAAGGTTGGAGAAAAAGTCGAGATTAAAGCCAATAAAACCGGCGAAGTTTGGGAACGCACGACCAAACAGCCGCAAGAATTTTCAAAAACAGAAGTCAATCGAAGTATCTTAGTTCCTGACCAGATTCGCAAGATTCTGCAAAAATACAAAAGTATTGTTTATACAACACTGTATCCAAATCGAGAACCGAATTTTGACTATCTGCCCAAAACTCTCATCTTTGCCGCTTCAGACAACCACGCGAAAAAAGTCGTCGAGATCGCCAAAGAAGTTTTCAACCGGACAGATGACCAATTTGTCCAACGCATTACTTACTCGGCCGAAGACAGCAACGGGCTCATTAAGTCATTCCGCACAGACACAGACTTTCGCATAGCAGTTACGGTGACACTTGTGGCAACCGGAACAGACATTAAGCCGTTGGAAGTCCTGATCTTTCTTAACGATGTCAGGTCAGAAACGCTGTACACACAAATGAGAGGTCGCGGTGTAAGAACGATTTCCCCTGATCAATTGCGAAACGTGACTCCCAACGCAACAAGAAAGGATCTGTTCTACTTGATTGACGCTGTTGGCGTTACGGAAAGTGAAAAGATCGTTCCCGATATCGGAAAGGGTGAATACGAATTCAATCCTTCGCTTGAAGTGCTTCTGGAAAAAATGTCTCATGGTTATGTACCGAACGACTACATTGACCTTCTTGCAGGCAAGCTAAGCGCAATCGGAAATCGTGGAGACAAAGAAGAAGTCGATAAATTCCATGAGCTGGCCGGCTTCTGGCCTCAAGAATTTGCCGGCAACCTATACAAAGCTTTGAATAAAGGAAATTTACCGCCGTTTGAGGATATCAATGCGGAAAACAAAGAGCGCATGCAGCTCTTGTCGCCACTTCTTGAAAATATTGAAGCCCGAAAGAAAATCGTGGAAATAGCTAAAGGATACTTCAAGACGCTCAACGATACAAAAGATGTCATCGAATTTTTCGGTTTCAGCCATGAAGATGCTCGAAAGTCAACAGAAGCTTTTGAACAGTATGTTCTCAGTCACCATGATGAAATACTGGCTTTGCAATTGATCTATAACGGACAAGCCTGCAAACTGACTTTCGAGAATCTGCAAGATCTAAATCAGCAACTGATAAAATCTTTACCGTTTTTCAATGCCGTTCGACAATGGAATGACTACTCTCTATTAAGGCCGAAGAAAGTTCGCAAGTTGTCGGACGGGGAGGATAAAGCGGCTTTGACCAATTTAATTCAACTTGTGCGCTTCGCTTACGGGCAAATTGAAGAGTTGTGTTCTCTACCATCGCTGGCGGCGCAACGATTTGAACTTTGGTGCGGTCAGAAGCAAAATGAACTTCCCTTAACACCGGAACAAAAAGAAGTCTTCAGAACTGTAGCCAAATATATAGTGTCCAATGGCGCATACAGCTTCAGTTCCTTACGGCGTCTTGATCCTAATCTTGCTAATCAGCTTATTCGCATTTTCGGCAGTGCTGCAGCGGCTAACAACCCAATTTTTTCTCTCAACGCTTTCATGATTTGATCCTTCTATGGTTAAAGAAACGCGAAAAAACGAATCTTCCCTCATTAAAAAAGTCTGGACAATAGCCGACATCCTGGCCGGCCAAGGCGTGGGCTACACGGATTACATTACACAACTGACATATCTTCTCTTCCTGAAGATGGATCAAGAGTCCGAGGATATTTATGGAGAGTCCTCCCGCCTACCCAAAGGATTCAGATGGAAGGATCTACGTTGTGAAAAAGGAATGGATCTGGTGAAACTGTATGAGCAGATCCTCTCAACCTTGAGCAACTTCCATGGATTAATCGGAACCATCTTTGTCAAGGCTCAAAATAAGATTACGAGCCCTGCCTATCTAGAAAAGGTTATCGAGTTTATTGACCGCGAACAGTGGCTCATCATGGATGGCGACCTTAAGGGCGGCATCTACGAAAGCATCTTGGAAAAAAACGGTCAGGATAAAAAGAGCGGTGCCGGCCAGTACTTCACTCCGAGAGCGCTAATCCAAGCCATTGTGGATGTCGTCGATCCCAAAATTGACGAGGTAGTTTGGGATCCTGCATGTGGCACCGGCGGCTTTCTGCTGGCTGCATTCGATCACATGAAAGTTCAGTCTACCCTCCAAGATAAACTCTTGTTCTTACGTGAAAAAGCGTTGCATGGACAAGACAACACACCATTGGTTGTTACGCTGGCCTCAATGAATCTGTATTTGCACGGCATTGGCACTGATCGCTCGCCAATCACATGTGGAGACTCTTTGACCGGGCTTCCGTACACGTTGGCCGACGTGGTTCTTGCCAATCCGCCTTTTGGCGCAAGACCGTCAGGATCCGTTCCAATTGACCGAGCAGATTTCATTGTCGACACGAACAACAATCAGCTCAACTTCCTGCAACACATCATGTCCCTGCTCAAACGAGGGGGACGTGCCGGCGTGGTGCTTCCGGACAATGTTCTGTTTGAGCGCGAAGGAGCCAAGATTCGCGAGAGACTCCTGAAGCATTTCAATCTGCACACAATTCTTAGATTGCCCACTGGCATTTTTTACGCCAATGGCGTTCAGACTAATGTGCTGTTCTTCGTCAAGGGAGAACCTACAAAGGATGTTTGGTATTACGACTATCGATCTGGAATCAAACATACATTGGCAACGAAACCCTTGCAACGCAGTAATCTAGACGAATTTGTGCAGTGTTATCACAGTGAAGACATATCAAAAAGAGAAGAGCTTTTTGATGAGCAAACCAATCCGAACGGACGGTGACGCAAGTTTTCAGCCGAGTCACTCCTACAGAGAGACAACATCAACCTAGATCTTCCGTCTTGGTTGCAAGAAGAAAAATCCGAAATCGAAATGCTCGACATGGATCAACTTTTGGATCGGATGCAGGAACAGCTGCAGGTGTTGAATACGGCTTTTGCCAACCTTCGCAAGGAGCTCAACAATGAACTTTGATGTTTTACGTCAGAAAATTCTTGAGAAGGCGATTCGTGGAGAGTTGGTTCCTCAACTAGAGAACGAACCTGAGGCTGCCCAGATTGGTGATTCTCCAAAAGAGGTGCCATTTGCGATTCCTGAAAAATGGAAATGGCTTAAGTTGGGTAGTGTCTTCAGACTCAAAGCAGGTAAATTTATTTCATCCTCAGAAATAAAGGAGGCTGGAAAATATCCTTGTTTTGGTGGCAATGGTATTCGTGGATATGTAGATCATTACAACAAGGAAGGTAAATTCCCCTTAATTGGGAGACAAGGAGCCCTTTGCGGCAACATTAATATAGCAGATGGTCGATTCTATGCAACAGAACATGCGGTTGTAGCAGATGGCGGAGAGCTAATTGATTCTGATTGTGCTGCCTATTTTTTGAAACAGTTGAACCTTAATCAATATGCTACGAAAACTGCCCAGCCAGGTATCTCAGTAAAAAGAATTTCAGAAACTCCCTTTCCTCTTCCTTCTTTGGAAGAACAACGCCGTATCGTTACAAAGATCAATCAACTTTTCGAACAGATTGACCGTGCTGAGAAGGCGTACAACGAGCTCTCAGGTCCGCTTTCTGATCGATTCCGTCAGCTGTGCCTAGAGAAGGCCATCCAGGGCAAGTTGGTTCCACAGCTAGAGAGCGAACCTGCAACCAGTCAAATTGGCGCAAAATTACATGATGTCCCATTTTTGATTCCAGACAAATGGAAATGGGTTCAACTAAGATCTGTTGGCAAAATTGTTGGAGGAGGAACTCCTAAAACCAATGTCCTAGAATATTGGGAGAATGGAAATATTCCTTGGTTTACTCCTGCTGATCTCGGCAAAATAACAAATATATACGTGGAAACAAGTGCAAGAAAAATAACAATAAAAGGACTTGGTAATAGTTCGGCGACAATAATGCCAAAAAAATCAATTTTATTTTCTTCGAGAGCTCCAATTGGTTATATAGCGTTAGCAAAGGAAGATTGCTGCACAAATCAGGGTTGTAAGTCTTTTGTCCCTAATGAGTCCGTCATTCTGCCAATGTGGGCTTACTGGGTTTTAAAGGCTCGTACTGCAGATATTGTTTCAAGGGCCTCTGG
>CAJMKD010000054.1 GCA_905213905.1 uncultured Sutterella sp. | reverse complement strand
GCCGGTATTGGTATTGGCTTCTGTTTCTGTAGCTGACCCAATCGTGATCTCTCCGCCGGCAAAGGTCAGGCTGCCGTGGTGGGTCTCGTTGTTCTTCTCATCAAAATAATCAGTGACTGTAGCTGTGAGGGCAGAATCCTCGCCTTCAGATGCAGCAAGACGTAGACCCACATTGCCTTCATCGGCCAGCTGGATACTGTCCACGTAGTAGGTCATCTCTACAGTGCCGTCGTTGGGATCGGAACTGTCGCCCGAACCGAACGAAAGCTCACCGTCCCATTTCACATAAGCGACGGGACTTTCCGAATTGTGTGACTGATGAATTTCAGAAAGATCGAAATCGGGATCTCTCACCAAATTCGACTGAGTACTCGAGCCGCCTTTCAATTCACCGTACTTTATGACGATGGACGAATACTGGTCCTGGTCATTAGCCAGAACATCGAAAGAGTCATCAATCTCGGCAGCTACCCGACAACGTACTTGACGCGTTTGTCAGGTCAAGAATGTCAGTTTGAATGACAGCATCAGTCATACCAACATCCGAACTGGATGTAAGCGTCACATTCGTCACGGAGAGCCGAGCACCGCTTTCGAGCGAAAGTTCGGTGAATTCGTAGGACTCGCCGTTAGTCAGCTCACCGGCATCAACAGTTGCGTCCGTCCCAGCAGACAGAATGAAATCTGTCGACGAAGACGCTGTCCGATAATCGTTGTCTGTACTGCCGTCAATGTTGAAAACCGCATTGGTGAGCTTGAAGGAAGCCCCGGACAGATCATTGGCCTGCCCGAACGTAACGGTCCCCTTGGATTTCCCATCCTGACCATAGGCAGCATCAATCACGAACTGAGCACCGGCTGCACCCTGGATTTCGTTATTAACGGCAACATTGGCTGAGCCGGACGATATGAGCGTATCTTCCGCATCAAGAAGATAGTTATCGAGCGTGAAAGTCGATCCAGCACCAAGCTCGATCGTGCCGTCGCCCGTCAAGGCGCCGACCGTTTGAGAAACGCCGTCGGCGAGCGCGACGGTCCCTTCGTTTTTGAGCTCCTTCGTGAAGCCGAAGCCGCTCGTCTGAGCAATGGTGACAATTGCACCGTCCCGCACATAAGTCGCGCCGGTGTAGGTATTGCCGGACGTACTGCCCACCGAAAGATTCTTGGCATCGCTGCCGAGCACGAGATTGCCGGATCCGGTCACCTGTGCTGTCAGCGAACCGCTTGCATTGATCGTAAGACCGTTATCGTTGCCGGTGTAGAGCAGGTCGATGCGTTTGAAATCGTATTCGATATGAACGGATCCATCGCCGTTACCAGTACCCGAGTCATAGAAGAAGTTCCCGTTATTGCGATAGATTTCTGCGACTTTTTCGAGCGGGTCGCCTGAAACGATATCCTGATAAATTGTTTCACGGGACTCTTCAAAGTCCACCCCGGTCTGCAGGTTGTCGATCTTTTTCTTGTCGCCAACCGTTGTTGTCGCACCGGTAAAGTCATGGATACCAGTAATCAGCGCCAGATCGAAAACGCCGCCCTCTTCTAGCAGCTCGCTGCCGGTATCGCCAATGTTGCGTGTGCCGGTCGATTGGGCGGTGTCGAACGTTACCGTCGTGACAACATCATTTTCAATCGTGAGCGAACCGGATCCGCCCAGATTGAAGACGCCCGAATCGTTGTCCACGGCGCCGAAATCGAGCACGCCGCCTGCCAAGGTCAGACCATGGATGGAACGATCCTGATCGCCATTATTCGTCAGAACCGCACCCTGACCGACTGTAATGTCGAGGCGTTCAGCCATGGCCGCATTTGCGCCGCTCTCAAAAGCAAAGAACGCATTTGCAAGCGTGAGGTCGCTACCGGCTGTAAGCTTCGTTGAATCTTTTTCAAAAACGAAAGCATTCCCGCTCGAACCCAGATCAACGCTAATGGTGCCGGATCCGGAGAACGTGTTCTTCAAAACTGATGCTGCATCATCTTCAAGTTTGAACGTCGATCCGGATCCAACGAATTCGATCGTACCTGTCCCGAAAGCATCAGCGTTTTGAGCGATCGCCGTCGCCGACGTCGCACCGTCGCCAAGAACCAGAAGGCCCAAGAACTCATCGGCATTATTGCTTGATACGATCAGCTGCCCGTTCGTAACGGACAATTCCCCATTTGCGCCGACTTGAAGCGCGCCGTCAACCTGGCTGATGCCATTCGTTTCGTCATGGACAATGGTAAGAACCGTTTCGTTCAGCGTGACCGAACCGGACGAATCAACGGTAAGGCCGCCGATCGTATTGGTCCCGCTGTTGACGTACGAACCTGAGACCAGCAGATTCTCTGTATGACCCAAGCCGCTTTCACCTGCCGAAAGCGTAACGCCGGAACTGACGGTCGTCGTACCGGAATAGGAATTGCTGCCCGTCAAAAAAACAGAACTGCCCTTTGCGCCGTTAATCAGAAGATCGCCGGTTTGATTGCCAGTGACTTTCGCACTGAGAGCGGCACCTTCGGCAGAACCCGTGAGCGTCAGTGTTTGGTTGTCAGAAATGTCAACCTGCGTCAGGGTATAAGCGATGCCGACATCATTGTTGTCGCTGCCGCCGCTCGCCAGCACATAGTCGTAGTGACCGGTTGCGACAGTCGTGCCTGCTTCGTCAACGATATTCTGGCGGAGGTCCGTGCCGGAATTTCCACCGGAGAGCTGCAGATTTTCGAAGCCAGTAATGCCGTTCGTGGAAATCAATGTCTGGAACGGATTGAGGCCGCTCGTTTCAAGCAGGTTCGACTGATTCAGGCTGCCCACCATATCGCTGCCGGCAGAAGGCATAGCAACGTTCAGAATCGAACCCGTACCGGCCGAAAGACTCTCGACAACCAGCTGAGCAGGCTCATCCGTGCCGGCGCCGAAGCCCATCGTCCCTTCAAAAACGATCGTGCTGTTTTGAATCGACAGATTCTGGAAGGTATCTACCGCTTCGCTGCCGCTTGCAACAGTCAGCGTTGAATCGCCGGAAAGGATAAAGTCCGCATTGGCAAGGTTATGCGCATTGTTAGCGCCGGAAGTACCGGCGGATCCGCCTACGGTCATGTGCAGACCGCTTCCGATCGCCATCGTGCCCGAGAAGTCATCCCACTGACTGGCAAAACCGAAGGTTTGATCAGCACCAGTTCCAAGCACTTCCAGATAACCGTCGCCGGCAAAGCCATGCGAAACATTGAACGCACTGCCCGCCTGCGTCAGCGTCAGCTTATCGTTGCTTCCGGCCAGCGTAACCGTTCCGCCGGAACCGCCGAGGATGAGATTGACGGTATTCGTTGCAGTGCCGCTTACGGATGCAGTCGAACTTCCGGAAAGAAGCCAGTCGCCACCGAAGTTCGAATTGTTGCCGGCAATGACTATGCCGGTAGACCCGATGAGCTGAACATCACCGGTTCCTGAAAGGGTGGTGGCAAAGGTACCTGCGCCGGCACCGCTCAACGTCAGCATCGAATCGCTGTCCGCATTGAAGACAAGCGTTGCATTGTCGCCTAGACCATCAGTGCTGTTCAAATGCAGGTCGTGGTCGTTCGCCAGTGCGACCGTGCCGAAAAAGTCGTTGGTGCCGTAGATGTGGGACGCTTTAGCTCCGTTGGGAATACCGAGCGTGAGCGTGCCGGTGCCAGTCAGTGCATCGGCAGCATTGACGGCATCTGTACCGATTTCCAAAGCGCCGACTGTCTGGTTGTAATTCCCAAGATCAACCTTCGCACCGTTCGAAATCAAAAGCTTTGACGTCGTGCCAAAGCCTGAATCCTTGGCAAGGGTCACAATACCGCCCGTGACGTCGGTTTCACCCGTGTAAGTATTGGGTTCTGAGCCACCAAGCGTGATGCTGCCGCCGGAAAACACGATCTTGCCTGCCGTCTGATCGCGATCCGTGATAACCGCCGATATCGTGCTGTCCGCTCCTGCCGTCAGCGACGATGCATCGAGAATCAGCCCGGTTTCGGTATCGGCAAGCTGAATTTCTTCGAGTGTCAGATTGACGTCCAGCGTTTTATCAGACGTATTGTCCTGAACGTTGCCGCTGGTACCCCAAATGCCGTATGCAACCGGTGTATCAGATCCGGCATTGGTGATTTCGCTTTCTCCGGTACCGCTGACCTTCAGATCAGCCACGCTGCCGGAAACTTGCCCCGTATAGCCGGCGATTGCCTGCGTCACGCCGTTATCGGCAGCAAGAATATTCTCAGTTCCCTGGAGGTTGACACCGTCGAGCAAAATCGTGCTGCTCTGAGAGATAAGGATGTCGCCGTCAACACTGAGCTTCGGAGCCGTTTCATTGCCGGCCGTCACATCGCCAATCAGCAGCGTGCCGCCGTTGAAATCGAACTTGCCGGTCTGAATGGAACCTTCCGCGTCGGCATTGAAGATAGCGCCGCTATTGAGCTGAACGTCCGTTCCGGAGAGCAGCGTCGAATAATTCGTCGTATTGGCGACATCAAAGCTCAAATTGCTGAGCGCTAGCTTTCCGCTGAAGCCGCTGAACGCTGCGCCGTTGCTGAAAACGAGAGAATTGCCCGAGTCGCCGAGATCAACATCAAAGGCGCCGTTGCCGCTAAACGTATTGCCGATCGTCGCATCGCCCGTCTGGTCGAGTGCCAAACTTCCGTCAAGCGTTATCGAACCTGATGCGCCGGAATCCCAGCCATAAACGGTTTGCTCAATGCCGTTGCCGACAACGAGTGTCCCCGCCACGGAGAGTTCGGAAGTGTTGCCGAGAGAATGCGAAGCGCCGAGCGTCAGCGTTGTGCCGGCGTTGACGACAGTTGCCACGTCATAGTCGTTGCTCTCATTGCTGACGGTGATACTGCCGTCGGAAAAAACGATGCTGCCTGAATTGTTTTCACTCGAAAGCTGAGCGGTCAGCGTCGAATCCTTTCCTGCGCCTATCGAAAGCGTCTTGCCGCTGAGAACATTAATGTTCGTGAGCTGAACGCCAGCAAACAATCCTTCATTCTCTTTTGCAACAAGATTTGGATCCAAAAGCCAAGTCGTTTCTGCGACTTCATCTTTAGCGTTATTGACAGTCTGAACATAATCACGAACGACCTTCAGCTTGCCGTCGCTTGTAGTTTCAGCGCCGTTGACGTTTATCGAGAAGCTATGACCGTCTGGATCGAAGGTTCCGGCATTTACAAAATTGTTCGAAGAAAAGTCGCTGTCCAGATCAATTAGGTCAATATCGGCCTGAACCTCAACGTCAGTGACGTCGAAAGTCCGATTGTTTTCAAAGGTCAGCTTATCCGTTACGGTTAAGCCGGCAGGGCCGCCGATAATGAGCGTATCAGCATTAAGATCCGCATCGCTTCCGACATAAAGGCTGTCAACTTTGCTGCCGCTGCCGAACGTTATGGCAGAACCAAATCCAAGCGTGACCTTGCTCGACTCGAGAACGGTACTTCCATTGACCAGAATGAGGCTGCCGTGACTACGCGAAAGCGCGCCGTTGAAAGCATCCGTCTGAGAGAATTTGAGCTCGTTGTCTGTTCCGCCAAGATCAACATTGAAGGAGCCAGAGCCGAGAATCGTATTGGTGATTGTTGTATCACCGGATCCGTTGAGAGTATAGGCGGCGCCTGAATTGATAGTGAGTGAGCCGGTCCCGGAAAGGCCGCTTCCTGACTGCTGGACATCTTGATTAAGGACAACGGAGCCTGATCCTTCGATGGTCAACGCACCACTGCCGGTACCCAGCGCAGCATTCTCGGTCAAAACGACGTTTGTCTCATTCGTTACTACAGTATCGCCGGTATAGGCATTGCCTCCGTTATGGCCGATTTCGATCGTCTTGCCTGGTGCATCAATTTCAAGGTCGCCGTCACCTGACAAAAGCGCTGTAAAGTTTTGCGTCTCGTTTCCGCTTTTCGTAGAAAGCGAAAATATCTTCCCGCCGGAAATATTGACTTCGGCAAGCTGATACCTGATGCTGTATGTGTCATTGGCATCGCCTGTCCCTTCAGCAAACTGCAGAGTCGAATCAAAATTCCACTTTGCTTCCGCGACTTGCTCGCCGCCTTGCATGACGGCAGTTCCGCTGCCAGAGACTGCATCACCGGCAAGCGTCAGCTGATGACCATTATCAGAAACATTGCCAACAACCTCAATCAAAACGCTTTCCAGCCCTTCATCCGCATCAAAAAAGCTTTTGCCGGAAACTGCTCCCTCTAGACCTTCTGTCCCAAGACTGTCCACATTGACAGTAGCGTCGCTCTGCAGCGTTAGGTCGCCAGTTACCTGAAGGACCGTCGTCCCAAGATCCACAGTACTGAAAGCCAGCGCATTGCTGTTTTCGGCGCCAGAAGTCCAAGAACCGGAATTATTGATAATCAGGTTATGAACGATGCCAGACCCGCTCGTCAGAAGCTGGCCGCCGTTCTCAAGGCGCAGCGTTGCGGTGTTAAGGATTGCATTAGGCGTGTAAATATCGTCATCGACCGTTATCTGGCGTTTGTCGTTGTATGACTGAATGACGCCATTAGCCAAAGAAATACCGCCAGTGTAAGCGCCGTATTTTGATTCATTTTTGTTGGAGAACCAAACTTCATAACCGGCAACCTGATTGCTCAGATCAATTTCGAACCAAGCATTATCTGAACCAGCAAATTCGTTGTCGATGCGAATTGTCTCGTCGCCATCTGAGACATTCCCTGTCGCTGTTCCGCTCTGAGCAAGAGTCAGCTTTGCATTGGATCCCAAATCAAGGAGCCCTGCACCCTGCAATCCGTGCACAGTCTGGGTATAAGCTTGCTGGCGATCCAAATCGCCGAACCACACTTCGGAATTAGTGGCTACTTCGAGATTTTCAGTATTACCGAAGGCTTTATCTTTGCCAAAATAAATAGTGACGGAATCGGACTCAGCATGATAATCATCAAAGCCGACAAAGGTCCAACCGGAATAAGTATTTGTTTGTGTACCGGCTGCTACATCGTCAAAATCTGCAAGTCTCAAATATCCGTGAGTATTTCCGCCTGCCTGATTAGCTGTAAAGGAAAACGTTATGTTTCCGCCTCCTGTAATGGCAGACTTAAGATCGTCAACGATGCCCTCAGGCCCAGTGGGATCAGTGGGATCAGTGGCAGAAACATCAAAACGCTGACCCATACCCTGGTTACTTAAAAGATCGATTCGCTTAAGTGTAAAAGCAACATGGGCGTCATCATTGAGCATGCCGAGGAATTCAGCGTCATAGTAAAAAGCCGCCGCATTCGTTGAACCCAATGGATCCGTATCATTCAACGGATTTCCTTCCTGGTCTACAAATTGGATGGTTATATTGTCAGGATCCCATAAATCCTTGTCTGTTTTGAAAATGGTGAAATCCCGAGATTCGTCCTGCTGATAAACCTGCGTTGTGAACCCGGTAAGAACAGACTTATCAATTGTCAAAATTCCGCCTTCCTGCGGCAATTGATCTGCAGTAAAGGTCGGAATATTGTCGTTGCCGCCGACAACTGTGCTTTCACCGATATTGATCTGATAGCTTGGATCAAAATCCAGAGCTTGGGCAGCCGGGATAAGAGCTGCCACGGCTGCAATAGCCGTAAGAGCCTGTTTTACGCTTTGGGTTAAAGGTTTCTCAACATGCACCGCCTTCACCGAACAGCCCTTGCGGCGGCTGCGGCACATTTCATTCACGACCTGATAGAGGCGGAGAGCGTCGTTCCAAATAACCTTATAGATGGCGTTCATAATGACCTCGCTTGCCGCTACTTCGCGACGCGCCGATTCGAATCCGAGGCGCACGCACGTCCCTGAGCGGCAATATTTTTAGAAATCTGTTCTCTTGTTCCGCGGCCGTTGCGGCCGTCTTTCTCAGCGGCGAACGCAGGACGCACCAAGGCGCAGGCCCGGCTTTTGAAGCCGCGTCCGGCGAAGAAAGTCACGTCCAGTTCTGCAACTCCGGGAACATCCCCGGGCAGAACACTGCTGCTGAGCATGAAAAATTCTCGAGAAAGTTGTTCGAACGTTCTGCTTCAATGCCTTGAAAAGCAATGCCGCCCCAAAGGGATGGAAGCATCCGTCAATGGGTCGCGATGCGGCTTTATTGCATGCAAAAGCACAAGAAGTATGTCCAAATTCTCATTGAACATCACCCCCCGTCTATAGGGATGATTTTGAATTTTTCTTTGTATACAGTTCCATGAATACTCTTCCGCCGTCTACAGACCTCTATTGCATCGATAGTTCTTTAAAACAAGTCTTTCATAGTCGCGGCGATGCCACTAAGACGTTGTTCAGAGCAAGGGATTGCGTAAATAATTGAACGTAACACAGCAATAGTTGCGATGTCCGCAAGTGCGGTATTCTTTCGCGAAGCCATCGGCCGACGATGTTTTCATATGAACGAATACAATCCTTCGGCTTGAGCCAATCAACGAAACAATTATTCCGATCAGCCATGAAGCGCCCCTTCCGCATTCTCTTCGCCTGTCCGCAAACCCTTTTCGACGTCTCGAACGGCGCAACCATGCAGTGCTACACGCTGCTGCAGATGCTTTCGAAGCTCGGGTTTCAGACGGCGAGCTTCGGGGGCGGCATCTTCGACAATCCTTCGGGCGCCGCACGCATTCCTCAGCTCGAGGAGCAGCTCAAGCGCGAAAAGGAGAAGCTCGTTCTGCTCAACATCGACAGGTCGGCAAACCCGGAGAATCCGATCCGGCACTTCTTCTTCACGGGCTTCAAAAGCAAGGACTGGAACAAAATCACGAGCGAGGAAGCCTCGAAATTTCTATCCCAGTATTCGCTGCTGCTGCGAAAGTTCAAGCCCGACCTTGTGCTCGGCTTCGGCTGCGATGCGCTTTGCCGGTCGATGTGGATGGAGGCGAAGCTTTTCGGCATCCCGACCGGCTACATCATCTGCAACGGCAACCATCAGCACTACCGCTTCCCGCTCTCGGACGTGCTCCTCTGCGACTCGCACGCCACTGCGGCTTTCTACAAGGAAAAGGAAGGCCTCACGGTGCATCCGATGGGCAACTTCATCAATCCGGCGCTCGTCGTCTCAGAGACGCACGAGCCGAGATTCGTCACCTTCATCAATCCCGCCTTTGCCAAAGGCGCCGCCATTGCTGCGCGCCTCATTCTGATGGCGAACCGAGAGCGGCCGGATATTCCGTTTCAGATCGTCGAGACGCGCCAGAAATTCGTGAATTCGCTGCGCGCGATGCGGGCGCCGGACGGCAAGATCGGCAGCGCCTTCCCGAACAACCAGACTTTTCGCAATCTCCTTATCCGCCCGGCCACCTTCAACGTGAAGGAGATCTATGAAACGGCGCGCGTTCTTCTTGCGCCGTCGCTCTGGTACGAAAGCTGGGGGCGCGTTGCGACGGAAGCCGTGATGAACGGCATTCCGGTGCTTGCCTCAACGAGCGGCGGCCTGCCCGAAGCGGTAGCGGGCGGCGGCATTTGCCTCCCTGCGCCGAAGGAATGCGGCGGCACCGACAGCCCGGCCGACTGGAATGTCCTCCCGAGCGAAGAAAGCTGCCGCCCCTGGGCCGAAGCGCTTTATCGCCTCTACGACGACCGCAGCTCCGCCATCTGGCAGAGCCGCTGCGAAGCGGCCTCGCGGACCAACTCGCTCGAAGCCTGCGCGAAGAAGTTCCTCGTCGCTGTCGGTCCGCTCCTCGAGCGCATGGCGGGCGACGGCGATTTCCGGCAAAAGGGCTCCATTCGCTATGACGGCGATCCGATCGTCGGTCAGATTCACCTGTGAGCATCTTCGCGGCACGCTGTTGAAGATAGAGCCGTGCCGCGCAAAACTTGGAGCGCTCCGAAGCATTCCCCCCCTTTCAGAGCGCAGACCGCTTCTCCATCAAAAAGATTCGTGAACGGCCTCGGATCGGTCATGGCACCTGGTATTTGAAATTGTGGCACTGCGCGCAGAAATCTTCGCTCTGCGAATGCATGTGATGGCAGTTGGTGCATTCAAGTTCCTTGTTGTAGTGCGGAGAGACGTGGGGATTAGCCGGCTTCGTCTTTGAAGTTTTCTCGACAAGGCTGTCGATATTGTGGCAGCCCGCGCAGACATTGATGTCCGGGGTTTTCGGATTCTGGCGGTCGGCGCCGTGGCAGGCTTCGCATTTGACGCCCGCTGCCGCGTGGCGGTCCGCACCCAATGTTTCCGCTGCGCCCGCGCCGAAGCTCGACAGGAGCATGAGCGCGGCTGCGGCGGCGCACAGCGCTTGGAATTTCGTCATTTTCTTCTCCTGACTGCGTGCGCGGCCGAAGGGCCGCGCACTGCTGAGG
>CAJMKD010000053.1 GCA_905213905.1 uncultured Sutterella sp. | reverse complement strand
CTTGCTCATAATGAGCAATTTTATATTTGAATAAATAAAATATCAGGAACAGCAGAAATCTCTGCTTTTTCAAACAGGTTATTTAACAATCAAATCATTGGAAGGCGGCGATTTTGTCAGACTGGATTACCCCAACGAAGAGGTAGCCGTATCGATGGCGCGACTTTATGCGGAGAACCTTCTGCGACAGGACCGCACTGGGCTTTCCGGCGTCGCTCGTCTCGAAAAAACCCTCTCCACTGGAAATTTGGATGAGATTGTCGGAACCTTTAACCGTGTTCTAACGAGCATTGACTATCATCGGTATCCTATTCATGACGAATCTTCCTGTCGTGCTTACCTCCAAGTTCTGATGATCGGTGCAGCGCTTATTCCTAGAGTCGAAGTCCATAATACCTTCGGAAGAAGCGGTCTTGAAGTCGAAACCGGGAGACGTCACTGGATTTTCGAGCTTAAGTACGCCAAAAAGTCCGCCGATGCGTCGTCTCGACTTGAAGAAGCGCTTCACCAAACGACTGTTCGACGTTACGGCGAAGGTGATGCTTCCGATAAGGAACTTCTGCGCGTTGCGCTTGTATTCAGCGAGGAAGCTCGAGCATTCGTCGCTTGGCGCTTGATTCCGTAAATCTTAGGTTGTTTTTTCCTGCAAACCTCGCATTCAGACGGTTTCCGTTATGCTTTCGGCTTTCTGATCTTTCGGCCATCCGCTCTTGGCTGTTTCGTCAATTTTCGCCGCATGACTGATTCCGTCCTTTGCTTTCGCCTGCGCACCGATCTCGCGATGCCGCCCTCTCTTCAGACGCCTTGGTTCGGTGCGCCCGCGCCGATCGCGCTTGAAGCTCGGCAAGGCGCAGCCGCGCTGGACCTCTTGCCGCAGGGCTTTCGAGGACGGGCGGGGCTTCTCGTTTCGATGGAGCCCCTTGATGATTGGCGGAATCGTCCGGTTTATGGCGAAGGTGAATTAGAGCTCGCCGTTCGGTTTTCGCTCGAACCCTGGCGCGAGCCGCTCCTCGCCGATCCGGCGGCGCTTCCCCTCCCCCGCGCCGCTGCTTTGGTCGGCATCTCGCCCGATGAAGTGTTTGAGCCGCAGGCGAAAGCCATTCAGCTCACTGACGGCTTGGGGTCCGTCTTTTCACTTTATTCGTTCGCAGAGAAGCTCCGAGCTGGAAAGCCCGAGAAAATCGCCCGCGGGGGCGGCGCCGGACTCAACCTCACGCATGCGCACTGGAACAAGGCGCTCCTCGATGCGGTTTCGTCGCCGCTCGCGAAGAATCTGCTTTCATTCAACCGGATGGCTGCTCGCATGCGGTCGGAACGCGGTGGCTCATTCTCTTCAGCGCAGGTGCGGCCCATTGCCTCGCTTGAATGGTGGTGCGGGCCGTCGCCCGCCTGCGACGTCAAGTTTGACGGCATGCCGCTTTCGCCCGTCACGACCTCGAAGCCCCTCATCGAGCGGCTTTTGGCTGGGCATGCCGTTTCGCAGGACGAACGCTTCAGCGATCCGCGCTGGCGATCGAAGAAGCCGTTGATCCTGGCCGACACGCCCGATTGGGTTGTCATCGTGAAGCCCTCGGGGCTCTTGTCGGTTCCGGGCGCCATGGGGCTCCCCGATGCCATGACGATGACGGGCGAGATGACGGGCGCCACTCTCACGCCGGTACATCGTCTTGACATGGACACGTCGGGCCTCATCGTCTACTCCAAGAATCTCGAGACGACAAAGCGCCTGATGGCGGACTTCCGCGAGGGCCGCATTGAGAAGCAGTATGTCGCGCTCGTTCGCGGCGTGCCGGCGGCCGAGGAAGGCGAGATTCGGATTCCCCTCACCACCAATCCCATCGACCGGCTTCGGCAGGTATCGGCCATCGGCGGGCGTGATTGCGTGACCAAATGGCGCTTTCTTCGAACGGTTGAGCGCAGCGACGCTTATTCCGCCCGCTTCTCGCTTCTTGCGCTCACGCCCGTCACCGGCCGAACACACCAGCTTCGTGTTCACTGCGCGCATGCGCTCGGCCTTGGCATGCCGATTGTCGGAGACCCGTACTACGGGCCCGAAGGGCTTGCCGCAGAGACGCCCGAAACGCCGCTTGCGCTTCATTCGGGCGTTCTGAGCTTCGAGGATCCCTCGGGGGGCGGCCGAGTTTGCTTCGATTATCCTGCCGCCTTCGAAAGCTGAAGCAGATGGGCCGCCGCCTCTTCTTGGCGAGAAGAGCGCAGAGCGGCCGATCGGCTTTTCAAAGAAGGGCTTCGGAAGGTTATTGCTTCGAATAGCTACGCTTTACGGACGGGCTGCTCTTTCGGCAGCCTTTGACAGAATCGGAAGAATCATCGTCATTCTCCTCATCATCTTCTTCCTCATCCTTCTCCTCGTCGCTCTCTTCGTCTTCATCGTCAATAATCCATTCATCATCGTCGAAAAGATCGTCGCAATCATCATCGACGATGATGTCGTCGTCCGACTCGTCAAGCGCCTCTTCAGCTTCGCCCTTTGAGCTGCGATCGAAAATGATGCCCTTTGAGAGCGCTTTGCTTCGAACCGACGGATCGGGGTCGCTCAGAAACGTTTCGCTCCAATAGCGGGCATCCGGGCCCTCGAGAATCTCATCCATGAATTCGGCGATTCGTTCGGGATCGTTTCCAAGGAATTCTTTAATTTCATCTCGAGAGAGACCTTCCGGCAGCACATAAACGGCTTTTCGGACAGCCGATTCGTGGTCGAGAGCCAAACGCTGCGCGGCTTCTGATTCAGCAGGCGCCTCACGTGCAGCAGTCGTTCGGACTGCGACGCGGGGATCATCTGCAAAGAGAAGGCAGATTTCCGAGAGACGCGCGTCTTCGTCGATCCCGACGGCGAGTTCGCTTTCGAGGAGCTTCTCGCTGAGGTCTCGATAGGCCGCAACGATGAGGTAGGTGCCCGTTGAGAGTGCGGCGTCTTTTCGAAGCGGAATGTCGAGCGCATCGCCGCCATGCCCAATTTGAAGCGTCATTGCAGGCGCCGCTGCCGCAGCAGCTTTGCGCGCTTGGGCTGCCGGCTTATCGGCCTTTTCAATCAGCTTCACGATCTCGCGCGCTGCCTTGGGGTTGAGATCTTTGATGCTTCTCGCCGCCCTCTTTCGACAATCTTCGTCTTCTAAAAGCGCGAGGAGCGCTTTTCGACCAGCAGGCAAGAGCGCGAGTTCGTTCAAAGCGAACTCATTCCCGAGATCGGCCTGTCGAACGGCGGCGCATCGATCCGAAAGGAGCGCGAGCCATGTTTCAAGGGCGACGTTTCTTTTGGCTGCGATCAGGCGGTTTTCCCAGCAGGGGCTCTGGGCGAGCTTTTCCCAAACTGGGCGCTTCGGTTCCGGCGTTGCCGGTAGGCGCAGTGCGTTGTCCGGGTCGTTGGCGATAATCAGTTCTGCCGGCGAAATGCCCGTTTCCCATCGGGGCGTCTCCGGGAACTCAGACGCGAGAATTTCGTCGAGATCCATGTCGTCAAGACCGACGACAAGGTTTCTGTAGCAAATGACGGCTTCGGGCTGGGGTTTGGTGTAGTCCGGGCGGCTGAGGCGCTTTTCCATGCGAAACTCCTTCTTTTCAGTGCGAGACGGTGCTCGAATAAGTTCTTTCCCCTTATTCCTGTTTTCGCACCTGCTGCGGCGGCATTCGTCGCAACCGCCGCATGCCTGATGCGTCATTCAATGTCGCACTGGTGGTTTCGCCTGTGAGGTTGACTGCGACTATCGGCGCATTTCCGCATTCCAGTCGCTGATGATGCCGGTTCTGGCATCGGCTTCAAATTCGTATTTGAAGCCCTCGTGCCAGAGCAGGCCTTCAAAGCGTTCGCCTTCACGCCGCAGGCGAATTTGATCGCCGCTCGCGCCGGGAACGCGGCGGACAACTTCGTTCCTAATGACCTCTTCCGCATTTCGAATGTCCGGTTGCCGGCGTATCCACGCTTCGTCGATTTCTGTATCGGCATCGATGATCCGGCCGTCGCTCCTCGCGACGCAGAAATCGAAATCGCCATATTCGGTTTCAAATTCGATTGAATAGACGGCAACGCCGCTTTCTTCGTCGGGTTCGACCTTGAGATTGAAAATGTCGTGTTTGGGAACGCCGGCGTTTTCGATGGCCGCATCGAGCGCAGCCTCTCGCGAAACTGCAGCTTCGGTGTCGAAAGCAGATAACGAAGCAATGATGGCCGCGCCTACTATTGCAAAGTGCCGCATGGATGATTCTTCCTTCCGATGTTAGGAAAGCGCTGCCGATGCGAAGGGAATCCGCAGAAGCTGCCGATTCCCTGCGAACGGAAGCGCTGTGTTTTCAGCCCCTAAGTCCGATTTCCGGTCGCTCTTCGAGCAAATCCCGGACCGACTGCAGCGTCTGCGGGCCCACGGCATCGAGATCGATTTCAATTTCCTGGCCTTGGGTCGCAGTGGTTCGGAATTCAAATCCCATCGGACTGAAGCGCCCCGCTTGATTAAGAAGCCGCGTGAGGAAAGGCGTTTCGTTCGTGGATTGCTCGAAGCGGAGAAGGAGCTTTTTGTTCTCGTAATTGGCGGGGTTCGTGAAGTCGTTGAAGCGCAGTCCGCTTTCGAGCTTCTCCGGATGCTTGAATTCGCCTTCGAAGGAAGCGCTTGTCACGTCGAGTCCGTCCGCCATCGCGATGTTCATGATGGCTTCTGCCTGAAAGGACGAGCATTTCTGCGCCTGCATGAGGCGCATGAGCTGCGCGCGCTTCGCACCTTCGGTGCTGTCTGGACTGAATGTGCAGGTCGTCCGCTTTGTCGCCTCGAGCGTTTTGCTGGAAAGCTTGTCGACGAAGCGAGCATAGGTGTTCTCCACGCAGAAAACAGCATCCGTCGAGACTTCGGCGGACCATTCGTTGCCGGTCAGGTCGCCCGCGATGTTGAGGGCTTCGCTCTCAGCCGAAGCGCTGGCATGGAGCGTCAGCGTGCCTTTGAAAGCCAGCTCCGTGATGTCTTTCGTCGGGAGGCTCTTTGTCGTTCGCGTGGCGGACACTGATCCGTTTGCGCCTGCTTCAGCCGAAACATGCGCTTCGAGCATTTCCGGCCAGTCGGCGCCCTTCCCCGAAATGAAGCCTTCGGTTTCCTTCGCGAAAGTTTCCGTGACGGTGGTGTTTTCCGACAATTCGGTTGCAGTTTCGCTTGAAAGAAGCGATCCGCTCTTCGAATGCGTTGTTGTTTCGGTGTGCTTGAGGCCTGTCTGCGAATTGGTGGTTTCAACCGACGCCGTAACCGAGCCGTCTTCGTTCACAGTGGTCGACGTTTCGACGATGTTGCCGTCTTCATCCGTGACGGTGTTTTCTGAATCTGGCGAAGACGCCGATTCCGAATCAACCGAAAAGCCGATCGCAGCGCTTGCAGAAACGTTGACCTCGAAGCCCGCGTTGACGTTGATCGTGTTTGCGATGGCGGCGTCGTTGAGGTCGTGCGCCTGGACGCGGCGAGAAATCAGCTTGTCGATGAAGACGCCGCCGTCCGTCGTGCTGACGGTCCTCTCGACCGTCAGCGTGTAGCTCGCCCCGGCGTTGACGCCCGCCGTCGCTTCCATCGATGCGCTCGCTTCAGCCGTGACGCCGCCCGCTTCCACGGACCCTGAGACGCCAGCAGAGATGCCGGCGCTGCCGCTCACATGGGCTCCGGCGCGCTTGGCGACGCTCACCGTCACGGACCCGTCGTTGTTCTTCGTAAAGACAACGGCGTCCGAGAGGTCAGCGCCGATTTCGGCCTTGAGCGTTGCCTTGGCTTCGGCAGTGCCGGCAGCCGGACCCGATTCCGATGTGATGGACTTGCCCCATTCGAGGCTCGTGCCAAGAATGCGGAACTGCCCTTCCTTGTCCACCGCGACGCTCGAGCCGGGCGTCATTTCGCTCAGGCACTCAGCGAACTGCCCGCTCTGGCGCTGATGGAAGCGCGCGAGCCGTGCGTCGCGCAATTCGGTGAGGGTCGCCGGCGTCTCCATTGCATTCTTGATGTCGCTTGCTAGGCCTTCAAAATATTTGGCTTTCCGCAGCTTCTGATTGCGCAGGAACGCATCGGTGCTCACGTCGTGGGCGACCTTGCCGTTCTCGGCCTTGAGCGCAGCCATGTAAGCGTCTGCGGCCTGAGGCGGCAGGATTTCGCGCAGATTCGCCTGGATGAGGTCGGCGAGCTGAACCTTCCCGTTCACCGACGCTTCAACGACCTTGCTGGCTTCCGGCTGATCAGTCGCGAGGCTGATGTCGGCGACATTCACTTCGCCCTTCCAGCGGCTGTCCATGAAGACCATGCGTTCGACGGATTTCCCGAGCGAACTCGCCGTGAGCTCGAGCGCGCAGTTGATGCCCGTTTTGAGCGCCAGGCGCGTTTGGGAATCGATCCTATCGCCTGCGACGAAGCTCGCCGCGGTCATGCCAAGCATCTCGCCCCCCGCAGAGAGCGCCGTTCGGCCGAGCGATCCGATGTCGCCCGCCATGTCGAGCTGCAGCGCACGCTGAATGCGGTCGACTTCCCCGTTCTTGAGATCGATGTTGTTTTTCTCCCAGGCTTCGCGGAACTCCTTGCTGCCCGAGGGGTTGGTCTTCGAATGAAGCTTTGTCATGAGGACGTATCGGCCGCGGTTCATTCTCTCGAGCGTCACCGCGTCGTAGAGGCTTCGCTTGGCCTGCGCCAATTCTTGAGGCGCAGCGTTCTCCAACTTAAGCAAATCCTTGAGGTTGGACGCTGCGGCTCTCACGGCCTTTTGATCCAGCGCGCCGAGCGTGCTCTCAGCCAAGGCGTCCTTGATCGATGAAAGCATGGCGGCTGCGCCGACATTCGAAGTCTTCTGAAGCTTGCCCGACGCATCGAAGTTGGCTTTCCAGGCATTTTCCATCGCGCCCCTGCTCCGCTCCCATTCGTCGCGGGCTGCCTCGAAATCCATGATCCGCCCATCTCTCTCATCTTTAGGGAGGCGCACGAGATCCGCCTCAGCAGGCGCTTTTGGGCGGAATGCTTCGAAGACATCGCTCAGGGTCGCCGGGCTTTTCTTCTCTGCAGAAATTCGGCGCGAGGCTTCGTCAAGCAGCACGGCGCATTCCCGTCCATGCATCGGGCGCAGCGACGCGTTCTGAATCGCCGTTCCAAGATCTTGATCATTCAGCGCATAATGCCCAGCGCTCGTGGGCTGCACGTCGTGCCCGACGAGGCTCGTCAGCATGGCCGGACTCAAGTCGTCGACGCCATTCATGATTGTCTGATTGAGCACCATGCAGGCCATGCCGGCGCGCTGCCCTTCCATGCTTGCAAGCTGCTTCTCTTTCGTTGCTGCCGTCGCATCAACGCCGTTCGAGATTTGACTGATGTCTGCGGGCGTGATCCCGAGCTGCTGCATCCGGTTGGCAATGCCCTGCTTCTGGAAGCGCTGTGCGGCCTCTACCTCCCCGGAATTGAGCTTCGCGAGCACGCCGAAGGCGGGGTTCTTGTCGATCGACGCCTTGAAGGACGCGAGGAGATTTTTGAGATTCCCTTCCGTGATGTATTCGCCGCCCGACGTCTTCGAGAGGTAGTAGCGGATCGCGCGCCCCATGTTGATTTTGCCCGTCGCGCCGAACGCGTTGTAGACGTTGCTGCGCGAAAGGTGGAGCCCCGTCGCCTTGAGCGAGGCAAGCGCGACGGCCGTGGCGACGCGCCCCGCCTCGCCCCGAATGCCTTCATGCATCAGGCCGCCGTATCGCGCCGCGGCTTTGGCGGAGAGATTCTTCTGAAGCATGTCGAGAAAGCCGGCATTCTGCTCAGACTGCTTCGCAACGTCGTAGGGATCGGCGAAGCCCTTTTCAGCGGCGTAGAGTCCGTGCGCCGCATAAAGGACCGCCGCGTCGTTTTCGCGAAGCTTGTCGAACTGGACGGCGATCATCTCCGCGTCATTCAAGAGCGCCTTTTTCTGAGCTTCATCGGTTGTCTGCGCGGCCTGAAGGCGCGCTTCTTCGCTCAAGGCCTGGGCAAAGTCCGTTCCTTTGACGTCCCGCAGGGCGCCGAGGAACTTCACGAGATTCTCGGCCTTTGGGTCGGCTTTGAAGCGTTCGGCAGCGCTCAGGAGCGCTTTGACGTTTTCCGGCGTTTCGGGCTTGGAAGCAAGCGCATTAAGGTCAAGGCCGCCCTGGCGGCTTGGGTCGAGCACCGCAGCGAAGAAGCCGTTCGAGGCAAGCGCATTCTGGTATTCGGCAGCGAGTCGAACCGATTCGAGCCCTTCGCTTCGCTCGCCTTTGATGCGTCCGAGCGTGCGCGTCAAGCGTTCGATGAGGCCGGTGTCGGTTTCGCGCCCGACCGAACGCGCGAGCGACTGCTCTGCAGCATCCCGCACGGCATGGGGCTCCGGCCGGGCGACGAGGTCCGCGAGCGCCTGGCGCTTCTCGTCGATCGTCGCGTGCGGGTTTGTGGAGAAGCATTCCGCGAGCGCGTCAATGCCGGTATCCGTGCCGAATTCGCCGACGAGCGCAAAGAGCCGCATGGCGGTCTCAAAGGCCTGGCGCTGCTCGGCCTCTGAAGCGCCCTCGCGGCCGAAGGCCTGCGCCGCCCGGCGGATGCCCTCGGCAATCTGGGGCTGCGTCTGCGCGACGCCGTCGGCCACCATTTTCGTCATGTGCTCGAAGACGGCGGGCGAGAAGCGCGGCGCGGCCATCAAGCCGTTTGAACGTGTTTCGGGCGCATAGTCGCCGAAGTTCTGACGAGCCGCAAAGGTCGCAAGCCCCCCTTGAATGGCCCCCTTGGGGGCGTTTTCCGAGATGCCGTATTTTCCAAGCTCGCGGCGCGCTCTTGCTTCCACGTCCTGGATTCGGTCGAGTTCGCCGCGCGCATCCGTGAGAAGGCATTGAATCGCGTCGTCGCAGCGCTCGGCGGCTTCCTTTCCTTCGGCATGGGCCGCTTCATTGAGAAGGCGCTCGGCCTGCGTTCGCGTTTCGGGACGCGTCCAGGGCGCTTCAAGGAGCGCCTGGCCAAGCGCGCCTTCGCGAACTGTGTTGTATGGGCCGAAACGTTCGAGAAGCGCGTCGTCGCGGGTGCCGTCTTCGCGCCGCACGCCGGAGAGCATGTGCTCCATGCCGCTCACGAGCTTCGCGAGCCCCTGGCCCGAATCGGCGCGAAGCGCGTCCCACGCTGCATTCGCGCCGGCATCGGCCCCCAATGCCGCCGCGGTGGCTGGCAGCGCCTTGCCTGGTTCGGGGGTAAGTCCGAGGAGGCCCATCAGCGCCGTCTGCGCAGCCTTGCGCGCCGCATGCGACATGTCTTCTGCAAGGGCCTTCGCCGCTCTAGGATTCGTCCCGCGAATGTCGTCGAGCGTTTCGCACGCGGCCTTCATGTCGCCGTGCGTGATGAAGGCGTGCGCAGTTGCGACGCGTTCGTCGAGCTTCGCTATTTGTTCGCTCGCGGCTTCTCGCGCCGGCGTCATCACGGCGCCGAAGCGCACGAGCTTCTCCTTTGCGCCGCTTTTGGGCGCTTCGCCCGGCGCTTCTGCGCTGTAGCCGAAGTCGCCGTCGCGGATGTCGACTTCGGGCTTTTCGTTCGGGGCCGTTCCTTGAGCGGCAACGCGCACTTCGTTCATGACGACGAGGGAGTCGAGGCGCGCCTCGGCCAGATGATCGACGGTCTCGCGCAAAAGCGCGGCGAGCTCCCTGTCGGCGTCCGTTTCGCAATGGGCTGCAATGCCGGAGAGCGAAGCGTCGAGCGCTTTCTTCGCGGCAGCGGCATCTTCCTGCGTTTCCGATGCGAGGAGCTTCATAACGCCCGCGAAGACGTCGTTGCCGGCGATGCGCGCCGCCTCGAGGTTCGAAAAGTCCGAAGCGCTCCCCTGCATGGCAGCGGCCACATAAAGCGCCGCCGCCGATTGGATGTTGATGCCCTGCCGGTCGGCGGTCGAGATCAGCGCTGCGAGCTGCGACTGCAGGCGCTTTCCCGCTTGCGTTTCGCACTGGCGTGCGGGGTGCATGCCCGCAGCATCCAGGGCTTCCTGCGGGTTCCTGATCGCCTTGTTGAGCGCCGCGTAGGCGCGAGAATTCGGGGTGCCTGCCGTCGCTTCCGGCGCCAGCGCCTTTGGATGTCCTGAAAGAACAGGGCTCGCGCGGCGCATCATGGCCGCCACGTCTGTGCGGTTGAGGGTTTGCTGAAGGGCGATGCCGTCCCCGCGTCCGAGCCCTGCGGCGGGGCTCGAAAGCGTCGAACGCGCGCCTGCGTCCAAGCGCCGCTGCGGCTCGATGCGCTCGGGCGCCGACATTTCACCGGCTTCAAGGCCCGCCATGACTACCGCATCCGACGATCCCTGCGTCTCTTGCGGTCCTTCGATCGTTTCTGCCGGCGCTGTCGCTTGGACGCCGGCGACGCTCGTAATGCACATCAATACACCTTTCAATCAATTCGTTTGCTGCTGCGGCCGTCGCGCGGCCTCTGCCGAATGAAGCCCGGCCCTTCTTCAAAATGCGCGGGGGAGAGTTTCTGCGGCGGTTCCCTGCCGCTTCACCCCCAGAGAATCTGAGCGCCGTTCATGAAGTCTTCAAAGCTCGTCGGTCCTGCCTGTTCTGTGGTCCCAGCCTTTGGCGCATCCTGGGTTTCGGCCTTGGCTGCGGCGGACGCACGCGCCTGCGAGGCTTCGCGGATGGCGTCTGCGGCTGCGCGCTGCGAACGGCCCGATTCGACCGCTTCGTTGATTTTCGACATGACGGCAAGGCGCATGGCTGCTGCATCCTTTCGGAAAGCTTCGATCGC
>CAJMKD010000052.1 GCA_905213905.1 uncultured Sutterella sp. | reverse complement strand
CGCCTGCTCGAGCGCGCCCGCCACTTCCAAGGTGCGGCCCGCGTCGGCTGCGATCGAACCCTCGCCCGAGAGCTTCCCGCCCGCTTCGACCTTGACATCGGCCTGCGAGATCGTGCCGTCGTTCACGGCGTTCTGGTTCTTGACGTCAACGGTGTTCCAGATCGCGATGTGCTTGTTAGTCCAGCTGCCCGCATCGGCAATCGTGAGGAGGTGCCCTTCTTCAGTCGCGAAGTTCGTCGACGCGCCGCCCGTGATCGTGAGATCGTCATAGTGCCAGTAGGCGTCGGTCTTGACGTACTCGCCGTTCTGGCTCGCGCAGCCCGAGAGCATGACGACCGGCACGTGCGTCGTGTCGGTTTCGCCCATGTTCCAGAATTGGCCGCCCTTGATTTCGAACGAGCCTTCCGCTTCGGCCGTCCCGACCGTGAGAATGCCGTCCGCGCCCACGGCCGCTTCGCCGGCTTCAACGCGAACGCCCTGCCATTCTGCGCGGCCCGTATTGAGCCAGCTCGCTTCATTGCCGGCCACCGTCAGAACGTCGCCGTGCTCCCAGGCGCGGTTCGTCGAAGACCCCGCCGTGATCGTGAGATCGTCGTACGCCCACTCGGCGTCGCCCGTGTTTTCAGACTGCGCGCCCGAGACCGTGACGAGTCCGGCCGTCGCGTCGATATGGCCCGCGTTCGTCACGCTGCCCTTCCCGAGCAGCATGCCGTTCGCGCCGACCTTGAGCGAAGCGCCCGCGAGGTTGTCGGCATCGATGCTGCCGCCGACGCTGTCGTTCGCTTCAAAGCCGTTCCAGACGGCCGTGCCGGCGTTCTGCCAGACGCCGCGGATCGTCAGAAGATCGCCCGCTTCGTAGCCCGCGTTGCGGTCTTCGCCGAGCGTGCCGATCAAAAGATCGTCGTAATGCGCGCCCTTCGTCGTTTCTGAGGCGGAGCCCGCGTTGTTGACGAGCTCGCCCGAGAGCGCAAGTTCGCCGACCTTCGTGAAGTCAAGCTTCCCGGCGTTCGTGAGCCGTCCGCCCGTGATGTCGCTCTCCTGCGCCGCTTCGAGCGTCAGCACGCCCGAAGCATCGACCGCAAGCTCGGCCTTGTCGTCGCTGTAGAACCCCGCAAGCTTGACGTGCTGCCAGTTCTGGCTGCCGGATAGCGTCGCGGCGGCGTTCGTTTCAAGCGCAAGTTCTTCGCCCGTCGCGCCGCCCAGGAGCGCTGCATCGCCGCCCGTCTTCACCGCGAGGTTTTTGAACTGTCCGGCGGTTTCCGCCGAAGCCGAGAGCGTGCCGGCGACCGCTGCGTCGCCCGCCGCTTCAAGCGTCGATTTGCCCGTGAGCGTCACTGCGGCGCCCGCGACTCTGTCGAGCGTGCCGACCTTGAGGCAGCAGTCCGCCACATTCGTCTTGGAGCCCGCCTTCGCATCGAAGTCGTTCACGTGCAGGGTCGAGCCCTTCTGCACGGCGGTCGTGCCGGCCGTCGAATACGTGCCCTTGATGCCGTATTCGCCCGACTTCACCGTGAGGGTCCCCAGGTTGGCGACATCCTGCAGCCACCCGGCCGTCATGCAGCTCAAGCCGTAGGTGCCGAAAGTGAGGCGGCCGCCTTCTTCAATTGTTGCCTTGCCGCCGGCCGCTGCGTCCGGGAGCAGCTTGGCGTCGTCCGAAGACCACGTCGTGCCGTCCGCACGCGCAACGCCCGTGAGCACCGCTTCGCGGTCCGCCAGCACCTGGATTTCATCGGCATTGGCAATCTTCGAGAAGCCGATCGAGAGATCGATGCCGTAGGATTCGTCATCCGTCGCGAGGCCGAAGACGAGCTTCGGCGCTGCAGTACCGTTCTCCGTGTTCTTGAGCACCGAACCCGCGAGCACGACGCCCGGATTGATCACGGGCGAGCCGCCCGAGATCGCAGCCTGCTCCTTCTGGAGCGCTTTGATCGTATCGATCGTGAGGCCGTCGCCCGACACCGCTTCGGAAACGTCGCCCGTGAAGACCACCTGGACGCTTGCCGCAGCGTCGCCCGCAGCCGTACCGATCGCCGCCTGAGAAGCGGCAACGACAGAAAGCCCCACGTAGCTGTCCGTGAAGGCGACCGTGCCCGACTGCCAGTCGATGCCCGTTTCGACGCCGCTCTTCAGGTCGCCGAGCTCGGATACGCCGAGAAGCGCCGAATCGATCACCACGGTGTCGTCGGTGCTTTCGGCATTGATGAGAATGCTCTCCGAGGAGACCCCTTCGAACATGCCGCCCAGCTTCGTCATGAGCGCGCCGCCCGCGAGATGCACCGTGTCCTCGGCCGTGAGATTCACGGCATCCGTCTTGAGAAGGCCGCCCTTCTCGATCGTGACTTCGCCTTCGCTCGTGAGGTTCGCAACCGCGAGGGTCGACATGCCGTTGAACGCAGCAGCGCCGACATGCGAATTGCCGTCGGGCGAAATCGCGCCGTCCCAGCCCTCGTATCGGAGGACGTAATTGTTTCCGGCGCCGAGCGTCGTTTGTCCGTAATCCGCGAGATTCATCACGGCGCCGTCAAGCACTTCGAAGTTCGTGTTCGTGAAGAACGCGGCCTTTGCGGGATTCTCGCGGATCGTCAGCGCCGCTGCCGACCCCTGCATCGCAATCGTTGCGCCGTCGGTTTCGCCCGCACCGGAGAAAATCAGATTCTTCTTGTTGAGGATGCGGCCCGCGGCCTTCGCGTCGAGCGCTGCAACGTCGAGCGTCCCTTCGTTCGTAAAGACGTCGCCCGCCTCAAGGCTGAGCTGCGACGCTGTGAGCTCGGCATCCGCCGAAACCGATCCGGTCCGGGCGCTCACGTTCTGCGCCTGAAGCGTGCCCGTCTCTACGGCGAGCGTCTTCGCAGCGGCGTCGCCTGCCGTGAAGTCGCCCGCAGTTGAAATCTTCTCTTCGGCCGAGAGATCGATCCCGGCCGCATTCATGGCGAGCGCGCCCGAGAGCGTGATGTTCTTCGCCTTGATTTCGCCTTCGCCCGAGATTTCGCCCCCCGTTGCGGCGAAGTCCTTCTCTTCGGTCGAGAACTGTGTGAGGCCCTGATCAACCGACATGCCGAGCTTGCCGCCCGTCATCTCGAAGCCGTCGCGGGCATAGATGTAGCCCGCATTGGCAATTTCGCCCGCGTTCATCGTCACGGGCTTTTCGGCATAAAGATTGCCGCCGTTCGAGACTTGCCCGCCCGACACCGTGAGGCCCTCGCTGAAGGTCATCGACGAAGGATTCTCGAAGGTCATGCCAGCCTTGACGTCATAGGCCTTCGTGAGCGTGAGCGTGCCCGAGCCGTCCGTGCGGATCACGCCCTTCGTGAAGTCGCCGCCGAAGGAGAGGCCGCGCGACGCGGCTTCGAGCGTGCCGCCCGTCACTTTGACGACCGTATTCCCGTCCATGGCGGCAACCGCCTCGATGCGGAAGACCGATTCGGCGCCGGCAATGTCGATGCCGTTCGCTGCCGAGAGCTTGCCGCCCTCTACCGTGACGCGCCCTGCGTCATTGAGCGCGAGGCTCTCGAGCGCGAGATTGCCCGAAGCGAGCGTCAGCGCGCCGGTGCCGCCCACGGCGGCCGCTTTCGTCGCCGAGTATTCGTCGCCCGTGAAGCGGACCGTGCCGCCCGTGAGATCGAAGGCGCCGAGCTCAAGAATGCCGTTGAATTCCAGGTCGCCCGCCGACTGCGCGTATTCGCGGATGATGCCCGAGCCGACTTGGCCCGAGGTGCCGCTGTTCTCCCAGCGGTCGATTTCAAAGTTCGAGTACATCATCGACGTATCGAACCCCTGCGCCTGCATCACTTCGTCAAAGCGTTCGCGGTTGAGACGGTTCACCGTAATCCGACCGCCCGGGCCCGTGTAGAAGGTCGTCTGGTGCTCGGGCTTCTTGAGATTCACCGTGCGGAAATAGCCCGCCGCATCCACGGTGAGCGAATCGCTCAGGTTGATGGTTCCCGTGGAGAGCATTTCCCAGTTGCCCTCGCCGACCGTATCGTTGCTCGTCAGGTTGTAGACCTTGTCCGCGTCGTCTGCGGCAAGCGCTGCGCCCGGCAGAAGCGCCGCAGCGGCGGCGCCCGCCATCGCGGCGGCGGCAGCCGCACGCACGAGCGCGCCTTTCCGCCCGGCGCCGGAAGCCTGTTTGGCGCCGCTCTTCGATTCCTCTACCGCGACGAGCTTGCCGCGGACCGCGTTCCAAACCGTTCTGTAGATTCTGTTCATGAGATTTCCCTCAGGAGGGCCGGGCGCGCACGGCCGGGCTTTGCCCCGCGATGAGCGCCGGCCTTGTTCGACGCCGCGAGCCGGCTGTCCGCCAGGCGAGAAATTCTGCGGACAACCGGCTCCTGCGTCGAAGACTCAACGCTTTTTCAAGCGCTTAGAAGCGCCACTTCACCTCGCCCGTGAGCGCATGGGCCTGTTTGCCGGCGTCGCCGGCTGCGCCCGTGTACTTGAGACCGACCGTGACCGTCTTCGTCTCGGCCGCAATGCCGAGCGAAAGCTTCCCGACAAAGTCGCCCGCGATGTCGTAGCCGAGCGCGTCGGACGCGCCCATCGCCGCGTTCGAAATGTCGTAGGCGCGGTCGGTGTCGCCGAAGTTCGCGACGACCGTTGCGTCCGCATAGGGCCGCAGCGTCCAGCCGCCCGCCTGCGTCGACATCGAGGCGGCAACGCCCACCGGGATCTGGAAGACGTTCGCTTCGTCGGACGCCACGTCGAACGCGCGGCGGCCGCCGATTTCAACGGCATAGCCGTCGAAGTCCGCATAGAGCCAGCGCACGGCGGCGTGCGGAACGATCGTGACGGGCTTCATGTCGATCGCCCATTCGGCGCCGATGCCCGCGGAGATCACGCTCGAGTCGGGCGAGGCTTCAGCCTTGCCCATGCCGAGCGATCCGGGCAGCGCCTGCTCGGCATCCGCCGAGAACTGCGTGTAGCCGAGCTGCGCGGTCAGATTGAAGCTGCCGATTCGCTTCGCGCCGTAGGCGTAGACGCCCCAGGAATCGACGTCCGTCGTGGTCTTCGCGAAATCGCCCTCGCTTTCAAGGTCGCCCGTCTGATAGCCCGCGGCAAGACCCACGGTCCATTGGCCCGGGAGCACGGCGTCCGCGCCGAGCATGAAGCCGTAGGCATCGGCGTCGTAGCCCGAAGCCATGCCTGCGGGCGCATCCAGGTCGTCCGTCTTCCACTTGCCGCCCGTGGCCTGCGCCCAGAGGCCGCCCTTCTGGGGCGTGCCCGCTGCGGCCTTGCCGGCATTGGCAAGCGAGAGGCGCGCATCGATCATCGAAGCGGCCGCATCGACCGTGTCGAGCGCATACGCGTCCGTCCTGGACGCAATGCCCGTCATCATCACGGAATTGAGCATTGCGCCCTTGGCGGCTTCCGAAGCCGTGCCGGCGTACTGATCGTCGAGCACGCGCGAAATGAAGGCGACGCCCGCATCGGCCGCGTCGAAGCCGCGCTCGGGCGAAGCAAGCACCGCATTCACGATGTTCGGCGCAGCCGCATTCATCTGCGTCTTCGTCACGTCTTCGGTGCCCACCACCAGGTAGACGCCGTCCTCGTCCGCGCCGAAGGTCACTTCCTGACCAGTCTTGTTCACGAAGTCTTCGCCCGTCCAGGCGCCTTCCTCGATGCCGGAGAGATCGATCTCGTCGCCGAGATAGTGACGACCGAGAGAGGCATTGGCGAGCACGAGCTCGCTGCCCTTTTCAACGGTGAGCTTCCCGTCCGTCGAAACAAGCGGCGCCTTGCCGTCGAGATTCGCCGTCGTGAAGACGAGTGCCGATTCGTCGCCGAAGAAGATGTCGCCTGCGCCGAGCTGCGTCGCGCCGGCGTCGCCCACGGCGATCGAAACGTCGTTCATCGCAAGCGTCCCTGCGCCGAGCGCGAGCACCGCATCCTTCTTCGTGAGGCCTTCAAGATCCTTTTCGGTCATGCCGAAGGCGAGCGTCCCCTTCTGAACGCTCACGGCGCCCTTCGTGAAGTCCGCCTTGTCCCAGCGGGCAAAGCCGCCAGTCTGGACGTAGTCGCCGCCCTTCATGCGGAGTACCTCGCCGGAGCCCCCTGCCGCGGTTTCATAGCGGCCTGCTTCGGCGATCCAGAGCTCTTCAAAGTCAGCCTGCGCACCCGCTGCGAGCGTGAGGGCGTCGCGGACAACAACGCGGCCCGTGGCATAGCGGCCGTTCGCTTCGTCGTCCCAGCCGCGGTTCGCAAAGCTCGTCCCCTCGCCCATCGAGAGCGCGTCGTCGATGTAGAAGGTGCCGATCGTCGTGAGGCTGCTCTTGTCGGCAAAGGTCGTGTCGCCGACGAGCCCCACCGAATAGTTGCCCTCGGCCATCGCAGCGGAGCTCGCCGACACCGTCGTCTTTTGTTCGTCTTCCCAGACGGCGTCCGTAAGCGTGTTGCCGTACTCGCCGTCAAAGCCGAGCACGTCTTCATCGGTCGCGGTCGAGTCGAGCGTGTAAGCAGGGCCCGCAGCCATCAGCATGATGCCGTTTCTCGCGGCGAGCTGATTCTGCGAGTCGATATTCACGCCGAGCGCGTCAAGGCGCGTCTTGTAGGCTGAATTGAGGGAAATGAAGTCGGAAATGGCGCCTTCGCCCACGATGACGTTGGCCTTCGCGCCCTTGCGGAACGAGCCCTGCACGTCGATCGTGTCGACGGCAAGCATTCCGTTCACGGAAGCAGCGCCCGTCGACGTTACCGTCATGTCCTTCGCATAGGTGAGCGAGCCGCTGCCCGTCGTGAGGCGCCCGCCCTTGGCGATGCTGAGATCCGCGGAAGCGAAGTCGCCGACGTTCGTGTAGGTCTTTCCGGACACCGACACGTCGCTTTCGGCCGCCGCGAATTTGGCGTCCGCCGCATTCGTGAAGTCGCGCTCGATCGTGGTCGCTGCGCCCGTCTGGCGGATCGTGCCGGCATTCGTCACGGCCGCACCGGACGCAAACGTCAGCGTGCCGCTCGACGTCAGTTCCGCGCCCTTCTCGTTCGAGAATGCGCCGTTCACGGTGGCGCCGTTCTGAAGCGTCATCGCCTTCTTGTTCGTGTAGTCGGCGTTGAAGGTCGCCGCCGCCGTGTAGGTGAGCGTGCCGGCATTCGTCATCGACGCGCCTGCCGCATCGGACACCGCCGCAATCGTCAGGACGGCATCTGAATCAACAGAACCCGTGCCGGCGGTGAGATTTAGCGTGTCTACGCGGTAGGTGCCCGCCTTCGACGAGAAGGCGCCGTTGTCGGCAACCGTCACCGTCCCGAGGTGTCCCTTCGCGCCAGAAACGCCCGTCGTGCCGAGCTGGAAGACGGAGCCGTCGCCCTTCACCGTGACGGCGCCGTTCGTCGTGCCGACGAGCTCGGTTTCCGAAACGGCGTCGCCCACGAGCACGAACTTCTTGCCGTCCTTGACGGTCACGGAAGATGCATCCGCCACCGCCTTGAAGCCGATCGACTGATCGAGGAGATAGCTGTCGCCTTCGGCGCTCGCGCCGACCGTCACTGCATCCTTCGCCGTCCCGCCTTCCTTGTCGCGGTTCGTGTAGGTCATGCCGGAGAAGATCACGCCCGGCTCAATGAATTCGGACGCGGGTTCCTGCACTTTCTGCTGCTCGGCCTTGAGCGCTTCGAACGTGTCGTGATAGAAGCCCTGTCCCGAAGAAGTGCTCGTGGTGATGGTGCCCGTATAGACGACGTTCACGTTGGATGAGCTTTCGCCCGCGAGTTGCTTGAGCGCCGCAGAGGACGCCGCAACTGCGCCCGTCGTCACGGCTGCATCCGTCAGAACAATCGTGCCGCCGTTTTCCGTGAAGGCAATATTGTTGCCGAAATCGTCGGAAATGCCGGCAACGTTTGATGCGCCGAGCACTTCGGTCGTGATCGACGCTTCTTCGTCCGTCATGATGTTGAAGGCTTCTTCCGTGACGCCGTCGAACATCTGGTCGAGGGACGACGTGAGCGCGCCGCCGTCGAAGGTGAAGGTTTGGCTCTCGAGCGCAATCGAATCGGCTTCAATCACGCCGCCCGAAGAGACTTTGACGCTCGAAGACGAATCGAGCGTCTCGATCGTGAAGACCGTCTGATTGTCCTTCCAGCCGCTTGCGACCTGCGTCTGGTCGGTGAAGCTCCCGGGCGTGGCGCCCGAAATGACGTAGGTGTTGCCCTCGCCGAGCGTTTCACGCTCGAGCTTGCCGCCCGAAATGTTGAGATTGGAATTCGAGAACCACTGGCCGCTCGTCGACTTCAGAGAGCCGGCCGTCTGGTTGTACACGACGCCTTCGGCAGACGTGATCGAGATCTCGAGATTCTGGTCGTTGCTGATGACGGCGTTGTTCGAAGCGGCGATCGACGTGATGCCGTGATTCGCCGTGCGGACCGTCAGATCGCCGTCGTTGAGCGTCACGGCGCCGAGCGTCGCTTTGGAGCCGCTCGCAAGGGTCAGATGACCGTTCGCATTGACGGCGAGGCCGTTCGCGGTGAGCGTGCCGTTGTTCGTGAAAGTGTTCGTGAGCGTGCCCGCTCCGGTATAGGTCATCGTGCCGTCGTTCGATGCCGTGCCGGCAATGGCGAAGGTCTCGCCCGTGATCGTGCCGGTATTAGCGAGCGTCGCGCCGGAATTGAGCGTCATCGCCGTGATGACGGTATTGCCGGACGCGTTCGTAATCGTTCCGTCGTAAGTGAGCGCATCGATCTGCGCCGTCCCGCCGGTCTGAAGCGTCAGGCCGGCAGAGCCCGTCAGCGTGCCGATGTCGAGGGTTCCCGTATTGGTGAGCGTGCCGCTCGTCAGGGCGGCGGTCGTCGAATTCAGCGTGCCTGCGTTCGAAGACGTGCCGGCGAGCGAAAGCGTCGTGATCGTGAGCGTCCTGCCGGTCTTGTTCTCAAGTCCGTTTTGAACGGTGACATTCTTCATCACGCCGTCGGCATTGTTGTCCCAATGCCCGATCGTCCACTTGGCCGATTCGCCACTATCCTTGATTTTCAGGTAGTTGACGAAGTCTCCCGAAATTTCGACCCTGCCTTCGTTCAGGAACGCATCGCCCGCTGACGTCGTGTACTCAGCGCCTTCAACCGCATTCGCATCCGCGTCGTTCATGCCTGCATAGACGTTTCCGAATTTCATCGTGCCGGTGTTCTCGACGACGGCGTCCTTGGCAATGCGGAAATCGTCCGCGGCGAAGTTCGCGCTCCCGTTGTTCCAGAGGTGGCTGTAGATGCGGAGCTCACGGCCGTCGAACGCGCCGCCCGCAGCGTTGTAGAACTCGTCGAACCGCCAGCTTGCGCCCGTCTGCGCCGCGTCCGGCGTCTTGTCGCCGTTGCTGTCGTACTGCGTTGTGTCGCGCAGCGTCCCTTCATTCCAGACGCGGTGCATCTTCGCGATGCCGGTCGAACTTTCTGCGCCGATCACCTGGCCTTCGCCGGGCGCAAATTCCTCCCAGCCGAAGACGCCGCCTTCAATCACGCCGCCTTCCGTAATCTTGTAGGTATGGTTGGTCGTGCCGGTAGGCGCATAAATGCCGTAGTTGCCGCCGTCGAAATTCTTCGTGATGCCGCTGCTGATTTCTTCGGTGTCGAAGCTCCAGTCTGCGGGCGGCGTTATCGCGGCATGCGCGCCGGCCGCACAAGCGGCTGCCACTGCTGCCGCCACAAGAGAACGCTTCCAATTATTTGCTGAAGTCACGTTTAACTCTCCGTTTCGGTGTTTGAGGATCGCTGTGGATAAAACGCGGTCGGCCCCTTGCGAAGCCGACCCCGGTTTGTTGGGAAATGACTTATGCCGCCGGCTTTTCTTTTGCCGGCTCGGCTTCGTTCGGCGCGCTGACCGCGCCGCTTTCAGCCGTCCGCTGGTTCGGCGCCGCCGTCGCCGTGCGGACTTCCCAGCCGACGCAGCGCGCCGGCACCAGCTGCACCGGCGCATTCGGCGCCGGACTCCAGAGCAGGTGTTCGCTGCCGCTCCGGAACGCTTTGATGAAGTTGCGCACAGGAGCCGGCATCGTGCTCGGGTTCTCCATCGGGAACACAAACTGCATGCGTACGCTGCCCGTCATCACGTCCAGAATCGCGACGGGACGCTTCTGCGGCATCTCAACTGCCGTCTTTGCCGCTTCATCGGCCTTTGCCGTTCCTGCTGCTGAATTTGTTTTGTTGGTCTTGGTCATTTGCTTCTCGCCTGTCAAGTCAAGTGGTCGACATCCGAGCAGCTCGCCGAGCTGCTCTCAACGCCGATTCTCGTCAGGCGGAAACATAGGTTTCCCGTTCGAAAGATGGGAAATCGCGCTTTTCTCCTTCAAAATGATCAGATCGCTTTGTTTCGGCCGACAGAACACCCTATCGATTTCCCGAAGGAATGCGCGTCTTCGCGCCTCGCGGCTGAACCGATCCCGCAAAAAGTTCAACCGGTTGAACTTTTCTGAAGCCGAACGCCTCACCAAACTTGCTTTCCTATCCTCGCCGGCTGCCGACCGCCCCAAATCGTACGACCGAAATAGGAGCTATTGATATTCATCAGAAGACCATGAAAAAAATAAATGCGCAGACGAACCTGCACATTGGTAGAATTGACTTCGTCCGAGAGGCAACGCGAAAGCGCGGCTTCTCGGGAGTCTTCTTCAGTTTTTGCTGTTTTTCCTATAAAAAACAGGTCGGTTGAGGCAACGGCCGGCATTCGCAAGAATGCCGGCCATTGCTTATTCAGCGGACGATATTCGGCGCGGACGTCAAAACCGCGCCGCGTGCTTTTTCCCGACACAGCGTTTTTCCGCATCACGCCATTGCGGTCCGGCGTCGTCCGGACGCAGACCTAGAATTTAACAAATATCCGCGGAATTCCCCATCCAATGCGTAGCAAGGCGGAGCATTGGGTGGGGATGGATAGCGGACCGA
>CAJMKD010000051.1 GCA_905213905.1 uncultured Sutterella sp. | reverse complement strand
AGGTGCTTCACTTTACGAATTCAGGAAGCTGCTCTTGGTTTGATTTCGCTTCGGCGATTATTGGAAAGATCAATCCGGCCTGCCGCGTCGTACCCATTGCGACAAGCGAGTATCCAACGAAGGCGGTCAGACCCGGCTACAGCGTGATGTCGCTTAAATCCATGCAGAACATCGGGATAAATCCTCGAAGCTGGCAAGATGCGCTTGCTTCTACTTTTTTGGAATGATTTTTATGTTTGAGCACAATATTCTTGTCACAGGCGGCGCCGGCTTCATTGGAACAAACTTTATCTCATATTATTCAAAAGCCCACCCGGAAACACGAATCATTGATTTGGATGCGCTGACCTATGCCGCGAATCTTCGTTCCTGGGATCTGCAGAAGACCATGCCGAACGTTGTTCCGGTCAAAGGCGACATCTGCAATCGAGAGTTAGTTGATTATATTTTCAACGCGTTTGATATTGACGGCGTCATCCACTTTGCTGCCGAGAGCCACGTCGACAATTCGATTAAGGATCCGCTGCGGTTTGTAAGAACCAATGTCGACGGTACTGCTACGCTTCTCGAGGCGGCCAGAGTTTACTGGACAGAAAAGAAGCGATTCGAGAGCAGCCGTTTTCACCATATCTCAACCGACGAGGTCTATGGATCGCTTGGAGATTCAGGGTACTTTACTGAAGAAACGCCCTATGCGCCCAACAGTCCGTATTCATCAAGCAAAGCCTCGAGCGATCTTCTGGTTCGCGCCTACGTACACACTTACGGGATGAATGCCACAATTTCTAATTGCTCAAACAATTATGGACCCTGGCAGAATGCCGAGAAGCTTATCCCCACCGTTATCCGCAAATGTCTCGCTCATGAACCCATCCCCGTTTATGGGACAGGGAAGAATATTCGGGACTGGCTCTGGGTTGAAGATCACTGCCGCGCAGTTGATTTGATTTATCACCAAGGACGCTCCGGCGAGACATATAACGTAGGCGGACACAACGAAAAGACAAATTTGGAAATAGTCGGCACGATTTGTCAAATTCTTGACGAAGTTCGTCCGTGGGAAGGTCATCATTATTCCGAACTGATTACTCACGTAAAAGATCGACTCGGACATGATTTCAGATATGCAATTGATCCAACTAAAATTCAAAAAGATCTTAAATGGATTCCTGAAATGCAATTTGTTAGTGGAATTAAACGCACAATTGAATGGTATTTAATGTAATTCATAACAAAACATACAAATATAAAAAGCATCATGAAGTACAATTCCACTTATTATTTTAAAAAAAGTATACTAGTTATTAAGCGTAACTTGAAATTAATTAAAGAAGATGAATTTTCTTCTAAATTGAAGAAAATTCGATCGAAGTACTGCAAAATAAAGAATACTGCTCCAAAAGAGACTCAAGATTTGAAAAAAATTAACGATTCAAGAGCCGATAATTATATTAATTTCCTTTTTAGCGCAAACTTTGAGTCTAAAAATAAGCAGAATAAAATTAGATTCCCGGAAACAAATTACTTAAGGGATGAACAAGATCCTAAATTGATAGCTTATTATTTGCCGCAATTTCACCAATTGGAAGTTAATAATAAATTTCATGGTCAAGGTTTTACGGAATGGACTAATGTTACACAGGCTCTTCCAGTCTATGCCGGTCATTATCAACCTCATATTCCTTATGATGTTGGATTTTATGACATATTAAATATTGAAACTTTTAAACGTCAAATTTATTTAGCCAAAAAATTCGGTATTTACGGTTTTTGTTTCCATTGGTACTGGTTCTCCGGAACGCGTACCATGGAAAAACCCTTAGAATTGTTTCTTTCAAATAAAGAGTTAGACATTCAGTTTTGTTTAAATTGGGCTAACGAAAATTGGAGTTGTCTTTGGGATGGTGGCGATAGAGAAATAATTTTTAAGCAAGAATTGAAACAAGAAGATCCGAAAAAAACTTTTTGAGGATTTGCTACCATATTTTAGAGACAAAAGATATATTAAAATTAAAAATTGTCCTGTTTTTTCAATTTATAGGCCTTCTTTATTTGGACAAGAATCAACTCGTTGGCTCTGCTCTGAGCTAAAAAGATATGCACGAGAAGCAGGTTATCCTGATCTTTATATTCTTTTAACTAATGCTGTTGACGGATTTAAAGGTTCTTCAAAAGAATGGGGCGCAGATGCAATCGTAGAGTTTCCACCTCACGGGATGATAATTCGCGAGAAAACTGAAGTTGATATTATTAATCCGAATTTCTCAGGCAAAATATACGATCTGAAGGATTATGTTGAGAAGAAATCATATTTAATAAATAAATACAACGGGGATGAATATTATAGATCTGCGATGGTGGGATTTGATAACACAGCTAGAAAAGTATATTCAGGCGCTTATATTTTTGACGGAGCAACTCCAAAGCTTTTTGAACAGTGGCTGTCCGATATTGTTGAAGAAAGTAAAAAAATTCATACAAAGGATAATATTATCGTTTTTATTAATTCTTGGAACGAATGGGGTGAAGGTAGTCACCTAGAGCCTGATATTAAGTTTGGATATCAATATCTGGAAGCAGTTTCGAAAGTTTTGTTGAATTCTCGAGGAAATAATGTTTAATCTTGAAAAGAAAGGCGTTTTTACGCAAGAAAATTATTCGGCTTTAACTGCAAAATTTGAAGGGAAATTGCAAAAAAATAAATTAAAATATAAGCTTTTGAATTGCATAATTAACCATTTTGGAAAACGTGAATTAAAAAAGCAACATATTGCTGTCAGTCAAAATATTGATGGAAATTCAGTTTCCAGGAAAAAAGCAGTTCTTCCTAGCATTCAAGATTGGGCTGCGTTAAAAAAAGAATTTTCCAAAAAAAAGAACAAGAAAAAAGCTAAGATAGATATTATTATTCCGGTTTATTCCGGATATGAGGGAACGCTTAGATGTGTTTATAGCGTATTGAATTCTGATAATAAAACTGAATTTGAATTGGTTGTAATTAATGATAAATCACCAGATGATAAAATAACTCAGAGTTTAAGAGAATTATCCAATTCAGGACTTTTTAGCTTAATAGAAAATGAGAAAAATTTAGGATTTCTTAAGACAATGAATTTTGGGATGCAATTGCATCCGGAAAGAGATGTAATATGGCTTAATTCTGATACTGAAACTTTTAATAATTGGATTGATAGAATATGCGAAATTGCGGAATTAAATCCAAAAATAGCTAGCATTACCCCTTTGTCTAATAATGCCACTATTTGTTCGTATCCGAGAATTCTAACGGATAATTCAAGCGAATTCGCAGACTCAGACGAAGAAATTGATAAGCTAGCTGGTCAACTTTTTGATAAGAAGTATGAAGCAATCCCTACTGGAGTGGGTTGTTGCATGTATGTTCGAAGAGAAGCTCTAAACAAGATCGGTCTCTTAGACGAGGTCTTTAATCTTGGTTATGGCGAAGAAAACGATTTATGCCAGAGATTTCTAAAGAGTGGTTACATTAATGTTTGTACACCTTCTGTATTTATTCGACATTACGGTTCGATTTCCTTTAAAGAACGCGCAGCAGGATTGTGTCGTGAAAATTCGATTATTTTGCAAAAAAAACATCCAACGTATGTCTCTCAAGTGGAGGACTGGATACTTAGAGATCCTTTGCGTAAATACCGAATAATTTTGGACTGTGTAAGGCTTAATTATCAAAATTTTAATGATCCATATATCCTCCATGTTTTGCATGATCTTGGTGGGGGCACTTTGCTTTTTGTAAATAATTTGATTAAAGATCTTGAAAATGAGAATATTAATTCTATAAAAATTTTCCCATCTGGTAAAGGAAACATTTATTTCGATGTAGATGGCTTAAATTATCCAAATCTCCAAATAATTCCCATTTATAGCGGCAAGGATGAACTATCTTTGGTATTTAAATATTTAAATATAAAATCTTTGCATATTCATTCTTTGTATAGATGGCCTTCTTATTTTGTTGATATAATAGAATCTATTCATCGAGAGCAAAATTTTAACATAACTGTTAGCTTGCATGATTTTCACTGCTGTTGTTCTAAAATTAAAATTTTAGATTACAAAGGTAATTTATGCAATAAATTAGATAGAGCAGAATGTTTCAATTGTGACAGAATTAATCTCCCGGATGACATATCTACATTTGTTTTGAGAAGAAATTCAAAAAAATTATTTGCTATTGCCAATAAAGTGATTGTGCCATCAAACGATCTTAAGAATCGAATTCAGCCAGTTTTTCCAAATGTAGATTTCTTAGTCATTCCTCATAGAGACGAGAAATATCAAACGATAAAAATAGACAAACGTTCAAAAATTTTCACAATTTGTACTGTTGGAAGGATAACAGAAGAAAAGGGACTGTCTGTTTTAAGTTCATTGGCAAAGTATATCCATGAAAATAATTTGAAAGCTAAAATCAAAGTAATTGGTGAAAAGGTAAAAGATGATCCATATATCCAGTTCCTAGGCAAATATAATACTTTTGACGAGGAAATTAGCTTGATTCGAAAAGCGAGGCCTTCAATTTTTTTCCTTCCAGCTATCTGGCCTGAAACATTTTCACTAACTCTTTCTGAGATGCTTAGAACAGATGTTCCAATTGCATGCTTTGATATTGGTGCTCCAGCAGAACGTTTAAGAAAATTAGGTCTCGGTGATTTTGTAATCCCTTTCGATAAGAAAGACAATCCGGAAGAAATTTTTAAACATCTCGAAAAAATTTGCGACTTAGATTTTAGCATTCATCAAATAGATGAAGAAAATAATCGCACAATAGCCGAAAAATATTATTAAAAGGAAAATTTCTTAAGGGTTGAATAATGCGGTGTCGGTTACTACGCGTTGAGAATTATTTTCCTAGAGCTTTGAATCGACTTTTTAGTTACGTAATTCGTTACAAAATTTCGATAGCTTTGGCCTTATTGGCTATGCTCGGTGCTGGCGCAGCGTCATCCCTCATTGCGCTTCTTTTGGGGAAGCTCACCGACATCGGCTTTTACAAACAGGAGCCCTGGATCATCATTGCGGCGCCTGTAGGCCTCATATTCATCGCTGCGTTGAACGGCGGCAGCATGCTTGCGAGCAACTATCTGCTCGCAAAAATCAGCCAGTCCGTGATGCAGACGCTCCGGCGGGCGCTTTTTGCCCGCATGCTGCGCTGGCCTGCCGTTGCCTATCAGAAAAATCCCTCCGGGTTGGTTGCCTCGAAGTTCATCAACGAGGCGAACTTCGCCCTCTCGAGTGCCGCCAAGTCCGCCATTATTTTGGTTCGTGACTCCGTACAGACGGTTGCGCTCACAGTGATCCTCGTCTATCACAACTGGCTTCTTGCTCTTGCGACGCTTTGCCTCGCGCCTCTCATCGCTTGGCTGCTCAAATGGATTTCACGAAAGATGAAATCGGTGATGTTCAGCAGCCAGCAGAATGTGGCGACGCTTCTGGCCCGCGTCAAGGAAACCTATGAAGCCGAGCGGCTTATCAAAATCTCCGGCGCCTATTCGGCAGAGCGTGAACGGTTCCGCAAAGTCAATAATGAGATTGCCGACCTTGCGCTTCGCATCAATAAGATTTCCTCCATCGGGACGCCGGCCACCCAGCTGATCGGCATGGTGGGCGTAGCCGTCGTGCTCGCCTTTGCGCTCTGGCAGGTTCAGAGCGGCATGCTGACGCTCGGCGAATTCGTGACGTTCCTCGCTGCGATGCTGCTTGTGCTTCAGCCTTTGAAGCGCCTCGCAGGCATCAATACTTCAATTGTCGGGATGTCGGTCGCCGCCGAAAGCATTTTCCAGACGCTCGATGAGCCGATCGAAGATGACCGCGGCAAGATCGAACTACGCAACGTGAAGGGCAATGTGACTTTTGATCACGTCTCTCTTCGATACCCGGGCACGGACCGCGATGCCGTTTCGGATTTCTGCCTCGACGTGCATCCGGGCGAGCGCATTGCGCTTGTCGGTCTTTCAGGCTCCGGCAAGTCGTCCGTCGTCAACATGATTCCGAGATTCTGGAATCCGACGTCGGGCCGCATTCTGATCGACGGCGTTAACACGCAGGATGTCACCCTTGCGTCGCTGCGCAGCCAAATTGCGATTGTCTCTCAGGATGTCGTGCTTTTTGACGGCACTATCCGGGAGAACATCGCCTATGCGATGCCGGATGCGCCGGAGGAAGACATCCTTCGAGCCGTTGAAGCTGCAGCGCTCACGGATTTTGTTGCTTCGCTTCCCCTGGGGCTTGATACGCCCGTCGGCGAAGCCGGGAGCCGCTTGTCGGGCGGCCAGAAGCAGCGCATCTCGATTGCGCGGGCGATTCTAAGGAACACGCCGATTCTGATTCTCGACGAAGCGACGAGCGCGCTCGACAGCGAATCGGAAGCGGCCGTCAAAACGGCGATTGAAAAGCTGATGGAAGGGCGCACAACGTTCATCGTGGCGCATCGACTCTCGACGATACGGAACGCATCGCGAATCGTCGTCATGAGCGAAGGCGTCGTCCGCGAAATCGGCACGCACGAAAGCCTCCTTGCTAAGGGCGGCGACTACGCGCACCTTTGCAAGCTGCAGCAGATCTGAGGAGAAGGGCATGAATCGATTTCTGAAGCACTTCGAGCCGGACCTCCTTCGGGTCTACCGCTATCTTCTGCCGCACAAGTGGCGGATTGCGCTCGGAGCGGTCTTCATGGCCGGCGAGGCGAGCATGTCGTCGCTCACGGCGACGCTCCTCGGGAAGCTCACCGACCTCGGCTTCTACCAGCAGGAGCCCTGGGTCATAGCGGGCGCCCCGGCGGCGCTGATCGGCGTGACGCTTCTCTTCGCCTTCTGCACGGTCGCGTCGTCCTGGGTGATGGCGAAGGTGAGCCAGACTGTTCTGATCACGCTCCGCACCGAGCTCTACGACCGCATCATGGCCTGGCCCGCCGAACGGTATCAGGCGAATCCGACGGGCGTCATCTGCTCGAAATTCGTGAACGAAGCAAATGTCGCGCTTTCCGGCGCCACGAGCTCCCTCATCGTTCTGATCCGCGACTCATTGCAGATCATCGCGCTCCTTTGCCTTCTCTTCTGGCAGAACTGGAAGCTCACGCTCGTCGCATTCGTCGTCGGTCCGCTCATTGTCCTGACGCTCAAGCTCATCGCGAAGCGCATCCGCGTGATCGTGAAGCGCAGCCAGGAGACCGTGGGCCTCATGCTTTCGCGCGTTCAGGAAGCCTATGAGGCGCAGCGCGTCGTCAAAGTGTCAGGAAGCTATGCCTTTGAAGAGGAGCGCTTTGAAAAGGTGAACCGCACGATCCGCCGCACGGCGCTCGACCGCATCAAGACGGAAAGCCTTGCCACCCCAATCACGCAGATGATCACGATGCTCGGCATTGCGTTCGTCGTGGCTGTGGCGCTTTACGAAGCGCAGGCGGGGCTTCTCACGATCGGCGAATTCATCACGTTCCTTGCCGCCCTCCTGCTTTTGAAGCCCGCATTGCAGCATCTGACGGGGTTGAACGGCACCTTTGCGGCTATTTCTACGGCCGCGCACAGCCTCTTTGAAGTGCTCGACGCGGAACGCGAAGTTGATGAGGGAACGATTGAATTTGAGCGCGCCCGGGGCGAAATCGTCTTCGAGAACGTCTTTCTGACCTATCCCGGCCAAAACGAGCCGGCGCTGCGCGGCATCAATCTGACGATTCGGCCCGGCGAGCATACGGCGCTCGTTGGTCCGTCGGGCTCGGGCAAGAGTTCGCTCGTCAACCTGATTCCGCGCTTCTGGGAGCCGACTCACGGCGAAATCAGGCTCGACGACATCCCCCTGCGTGAAATTCGCCTGGCAAGCCTGAGGCGTCAGATTGCCGTTGTGTCTCAGGACATTTTCCTTTTCGACGACACGATAAGAGCCAACATCGCCTACGGTTTGCCGGATGCTTCTGAGGCAGACATCGAGCGGGCGGTCCAGGCCGCTGCGCTTGACGAATTCATTGCTTCGCTTCCCGAGGGGCTCAATACGCGGGTGGGCGAGGGCGGCAGCCTCCTTTCGGGCGGACAGAAGCAGCGCATATCCATTGCCCGTGCCGTTCTCAAGGATGCGCCGATCCTCATTCTCGACGAAGCGACAAGCGCGCTCGACAGCAAAAACGAGGCCCTTGTGAAGGAAGCGCTCGAGCGGCTGACGAGAGGCAAGACCTGCGTCACGGTTGCACACCGCTTCTCGACCATCGAAAACGTTGACCGCATTGTTGCCATGCAGAACGGCGAAATTGTCGAAGAAGGGACGAAAGAGGCGCTTCTCGCGCACAACGGCCTCTTTGCGAAGCTTTATCGACTTCAGACGAGCCAGCCTGAAACGAACCATCAAGGGAACAGATCATGCGCATAACGTTCACCAAAAGCATGCTCGCTGTTCTTGGCATGCTCATTCTCGCGATCCAGACCGGACATGCTGCTGACGAGGAGAGCAAGTCGACCGGCTTTCGCTCACCCGTCTTCACGGGCGTCAATCCGGAGAAGCGGGATCACTATGAAGCGCTCGGCCGGGAAGCCGACGCGTTTCTTGCGGATCGGTTGTTCGTGGAGAAATGGCGGCGAAAAGGGGCGTTGGAAACGCCCGAACAAGCGGAAAAAGCACTGAAGGAGGCCGACCAGGAACTCTCCAAAATCGAGGCTGCCGTCAAAAACAAATCGGCTGCCTGCTATTACACGTTTCTTGTCAATCATTGCATCGAAGAAGCAAGAAAGCTTTCCTTCAAGCGTCAGCGCGAAATCCGGGACATCATGACGGAAGCGCGGACTATCCAGCACAAGGTTCAAACGGAAGAATACGAACGCCGTCGGGCGGCTCGCGAGGCGGAACCCAAACCGGAACCGCTCGATATCGCGCCTAAGACCGTGAAGGCCGCGCCGACGGAACCGCCCGTCAAGATCAAACCGAAGGAAGTGAAGCCCGCGCCGCTTCCCGGCGATTACTCGCCGAAGCAAATCAAGGAGCCGTCCATGCCGAGCGGACCGGCGCCGGCGAAGGTTCGCGAGCCTTCCATGCCGTCCGGCCTCAAGGCTGCCGAGCCCAAGGCGCCGAGTCTGCCGGCCGGGGCTGCGCTCCCCGGCACCGAATCAAAGCCGAGCAGCGATGCTCTCGCGACCCGCGAGGCGATGGAAGAGGCCAACATGGCGGCGCTCGCTCAGAAGGAAGCGAAAGCGCGCGAGCGACAGCTTCGAGCGGAGGAAAATGCAAGGGAGCGCAAAGCCAAGCGCGAGGAGAAGAACAAGCGCTTCAAGGAAGATCAGGCGCGCCGAAGAGAAGCGCAGCTTCGATATGAAGAGGAGCAGAAGTCCGGGAAAAAGTCGGGGCTTTTCGATTTCTTCTAGCAAATGTTTGACATCCTCATAGCCCTGACGGTTGCACCAGGACAATAGAAACTGGCTCATTTCATGACAATAAGAACTGTCTCATTTTGCAAAAATGAGATGCGCAATAAAGAGTGACATAAAATTTGACTGACTTACAACATGGGTTGACATTTGCCATTTCAAAATGACAAAAGTCACTTCTCAGTTGCGTTTCTGAAAATGTCTACTGGGCGGCTGGTTCGAAGATATATTCGCCGACTTGATTTCCTATAGAAATTGTTCCGGAGCTGTAGTTCATATTTAGTAGCAGTCGCTAGAGCTGCAGCCATTCCTGCCTAATCCTCCCAAATCTCTTATGCAACAGAAACACCGTACTACGAGTAATTTTTATGTCATTTTTATTGTAGAATATCAAATAACATTGTAAAAAATAAATATTGATCTGTATTGGTCAATCACATGTGCTAATCCGTTTCGGCTGAATAACGCTTTCTCAGTGCCGCCGCGATTGTTTTCATCCGCGTCTTTTCATACCAGCCTTGCAGAAGAAGCGCATACAGGTCGTACTGGGCAACGATTGCAGGATCAAAGATCTCTAGAACGGCATTTTCCACGTCATCAAAGACGAACCAGGGCGCAACGGGAAAATCCGGATCTTGTGCAATGGCGTTGTTGGCGGGCGAGACCAGCCGAATGCAGTCGACTTCGGCATAGTCGTTAACGAAATAAGGAACGGGATTCACAAATTCGCAGCGGCGCGTCTTCATCAGCGATTCCAGGTTCGGAATGCGGCCCTCGGCCACATCACGCCGAAATCGGGCGATCTTCCCGGGGAAAGCTTTTGCGGCGCGGCGGTTCTTTCTGTCGAAATAGTCGAGCAGCGCCTCGTTTTCCGGGGGCGGCGGAATGGGCGTTGTCGGTTCTGCCGGCAGAAGTTCTTCCTTTGGTTCCTGAAACAGTTCCGGATGCGTGAAAAGCATGGAGAACTCGATCAGGCTCGATTTCCCGCGAAAGATCCATTCCAAAACGGCCGCGATAAGGTAGAGGACCAGAAAGCAGGATCCCCAAACGAAAAATTTTATAAGCCAATCGGCCAGCGTTTCGAAAATATCCATCTCGCTACTTCGTGATGCTTCTCTGTAGAGCGGCTTCCTTGATAAGTGCCGGAAAAAGGCCTCCCGGCGGGGCGCGGCTCAGCCCCGTTGGCGGGGCTGAACCGAGGCGCTTAATGTCGAGCGTCTTACGGCGCTTCAAGCTTCGAAACCGAGAGATGCGTCGGATGCTTTCTGCTGTCCGAAAGCCGCAGGCTGCCGGCGTTTTTAGGGCTGCAGGCCCGATAAAGCCAGAGCGCCCAATCCTTCGCGTTTGGGAGCTGCAGCCTGAACCTGTCGAATTCCACGCAGCCGACGCCCTGATCGGGGAGAATCTCCAGCGCCTCGCCGTTGGCGAACCGAATCAGGAGCTGACGGTGGTGAACCGGGAGCTGTCCTTCTGCAACGTCGAATGTGAGCCGCATGGCGGGAATGCCGTCGCTCGGGCTCCCTGCGGCGGCGCGCTTCTCGAGCGCCGAGAAGACCGTTCGCCGCACCTCTTCATCGGGCCAGGGCCTGTAGAGCTGGTTCGGCAGCTGGAAGCCGCTTCCGGCATTGCGGTTTTTCGGGACGCCTGTTCGAACGACGAACGACGCATCGGCGGCATCCGCGCTTTCGGCGACGGCGCGGAAGATCGAAAGGAGAAGCGCGGGCTCGCCGGCGCGCTCGAGATAGTTGTCGGTGTAGACGACGCTTTCGACGGGCGCATTGAAGACGTCGTCGATGCGCTCGGCTTCAGGCGCAATTGCCTGAATGCTCTTCAGAATGAAGGCGTCGCCGAATTCGGCGACTGTGCACCCCTGAAATGACACTTCCCGGGCGACGCCGCTCGTGAGCGGCGCCCTTTCGGGCTCTGCGGCCGGAGCGGGCTGAGGCGCCGGTCCTGGCAGCGCACTTTCGATGGGCGAGACTGCAATGCGCAGCGCTTCACTCTCAAGCGTCCATCCGCGCCGAGCTTCTTCGGTCGTTTCCGGCGCGCCGGCATAGAAGAAGCCGCAGGGCGGCTCCGCCTTGCCGTGCGAGCTCACGGTGACGGCAAAGAGTCTCTCGAAGACGGCCTCGTCGGCTTTCGAGCGGAGGTCGACGCGGGCGAAAGCCACGCCGTATTCGCCCAGAAAAGCGAGGCTCGTTCTCTGAGCGGAGGAAAGGGACGCCCAGTCAAAGCCGACCGCAGCGAGCGTGACGACGGGCTTGCCTGCCGCTGCGGCTCGGCGTTCGCTCAGGCGTCGCGCAAGCTGAAAGACGTCCGTTGCAGCCAGCCGGAGGAATTCGTCGGGCCTTTCCCGGATAAAGAAGCAAACCGAGGAAGCGTCTCGCGCTTCGAAGGCGGCTTCGAGATATTCGGGGAGCGGCGCAGTGATGAGGCGGCCTTTCTCGCGGGCGACTCCGAGGTCGATGCCCGCGGCGATCCGCTCAATGCCGCAGCTTTCGAGGAGCGCCAGGCCGTCATGACGGTCGAGAGTCGACTCTGCTTTCTGCGAGTCAAACCGAAGCACGCAAGCGGCGCAGGCCGTGCTGCAGCGGTTGGCCGGACACCGCAGAATTTGCAGCGCCCGCCTGAGGAGCGCATCGACGGCCTTGGCAGCCCCGCTCGAATAGCCGGCCATCGCGCCGTCGTAAACCGAAATCACGAGCCTGCTCCGGCCGCCGAGCGTTCGGACG
>CAJMKD010000050.1 GCA_905213905.1 uncultured Sutterella sp. | reverse complement strand
ATCACCGACTACGACTATCCCCAGGGCTGGGTGCCTCCCTACTGGATGAGCTTTATCCCGTGGATCGTCATCCTGGTGGTGTTCGGCCTGCTGTGGTACTTCATGTTCCTGCGCCAGGCCGGGGCCGGCGGGGGCGGAGGCGGCGCCGGCTTCGCATCAATTTCGTAATCGCTTTCGTCGACCGTATGTTCTTCAAGCACCTCTTCGGGCGGAAGCGGCGCAGGCGCTTCGGCTTCCTCGGGCGGCGTTTCTTCTGGCGGCGGCACGTCGCGAAATTCGACGTACGTCGCCTGCTGGAAAACGCCTGCCGGGAGCGACGGCACCGCCACGGCCTGATGAAAGGCGTCTACCATGACGCTCCCGAAAAGCGCCGCAGCGGCAGCCATCACCGTGCTTCTCGCAAAGCGCGTTGCTCGCTCCGCTTCGGTCGAAAGCGGCTTTCGTGGCGTCCGCTCCGCCGCTTCGGCAGGCGCACTCGACGTCGTTTTTTCCTTCAATTGCGTCATTTTCTTCGCTGCCACTTCAACGTCACTCGGACGGCTGCGGCGCGCCGGATGCGCTGGCCGAATCGGCAGCTGCCGACCCGCCTGCTTCATCAGGCAAGCGCGTGCTGATCACAAAGCGCCCTGCGCGCTTCTCTTTGGCGACATCCATCACGGCGACAAAGCTCGCAAAAGGCGCCTTTTCATCCATGTAGATGTTGAGAAGCCGCTCGGGCTGCGCGTCGAGCGCCGCGGCGATTTCTTCGAGCGTCGTCGGATCCGCGTTGAGGAAAAGCGCCCCGTCGGCCTTCACCGAGACGAGAAGCTCGTTGCGGTCGTGCGACGCGTCGCCGTTCACGGCCTGCGGGAGCACCACCTCGAGCACGGGCTTCGAAAAGCTCATCGTGAGGACGAAGAAGATGATGAGCATGAAAAGACAGTCGATAAGCGGCGTGAGATCAATCTGGGGCTCGTCCTCGAAGCCGCCGAAAAGGTTCGAATTCATCTGCGCTTCCTTCCGGCGCGATGGCCGGCACGCTGTTGCGCCGAATCAAAGGGAGTTCGGCTCGGATTCCTCTTCTGCATAACTCGCCGCACGCGCGGCGCTCATGGGTCTTGCGGCTCTGCCGCCGCAGTCCTCGGCGACGCCGTGTGCTGCGGGGCAGCCGGCTTCGGCGTGCGCGCCTGCTGCAGAAAACAGATTGAGCCGGCGGCAGACTTCGAGCGCCCGGTAGCTGTGCTCCACGGCTTCAATATGGAAGCCTCGGAACTTGAGCATCAGGTAGTAGTACGCCATGAGCGTCGGAATAGCGACGCAAAGCCCCATGATCGTCGTGATGAGGGCCGACCAGATGCCCGAAGCGAGCACCGTTGCATTGGCATGGGTGAAATCCGCCATCGCTTGGAAGACCGCCACCATGCCCCAGACGGTGCCAAGCAGCCCCAGGAGCGGCGAAATGACGGAAATGAGCTTCAGCCAGCAAAGTGCATTGCTCATGCGCTTGAAGTTGCGGTGAAAGAGGTAGCTCACCTCGGCGCGCACGTCGTCGGAGTGCTGGCCGTGGGTCGTCACGATTTCGTAAATGATGCGGATGAGCGGATTGGCCCGCTTCGGATCAATGCGGCGCAGGCAACGGTCGCGGCCGCGCTCGATATCGAGGAAGTCGCGCTTGAAGTTGCGCCAGACGGCAGCCATGTAGAAAAGCTGCCAGAGAATCAGATAGAGCGCGAGAAGCGCCACGAAAACGAGCACCACGCCCGCCGGACCGATCATCGCGTAAATCTCGGCGAGCCGTTCAGATGAGAACGTCATGGATAAACCTCAAAATGATTGAAGCGGACGAACGCTCAGAAGCGCTCAGTCGTCCGCAAGTCCTTCGCCTTGCTGGCCGCAAGCCGCATGCTTCTCGCCCGCATCAGCGAGAAGCGCCCGGAAAGCCTCGACGGCGGCGAGGCAGTCAAGGCGGTCGGGATGCGTTTCTGCCGCACGACGTCGCGCTTCGCGCTTTTCGCGCTCCGCCTCGGCCTTGGCGGCTTCTTCCGGCGTTTGGGCGGGTCCAGCCTTCGCGCGCATCATTTTTTCCATCGCTTCGGCAAGCTTCGGATCGATGCGCCCCTGAGAGAGAAAAGTCGCTTCGAGCGTGTTGCTGCTGCCGGCTTCAGCGAGCGCGCGCGACGTGCGCGCCATCCAGTCCTTGGCGCGATCGGCGCTCGGGTCGCCGCCGATCGTTGCAAAGCAGCCGAGGCGCTTCCCAACGAGCTTCGCTGCTGCGGCCTTCATGTCTTCGGGCGCCATGCCGCGATCGCACCAGAAGCCGAGCAGCACGGGATTGAACGCTTCGAGCGACTCGGGCAGCGCGTCAGCGCGAACGAGCAGCGCACCAGCAGCCGCATAAGCGTCGTGAATGGCATGCGCGACAGTCATCGTGTTGCCGGTGCGCGAACTCACGATGATGAGGGGCCGGCATTGCTTCATTTCTTCGGTCACGGCACTCTCCCTCAGCTCGCGTCGTCCGAGGCAGCTTCAACGGGCGCCGTGAAGCGCGCCTTGTCGGCAAAGAACGCTTCGCGCACGGACGCAACGATCTTGTGGTCTTCGCGCCCTGCGTAGACCGCAAACGCAACGTCGCCCGCCTTCGTGAAGAACTGCACGGAAAGCGATTCGCGGTTCATGAAGGGGAGCGACACGAAGGCAATCGCCCCGATGTCCTGATAGTTGAGGTGGCCGCCGATCGTCGCGTGCTTCGAGAGGATGTTGTAGTAGCCGTGGCCGATCTTGCCCTTGAAGAGCTTCCCTTCAATTTCAAAGACGTTCCCCGCATGAATGATGAAGAGCGTCACTTTTTCCCAGTCGGCCAAGGCTTCCCAGACTTCGGCGAATCTCGCCGATGCGTCGCCCGCGACGAAGGCGGCGACCTCTTCGGAAAGAAGCGCTGCGGCGTCGCATTCGCTCGTGCCGAGGCGCTTCGCGATCGAGCCGATCGTGACGGGATAAGGCGCCTTCATCATTTCTTCAATCACGGCCGCCTGTTCTGCGGTGGGCTGGAGTCGGTGCTGCATGTTGTTGATTCCTAAAGTAAAAATTGAATGGTTTTGGGGCTTGATATCGTTTGGCTTCGTGCGGCTTCGAGCGCTTGCGCGCTGAAGACTTGAACCTTCTGCCGCGCCTGCTTCGAAGCGCCGAGACCTCACCCCCTGAAATCGGCCCTGCCGGCAGCCGCTGCGCCCGCCATGGCCGCATCGATCGCCGCCACGCTCCTGCGGCTTGCCTCTCGGACGGCCGCCATGTCGAGCGCCCGCTCGCAGGCGTCGAGAAGCTCCAGGTCGTGCGTGATGAGAAAGACGGCGCGTCCTTTCTTCGCTTCGCGCTCGAGGAGCCCTGCAATCGAGGCCATGTTGGCGCCGTCCAGGCCCGAAGTCGGTTCGTCAAGAATGAGAATCGCCGGATCCTTCACAAGCGCGCAGGCAATGACAAGGCGCTGCTTTTCCCCGCCCGAAAGGCTCTGGGGATGGCGGGCTGCGAGGTGCGTGAGCCGCAGATCCGCGAGAAGCGCATCAATGCGCGTCTCATCTTCAGCCGTGAGCTTCACGGTCTTGATCCGAGCGAAGAAGCCTCTGTGCGCGGCGCGCGCCTTGGCGCCGAGCGCGGCCTTCATGGCGCCCTCGACTTCTTCGCGCACCGTGCGCATCTGAAGCTGGTGGTCTGCGTTTTGAAGCACAAGCCCAGCGGACGGCATCAGCCCTTCGCGGCCGACCGCGGCGCCCTCGATTTCGAAGCGCCCTTCCGCTCGTTCGAGCCCCGTGAGAATTCGCGCGAGCGTTGTCTTCCCGGTGCCGTTCTCGCCAATCAGCGCCGTGATGCCCTCGGGCACCGCAAAGAAGACGGCGGAGAAAATCTGCGTCTTCCCCGGATAGCCGAAAGTGAGGCCTTCGGCGCTGAAGCGCGCGTGATCGACGCCGAAGGGCGGCGTTTCGCCGAGCGCTTTGACGGGGATGCGGGGAAGCCGCGTGCGCGGATCGTCGACCGCGGCGCGCCGCAGCCCGAAGTTGCGCCGCAGCGCTTCGTCAGCGAGCATCGAGAACGGGCCGCGCCGGCAGATTTCGCCCGAGCGCATGACGAGCACCTCATCGACCTGGTCCTTGAGCCAGTAGAGGCGATGGTCGACAACGAGGATCGCCGCGCCCGCCGCCTTGAGTTCGCCGAGGAGCAGCGCGAGCGACGCGGTCGCCTCCGGGTCGAGGTTGGCGGTCGGCTCGTCGAGAATGAGCGCCTTGGGCCCGAGCGCGAGAATGCCCGCGAGCCCCACCTTCTGCTTCTGGCCTTCGGAGAGCGAATGAATGTCCTGGCCGAGGAGATGCGCTATCCCCATGCGGCGCGCAGCCGATTGAACGCGCTCGTCAATCTCTTCGGCAGGCATGCCGCGGCTCTTGAGCGCAAAAGCAATCTCGTCGCCCACGTTGAGCGCAAAAAACTGCTCTTCCGGATCCTGAAAAAGCGTGCCGATGTGTTCCGAGAGCTCCGCCACGGGCGTCGCCGCAGCGTCGAGGCCTTCGACCATCACCCGCCCTTCGAGGCGGCCGCCGAGAATCTGAGGCGCGAGGCCGTTCACGAGCCGCATGAGCGTTGTCTTCCCGCAGCCGGAAGCCCCCGTGACAAGCTTGAGTTCGCCCGCGTCGACCGTGAGGTTCAGGTGCCGCACGGCTGGCGCGGCCGTGTTGGCGTAGGCGTAGGTAACGTCCTGAAATTCAATTCGATGCATGTCGGACCTCGTCTCAGGGCATCATGACTGTGGAGCCCGCCATGAAGGCGTCGCGAAGAAAGACTTCCGCGAAGATCACGAGAAGCGTCGTCATTGCGGCTGCGGTGAGAACGCGCGCGTCGAGGCTCGTGAGTGTGCGAAGGTCGGGCATCACGGTGCGCTCGGCTGTTCCGAGCCCCTTGAGTTCAGAGGCAATGCCGAGCGACTCCGAAGACTTCAACGCACGAAAAAGAATCGGCACCAGAAGAAGCCGCACCGAAAGGAAGGGGTGGAGCGTGAGCATCTTCGGCCCCATCGGCCAGCCGCGGATGCGAAGCGTCTCCCAGACCTGGCGGATGTCGTTCGCAAATGTCGGAATAAAGCGCAGCATCACCGCTGCCGGCAGAAATATGGCAAAGGGCAGGCGCAGGCGCTCGAGCGTTGAAAGCAGATCCTCAACGCGCGTCGTCATCGCGAGCACCATGACGACGTTCATCATGGAAGCGCCGCGAAGGAACGGAATGCCGAGCGCCTTCACAGAAAGCCCGCTCAGCCCCGGCATGAACTGCTCGAGAAGAAGCGCGCAGCCGAGCGCCATGAGCATCATGACGCCCATGAGCGCGTATAGAAGCGCCAGAAGCGCCGGACGCTTCAAGAGAAGCGCGTAAATGAGCGTCATCAGAAAGAGAACGCCCTGCCCGACGATGCCGCCCGAACACACGGCGAGCACGGCAGTGAGCGCCGTGATGCCGAGCTTCGTGCGGGCGTCGAGATGCCGCATGAGGCTCTTCTCATGCGCGGTATCAGCGAACAAAGCCCGCATGCTTGAGTTCTCCAACGGTTTTCCAGCCGAACCAAAGACCGAGAAGCGAGCCGAGATAGCCTACGAGCACAATCGGCACCACCATCGTCATGAGCGCAGGACTCTCGCGCATGAAGAGGTACGAGACGCCGAGGCTCAGTCCCTTGCTCGCGAGGTCGTAGACGCCTGCGGCAATCCAAGGGGCCCAGGCCTTCTTGTCGCCGCCCGTCGCCCATACAGCCGCTTCGCCCAAGCGCGCCCCGAAGAGCGCCGCAGGGAGGAGCGCAAAGCTCCCGCCCATCAGTAGCACGCTGATCAGCATGCTCACGATCGTGAAGAGAAGAAGCGTGCCGAGCTTCGGCACCTTTGTGAGCAGAACGATCAGGAGCGTCGTGAAGACCAGGTTCTTCGCAATCAGCGAAACGGGATTCATCCCGCCGCCCGCGAGCGCAATCAAGAGGCTCGAGAGCTTCGCGGCAGCTGCGAAGACGCCGAGCACGACGAGTTCCCGCGGCGCCCAATAGCGCCCGATGCGCCCTATTTCTTTTTTCATTCTTCGGTCTCTTGGATGGGCGCGGCCCGTTTGTTCGGGCCGCGCTCTGGTTGGCGCTTGAAGCAACTATGTGAAGCTTTCTTAGAACTTCGCGTTGAGCTTCACAGTGAAGTAGCGGCCGGGTTCATAGATGGAGAGCTGTTCGCGGTACGCCGTATCAAAGATGTTGTAGAGACCGACATCGAGCGAATACTGCTTCTGCGGACCAAAAGCAATGCCGCCCTCCAGATTGAAGGTCGTTGCGCCGCCAAGCCGGTAATTGTTGGCGCTGTTCTCAAGGTCTTCATACTCGGTCGCGGTCAGCGATCGCGCAAAGGCATCCGCGCGAAGGCCGAGTCCTTCAGCATTGCCGGCCCAGCGCACGCCGTAGCGCGCAACAACATTCGGCGTTGCCGTGTCGTAAGTGGACTTTCCTTCCTGTTCGAACTTGCGGCGCATGAGCGTGACGCTCGCGTACGGCTCAAACCCAGTTTCAGCCACACGCACTGAACCCGCCAATTCCAAACCGTAAGTTGTCGCTTCAGCGATGTTCTGATACTGATCGCCGCCGAGCGCTGCGTTGTAGAGCGCTGCAATGTAATCGTCCGCCTGAGAGTAGAAGGCCGTGGCATCGAGCGTCACATGCTGCGAGGTCCAACGAGCGCCGATTTCGAAATTGTCTGACGTTTCCGGCTTCAGATCAGGGTTGGCATACGTAGTCCCTGTTCCCATGCCCATGGCCGTATCAACGTATAAATGTTGCAGCAGCGGGAAGCGGTAACCCTGCGAATAATTTGCTCGCAGCGTCAGTTGCTCAATGCCGTGCCAGAGAATCCCGGCATTAAAAACCGCCTTGCCGTCCGACGTGTCGCCGAAGTCTGTTTTTGCACCATCTTTATTGTTGGTCATGTCCATTTCAGACTTCACCCACGTATAACGGACACCGTAACTAAGCACCAAATCGGCCGGCAGCATGGTTTCCATGCTTGCGTAGACCGCATTTGTCATTTGATAGCCGTCATATGTTTTGTCGCCCATGGTAATAACGGTGGGCATCATTTCATGCGGCCTCATTTGCGTAATGCTGTCGGCAGACAGGTCGTCATAGGAAAACTCGTAGCCTGCAACGAGATAATTCTTTTCACCGAGCTGCCAGTCGGATTGCACCGAGAAGCCGTATTGATCCATCACGTTCTGGGCGATCGGATAGACATACATCAAATACGGCGAAGGATATTTCTCGCTTGTCGTCAGCATACCGATGGTATTCACCATGTCCTTGTCGCCGCGCTGCAAGAACGCATCTGTTCTCAAACGTACAAGCGATTCAGATAGATTTCGAAATTCGCCAAACGCTGCAACTTTGGTCTGCTTCCATTTCGGAACATCAACCGCAAAATTGTCATACGCACCACTCATGTCGCCGGAACCGAACTCAAGATCGTAATAGCTGAGCGTGCCGCCGACGGTTGCATCCGGCGAGAAGTCATAAGACACAAATGCAGAGGCAGACCGAGCCGAGAAATAGGTGTTGGGCGCATCACCCTTCGGGGTCTTTAAGTTGTCATTGTCTTCCACGGAAGCCGAGAGCCGATATTTCCAACCCTCATAGGCACCGTAAACGGAAGCCGCAGCGTTCTTCCCAGAAGCCGATGTGTTCATCCCTGCTGACACTTCGCCTTCAATGGGTTTGTCGCCGCCCTTTTTGGTGATGATGTTGATGGCCCCGCCGATCGCGTCCGAGCCGTAAAGCACGGAAGCCGGTCCCTTGATCACTTCGATGCGTTCAATCATCGATGGATCGATCAGCATCGGCGCACCAGACATGGACTTATGTTCCGCCACTTTCTGTCCGTCGATCATCACAAGCGTGCGATAAGCATCTTCGCCGCGGATCTTCACGCGCTTCATGCCCTGACCACCGTCATTGTTGATGCGAACACCAGGAATATCTTCAAGGAGCTCACCGACGTTTCTTGCGCCAGAACGTTCGATGTCCGCTCTTGTTATGACCGAAACAGCCATATTCACGTCCATCAGTTCCTGTTCAACGCGCGAAGCCGTGACATGCACGGTTTCCGTCGTCATGGTGTCCTCGGCGCAGGCGGGGACAGAGAAAGCGGCAAAGGAAGCCACGGCTGCGGAGACGGCGGCGGCCGTCTGGAGCATCTTGTAGTTCTTCATCGAGGTTGCTCTTCGAGTGAGTTGAGAAATCGTTGCGTTGCCCCAGGCAACGGGCGACGCTTTTTGTCATTCCGCAGACTCGGCGCATTCACGGGCAGCGCGCCGAGTCATGCATTGGGCACAGTTCTTTGCCCGTCAGGGCATCTCTGCAGCGCGGGTGCTTGATGCAGCTGCGGCTCCGGCCATCTGCCGCCGCATCGCATGCATGACGGCTGCGGGCGCTCCCATGTCGATGTCGGGCATGGCAGCAGGCTTTTGAATCCGGCTTTCGACCCATTTCATGAGGAGCTGCGCGAGCGTGACGTGCCAGTACTGACCGGCTACGGTCTGAATCAGGTGGCGGCCGCGGCGGAAAAGGAGCCCCGCTTCAATCCATTGATCCATGACGGGTGCGGCGATGCGCTCGAGGTCGAGCCCGTAGGCTTCACCGATGCGGCCCAAGCAAATGGCGCCGCTTTCCATCGCGGCGGAGATGTCGCGCAGGAGCGCCCAGTTGGGACCGGGCTTCATCAGGAACTGCACGGGCTTTTCGCCCGCTTCGACGCGCGCCGTATAGGACTTGAGATCGCGGTCGATCATGAAGCTGTGGCCGGCAAGACGGCCGCCGGCGCCGCAGCCGAAGGCGAGGCAGTCGACGGAAGATTTCCCGAGCTCGTTGTAGATGTTGCGCTCGCGGTGCGTGCGGCCCCAGTGGTTGTTCGAGAGGCGGCGCCAGTTTTCGTTCGTGAAGAATTCAACAGAGCGCGCAAACATGTCTGCTTTCTCTGCCGTTCCTGCCGCAACAGGGAGTTTTCCAAGCGTAATGCGCTTGGCGAGCGGCGACTTTTCGAATACGTTGAGCTGATAGCAGTCGACGCCGTCGAGCCTGAGGGATGCCGCGGTCTCAAGGTCCGAAGCCCAGACGTCCATCGTCTGACCGGGGAAGCCGTAGATGAGGTCGACCACAAGCGCCGCCTCGTCGTAGCGGTCGATCGCCTCAAGCCGGCGGATCATCGTGTCGCGGTCGTCGACGCGAAGCATCGAGCGGCGGATCTCGGTATTGAAAGTCTGTATCCCGAGCGAAAAGCGGTTGGCGCCGCCCTCGAGCGCCGCCTCGACGCGCGCATCGTCAAAGTTGTGGATGCGCCCCTCGATCGTGATTTCGCAGTCGTTGGCTAAGGGCAGCGTTTCGCGCACCGTCCGGAGCACGAAGCGCAGATCTTCGGGGGAGAACACCGTCGGGGTGCCGCCGCCGAAATAAACCGCATGAATCGGACCGCACTTCTGTGCGGCGCGGTCCGCCTGGCTGCGAAGCTCCTTCACAAGCGTCTGCGCATAGGCGTGCGCAGCGTCTTCCTTATACGGGTTCTGATAGAACATGCAGTAAAGGCAGCGCGTTTCGCAGAAGGGCACGTGAATGTAGGCGAGCGTCTTCCCAGTGCGAGGCTTGTCAAGAAGCCCGTCAAAAGCGCTCACGGCAGCCGCCCCCATCAGCGGCATGCCGCCCGGCCCCGAATGCACCACCGCCTTGGCGCGGAAGGCTGCATGAAGGGGAGCAGCCGTGTCGGCGAAATAAACGGACGGATCGCCCGTTTTTGCATCAAGCGCCATCTTCATGGCGCGGGCACCCGCCTCGAAAGTTTCGGCGTTTTTATCGCTGGCTTCCTTCACTGCATCTCCCGACAATGATTTGAAATCACGTAATAAGAACGATTCTCATTACGAAGAGCGAACTCTAAAGGAAGTCGATGAACATTTCAATAAGATTGATATTTCTTCTCATTCTGATTTGTACTATCTTTTTTATTAATATGCATGTTTACCTAACGGGTACGAATTAATGAAATCGAGATACGCAAAAAAGCGCAATTCGGTCTCTTGGGCCGTCGCGCTTGAAATCTCGGGCGTAAACTTAAGGCTTTTAATCAACTCAACCGGCGGTGCCTTATGTGGGAAGCCTTTCTTCACTCGCTCAACTGCGTGCTGATCCTGCTCCTTCTTGCAGGTGCGGGCTACTGGACCGCCCACAAGGGCTGGTACGACGCGCAGTCGACGTCGCTCATCGCGAAGCTCGTCACGTTCATGTCGCTGCCGGCCTACCTCTTTTCGAGCGTGATGGAAAAGCTCGACCACGAGGGGCTTATTTCGCTCGCGGGGTCGATGATCATTCCGTTTCTCTCGATCTGGCTCTGCTTCTTCGTGAGCCGCATCTTCGTGCGGCTCTTCAAAATCGACCGCGTGCACGCGGGCGTCTTCTCATCGGCCTTCACGGCGACGAACAACATGTTCATCGGCGTGCCTGTTTCAATTGCGCTCTTCGGCGACGAAGCGATCATTCCGACGCTTCTCTACTTCTTCGCCAATACGACGTTCTTCTGGACGATGGGGAACTTCCTGGAAGCGATGGACGGGATTGCGGCCGAGAAGAAGGCGGCGCCGAAGGTGTTGTCGCTCGCGACCGTCAAGCGCGTCTTTTCGCCCCCGCTTTGCGGCTTTCTCCTTGCGATCGTTCTGATTCTTCTCGATCTGCGGCTCCCGGATGCCTTCATGACCGCAGCGAAGTACATGGGCGGCATCACCTCGCCCCTCGCGCTCATCTTCATCGGCATCATGATCTACCGCATCGGGATTCGAAACATCCGCATCACGAAGGACCTCGCCCTCGTGCTGCTCGGCCGCTTCGTGATTTGCCCGACGGTCTGCCTTGCGTTTACGTTCATGCTGCCGCTTTCGGACCTCTTCGCCAAGGTCTACGTCATCCAGGCGGCGCTCCCCTGCATCACGCAGATCGCGGTGCTCGCCAAGTTCCATCACGCGGACGTGAAGTTCGCGACGACGGCAGTTGCTTCAACGACGCTTTTTTCGGCCGTCACGCTTCCGATCTGGATGATGATTCTTACCGCTATCGGCTGAGCGTTTTTAAGCGAGCGCCTTCAACGCGCCTTGAGCGGCTTCTTGAAGCTCTCGACGCCCGACTCCCGGGCAAGCTGCGCAGCTTCTTCGGCCGCTTGAGCTGCGGCTTCGATGCGTTCCGCGCGCGCCTTGGCTTCGTTGGCACCGCCGTGGCGAACCGCTTTTTTCCACGCCTCGAATCGACGGCTTGTCCTTGCGAAGGCATCCTTAAGCGCCTCAAGCGCTCCTTCGAGTTCAGCGATGTCGTCCGGATCGCCGTCGATTTCCTGCAAAAACTCGATTTCGCCTTCCATATTGTTGGCTTCGGCCGAAAGCGACGTGAGCGTCGCCTCGAAATCCGCTTCCGTCAGTGCGTCGAAAGGCGCCTCAAGCGCACGAATCGAACGACGCTCTTCGGCTGGCTTCTCTGAAGGGAAAATCGGCTCGTCGGGCGAGAGGAAGGGATTCTCATGGAGCGCCCGAAGGGCTTCGCCTTCGGTCGGAAAGCCCGGAAAGCCGAGCTTCAGGGGAACTGCATCCTGCGCCGTAGCTGCGCTTGGGGTGCGCGCGGCTGCGTCAAGCGCGCTCGCTTCAGAATGCGACGCCATGCGGCGCCCTTGCGGCGCTTTGCCCCCCGGCTCCTCTGCTTCCGGATGAGCCGCCTCAGGAGAAGACGGCGCCGAAGTCGAAGCCGAAGCCGAAGCCGAAGTCGACGGCCCTGTTGCGCCGGGCGCAGGCGCGAAGGCAAATTCGAGCGTTACCCGCCCGAGCGTGAGCGGCCCGGATTCCGCCGAAAGACGCAGCTTTTCACCCGTTTCCAGGTTTCTCAGAATGACGGTGCCTTCCGGCAGAATGACTTCGAACTGCGGCATAATTTCCCACTAGTGACAGCGCTTTCTGGCTTTTATGAGCGGCTTTTGAACGGATGAACGCGCATTGCCCGCTCGAAAGCAAAAGCATAAGGGCTTTTTAAGCGCCCAGCGCTACATTGAAAGCCATGGGAAGCTTGGTCGCTCCCGAGGTCAAAAAGGCTCTTTTCATCAACTAC
>CAJMKD010000049.1 GCA_905213905.1 uncultured Sutterella sp. | reverse complement strand
ACTTCAACGACTACGCGGCCGAGATGGGCAGCGAACGCTACCCGTTGGACCTCTTCCTGAAGGTCATCACGGTCAGCCTGGAAACGATGAAGATCGTGAAGGCCCTACCTAAGCTCGAAATCCATCAGTTAGATAAAGAGGCATCTGTTGACTGATTAACCCCCGCACCGACAAGCGCTGAGCTCTATCTCTGATTCATTTAGAGATAGAGCTTTTGCCACTGAATCTCCGTCATCCTAGGAGCGCTTGCTTCGTTACTACCTGCGACAGGTTAGTTTCACAACTCAGCTTTCCCAGCAAGCTTCAAATATGCCGCTTTGATCATCTGCGCCATCAGAACGCGTCGAGCTTTCAGAAAGTCCTCATAAGTCATGTTTTCGATGGCTGATGGAATTGCATTCATTTCGCAAGATTCAACAAACGCTTTCTCGCCGAGCCGATTGCGATACTCGAGCAAATATTCGGCCGGCGCTCTATCCGAAATTTTGATGTTTGACTGATAATCAATGAATACAAAGTTCGCGACCTGATTGCAGTCGACCTTCTTATCAATGCCGATCGAATTGAGGTAGTTTTTCGGGAAGATGTGGTGCTTGTCGAAGGCGCGCTTCGAACCAGAGGAACCTACCGCCAGCAACGTCGCAACAGTGCTCGTACCGAGCCAAACCTGAGCACCAAGTACGATCTGCGAGGCGACAAAAGCACACCATGTCGGAGCCTGCGTTGACGAAGTCTTAAGCTCGTCCGGCAAGGTAATTTCAAAATAGCTCTCTGTGAAGCGCGTCGCTATGAATCCGTCAATGTACGCAAGGAAGTCTTCTGGCGTGCTGCAATTTTTGAGTTCGGCAAGCTGTCCCTCAAACATGGTTTCGGATGAACCGCTGTAAGTAGCATTGACCGTCACAGTGAAAATGTACCGAGTGAGCGCGTGGCGTAACTTGTTGGCTGAAATGCCAAACTTATACTTGCCAAGAAGGTAGAGCGCGTAGCTGTAAATGACCGCGTTGTCGGAAGAGATCAGCGATTCATTGATGTAACCGGCAGCCGGGAAGAGATTGAGGAATTCGTGCCAGTTGTTCAGGTTCGTAACCTTTTCCATGGCATCACGAAATTTTGTCAAATTCTCTTCTTGCGTCTTCTTTGTCGTCTTGCCTGTCGTCAAATCGCGACCGCGCATAAGCATGTAAGCGTACTTCAGACGCGCGCGATCGAATCCGAGCGCAACTGCAGCGCGAATCAGATGTGAGGGTTCCGGTTTGATAATATGGTTGTACGCCGACTTATCCTTCGGCACTCGAGCCGATTCACAGAATTGCGAAATCTTCCAGTGAATGTCATTGTCGTAGACAGCAAGCAACGTTTCGATGAAGTTTTTCTCCAGTAGCTTCTGACCGCCAGAATTCACTCGAACAAAGATTTCTGCAACGTCTTCCTCTGAGGCCGTTCGGTCAATCGATACGACCGGCAGGTTATAGTTACGCAAGCCCAAGAGCTTATTGATGTTGTTGTAGACGACTGGCTGCTCTTCCGTTGTCAGCAACGCTAGTCCCTTCTTTTCATGCGAGGCATTCACGGCCGAATAGTATGCCTGGCAGAACATAAAGACGCCGGTCGTCGGATTTTCCGCCGCAAGTTTATAGACTTCGGTAATGTCACTCACCCACTCCGGATCCTTTTCCGTAGCGCTGGTCCACACTTCAAACTGACCGATCTGCTTCCCATCATCAGCTTTGGCAAGTGGGTTGAAGCTAATACGAATACGACGGTCCCTGTAATCCTTGTCTTTGACGACGATGCCGTCCATAGCCGATAACAACGCCGTTAGACGCTGTTGTCCGTCAATCAGAAGACTTCGGACAGATCGAGTGCCGGACTTGGCAATGGCAGAAGATCGAGGTTTGGCATCGTAATCGTCGGGAAAATCCCAGAGCATGACGTAGCCAACAGGAAATCCCTTGTTCATCGAATCGAGCAAATTGCGAACCTTCGCATCTTCCCAAACAAACGGGCGCTGCAGATCTGGAAGCGCAATCTCACCGGATTCAATCTTTTGAAGAAGTTCGGCAACGCGGCTTGAATAAGTCGAAAACATTGAGCAGTCCATGCTGATTAGTGAACCCGGTATGCAATTTTACCGAGCAAAGAACAGAGACTCCTGAACCCCGAGCCCGAAAGGCTCGACCGCCTACGGCGGTGGTTGTGGCGAACTTGGGCGAACGTGTATACGTTTCGCCCCAAGTTCGCGATCCTGCCCTAGCCACCACAACCACCCTCACCCCTCTGAGGACCATCAAAAAGTTTCCCGAGGAAACTTTTCAGGGAGCTCACGTGTCGCTCAAAAAGGAGAACTCCAACTCCGACGGCGTCTCGTCCGTCGTGCATTCTGCGAGCGCTTCGCGAGCTCGGTACACGTACCGCTGCATGCCCGCGAGCAGTTCAAGGAGATTGGCCGCCACGACGCTGCCCTCTTCGAAGGCCTGGTCAGAAATGGCGCGATGCAGCATGTCGATCGTAGCGTCGTTGAAGGCGATGATATGTCGATCCAGGTTGTCGATTCGCTCCGAAAGCACTTCGAGCTCGTCGCTCGTGAGTTCACGGCCATGCTGCTCGATGAAGGCGTACTCGTCGAACATCGGAAGGTTGGTGATTTCAGCTCTCAACATTCGGCACCTCCCTGGCGAATACGATCCCAACGTGCCCTGGCTGCATTGCGCGCCTTGAGGCTGCGGCGGCGCTGCTTTTCCAACTCATCAGCATCACAAGATTCCTCAAGCGCCTGCTGAAACGCGTTGAGTGCAGCCTGCAGCTGCGGTCCCGACGCGGGCACCTTTTGAATGGTACCGACAACCTGCAGCACCGTGCCGATGGTCACGAGCATGTCGCCCACGGTCTCCGAGTCCATTTGGCCGGAGAGCCCTCGTAGCACGTTTTCAGCAAGCGAATCTCCCGCGAACATAGTTCGCTCAGATTGCGTCGGAGGTAGGGCCTTGCTTTCAAGAAGAGTCTGCTGCCGGTTGAATTCGTCGATGTAGGCCCACTTGAATCTTGCGGCTTTCTCGCCGGTGTAGCCCATGACAAGAAACGTGAAACCGTCGCGTGTAAGGCGATAGGCCTTAGACTGAACTGTCGCACCGAAGTTATTGATGCGATCGAGCTGAATTTCAATGAAGTTATCGCGTCGCTCGCTCGGTAGCGAAATCAGAATGTTTTCTATATCGCGTAGGACGTGATCGTGTCGCTTCTCAAAAACTTCTGCGATATTTGTCGATTCGACCGTAGCAACGCCATCGACAACGTCAACAACCGGCACATGCGTGCCTTGGTTAACCACTTTAAGCATGGCAGTCTCCTGTGAATGATGAACCTCGTGCCCGTTTCTCAGGCGGGTGGGCGAGGCAACGCGGGTTGAGAAAACCGTTCACAGGGACGGCCCCGCCGAAGCGGAACCGCGCGCCTCTCCCATAAGTGGAGACTGCACCCAAGTGTTCGCAGTTATCGAAGTCCCCAAAATTGGGGAGCTCGTCGAAAGCAAACAAAAATGCCGCAAAACACGCGGCACTCAAGTGCCTGTGATTTCGGGTTTCTCAGGCCCGGCCTCCGTCGCTTTCACGGAGGACTTGGTTCGAAGTATGCCTAGCGGCTGCTTGCATTGTCAAGGCCGTTGGCTTGAATTGATGCTCCACAATAATTCGAGCGATGCTCCGAGCATTCGCTGCATGCTTGCGAGCATTCTGAGCTTTCATCGTCCGCGTGCAAGCATTCACCGGTAGCAAGAAGAAACGCATGCGCTCCGTGCTCCTCATCCCCACCGCAAGCGCGGAAAATGCTCGCGTCCGCTCCCACTGCGTAGGCTCCCGGAACCTCCGTCCCGGGGCGATTCAGCGTCCGTTTCCACCCGGTCACCGTCCCTTTGTAGATCGTCACGAATCCATGCTCGGCAAGCTTCGGATTGGATTCTCGAAAGCCGGCGGCAAGCGCAAGCAATGCTTCTCTTTTCATGATTGGTTCTCCCTTGCAACTTCAACGAGCTTGCACCGAGCACGGCTTGCTTTGATAAGGTCGCCCACCTTACCGACAACATGCTCCATGCGGTTCGTCAGTGCCGTTGAAAGCTTGAGAAACTGCGCTGCTTCCGTTCCATGCAGTCGGCCGGCCTTGGCTTCCTCGTTCAAGCGTCGGGCAATCTGATTGATGTTCACGCCGATCTTGCGCAGCTCCCAGGTCGCCGCATAGAGCGTCTGCGTTTCGTCTTTGGTGAACTGTGCTTCCGACGCAGCTGCCATTCGAATGAGACCGATCACAAGCTGCTGGCGACTCATGCCTTGAGCGGTCGAAATGCGCGTGAGAGCGGCGTTCTCGCTTTCTTTGAGCAGCAGCTTGAGCGCGTATGGCTTCGTCAGTTCCTCCGCGTCCACCGTCCGAAAGATCGTTCTCGCTGGGGCGGGAACCGCCAACGCCTTCATGACGAGCTCCCGCGCAAATCGAGAGCGCGTCTTTCCCACGTATTGCGCACGTTCGGTCAGTTCCGCCAAGGCAGCCCCCTGAAGCCGAAGGGAAAGCACGGCGCTGTCATTCGTCTTGTCCATCGTCCACCCTCAGCAAACGCACGCGCGCAACCTCCACGTCAACGACCTCGACATCGCCTCCATCAAGAAACTTCACCGTCGCGAAACCGTCGGCCGTGTGTTTGAGGATCAAAGCCGCTTCTCGTCCATCAATCGAAACCACAACGCGGGGGAGGCGTGTATTCGCCGAGCGTGCGTCGGTCGTTTCAACGGCCGCTTCTTCAAAGGACACTTCTGCTACGCCGCCCTCTTCCTCGAAATCGGTTGCTCCCTCTGAAGCTACCGGTTCATCGTCTTCGTCCGCACCGCCGTCCCATTGCACTTCCGTGTCCTTGGTCTCGACGACTTGCGGCTCTTCAGGAGTCTCTCCGCCATCCGGCTCTTGTCCCGCCTCAAAACGCTCTTCCGCCTCGATGTCGACCACCTCGACCTCCGGTGCGCTGCCGATCCGCTTGACCGCTGCCATCGTCCACTCAAAGTCATCCGCCGACTCTGAAATGGCGGCCTCAACGACCTCCGGCGTTTCTTTCCACTTGCGAAAGAGCTCGTAGGCGATCTTGATCGAAGGAACTTTCTGCAAACGAACAAGTTCACGAATACTCTCCGGCATCTCAGCCCAGGCTGCGTAGCGTGTCATTTGCGGCTTGGAAATGCCCAACTTCTTGCCGATCGAAACGGCCGTTTCCTTCGCGGCGATACGACCGGCGATGAAGTCAGCGAGTTCGGCTGTCGTAAGCGCGTCGCGCTTGATGTTTTCAATCACCTGCAGGTAGCCGAGCTCGGCGTCGTCGGTTTTTGTCTCAAGCAGCACCGCCTTGATCGTGCGGGCTTTGAGCAACAGTGAAGCTCGGTACCGGCGTTCGCCCGCCACGATGATGTAGCGGTCCAGAGCGTTCGGCTTTTTGCGAACGACGATGGGCTGCAGCAGTCCATAGGCTTCAATGGACTCAGCAAGGTCGCGCAGCGTGTCCTCGTCAAAGTTCTTTCGCGGCTGCGACTCGTCTCGTTCGATTTTGTCGAGCGCAATCTCCAACACGCTGTTGCCGGGGTGGTGTCCGAGCGAGGAATAACCTTCCGTCATTGCCTTGAGTCTTGAAACGTCCAGTGCCATCACGCTTTCTCCTGCGGTTGTTGTTCGGCTCGGTTTTCAAGCCCCATTTGGTCGGCCATGGCTTCCCACACCTGTCGACAAATACCCGACACGCGCTCCACCTTCGTGCGCGGGCCTTCCCATAGCGGTCGACCGTCCCCTTGAGCCTCGGCAATGGCCGCTGCATTGGGAATCGCCGCAGGCTTGCCGCTCGGCAGCATGAAAAGGAATTTCCCGGCTCCAGTGAGAAGTGCATTGAGCCCGGCAATTTGGTAGGGCTTCTTTTCGACCAAGTTCGGCAGCAATCCCAAAAGCTGCAGCTCCGGGTTCAAGCTCTCCTGCACACCGCGCACTTTGTTGAGGAGCTCGAAAACGCCGTCGAGCGACTCCTGTTTCAGTTCCAACGGGGCAAGAACGTGCGTGGCGTTTGCCATCGCAGCCGTAGCCCGTACGTCAGGCGACGGGTTGGTATCGATGACGCAGAGATCGAACTGGTCGTCGAGCGTCTCCAAGGCGTTGTTGAGGTTCAAAATGAACGTCTGGTGATTTGTTACGCCCGTGCGTTCAAGCTGCACCAAGTAGTTGTCCGCAGGCATCAACACGAAGGGCGCATCAAGCTCTTCAGCGCTCGGGACTTCCGCGTTCACAAGGAGCTTTCCGGTCGAAACCGTAGCGACGCAGCATTTGCCCGAATGCGTGAGCGTGTTGGTCGTGTTCCCCTGTTGGTCGAAGTCGAGCACCAGGACGCGCAGCCCGCGCTTGAGCGCAGCATAAAAGGCGAACTGGCAGGCCACCATGGACTTTCCGACACCGCCCTTCTCATTCATGATCGCGAGTCTCTTCATCTCAACCTCCGATCGCCATCACGGCGGACTTCAAGGCCTGCGTGGCCGCGTCTTCCACGGGCTGCACCGCAGCGGCCAACTTGGCGTTGGCGTCACGGGCGATAGCGGCCTTGCAGCGAGCAAGGTTCGCGCTATGCAGCCGTTGCACGAGCTCCGCCTGTTCCGGGGTCAAAAACGCAAAGGTGTACTTGAGCCCATAGGCCGTGTACTTCCTGCGCCACGATTGTTTGTAGCCGCGGGAGCGCTCGGCGTAGCCGCTGCCCCGCACAATGAAGACGAGACTGCCGTCTTCGGGTGCGGCCTGAATCTGCAACTCCGCCAAGTGGCCTTTCTGATGGAGCTTGTTCATTGCGATCAACAGTTCACTTTCGGTGACCTGGTCGTTGGGCATGCTGTGCTGCACGCTGTCGAGCAGCTGCCGCGAAGAAATCGGTGCAAGCTCATGCTCCAGGTTCGGATGGAGCAGTTCGATTGCGACTAGGGTTGCCTTTTCAATGCGAGTCGTGAGGCGCGTGGGTTTTCTGAGGCTATTCGTCATCGTTCACCTTCCTGAAAAAAATCCGTTTTCGTTCTGTTTTTTTGCGCTCTTGCCATGGCTTCCAGTCAAAGACGATCGTCTGGTTCCTTTCCTCCATTCGGCGGCTGAGACGGTCGCTGTAGAGGCTGCACAGATCCGTTAAGCTCAGGTTCGAAATCCCGATTGTCGGCAGCAGATTGCTGTAACGCGTGTTGATCACCTTGAAAAGCAGTTCGCCGTCCTGGGGTTTGGCAATCGTTCCGATTTCATCGAGCACCAAAAGCGGAGCTCGATAGACAGCGTTCAAAAGCTGCGCCTCGGTAAAGGGGGTGTTCTCCCCGCTCGCATTTCGCCACGTTTGACGCACGCGGTCCCCCAGGTCACTCAGCGTGACGTAGCAGCCGACAACGTCCGGGAATAGCGACTTGAGCACGCCGCAAGCGAGCTTGGTCTTGCCGGTACCGGCCGTGCCCGTGAAAAACAAACCGCGTCCTTCGCTTCGGTAGCGATAAAAGTTGCGCACGTATTCCTCGGCCACGCAGTAGACGTCCCCCATGGCTGCATCAAGCACCTCAAAGCTTTCAAGTGGAAAGTCGAAGGCTTTGGGAAGCCATTCTCCGAACAGCTGCCGATAGCTCCAAGCACGTCCTCGTGCTTCTTCGAGCTTTTGGAGCATCTCCTGGTGCTTACGCTCCTCCTCCTGGCACTTCGCACAGCCAAACCAAACAACATGCCCAAAGACTTTCCGCCCGGCTTCGACGTATTCGCCGTGTTTCTCGCAATACGCCGACCGGCTCAGACGATCAGTTGCGGCGCTGCTTTGCAATTCGAGCTTTTGCATCTTCCACTCCGTAGTACTTGATTTGTTTGGCTACCCTCGGGTCACGCACGGGCTTACCGGCCGGGCTGATGCCTTCCACCGCTTTGCCGGCCATGAGCCAGTCGTCGCGTGCGCGTTCAAGGAGCCGTTGCACCGCTGGCAGCTTTTGGTCCGGAAGACAGAAGGGATTTGCGCCTTGCTGCAGAAACCGCTCTAAGGCAGCGACTTCCTCTTCCTCCGTTTTCCTGGGAGCCGTTACAGGCGCAACCTTGACGAGACCGCCTGGGGCTTTCGCCATGGCGGGAGGTCCCGCCTTAGCCGCGGCCAATTCGTTCGTGCAGGCTGTGAGCAAGTAGCGAACGGCATAGGCAAAATCACCGGGCTTGTTGGCGATCACTCGATCAGCCACAACCTGAAGCTGCTCCAAGGACAGTCCTCCCCGGATCAAAGCCTCAAATTCGTTCCGGGCTTTCCGCAGCTGTCCTTCGGCAAAACCTCGCGCGCGCAATGCTTCGATCCACTGATTACCGATCTGATCTGATCCGATCGGATCAGAATCGGATATCGGATAAATCAGATCCGACGCGCGTACATGCGCGCGCGTGAGTGCTTGTGAAGAAGCTTGGGAGAATGGGCCGGATTCTTGGGGAAGGTGCTCCGAGCTTTTCGTCTTCTCGGAGGAATGCTCGGAAGCTTCGCTGGCTTCAAGCTTTCCTTGTGCATCCTCGTTGCTTTCCTTGGGGACAATCCTCGGGAGCATGCTTTCATGCTCCGAGCTTGAGCTCGGCGTGCTCGTCGATCCCGGGTGAGCGGGCACGTTTTCCGTCGAAATCCGTGCTTGCGCATGCTCGGAATGCTTGCGCCGTGCTTGCAGCTCCTTCGAATGCTCGGGAGCATTTGCGCTTTGCTCGGCAGAAGCTTGGAGAATTGTGTCGTTTTCTTCTTGCACATCCTTGCGCTGCTCGGGAGAATCAAGCTGTTGCGTGTGAGCTTCCTCGATAAGCCCGGAGGATTGCTCGGAGGAAGAGCGGCCATCCTCCGTTGCTCGTTCTGTCTGCTGCTGACGTCGCCGTTCGCGCTCGCGTTCCCACCGAGCTTTCGAGGCTTTGGATGCCTTTTGACTGCGGCGAATCCGCTTTTCTTCTTCCTCTTGATTGCCTGCTTCGGGCGTCGCGTTCGTTGAATCGCTCGTAGCGCCTGAAGCGGTGCCGTTCACCATCTCCTCGTGCAGCAACTGCGCCTCGGCTGAAGACAAATGCCCATCAGACGACTCCTCAAAGAAGACGGAGAGCACCGCCTCCAAATCACGCGCCGGCATGTCTGCGTACAGCATCGCAACCTGGTCTTTTCGCAATTTTTGGCCCACTGCCAAGCGCAGCGTCAGCGAGTCCAAGATTCCGAGCTGAATCGTTGAGAGTCCCAGCCTACGGCAAATGAAGGGCAGCAAATCCCGGAGCATAGAGGCGTTCCTGATCTGTGTTTGTAAGTATTCCGCAGTCCAATTTATCACAAAACACAAAATTTTGTACTTTGTCTGTTGCAGTTTTTACTTACAAATCAAAATTCGCACACCATCAAATTCCGTTACAAAATCGTCCAGAAGATATGCAAAACCTGGCTTTGCGTACAAAAATGCCGCCCGAAGGCGGCAAAGTGTCAAAGGTTAGAAAAAGCGCGATGACGGTCGATCAGAGCCGGAAACCCTTCCATCCATAGATCGCCTGTCCGACGATGGCGACGCCATCGAGCGAAGGCTTTTCTTCGTGGAGCGAATCGTCAGCAGAGATCAAGAACTGTCCGTCGATCCCCTGGCGAATTTTCACCAAAAGGTCGTTGCCGTTCACGCGAATAAGGTAGAACCCCGGCTTGGTGAACTGACGGACATTGGTGTCTACGATCAGGATCGTGTCACGAGGAATCTCGGCAAACGCATCGCTGTCGGCCTCATGGAAGCGAAGCCCGGAAGGGTCATGAGTCGCGCCGCCGGGCGCACCGATGATTTTGTCAAAGAAACGATTTCCCATTTCAATAAAGTCCTTTTTAGGGTTTAGCGGTGAAGAACCGCCTGTCCCAACCGGCTTCTCGATCGGGGAAATTTTGATCGTACCGTCATCGTCGTCCTGACCAAAAGGAACGTTGATCACCGCAACGGAGTTGCCGTCCGAGTGTTCAACATCAAACCAGCCTTCCCCCAAACGCAATTGCTTTTCCAGGGATCGCGCAAGGTTCTTGCCCATCCGACGGACGTTGTGGTTCACCGTATTGACCGTCTGATTGCGAATCTGACTGAGCGAAGAGTCCGTACGCGGACGCCCCGTTAGCTGATTGATTCTTGCGATCGATCCATAGACATCAATCAAAATGTTCAGGTTTTCACGTCGAATGTCATAGATGCTCTTTTCAGTCACAGCCGGCCTCGTGTTTGTCAAGGAATCGGAATTTTCGTAATTCCTTTATATAACAAATTTTGAGAAAACGGCCAAGTTTGTACGTTTCTTGCAGTGTGAAGTGTTAGTAAGACTTACTAATGTGTTGTATGATACGGGAAATTTCTCCCGATACGTAACTTCAAGACACCTTGGTCGTTCTCATTGACGCTTTCGAAAGCGGCTTCGATAAGGAGCTCGTGAAGTTACGTTCTTCAACCCGCGTCCGGTAACGGGTCGATTGAACAGTTACCGGAAAGAACCCCTTGAGGCACGTATGGCTGAAACCTCTCTGAGTTCCATCTCCTTTCTGACCGCCAAGCAAGTTGCGCAAATTTTTGGCGTGACGCCCAAGACGATTTATGCCTGGGTTCGTGCCGACCGCGGCTTTCCGAAACCCGTGCGGCAGCGCAAGCGCTACACGCGCTGGGACTCGCGAGACATCCTCGCGGAGCTCAATCGCCGACCGCTTGAACCCCGCACTTCGGAGGGCTGACATGGTCAAAGGCCTTCTCGCGGCGACGCTCCTTTCGTCTCTATTGACCGGCTCCGCTTTCGCAGTAGCAACTGGCCCGGTTTCCACCAACAGCGACGCGCTCTACCCTGCCGATCAACTCATGACGGGCGACGACCGCTGGGGCTGTGAGCTGCTTTTGTGCCTCGCGAACCCCAACGGTTGGAAGTCCGTGAGCGAATGCCATCCCCCCGTGGAGAAATACATCGACTGCTCAACCAAACGTCACAACCCATGCTCGATGCCTGGTTGTCCGCAATCGGGCGAAGGGAACTATGCCCAACGCAACGACGGCCGCTACGACCCGTGCATGTTGCTGGGCGACGGCTACGAGGAAGCGCCGCGCGGGTACCTCCTGCAGGGCATCTTGTCGAGCAACGAGTTCTCGCGCTCCGGCAACCGGTACTACGCCAAGAAGCGCTCGAAATACAACTACGACGGCGAATACGAAAGCTGCGATGGCGACGGTCACTGCACCACGGTGCATTCAAAGGCCTGCGTAAAGCCCGCCGACTATCAGGGCATCGCCTATGAGCGCTACAGCTGCAAGGACTCCGACGGCTACTCACGGACGTGCTACCGACAAGTTCGCGTCTATTCGGCCATCTCCTGGCAGAACGCGCAGCCGCCACGGGCCATCGACGTCTACATCGAAGGGAAGCTCTACAACCGCGTGCACTACTGAGCCGAGCTCCCGAAGGAATTCCGGGGAATTGCCACAGGGACGCTTTGGTTGCGTTTCGCAAGTCAAAGCGTCCCGCCCGGATCTCCGTTTTCACTTTTCCGACTGCATCAGCAGCCTTCAACCCTTAGCCGTGAGGACTTCACCATGAAGCTCAACCGCTTTCAAAAAATTCTTCCCCTGGCCCTTCTGACTGCCGTTGCAGCCGAGCCCGCGCTCGCAGCGGCCGGCACGCAGTCGGTCACCAACTTCTTCAACACGATCGAAGGGACGCTGCAGACCGTCTCGCTCGTCGTGGTGACGATTTCGGTCATGTGGGCCGGTTTTCGCGTGCTTTTCATGGGGAACGCCTTCCAGGAAGTCGCAAAGCCCCTCTTGGGCGGCATCATGATCGGCTCGGCCGGTTGGATCGCATCCCTTTTCGTGGGGTGATTTCAGGATGCGAACCTCACCGATCTTCAAAGGCGCAACACGTCCGGCGTGCGTCATGGGCAATCCTATCAAAACGTTAGTGGCGGTTTGCGGCCTGGGACTCTTGCTGGGCTTTTGGGTGTGGATGCCGCTCATTCTGTTGGTCCCCGTGGCGCTGCGCATCATGTCGCAGATCACCGCCAAGGACGACCAAGCCTTCCGGCAGCTATGGATCAGTTGGCAAACCCGTCATGTCGGGCAGCTCAACAAGCGCCTTTGGGGATCGGTCGCAAGCCTTGCCCCGACCGACTACAAACGTAAGGAGCGCTGATGTTCACCGAGAAAGCCGCTCAGATGCGTCGAGAACGAGCCATCGACAAATTCATCACGCTCTCGAGCGTCGTTGATGACGGCATCGTTATGTCCCGAAACGGCTCGCTCATCGCCACGATTCGCGTCGAAGGGATTCCTTTTGAGACGGCCGACGATGAGTTTCTCGACCGGCGTGCCGACCAGCTGAACGTCTTGCTGCGCATGATTGCTGCCGACGATACGGCCATTCAGATTCACCGCATCCGGCGTTTCGTTCGGGATCGTCTCTCTGAGCCTTCCGCACCGGGCTTTGCACGCGACTTTACGCTCGCCTACAACAATCTGGTGGACCAAAAGCCGCT
>CAJMKD010000048.1 GCA_905213905.1 uncultured Sutterella sp. | reverse complement strand
TGCATAACGCGCCGTCAGGTCGTTCGCTTCTTTGATCAAGCGTTCGTACATTGCTGTCTCCGTAAAAAGCCGGAGACCGCAAGACCCCCCGCGGGGCTGCGATGCCCCGGCGGGTCGGTTGATGATTGGATTTAGATCGGCGCGAGTTCGACCGCCTCAATCGGCGGCTCGGCCGGCTGCTGCAGCGCCGCTTCGCGCGCTCTCACGAATGCTCTCGCATGCTCGAGCTGCGCGGCGGGCACGTTCTCTTCGATCCATTGGTAGGCCACGTTCCAGTCGGAAAACTTGAGCGCCTGCTTCACCACGCTTTCGAGCATTTTGTCGCTCACACTCTTCATCGCCTTCTGCGGCGAATCCGAACCTGCGGGGAGAACAGCGGGCGCTCCGGCCGGGAAAAGAACGGCATCGGCCGCTTCGACCGCTTCGGCGGCGCTTGCGGCGATGTTCCTCGCTTCGTCTTCGTCATAAATGCCCGTGATGCCGAAGGCAATGCGCGCGCATTGAATGACGGCCTTGTGCCGCAGCATCCGCTTGGGATATTGACGCCACACGGGAGACGAAGGCACGAAAACCTCGCCGGCGAATTCGGGAATGGTGATCGGATGCGTGAGGCCCTTGCGGAAGATGGTGCATTCGCACATCTCCGGCATCTCGACATCGATCTCCTTCACCGTCGGCGCATTGCGTCCGTCGTACTGCCTTTCGATCGCCTTGAGGGTGATCGTCTTCTCGGAAAAGCGAACGGAAAGTCCGTCGTAATCCCGGTTGTGATTGAGAATGGCAACCCAGCCGTCAATGCCGACGACCGGGATGATGGCCCCGCTCTTCGACTTGAAGGCATAGATCTGCTTGAGAAAAGGGTTGAGGTCGTACTGCTCGCAGACAAGAAGCAGCGCAAGCATCTCCTCTTCGGAGATCGCTGCCGGCGCATTCTTTCTGTCGCCCGACGACGGCTGCCGAAAGGCCACCTTGACGAGCGAATCGTAGAACTTTGCCTTGTCGACGCCGTACTTGGCGGCGAGGCGCCCGATCAGGCCGAGCGCCGCAGGCGACCCTGCTCTTTTGCTTGAAATCCCTGTATTGACTGCTGTCATTTTTTCGCTTCCTAGCCTCGGATTGAATCAATGCCCCGGCCAAGGAAGCGCCCCTGCCGGGGACGCTTCCCCGGCGGGCTTGAAAAAAATGATTAGAAGTCCGGACAATCCTCAGCCGGATCAACGGGCGGCGCAGGCGGCATGGCTGTCTGCTGCTGCGCCTGCTGCGGCTGTTCTTCCGGCTGCTTGGGCGCCGGCTTCTTCTGCGCGTCCTGAAGGATCTGCACGTCATCGACGAGGATGTCCGTGTAGCGGACCTTGCGGCCCTCCTGCTCGACGTCGCGGTAGCTGATCGATCCCTGGACGCTCACGAGAGCGCCTTTGAGGAGCCGGTCGGCCAGGCGGTCTGCGCGGCTGCCGAAGAGCACGCAGCTGTGCCAGAGCGTCGGATGCGTCCAGCTGCCGTCGCCGGCGCGGACCGACGAGGAAGTGGCGATGCTGAACGTAACCATGAAGCGGTTTTCGGCAATTTGCTTCACCTGCGAATCCTGGCCGAGACGGCCGTTGAGGATGACGAGGTTGGTAGAACGATAGTTCATCATGATGAATCTCCGTGGGGTTGGTAGATGAAAATCGACCCGCACCGAGAGACGCATCCTCCCCTTCGGGGAGAGAACGCACCCCGGCAGGGATCAGAGAAAAAAATTCAATCAGGCATCAGCCTTCTTTCGGCTTCTGGGCGAAGACTTCTTCTCAGAAGGATCGTCGTCCCAGACAGCGCCGAAGATGGCGGTGGCGAGATTGTTGATGGTTGCTGCTTCCGCAGGCTCAAGCCTCAGGAGCAGCGCCCGTTTGAGCGCCTCCTTGAGCGGATGCTTTTCGTAGCGGAAATCGCGGGAAAGCCGCGCCCAGCGCACGAGGCATCGCGTCGACATGGTGGCCGAGAGCGCGCCCGAACCCAGTCCGTCTTCGCCGAGGAAGAGCGTTCTGACTTCGCGGGCCAGCTTGATCATGAGCTTTCGCACTTCCGGCGCCGCTTCCGGCATCTCCTTTTCAAGGAGCGCGGATTCGACCGTCTCGTCCGGATACCCCACGTAGAGGAATCGGTAGCGGTCGAGCGCCGCGACGTTCTGCTGCACCACGCCTTGATAGAGCCCGGTGGGGTCGCCCGAACCGAAGGAATTCCCGGTCACGACGACTCTGAACATCGGATGCGGCTTGATGATCTCGCCTTTGTTCTCGGCAATCACGAGCGGACGTCCTTCAAGAACGTCGTTGAGGCCCGAGAGTTCGCCGGGATCCGCCAGGTCGATTTCGTTCAGAAGCAGAATGTGCCCGTACTTCATCGCCGTTGCGAGCGGTCCGTGCATGAACCGCATTTCTGCGGGTCCGCCTTCGCGCACCGAAGCGACGGTGAACTGGCCCTTGAGTTCTGAAAACTCGAATCGGCTGTTGAGCGTGAGCTGCTGGACCGGCCAGTTGAGCCGGGCGGCAGCTTCCGTGACGATGCTCGTCTTCCCGGAGCCTGTCGGTCCCGAGACGTAGAGCGCATCGCCGTTCGGCCGCATCAGAAACGAGAGCACGTCCGAAAGGATGTCCTTGCGGAAGCAGTAGTTCTCGTGCGCCGCGGGCACGGCCGGATTGTCCCGGTCGGCGAACGCCAGCAGCTTCGTCTGCGGATTCAGATCGTATTTGCCGTTCTCGTCGTAGACATTCTGAAAAACATCCTTGGCGAAAACGCATTGGTAAAAATCGGACATTTGCCGTCTCTCGCAAAAAAATCGGAGACGACGTACGCCCCGGACAGGGACGCGGAAAGACCCCGCACAGGGATCACACGATCGTCCCCGTCGGGGTTGGTTGATTTCCTCTTCAGAAAAGAAGAGGCCGGCTCGATTTGTATGCCGCGGAGCTCGCGGATTCGATCGGTATCGTCCGGTTCGAAAGAACGCCCTCATCGTTTTTTTTATCTGCTCGAAGAGAGAAAGCGCAGAGCGATCGAAGATCGCGGAAAAAGAATATGTGCAGGAATTTTAGCGCGCTTTTCTGACGGCGAAAAGCGCTTCCGGCAGTCGACGCTGCCTTCTTTTACCCTCTGCCGCAGTGAAAAGACGGTTCCGGCATCTTTCCATTTGCGGCTTTGAACCCCGCTTGGCGTAGCTTCTTTCTTATGTTCATTCCTCATGAAATAAGGAGATTCTCATGCCGGAAGAATCCGTCAGAACAGCAGCCGCCGAATCTGCAGCGCAGCGCGCGCAGGAACCGGCCGCCGCAGGCGCGCCTCAGACCGGCGGAGCGGCGCCGCAGGCAATGCGTCTCGATCCCCGCGCGAAGGTCGTCGAAGCCGCAGCCCGCGAAGCTGCCGCCGCCGAAAGCGCCGAAGATCAGGTGCCTGAAGTGCGCCGCGCAAGAAGAACGCGCGCAAGCGACTTTTCGCGCCCCTACTTAGCCACGCGCTTTCAGCTTTATTCCGATACCGCGCAGATTCTCTTCGAGCGCACCTATCCGCGCATCGACAACAGCCTCTACATGCTCTGCGTTGTGATTCCGTCCTTCGGCACCGAAGAGCAGAGCCGCCGCGACCAGCAGGCGCTTGAGGACATCTTCCAGTCCGTTGAGAGCGAACTCGCTGACGCGCTCGAAAACAATCTCGACCAAATGCGCCGCAGTCAGGTGCCCAAAGAAGCGCAGATGACGAGCTACGACCACAAGCGGATCTACGACGTGCCGCTCAGAAGCCCCTACGCCCGCCGCTATCTCGCCCTTTTCTCGCGCTACGACCAGCTGATCGCGCACCTCGACGCGCTCTGGATCAACGGCCTGCTGCCGCAGGAGCACCGCATCCGCATCGGTCAGGCATGGGAGCGTCGCCTGCGCAACGTCGTTCGAATCATTTACAACCTTCGCCTCGACGCGCTGCACCACGCGGGCGAATCCGCAAGAATCGCCGCCAAGCGCGCCCGGCCTCAAAGCCGCGCCACGGGCGCGGCCGAACCGGCCGCTTCCGCCGCCGCGCCTGCCGCCGATCCGGTTGAAGAGCTCCGCAGGCTCAACGACGAAGCGGAAAAGCCCGTCGAACATACCGACGTCGATACGAGCGCCGAGGATCGGTCGCCCGCTCAAGTGTGAGCGCTGATATCGAAGACTGCGCCCCCACGCGGTGCGCCCGCTGCAGCCGCAGCGAAAACAAATCCCCGTTCGGCAGTCTGTCGAACGGGGATTTCTTCGCCCGATTGCAGGATTGCATTCGAGTGCCGGGACTCGCCAGGAACCGCCAGGGGACGGAAGATACAACCGCTTTTCTTCCGTTCTTCCGATCAGAAGGCAATACCGAGCTTCAAATTGAGCGAATTGCTTCGCCAGTCGTACGACCCCGTCTCGCCGTCGAACGACAGCTCGCCCGTCCACAGACCCTTTTCGGCCTTGAGGCCGATCGAGCCCCGCAACACGTTCTTCGCAAGGAACCGCGCACCGCCGTCGTCCGTGTCGCCGAACGAGCGCACGTAGGCCGCTTCAAGAAGCGGCTTCACCCGCCAGCCGCCCGCTTCGAGCGTGCCCGAGAGCCTGGCGCCGAAGGGAACCGAGAACACCGTCTGCGAATCCAGGCCGTCGAACGAGCCGCTCATCACGCGCGCGCCCATGAAGGGCGAAACCGTCATGCCAGCAACGGGTATGCCGTATTCGGCGCGAAGGCCCGCATGCCAGACGTCGGCATCGAGATCCTTTTCGGCTTCCGTCGTGGCCGAGAGCCACCCCGCCGACCCCTTGAGCGCAAAAGCGTCAGCCTGATAGGCGCCGTAGAGATTCACCGCATAGCCCGTCCAGGAAAAGTTCAACCGGTTGAACTTCATATCGCCGTCGAGCCAGCCGAAAGCGACGCCCGCCTTGGCCGAATGCGTGAGCTGCGCCTCGGCGCCGAGCATGGCGCCCTCCGTTTCGAAGTCGTAGGCGCCCGCGCCGCGAACCGCTTCGAACCGGCTGTCGTTCGCGAGAAGCTTCACCCAGAGGCCGTGACGGTCAGGCGCCGCGCCCGCTTCCGCCGCCCCGGCCAGCCGGGCCGCCGCATCGAAAGCGGCATAAGCGTGCCCGAGCGCCGGCGTCGGCGCTTGAGCCTTTCGATCGGCGGATGCTGCAGCGGGCGCCGCAGCGTCCGTCCTGCCTTCATTGCCGTCGTCCTCGGACGGACGGATGCCGAACTGAGGCTGAGACGCCTCTTCTTCGGGCACCGAGCGCAGCTGCGCCGGCGCCGCTTCGGCCTCGAGGGCCTGCGCCGCAGCGCCCAAAACGATCTCGGCCCGTGCGCCTTTGACGACAACGCCTTTGACGTCGAGCGTATCGGCGGCGAACGCGCCGTCGACCGCCAGCTTCGCTGTGGATTCAATGGTTACCCGCCCGTCGGCTTTGAGCGTGCCGCTGCTCGAAAGCGTGCCGCCCGAAACCTTGATCGTCTGCGCCGTCAATGCGCCCTCGTTGCGCACGGAGCCTGTTATTTCCGCATCGCGAATGTCGAGCTCTGCGCCCGCCTTCACGCGGACTTCGCCGGTCCCGTGCAGAGAAGCGGCCGAGAAGGCGCCGCTTCGAGCCTCAAGCCTGCCTTCTTCCAGCGTGACGGCTTCAAGCGTCCCCCGGGACTGCCCGGCATCCGCTTCAACGCCGAGGGCGAGCGTGCCGCCCGCCGCAACAGTCACTGGGGCGCCGCCTTCGATAAGCGCGCCGCCGTCGGCGTCGCCTGCAAGGACGAATTGTCGGCCGCCTTCAATGCGAAGCGACGAAACGCCGCGCAGCCGCCGGAAGCCGAAGGAATCCCGGATGCCGTCCGCCGAATCGCCCCCGACCACAAGCGCCGTGCGGCTGCCGTCCGCAGCCGACGCATCGAGATCAATGTTCGTGACGACCGATCCTGCGTAGCCCTTCGCAATCAGCTCGTTTGCATGTGCGGCAGTGAATTTCGGCGCAGCCCCCGACGGAAGCGCTGCGTCGCCGAGCGCTTCGCCCTTGAACAGGATCTCGACGCCGTCGCCTTTGGCGCTCGTGAATGCATTCTGAAGAAAAGCGGCATCCGCTGAATCGGCGTCGATGTCGGTGAAGTTGAGCGTGCCGCCCGTCCAGGTCGAATGCTGCGCCCAGTCGTCCTTCATCGTCCAAATATTCGCTTCATAGGACGATGCGTAGCTCGCGAGCGCTTCGGTCGCCTGAGTCCAGCCGCCCTCTCCGGGATTTGCGGGATTCGCGGGCTTCAGCAGCTCGATCGGGAGCTCGCCCTTCACCACTGTCTCTTTCGATTCGAACATGAGCTCGGCCGCCGCATTGACGGTGCCCGTGTTGGTGAAGCTGCCCTGCGACTCGCCGCCGTCCGTGAAGCCGTATATGGCATGCGCGTCCATGGTGAGCGTGCCGTTGTTGACGATCGAGCCCGTGCCGCCCGACATCGCGAGAAAGCCGATGCCGTAGCCGCCGTTGCTGCTGTCGCCCGTGATCGTCATGACCCCGCCCACCGCATTCGTGACTTCGGCAGTGGCGCCCTCGCCCTGCGCGAGGACGGAAATGCCCGCGGTCCCTTCGGCAGATCCGTGACCGGAATCGATCACGACTGTCCCGGAAGCATCATTTCGGAGCACGGCATGCGTTGTCCCAGCGCCTTCGTTGTAGGCCATCGCCATGATGCCCGCCGATCCGTCTGCGGCAGCGCCGCCAAGAATTGATAGGCGGCCGCCCGACGAATTGACGAGCTCTGCGCTGCTTTCATCCGAAGCCGCATCCGCTGCGCTTTGGAAAGCGAGCGCATTGATGCCGTAATTGCCCGTGAGCTGGCTCCCTTGATCCGCCGATAGGGTGAGCTCGCCCGAACTGCTGTTTTCGATGGCGCCGGTCCCGCCGCCGCGCACGAGCGCGGCCAATCCATTTTGCGCAATGACGAGGCTACCACCGGTATTGACGAAGGACGCGCCGCCGCCGTTGACGGCGCCGTACTGAATGCCCGTCACGGTCGTGTCGCCGCCTTGGGTCGTCTCAATCGTGCCGACGCTTCCTGCGCCGTCGGCCATCACGTCAATGCCGTACGCGCCTTCTGCGCCGTTGATCGTGAGCACGCCGCTGTTCCGGATCGTCGCCTGCGCCGTCAATCCCATTGAAGCCGCCATGGTGCCGATGCCGCTCTTGAAGAGGCCGTCGACGGCAAGTGTCGAGCGTGTGTCAATATTGATCGCCGAACTGCCTGAGCCGGACGTCATCATGTAGATGCCGGCATTCGTTGCGCCGCCTGCGATGGTTGCAACGGAGTTGAGCAGATTCACGACCGACAAGGGCGAATTGACCGAAAGCGCCCAGGCCCCGCCGTCGGAAAAGCCGAGGGATCCGTTCGTGATGTTGAGCGTGCCTCGCGCAGCGGGGCCGTAGCCGAGCGCGCCGAGACCGAACGCGTTTTCCGCGCCGCCCGCAAAGCGGACGGTCGAGCCGGTGAAGCGCAGCGTCGCGGTGCTGCCCGCCGTCAGCGTGAACTGCGCGGTGCCCGGAAAATTGCTGCCGTCGATATAGAACTCGCCCCCGGTGATCGACTCGGAGCGGTTGAACAAGTGGATCAGCATGACGTCCGCGCCCGAGGTGTTCTCCTTGTCGACGCTCAGATGACAGACCATTGTCGACGGTGAATACGTGCCGCCCACGGCCGTGCAAAACGCTTCGGGCGTCATGGCCGAAGCAGAAGATGAAGATAACGCTCCTGCGACCGCAGCAGCCGCGAGCGTCAAAGTTTGCTTTTTCATACGAATTCGGCGCCGACCTATGCTCGCAGGCGGCACCGCCCCGATGGTTGGTTGAACAAGCCGGTTCAGTCCGCCGCACCGGCTTCCCTGCGATTCCGCGCCAGAATCGACCGCACGGACCGCACCGGAATCTGCAGCAGCCTGGCTATTTCTGCCGGCTGCATGCCCGATTTGCTCATGGCGGCGATCCGCACCTGTTCTTCGGCGGAATAAAAACGTCGTGAAGGCTCAGCGGTGAATTCGCCTTTCCTATATGCCCGCGCCCATTCGCGAACTGTGTAAACCGAAATGCCGAGCAGTGAAGCAACTTTTCTGTAGCCGTAGTCGCGCTGAAAAAGATCGAGGGCTTGACGGCGAAGCTGAATCCACGCTCCCGGATCTGCGCCGAGAGACGCGGCCGAAGGCGGCGCCTCCGAAGCTGCCTGAAGCGATGCGGCATTGCCGCAGGCAATGTGATCCGTTTCTTCGCCGAAGAGGGAAAGCTGAACCGACATAGTTTTTTCCTTGCGTTGTGAAAATCGGACCGGCAAAGATAAAGGCTGCGGCCCGTTCATGCACATTCCTGATCCCGTTCGAACACTGCCTTGCGTTCAAAAGAGGCAAAAGGCGTCTTTTGCCGCACGCGGCTGCGAAACCATGACGCGCATTGCTCTTGAGGTCCTATGCGGCCTTCTCCGGCTTTCTGCCGCAATGAACAATCCGGTCCATGCCGCGCACGTGCTTTCGCTTTGCCGGAGCAGAACGAAAGCACCGTCATGGCGGCCGAATTCCGACGCCCTTTTCGCCGCAGCGAAGGGACAAAGCCCTCCGTTGCGGCGAACGCAGAACAGGGCGTCAGAAGCGCCAGCGGACATTCACGTTGAACACGGTGTCCGACTTGCCTGCGGAGCCGCCCGTGTACGAGCAGCCCGCACCGACCGTCCAGCCGCCCTTTTCAGCCTGGATGCCGAGTGCGCCCGTTGCAACGAGGCTCCCGGTCATTTCGCCCGAAACGGCTTCCGCGATGCCGGTGTCGGCGCCCGTGACGGTCGTCTTCACGTCCTTGTCGCCGAACTGCGGCATCACCGTGACGTCGGCGGTCGGCCGGAAGGTCCAGCCGGAGGCCGTCGAAAAGTCGCCGCGGAATGCCACGCCGATCGGGATCTGGCCGGTCGTCGTCGACTGCGCGTCGCTCCTGAAGGCCTTGCGGCCGTCGAGCTTCGTGTCGTAGGCGCCCGCGTCCTGAACGAGCATGCGCACGCCCGCGTGCGGAATCACCGAAACGGGTCCGAGGTCGAAGCGCCCTTCGGCGCGCACGGCGGCGGCGATCATGTTGGCGTCCACATCGGCCGAAGCCTTGCGGAACGTCTTCGAGGCCGCCGGGAGACCCATCGAAACCTCCGCCGAATTGCGGAAGTACCCGAAGGACCCGATCAGGTTGAAATGCTCGCTGGGCGAGTAGTTCGCGTAAGCCTGGATGCCGAACGTCTGATAGTCGTTCTGCGCCTTCAGCCAGTCGCCCGTGCTCTCGAGATCGCCGTCCTGGTAGGAAAGCGCAATGCCGAGGCGCGCGTTCTGCCCTTCGAGGCGATGATCGAGGCCGGCCATGATCCCGTAGACGTCCGTCTCGTAGCCGCCAGACATCTTGCCGGAGGACGAGAGGCTGTCGGTTTCATGCGTGCCGCCGAGCACCGTCGCCCAAAGGTCGGTGCCCGTCTCGCCGGAGACCATGCGGCCCGAATGGGTAAACGTTTCGCCCGCAAACGAGACGCGGCTCTCGAGCGAATCGACCGCCGAGCTCATGCCGTCAAAGGCCGAGCCGAAGACGCCGCCCGCCGCCCCGATCTGCGCAACCGAGTTGATGATCCGCGTCTTTTCGGCGGCGCCGATCGTCTTGTCCTTCAGAACCTCGTTGAGGAACACATCCTGCGGACCGCGCGGGTCGGATCCGTGCTGCAGCGCGTCGTTGACGTTGCCGGGCTGCACCATGTCCGGATACTCGGTGCGGATGTCGGCGTAGGCAACGTCGACCCAGATCGAGTCGTTGTCGAACCCGAGGTCGAGCACCCAGTCGAGGCCCGTGCCGTCTTCGTTGAGCGCGTAGAGGTGCTCCTCGTCGAGCCAGCCGCCGACGAGGCTGCCGTCTTCAGTGAGGAACCCGTCCGTGATGAGGTACTGGCCGGCCGCATCCACGTTGCCGAGGATGAGCGTGGCGCCGTCCTCAACCGTGACGGTCGCGCCCGCCGCTTCGGACGCAAAGGCCGGACCCGTGCCGATGCCCGGCACCGAAATCACGGTCGTGGAGTCCTTGCCGAAGAAGAGGTTCCCCGTGCCGGTTTCTACGTTCGCCGTGCCGCGGCCGCCGGCTTCTTCGCCTTCGCCGCCGGCAGCAGGCTTCTCATACGTGCCGTTGCCGAAATTGAGCGAGCCGTGAGCGCCCACGTGAACCGTGCCGCCCACCACGACCTTCACGGGCGCTCCGGGGAGCTGCGGCGCCTTGATGAGGTCGTCGAACGATTCGTCGACGCCTTCGCCCGAGAAGACAAGCTCGCCGTTGTTCACGACGAAGATGTCGCCCTCGACCGGATTCGAAGCGTCGAAGTCGTAGACCGCCTTGTCGTCCGCTTGAGGCGCTTCGCCGTTGCCGACAACAAGCCAGCCGCCGCGGTCGATCGTGGTCTTCTCGAAGTCGGTGCTGCCGCCCGTGATATTGACGAGGCCGCCGTCGCCGATCTCGAGTTCGCCGCCGTCGAGCCGGCCGGTATTGCCGAACTCGCCGCCTTCGCCCACGACGACCTTGTCGACCGTCGCGTCGCCGTCGTTCGTGAACGAGCCGCCGCCTTCGGAAGGATCAGGCGCGTCAGGATCGCCTTCACCGCGGCCGACCCAGATTTCGTTCCAGTCGGCCTTGCCGCCTTCCTCAATGCCGTAGTCGCCGCCCGGCATCAGATCGAGAATGTCGCCCGAGTCGCTGCCGCCCGCTTCAACCGTGACGTTGCCGTCGGGATTCACGGTGAGGTCGTCGTACTTCGTCGTGCCGCCCTCGCCCGTCGTCACCGTGCCGTCAACTTCGGTATTGCCGGCATCCGTGAGGTCGAGGTCGCCCGTGTTCGTGAAGTCGTCTCCCGCAGCGACGTTGAAGTCGCCGTCGTCGGCCTTGCCGTCGCCGTCGTCATCCGAATGTTCGCCCGTGCCGACCGTGATCGTGCCGTCGTTCGTGCCGGCGGCGTCGCGCACTTCGTTCCAGTCGGCGCTGCCGCCCGCTTCGATGATCCAGGGCTCGCCGCCCTCGGCCGTCTGCGTGAGATCAAGAATGTCGCCCGTTTCCGAGCCGCCGGCGGCAACGCGGTCCGTTCCTTCGCCCGAGAGCGTCAGGTCGTCGTACCGGGTTTCGCCGGCATCGCCCGTGGTGATTGCGCCGCTGATTTCAGCATTGCCCGCACCCGTGAGATCAAGAATGCCGGTGTTGACATAAGCGCCGCCGGCGGCAACGTCAAAGCGCGAATCGTCGGCCCTGACGCCGTCTTCGCGGCCTGCATCGTCGCCGACCGAGACTGTGCCGTCGTTCGAACCGGACGCCGCAATGACTTCGTTCCAGTGCGATTCGCCGCCTTCGTCGACCGTCCAGGCGTCCCGGCCCCCATGGGTGAGGTCAAGCACGCCGCCGTCTTCGCGGCCGCCCGCAGCGACATGGTTGGCGCCGCTTTCAGTCACCGTCATGTCGTGCCAGGCCGAGTTGCCCGAGGTATGAACCGCGCCCGCGACAACGGCATCCTTGCCGTTCGCGTCAAACGCGCCCTTCTGATCGAGCACGCCGCCATCGTTCACGGCGATCTGCTGCGAGCCTAAGGCGCCGTCAAGGACGATTTCGCCCTCGTTCGTCACCCGGCCGTCCGCAGCGATGCCGCCCGTGTGGAGAACCGCATCGTCGCCGACGGTCGATTCGCCGGCCGACCCTGTCGAGAGATCGCCCTTGATCCCGTATTCGCCGTTGGCGACATGGAATCGTCCGTTGTTCTCGACTTCGTCGACCCAGCCGGTGTGCTTCTCGGCCGTGCCCTTGCTGCCGAAGTCGTAGCGGCCTTCTTCGCCGATATCGACACGACCGCCTTCGCCGGCGGTTTCGGATTCAATGAGGCGGCTGCCGTCTGTCCAGTTGAAGTGTTCGCCCGTCTTCTCCGGATCGAGAACGCCGCCCACAAGCGTACCCCGGCTGCCGTCAACTTTGATCTCGTCGACGCCCTTCACGGTTTCAAAGCCGATCGAGCCCGCGATTTCGCCTTCGGGACCGACCGTCAGAACCTTGTCGGCGTCGCCCGACGCATCAAGCGACGTGCCTGCGAGAATGACGCCCGGATTCGTCACGGCGGAGCCGGGCTTGCCGGCCTGTTCCGCGAAGAGGTCTTTGACGTCTTCAACCGTCAGGTCGCCGACCTTCCCGGCATCGCCGTAGATGCCGCCGTCGAAGACGACGTCGATCTTGTCCGCATTCGAGCCGGCCGCATCCGCGACGGCATCCGCCACCGCTGCGACCGTGCCGGTCGAGACGGCTTCGTCCGTGAAGCCGAGCGCGCCTTCCACAAGATCCAGGCCCGCGAGCACCTCGTCCCGAATGCCGTCGACGGCATCCACGCCCAGAATCATCGAATCGACGTCCGCCGTGTCGTCAGGCGAATCCGCATCGATCAGAACATACTTTTCAGAAAGCATGCCGAAAATTTCGCCGAGCGTCGTCGAGAGCCCCCCGCCCTCGAGATGCGCGGTGCCGCCCGAGCCGTCGAAGTCGATCGAGCCCGCGACGAGCCGACCGCCGGCTTCAATCGAAACGTCCGTTTCGCTCCCGAGCCGGTCGACATAGACGGTCGTCGTGCCTGCCGGATACGCCGCCGCATGATCCCCCGTCAGTTCGTAGGGCGCGTCGCCCGAGATCGTGATGCTGTTTTCGCCGAGCGATCCGTCGAGTCCAGCGAAATTTGATGCATGGCCGTCGAAGTCGGAGACGTACACGTCGCCGCCGCCCGTGAACGTCACGTTCGTGCCGGAGAAGTGCGAGCCGTCCGCGATCGTAAGTACGGAGTCCGCGCCGTCGCGAACATAGGTGTTGTCTTTGCCGAAATTCGAGACCGTGCCGAGGGTCATGCCGCCGGCATTGCTCACGACGTCGGCGTTCACAGCGCCCGAAACCGTCGTGGCGCCGCCCGCGGCATTTTCATAGCGCCCCGCCGTGATCGTGATCGAGTCCGCTTCGAGCACGCCCGCGTTCGTCGCGCCGGTTCCGGCGGCAAATTCGCCCGTCACCTCGGTGCGCGAGCCTGCGGTGCCTTCAAAGGTGCCGGTGCTGATCTTGCCAGCAGTGATTGCGCCTTCGTTTTTGACGAGGCCCGTCGCGTCGAGCGTTTCGTCAATGTCGGCCGAACCTGCCGCCGCAACGGCGACATTGCCCGTCTGAACAGACTTCTGCT
>CAJMKD010000047.1 GCA_905213905.1 uncultured Sutterella sp. | reverse complement strand
AACGTGCACCCGCATTCTTTACGCTCAGTGCGCCAAGCCGGCGGATATGGAGCGTCTGAAGGCAGCCTGCCGCAATGCCGGCAGGATGCGGGCCGTGAAAACGGGGATGTCGTGCACGCCGATCTTAATGCAGCGGTTTGCAATTCTTCTCCGGCTGTGGAAAGAAATCCGAAAACACTTTGAGTAATTTCGAGAAACTTTTTTTTGGAACAGGCTTTCCATGAGAGAGCGAAAAACCAATAGCCGTTTCACCGGCGCCATGTCGCTCACCGCAGCAATTCTGCTGCTGGGCGGCTGCTCGACCTACGTCACCGTCAACTCCGACCCCGAAGGGGCCAGCATCACCGACATCTCGGGCGCCATCAATTACGGCATCGCCCCCGTGCAGATCGAATACGACACGGGCGAACTCGAAGGACAGCAGGGGCTTGTGCCCGGCTACAAAGCTACCTGGGTCTCCGGCGCTACAGCGCAGACGGAGAACCCTTTTGCAATAGCCGACCTGCGCTACGGCGCAAGCGTCATGCTCAAGCGCCCGGCAGATGCGCCAGGACTCGAAAAGGATCTGGACTTTGCGCTCAAGCGCGCGCAGGCGCGCGCCAAGCGCGCTGAATACGAGCGTGATCAAATGCAGCTCTACCTCAACGACAGCTGGTTCTGGGGGCCGCGCTGGGGCTGGGGCTGGGGCTGGGGAATCGGCTTCTAAGCAAAAGAGCGCCGCGGAGAATGCATCCCGCAGCGCTCTTTTCGCCAAGGCGGCCCGCCGGAAAAAGCGGGCCGACATGCCCCATTACTTCGGCATGCGGTTGAGAAGGCCTTCTTCAATCATGGCCGGATTCGGACGCGGCGCTTCAATCATGTGCAGATGATTGACGTCCGTGTGGTGGAATTCACCCTTGACGCCCGGAATCACGAGAATCGTGTCCTGCTCGTAGGAGAAGGTGCCGTCCTCATGGAACTTGAAGCGGATTTCCCAGGACTTCGTATTGAAGGCTTCATTCAAGAACGGATTCGAGCAGATGCCGTTCACGTCGGAGCCGGCTTCGGCGCGAAGCACGATTTCCTAGTCGCCGGGCTTGGCCGTGCCTTCGGCCATGGCGATCTGCGCGCGCGGAATGGCGAGCGTCATGTAGATCTTGCCCGTTTCAGGCTCCCAGAGGATGTAGCCCACCTGATCGTGGAAGGCCTTGAGTTCGCCCGGGTTCGTAATGGCGACGTGATAGCGCAGGCCGTAGAAAACCTGCGGCCCGTTGTTCTGCGGGTCGATCACCTCAAAGGTCCAGGTCTCGTGATAGGCCTCATCGACGGATCCCTCAGCTTCCGGATGCGTATCGATGCCTTCTTCGCCGTACCACTTGCCGGCAAGCGGCGCGAGCGGTCCGAGATTGGCAAGGGTATCGGCCTCGGCGGGCGCTTCGGTATAAATGTCGTTGTAGCGCATTGGTTTGCTTTCCCATTAAATAAACAAGTCGGCCGCGAACGCTTGCGGCACGCGCCCCGGCAAAAGCGCTGCCGCAGGGAGCGGCATCGTCGCCGAGGCTTGCCATCATGCTACGCGAAACGAGAGCGCCGCGCGTGAAAGGCAAGTTGCGCAGAGCCGTTTTCACGGCATTCGGCTTCGCTTCTTCGCCTGCCGCACATGCGTGCGTCGCGCTGCGTGCTAAATTGGGCATATGCACAACAAGCTGCGTCCGCGAGACGCTTTTTCTTCTTCGCCATGCCTCCGATCCGCGCCGCACGAACCGTTTTACTGATGTCGCTCTCCCTCGCTGCGCTCTCGGCGCCGCTCACGCTTGGCGCCGCTCCCGCGGGGCAGGCGCCGCAGGGCAGCGCGCGTCAAGTCGACGCGCCGCTTTCCTTTGAAGCAGCGCTCGCGCGCTTTCACGACCGCGCCGACCTATTCCGCGCGCAGGAAGCCGACGTAGCGCGCGCCGAACATGCTTCCGAGGCGGCCAAATGGCTCGGCGGCCCGAAGGTCGACGTCGCAGCGCTTCAAATCGAAGGACGCAAGTCGCTCTCCATCAACGCGAACGTGCCGGTGCTGGGCATGTCGGTGCCCTTCTCGCTCAATGAAGACTTCGACATCGGCGGCCCGCGCGCAGCCGTCACCGCCGTCTGGCCGATCTACACGGGCGGGGCCGTCGCAGCCGAACAGAATGTGCTCAAAGGCAAAGCCGCCGAAGCGCGGGCGGCCCGCAGCGCGCTTTATGCCGCCGAGGATGCCGGGCTCGCGCTCGTCTACTGGCGCACGCAGCTCGCGCGATCGATCGAGACGCTCCGCAGAAACGCGCTTGCCGACGAGGAGGAAGCGCTTCGCCGCGCCAAAAGCTTTGAGAAGGAAGGCCTCATTTCCAAAATCGAGCGCATGACGGTCGAGGTCTCAAGAGACGCCGCCCGCCGGGCGCTTTCGGCAGCGGGAACCGAGGCGCGCGTTGCTGAAACGGAGCTCGCCCGCGCCCTGCGCGACAAGGCGGCCCCGCAGCTCGAGACGCCGCTCTTCGTCCTCACGGGCGAACTTGGCACGCTTGACGACTGGAAGCAGCGCGCGCAGGGCGCAAGCCCCGTGCTGGCGCAGGCCGATGCGCTCGCCGACCAGGCCGACCAGGGCGTCAATGCTGCCAAAAGCGCCTATAAGCCGCAAATCTTCGCCTTCGGGATGAAGAATCTCGTCAAGCACTACCTCACGATCCCGGAACCCGACTGGATCGCCGGGATCGGCGTGAAGTTCACGCTTTGGGACAATCGCGACCGCGCATCCTCCGTTGCAGCGGCCGAATCGCTCCGAGAAAAGGCAGGCGCCGCGCGGGCCGAAGCCGAAAACGATGTTCTCACGGCCGTCGAGGTCGCGTGGATGCGCACGCTCGAAGCGCGAAATGAATACGAACTTTCCGCCTCCACTGTTGCGCTCGCGAGAGAAAACCTCCGGATGCGCGAAAAAAGCTTTGCCCAAGGGCTTTCAACGGCGCTCGACGTGAGCAGCGCGCGCACGCAGATGATCGGCGCGGAAATTGCCCGCGCCACGGCCGCCTACAAATTCGTCGCAGGCTGGGCGGCGCTTCATTCGGCCGCAGGCGCCATGTCCGACTTCACGGCCTCGCTCTCGCGGCAGGACTTCGTGCCTGTCCGATGAAAGCCTTCTGCGCTACGCTAGCCGTCACAAATTCGTCTTTTTAGTTTTTTTTCGCCATGCGCCTCATCGACACACACTGCCACCTCACCGACCGCGCCTTTGCCGATGACCTCGACCAAGTCATCGCCCGCATGAAGGCGGCCGGCGTTGAAGCCGCCGTCACCATCGGCTGCGACGACGCCGATCTGCCGCCCCTCCAGGCGCTTCTTCAACGCCATCCGAACTACCTCTTCGGCGCCTGGGCTGTGCACCCCGAATATCCGGATCATCGCGAGGCCGACGTTGATGAGATTGCTGAGACGGCTTCGCGCCCCGGCATGGTTGCCGTCGGCGAAACGGGGCTTGACTTCTATTGGTGCAAGGAGCCGCTCGACTGGCAGCGCGCAAGGTTTCGCGCGCATATTGCAGCGGCCCGCCGCGCCGGCAAGCCGCTCATCGTTCATGCGCGGGACGCCGAGGCTGCAGCGCTCGAGATTCTCCAGGCGGAAAAGGCGGGCGACATGGGGTTCGTGATGCATTGCTTCTGCGGCGACCTGGCGGTCGCAAAGGGCGTCATTGCCGCAGGCGGCCACATTTCCTTTACTGGGAACCTCACCTTCAAGCGCAATGAGGCGCTGCGCGCCATTGCAGCGGCGATGCCGCTCGATCGGCTCATGCTCGAAACGGACTCGCCCTACATGGCCCCCGTTCCCTTCCGTGGAAAGCGCTGCGAGCCGCAGTACGTGCTGCAAATCGCCGAAACGATCGCCCAGCAGAAGAATCTGCCCGTCGAAGCGGTGACAGAGGCAACGACGGAAAATGCGCGCCGCTTCTTCAGGCTCCCTGCGCGCGGCTGAGAGCGACGGCAGCAGCAGCCAAAAGCGCCACAGCGAAGCACCACAGCAAAACCGCGCTGGGGCGCGCATGCTATGCTCCTACCGCTTTGATTTTGAAAGGGACGCCGAGCTCTCTGAAGGGCTTCGGCCCGCCCCGCAGCTTCACTCCCAACGCATCATGAAAACAAAAATTTCGGCGGCGCTTGCCGCCCTCGGACTTGGACTGGCGGCCGCACTGCTGCCCGTCGGCGCGCAGGCAGCCGATGCCGCACAGGCGCCGCAGCAAAGCGCCGCGCCCGAACGCGTGCCGCTCACGGACGCCGACGCCGTCCATGTCACGGACAATCCTGTCCTTGCGCTCAAAATTGAAAAATTCCGTTCTGCCATCCGTACGGGGAACATCGCTTCGTTTGAGGACTTCCTTGACGAAGGGCTCACGCCCAACGTCATGATGGGCAACGGCGACACGGCCTTCACCTATGCCATGCGCGCAGATCAGCCGCGCGTCGCCAAGCTGCTCCTTGACTCCGGCAAGCTCAACGTCAACAAGCCCAACCGCTTTGGTGAAACGCCCCTCATGATGGCGGTTTTCAAGGGCGACAAGACGATCTTCGAAGCGCTGCTCGAGCGCGGCGCCAATCCGAACGGCTCGAAGAACTGGACTGCGCTTCACTATGCGGCCGCCTCCGGCATGAACGACTTCGTCAAAAAGCTGCTCGAGCTCGGCGCAGACCCGAACGCGCAAACCAAGGCGGGCGTGACGCCGCTCATCATGGCGGCGCGCAAGCCCTCCCGGGAAACGGTCCTCACGCTTCTGCGCGCGGGCGCCTACCGCGACTACTGCACGGACCGGGGACTCTCGCCCGCAGACTTCGCGCGCAAGGCGGGCGACGACGAGCTCGCCGACTACCTCGCCGTCGAAACCTGCGCCGTGAAAGGCCCGAAGAACCGTGCTGACTTCGGTCTGCCGCCCCTTGAAAATCCGAAGAATTCGCCCATTCACTGAGCGGGCGCGCGCCCGTGAGAAGGCACGCCTGCGAGACCCATGACCCGACAGCTTCCCCTCAACGCCATTGAACTCCTAGCGCCCGCGCGCGACGCCGATGTCGGCATCGCAGCGATCGACCACGGCGCCGATGCCGTCTACATCGGCGGACCGGGCTTCGGCGCACGCGCAGCGGCAGGCAATTCCCTCGACGACATTGCCCGCCTCGCCGACTATGCCCTCCGCTACAACGCCAAGGTTTTCGCCGCGCTCAACACGCTCATGACGAACGAAGAGCTCCCGCAAGCCCGGCGGCTCGCCTTCGAGCTGGCCGATGCGGGCGCAGATGTGCTCATTGTTCAGGACATGGGACTTCTCATGGGCGAACTCCCGAATATCGAGCTGCACGCATCGACGCAGTGCGACATCCGAACGCCGGAAAAAGCGGCATTTCTCGAAGCCGTCGGCTTTTCGCAGATCGTGCTCGCACGCGAGCTTTCGCTCGAAGAAATCGCTGCCGTGCGCGCGCGGCTCAAGCACGCGCGCATTGAATTCTTCGTGCACGGCGCCCTTTGCGTCAGCTATTCCGGGCGCTGCTACATGAGCGAAGCGACCGTGCACCGCTCCGCCAACCGCGGCGCCTGCTCGCAGCTCTGCCGCCTCCCTTACGACGTTGAAACGCTCTCGGGCGAAGTCCTTGCGCGGCGTCGCCACGTGCTTTCGCTCAAGGACAACGATCAGCGCGCAAACATTGAAGCGCTGATCACGGCAGGCGTTTCCTCCTTCAAGATCGAAGGGCGCCTCAAGGACTCGGCCTACGTGAAGAACGTCACCGCCGCCTACCGGCGGATCATCGACGAGGTGCTCGCCCGCAGAAAAGACCTCGTTCGCGCCTCGGACGGCGTGAGCACCTTCTCGTTTGAGCCCTCGCCCGAAAAGGTCTTCAACCGCGGCGGCACCGATTACTTTATTCACGGCAAGCACTTTGAGCGCGACTACGACCTCGCCGCGCTCGAGAGTCCCAAGCACATGGGCGCGCCCGTTGCGCGCGTCGTCCGATCGGGACCGGAAGGCCTCACCGTCGAGCTCTTCCCCGGCGTGGCGCTCGCCAACGGCGACGGGCTGGCATATCTCGGGCGCGACGACGAAATTCACGGCCTCGCCCTCAACAAGACGGTTCTCCTCGGCCGCAAGACGAAGAAGGGCCGCGCGCTTGCGCGCCTCACGCCCGCGGAGCCCGTCGCCCGCCTCACGGGACTCGAAGCGGGCGCCACGCTCACGCGCAACCGCGACCATGCGTTCCTCAAGCGGCTCTCGGGCAAAAGCGCCGTGCGAAAAGTGCCTGTGACGGTCGTCTTCACCCATCACGAAGACGGGCTCGACCTTGTCCTCTCCGACGGCGTTGTCTGCGGCGCCGCCTCGGTCGCCATGGCGCTCGAGAAGCCCAGCGATCCCCAAAAGAACCGCCGCACGCTCGAAACGAATCTCGCCAAGCTCGGCGACACGATCTTTTCTGCGGAAAGCGTTTCGGTGCCGGAAAATCTCGATGTTTTCGTGCCGGCGAGCGTTGCAAATGCGCTTCGCCGCGCCGCGGTCGCCGATCTCGCTGCCGCACGCGAGGCGCATCGGCCGAAGCCCGAACGCGCGGCCGCTGACGAAGCCGCGCCCTATCCGGAAAAGGTGCTCGGCTTTACGGCCAATGTTGCCAACGACGATGCGAGGCGCTTTTATGCGGCGCACGGCGCCCGCGTCATGGAACCTGCATTTGAAATCCGTCCCGTGCGCGGCGCAGATCTGATGACCTGCCGCCACTGCATTCGGGCGGCTCTTTCGCTCTGCCCGAAGATGCTGCGCTACCATCCCGAATGGCTCGAGAAGCACGACCGAAGCGCCTTTCGGCCGGAACCGCTCGTTCTTCGCAATTCTGCCGGCGAGCGCTTTGAGGCAGAATTCCATTGCAGGCGCAGCCCTTGCGAAATGACGATTCGCAAGTGCTGAGGCATGATTCGTTCACTCATTCCGTTTCCGGAGACATTCCCGCATGGACGCAAACGACAACGAGGAGCTCATTGAAAGTCTGGCGCCAAGTGCCGCGATGCTGCCGCTTCTGGGATCGCTCTCGGAAGCGCTCGAGCGGCTCAAGCGCGGCGACAAGACGCTGCCGCGCGCCTACGACTGGGACGACATTCCCATGCGGCAGTTTGCGGAAATGCTGGCGCGCTTCCCGCTCGCTCTTCAGGGCTGGCCGCAGGGACGGCTTGACCCCATCAATCGTTCGAGCGGCGAGCGGGACCTGCTCCATCACCTCCTTTCTGATCTCGACATCATGAGCGAGGAGGATCTGGAGGAACGCTTCCGCTCCCTCATGGAAGGCAGCCGCCTTGCGGCAGCCTACCGCAAGATTGCGGGCGCGCCCGCTGTGGCGAATTTGCTTCGCAACGAAATTGCGCTCGGCTGGGGCGGCTTCTCCATGACGAGCACGGATCCGCAGCTCGAAGAGCGCGTGCGGCGCCGCCGCATGTACGCGGACCGCTACCGCGGCGTCTTCGATTGGACGCATGTGCGAGCCTGGGACATTGCGCAGGGCGCCGTGCTGGTGCTTGAAGCCGATGCCTGCGACGTGCTGATCGGCTGCAACCCCGAAGGCTATTTCTCGCGCATTTCTGGCGAAATGCTCGTGCGCTTCTCTTCCTGGCACGAATATGCGCGCGCGCTGCTCTTCTCCTACGTATGGCTCAAGCTCGAAGAAGGGATCGGCCAGGCCGAAGAAGCGCTCGCCGAAGGCGAAAAGACGCTCGACATGCTGCTCACGGGCCCCTGGGCGCAATTCCCATGGCCGCGCATCCGCAAGTCCGACATCAGCTGACGGACTTGCGCAGACGGGCTTCGGGCGGAGGGCGCCCCTCTGAGCCTGCTTTCAATCCTGCGCGGCGCCCTCGCCCTGCGGCGGCACCGCTTCGACTAGGGCGAGAAGGCGAGCGACATCCGCTGCGCCGGGAACGCCGCGCCGCAAATAAAGATCAGCGAGCGACCGGTAGTACCAGAGCGTGAGCAACTTCTTCTTCGCCGGATCCGGCTCGTCCTTCACGAACCTCAGATAGACCGCATCGCCCAAGCGCTTCGCATCCGCGAGAATCGCCGAAAGATTGTGTCACTTGTCCGCAGCGCTCACGAGAAGCGCATCTTGGCGGGCGGCTTCCACGTGCTTCAGATAGGCGCGCTTGCGCTCGAGCCATGGCGCCTTCTTTTCCCCGGGCGCAGGCGCCGCGTCCGAACACGCAAGCACCATGGCGAGAACGTCGTCGCCGAACTTCGTCCGAATGATCGCCTCATACTGCGCGCCGCCATCCTCAACAACATCGTGAAGGAGCGCCGCAATGAACTGATCCTCGCCGCCGTGCCAGGCGAGAACCTGGGCGGCCACCGCCATCGGATGCGCAATGTAGGGCACATCCGAGCCTTTCCTCGTCTGACTTTCGTGCACTTGGGCCGCCAGCGCAAAGGCGGCGGCAATCCGCTCGGTATTGAGCATTTCTCGTGACCTCGCTTTTTTGTGTGATGAACGCATCGCCAGGGCGGCAATTCGCCCGCACCCAGCCCCGCCATTATCGTGCCGCGCGCTGCGACGCTCCATGACGCAGCCCGGCCGATACTCACCATTGCAGAAAACATCAAGCCGGCTCGGCGCAGCGCCTGCAGCCGAGCGCCGTTCGTGATTCCACTATCTTCATCCATGAGCACCGTCATCGAAACGCCGTCCAAAGAAGCTGCGCACGCTTCGCCAAATGCGCTTTCCCAAGCACTTTCATTCGCGGCGGCGCAGCTGCCGCTTCGCTCACTCGATTTTCCCGCTGCGCCCGCCGATCCTGAACGCTTCAGCCTGCTCGACTGCCTCGAAGCGCTCGAGCTTTTGCTCTCAAGCGGTCATTCGTCAGACGAAGCTGCGGCCGCGCTTCTCTGGCTCTTGCCAGAAGCCCCGGACGAAGAAAACGGCCGCCCCGTTGCGCCCAGGCATCTCGCGCCGCACCTCGCAGCCGCATCGGCCCTCTGGCGCCGAATCCTCGGCAATCTTCGCGGCGATTGCGGCCGCAATGAAGCGGCAAACGAGAGAAAAAGCGCCGATGCGCACGGCAAGTTCGATGAAGCCGAAGCGCTCTTGAAATCACTGCGGGAAGCCCCCGCCTTCGTGAAGACGCTCCTTGCGGTCCGGCTAAGAACGGCAGCGAGCTTGAGAAGCGCACTCCTCAAAGAAGCGGCATCGAACGGCGAGAAGCCTGGGGCTGACGCGAGGCCGGCGCTTCTTGAGGCGCTCCTCGCGATGGCGCAAGCCATTGCCGCCAATGCTTCGGATCTCACGGGCGAAGCGCTCATCGGCGCCGTCAAAGCCGATATCCGCTCGGCCGGCCTTGCACGTCGCCTTCTGCCTTCGGAAATGATTCTTTGGTCGGCAACGGCCGCGGATGAGCTCCCCGAGGATTCGGCCGAAGAAGTGCTTTCTGCGCTCAGCCGCTTCTTCACGCACGCCAACATCGCCTTCTGTCGGCACGAGCACGCGCCGAGAACGCTTTTCGTCCTTTCGGGCGAAAAGTCGGAAGCGGGCGGCCGCAGTGCGCGCGGGGGCATCGAGCGGCTTCTTGCCGCACTGGCTGCCCGCTATCCCGCTGCGCTTTGCATCCGCCGGCTCGCGCTCGAGCCGACGGATCCGTTTCTCATGGCGCTCGAGCCCTCAACGGGCTCGGCATGGTCATGGGGCGTTGCACTCAGCAGGAGCGCTCGCCGTCAAATGATTGCCGCGACGCCAGAAGCCGATCCGCTCGCCACATTCTTGCCTCGCGGCCCATCTGAGGGCGCAAGCAGCGCACGATCGCAGGCGGCCGAACTCGCCGCGCTTTTCAATAAAATCGGCGGCTTGTGAGCCCCAAGCGCAGCGCGCCTCGAACCTCATTCGAGAGCGAGCTCAACAGCCGCTCGCGCATGCGCTTCGGTCGTGTCAAAGACCGGCACGGGCGAGTCCGCCTGCGTCACGATGAGGTCGATTTCGGTGCAGCCGAGAATGACGCCCTCGACGCCCTCGTCTTTGCATAGCCGCCCGATCACGCTGCGGAAATAGCTTCTCGAGCTTTCAAGCACCTTTCCGCAGCAAAGCTCCTCATAGATGATCCGATTGATTTCCGCGCGCTCTTCCGCGGCCGGCACAACGATGTCAAGGCCGCCTTCCTTCAGGCGGCTCTTCAGAAAATCCTGCTCCATCGTGTAGCGCGTGCCGAGAAGCGCAACGCGCCTGACGCCCTCGCGCCGCACGATCCGCGACGTGGCATCGGCAATGTGCAGGATCGGGATCTTGACCATGGCTGCCACGTCGCCCGCGCACAAATGCATCGTATTGGCGCCGATCAGAAGAAAATCGGCGCCCGCTGCTTCAAGGCCTTGACCGTAGGCGCCGAGAATGCGGCCAGCATCACGCCACTTGTTCTCGCGCTGGAGCCGCTCGATTTCGTCGAAGTCGACGCTCGCGAGGAGAATTTTCGCCGAGTGAAGACCGCCGAGCTTCTCGCGCACCAGCGCATTGATGATTTTGTAATACGTGACGGTGCTTTCCCAGCTCATGCCGCCAATGATGCCGATCGTTTTCATGATGTTCTCCTGCAAGGAACGGACGCTTTGATTTTGCGCCGTTTTTCATCGTTCCGCACAAGCGTCAAAAAGTCTTCGAACGAGGTGTCTGCCAACGTAAACACTGAGATCCATACAAACCCGCGTTCGTGCGAAATGTCACAGACAAGCCGGGGTGCGCCGATGGAAAATTCTGCTGCCGAGGACGGCATGCGAACCGGCTCGTCCGTCGCCCGAGGCGCTCCTCCGCCCGTCGCGCCGAACTTCGCCCGAAGCATGCCGTCCCGCTCGAGTCGTATGCCTGCATCCGATCAGCAGGCTCTGCATCGGATGCTCGTGCATTCAATCAAAGGAGAAAAGCATGAAACTCAATCGCCGTCAGCTTCTCGGCTCCGCCGCTGCGGTCGCGACCGCCGCCGCTGCGCCTGCCGCGCTTGCCGCCGTGAAGGAAGAAAAGACCGACCTCGTCATCGTGGGCGGCGGCTTGGGCGGCCTCTGCGCCGCCTATGCGGCCGTACGCAAGGGCGTGAAGCCCATCGTTCTTGAAAAGCTCCAGTTTCTCGGCGGCGCCGGCCTCTTCCCTGAAGGGTCCCTCGGCGTCAACACGCGCTATACGAAGGAGCACGGCATCCACACGACCGCGCAGCAGGTACTCGACGCGGCGCTCCAGTATCACCACTTCCGTGCTGATCCGGCCATTCTGCGCGTGCTGATCGAGGAATCCACCCGCACGATCGACGAAGTGCAGGACCTCGGCATCGAATTCCGCGGCATCCGCACGATGTATCCGAAGGAAGAGTCCCTCATGTGCTGGCACCTCTTCAAGGGCGGCTGCGCAGCGGTGATTCAGAAGTTCATCGAGCAGGTGAAGGCCAAGGGCGGCATTCTGCGCACCCAGACCCGCGCGGAAAAGCTCATCATGGAAAACGGCCGCGTCGCGGGCGTTGAAGCCGTGAACGACAAGGGCGACAAGTTCATCATCCACGCCAAGAAAGTGATCATCGCCACGGGCGGCTTCGCTGCGAACAAGGAAATGCTTGCGCAGTACGTCTTCGATTCTTCCGACCTCGGCATGGTCGAGCCGATCCGCCTGCGCGGTCCGGTCGTCGACGGCCGCACGGGCGACGGCATCAACATGGCCCGCCTCGTGGGCGCCGGCGTCACGGGCATGCACACGGTCGCGGGCAACGCGCCGTACCTGCCGGACGTGCCGCCCATCAACCAGTTCTCCGGTCCCGATGAATTGAAGCAGGGCCGCTGCGCGCTCGCGCAGCCGTGGCTCTGGGTCGACCACACCGGCAAGCGCTTCTTCAACGAATCGCGCGGCTCGGTCTTCGTCGACGTCTACAACGCCATGACGACCGCGGGCGGCGTCTCCTACACGATCTTCGACCAGCACATGATGGACAAGATGGTGAACGAAGGCGCGGTGCTTCCCTTCAACGCCATCGTGCTCGCGGGCGTGCCCCTCAAGGCGCTCCCGAAGACCTGGGAAATCGGCATGCAGCGCGGCTGGGCCTTCAAGGCCGACACGGTCGAAGAGCTCGCGCAGCAGCTCGGCATGCCGCCCGAAAACCTCGTCGCCACGATGAAGCGCGTCAACAAGTACGCCGAAGAGAAGCACGATCCGGAATTCGGCCGCCTGCCGGAGCACCTCGTGAAGTTCGACATGGAGAAGGGCCCCTACTACGCCCTCAAGGCCATCCGCTGCTTCTTCCTGACCTTGGGCGGCGTCAAGGTGACGCCCAACTTCGAAGCGCGCACGCCGCAGGGCGACGTCATTCCGGGCCTCTATGTCATCGGCCAGGACATCGGCGGACTCTTCGACTCGACCTACGACCTGCGCTGCGAAGGCTCCGCTTCGTCCTTCGCGATGACCTCGGGCCGCATTGCGGCAGAGCACGCGATCAAGATGATCGAAGAAGGGAAATAAGCCGCTTCGCAAGAAGTGCGGACCGCTTGACGAATAAGCGACCCGCACCCATTGCACTCGAAGGCCCGGACGCTTTGTCCGGGCCTTCTTCGTCACTTGGCTTCAACGGCATCGGTTGGCGCGCTTCTCTAGGAAAAATGAATGGATTTGAGCGAAAACTCAGTCTCCACCAAGCTTTATCCCAGCCTAGATAAAACCCGTGTTCGTGCGAAATGTCACAGACAAGCCATTTCTGCGCCGCCGACAATGCTTCTGCGGACAAAGGCTTCAATCGGGTTGATCCGCAGCCCTCCGTCCGAGCGGCCGTTCGACCGGCAGGCTGCCGGAAGAAGCCGCAAGCCAACCAAAGGAGAAAATTCATGAAACTCAATCGTCGCCAGCTTCTCGGTTCTGCCGCTGCGGTCGCGACCGCCGCTGCCGCACCTGCCGCTTTGGCTGCCGTCAAGGAAGAAAAGACCGACCTCGTCATCGTGGGCGGCGGCCTCGCCGGCCTTTGCGCCGCCTATGCGGCCGTGCGCAAAGGCGTGAAGCCCATCGTTCTTGAAAAGCTCCAGTTCCTCGGCGGCGCCGGCCTCTTCCCGGAAGGGTCCCTTGGGGTCAACACGCGCTACACAAAGGAACACGGCATCAAGACGACCGTTCAAGAGGTGCTCGACGCTGCGCTCCAGTATCACCACTTTCGCGCCGATCCGGCCATCCTGCGCGTCCTGATCGAAGAATCCGGCCGCACGATCGACGAAGTGCAGGATCTCGGCATTGAATTCCGCGGCATCCGCACCGTCTATCCGAAGGAAGAGTCGCTGCAGACCTGGCACCTTTTCAAGGGCGGCTGCGCAGCAGTCATTCAGAAGTTCATCGAAAACGTGAAGGCCAAGGGCGGCATCATTCATACGGAAACTTCCGCCCAAAAGCTCATCATGGAGAACGGCCGCGTCGCGGGCGTTGAAGCGACGTCGAAGTCGGGCGACAAGTTCATCATCCACGCCAAGAAGGTGATCATCGCCACGGGCGGCTTCGCTGCGAACAAGGAAATGCTTGCGCAGTACGTCTTCGACTCTTCCGACCTCGGCATGATCGAGCCGATTTGGCTGCGCGGCCCGGTTGTCGACGGCCGCACGGGCGACGGCATCAACATGGCCCGCCTCGTGGGCGCCGGCGTCACGGGCATGCACACGGTCGC
>CAJMKD010000046.1 GCA_905213905.1 uncultured Sutterella sp. | reverse complement strand
CCGCACATGAAGCGCTCTCCCTCACGGGCATGCTCGAGCGGCGCGATCGGCTCGCGGGCGACCTCTCGGGCGGCGAGCGCGAGCGCGTCCTCATTGCGCGCGCCCTCATGGGCGACACGGATCTCCTCATCCTGGACGAACCCTCGACGGGGCTCGATCCGCGCGGCCAGCGCGACGTGTATGCGCTCCTCGACCGGCTTCGGCGCGAGCGCGGCCTCACGATCGCCGCAGTGGAGCACAATCTTGCCATGGCGCTATCCGTGAGCTCGGCCGTGATCCACATTGTTGACGGGCGCGCGCACGTGTGTTCGGCCGCGCGCTACGCCAACGAAGCCGTGGGCGGGCGGCTTTTCGCCGGCATTCCCGGACTCGCTGCGGCAAGCGCCGAGCGCGCCGGCAACCCGCAAGGAGGCGCACGCTGATGCTCGACATGCTCCAATACCGCTTCATGCAGCGTGCGCTTTTCGTCACGATTGCGATGGCAGTGCTCGCGCCCATCATCGGCCTCTTTCTTGTCGTGCGCCGCCAGTCGATGACGGGCGACGCGCTCGGCCACGCCTCGCTCGCGGGCGTCACGGTGGCGCTCCTCTTCGGCCGAAGCCCCGTCGCGGGCGCCTTCGCCGCGGCCGCAGCCGCGGGGCTTGCCGCCGAGTGGCTGCGCGGGAGCTTCCGCCGCTACGGCGACCTCATCCTCACGGTGATTCTCGCCGGAAGCGTCGGCATCGCCGTGACGCTCATGAGCTCGGGGCTTCTCGAAGGGAACGCCGAAGCCTTTCTCTTCGGCAGCATCCTGACGGTGACCCCGACGGACATGTGGGTGATCGGGCTTCTCACGGCAGGGGTCATTGCGCTCCTTCTCAAATTCCGGCACGAGCTTCTTTACGTCGCCTTCGACGAAGAGGCAGCAGCGCTCGCGCGCGTGCCGGTGAAGCTCGTCAACCGTGTCTTCTCCCTCCTTGTCGCGGCCGCCGTCGCGGTCGCCATTCAAATGGCGGGCGTCCTCGTCCTTTCGAGCATGATCGCGATTCCCGCCGCCACGGCGCTTCTCTTTCGCACGGGCTTTCGCCGCACGCTCCTCATTTCGATAGCCGTGAGCCTCTTTGACGGCCTCTGCGGCCTCGTGCTTTCCTATGAGCTCGGCGCGGCGCCCGGGGGCTTCACGGCGCTCACGTCGGTCGCGGTGCTCCTCTCGGTCATCCTCTGTCGGCGGCTCGCCAGACGCGCAGGATGACCGTGCATGCCGAACGCGATTTCGGCCGAAAAGCGCCGCCTCGGTGCGGCGCAGCAGGCCAGGGCGCCAAAATGCATCAAAACATTAAAACCGTTTCATCAGATTCTTCTTTCTGATAGAGTTTGACTAACAAAACGCCATTAACGGAGTTAGATCATGAGCATCACCCCAGTTACCGAAGCCACCTTTGAAGACATCGTGCTCAAGGCCGACAAGCCCGTGATTCTCGCCATCGGCGCGCCCTGGTGCGTCGACTGCCGCCGCGCGCAGCCTTTCTACCAGGCGCTTTCCGCGCAGTACGAAGGCCGCATGATCTTCGCCTACGCCGACAGCGACGAAAACCCGAACCTCAAGGCGAAGCTCGAGGTGCAGCACATCCCGACGATGATCATCTTCCGCGACGGCAAGCCGCTCGAAGGCCGCCTCGTAGAAGTGAAGACGCCGAGCGAGCACAAAGCCTACGTAGAAGCCGGACTCGCCTGAGCGCTGCTTGACCGCACGCTTCTGAATTGACGCCGGGCGCCGCAGCCAATGCGGCGCCCGTTTTTCGTGGATCAATGAACAACAGCCAAACAGCTGAGCTTTCAAGCAATCAAAGCTTTCTGTATGCGTCGTACTCCGTCGCCTTCCAGCCGAAGAGCCCCAAGAGCGACCGGAAGACCAGCGCCTCCTCTTCCGTCTGCGCCCCCGTCTCGACGAGAAGCGTCGTGCCTGCGGGCATTTCGCGGGAATACTTCCCGACATGGCGAATGACGTCGGGCCACGGCAGAACGACGCTTTCCGCATAAGGCACGGCGCCCGTGCCGTGAAGAACGGGCGTGCGCATGCGAAGCGCCTCGCCCGCAGGCGCAAAGAGCCAGCGTTCGGCCTGAGACTCGAGCCGGCGCAGCGACTCGTACGCGAGCCAGACCTTTTCGGGATTTTCGTCCGAGAGGTAGACTTCGCCCGCTGCGGACTCGAGGTCGACCGAAACGGCCGTCCCGCCGTGCGCTCGCACGAAGTCGAACTCCCAGCAGCGCGCCGCCGGCGCTTCCATGAGGAGCGCCTCGTAGTGAATGTCGCCCACTTTGTAGGCGGCAGACGAAACCACGATCTTCAAGAGCGCGGGCTTCACGGGCGCATAAGGCTCGCGCCGGAACGCCTCGAACGCTTCGGGCGCGAGCAGCGTGTCGAGCGCGATGTCGACGATTTCGTGCCCGAGCGAATCGCGCAGCTCCGCGGGCGGGAAGAAGCCGCCCATCGGCCGGGCTCCCGTTTCAATGAGGCGCGGCCCCTGCGCCGTCAGCATGATTTCGGTGTGCGAAGGCCCGTACTCGAAGCCGAGCGCATCGAGCACCGCCATCACGTAGTCGACGATCGGCTTTTCAATTTCAGTGGGCTGCATCACGAGCGCCGCGTAGTTGTAGGGGTTGCCGAGGTCGCCGAGCGGAATCTTGTCGTAGCGCCAGATGTCGGTGACGGCGTGCCGTCCGCGGCAGCTCGCCGTGTTGACGATGTACTCCGTGCCGCGCAGGAATTCCTGAAGAAGAATCTCGGTGTTGCGGTAGCCGAAGATGTCGCGCCCGGCAAAGACTTCGCGGCATTTCTCAAGGAGCGAAGCCTCATCCGGGCAAAAGTGCACGCCGTCGGAGGCCGCGCCCGAAAGCGGCTTTACGACGACAGGCCAGGCGCCCCACTCGCGCGCGGTTTCGAGGCACGCCTCGACGGTGCTGCAGCGCCGGCTGCGGATCGCGGGGACGCCGCACTCGGCCAAACGCGACTGCATCGCGAACTTGCTGCGCCGCCAGAGGCTTGTCGCCGGATCGTTCCCGGGAAGCCCAAGCGCCTTGGCGGCGAAGTCGCACCAAGGAACGCCGATCTCGCTTCCCGCGACGACGGCTGCGGGCTTGATCCTGCGAAGGATCTCGAGCATCGTCGCCTCGGACGAATCCTCGGGCTCGATCACTGTCGCGCCGAACTTCTCCCAGTAGGCTTTCGCAGGTACGCGAAGCGCTTCATAAACGGGACGGCTCGGGATTTTCGGAAAGATGACGACGGGCGCATAGCCGCGCCGGATGATTTCATCAGCGTAGTACCTGCCGCCGGAAATGCCCTCAAAGACAACAATGGATTCCATGCGAGCGCCTCTTTCCTCTTCTAAAGCAATACCAAAAGTATGGCTTCTATCCGGACGGCCTGCCTGCCGAAGCGCATGGTAATTTCGCTAGCTTTCCATTTGTCCGAACCAGCCGCGCCCTCGGCGATGGCTTTGGAATCACGTTTCTTTTCACGCGTTTATCGCCGAGCTGACCGCCGCGTCTGATCAATCCCGCCGGCCAAGCATTTCCGAGAACTTCCCGACGAGTTCCTGACATTTTCTAACGCGCCGTCGTTTTTTCCATCTGTGCGCGCAGAATCGAAAAAGAGGAAATGAGCTGAAGCCGGCGGGACTTCGTGACCGATCGATGCGTTCCGCCAAGTGCGCCGAAGCGCATCAAAGCACGCTAAAGCGCAGCATTTGCGGGGCGTTCGATGCTGCCCGCCTTTTTGGTGCTTCCTGCTTTCAATCATTCGATCGATAGTATCAAGCGATTTGATAGAAAGCGTGACAGAAAGGCGGAGGTCCAAGGCCGCGAGCGATCGCGGCCGAACCGTCAAAAGTTCGCCCACAGTCACGCCGTGCCCCGAACTGCGTAGTACTGCCTTCTGATTCACACGTCGCGTAAGGCGTCTTTCCTTTCATGCGCCCGTGGGCTTCCCATGCTCGCGCAGCCAAGGCGAAAAGAGGCGCTCGAGAAGGGTCACGCCGGCGTAGAGCGCTACGCCGAGAACGCTGAGCGCGATGATGCCGGTGAACATGCGAAGCACGTCGCCCATGCCCCAGGCGTCCATGATGAGCCAGCCGAGTCCGGCGTCGGTAGCGAAGCTTTCCGCAAGGAAGAGCACTGCGACAGCGGTGCCGACAGCGACGCGCAGGCTTGTGAAGAGCGAAGGCAGTGCCGCAGGCACATACACATGGCGCCACAGCGCCGCCCCGAACCCGCCCATCGATCGGAAGGCAAGCGCATAGGACGGATCGAGCGAGAGCGCTTCTGCGCGAACAATCACGAGGATCTGATAGCCCGCCGTGAGCGCAATGAGGAGCACGCGCGAAGCGTCGCCAATGCCGACGATCGTGAAGAAAACCGGCAGGAGCACGATCTTCGGCACAGGAAACGTGATGAAGGTGAGCGGCGCGCCGAGCCAGTCGGCCTTTGCGGAATGCCCGAACCAGAGGCCGAGCGGAAAGCCGGTGACGGTTGCGAGCGCGAGGCCGCCCATCAGGCGCGCAATCGAAATAGCGCCGTGATGCAGAAAATCAGGGTCCGCGAGCGAAAGGATGAAGCCCTTGCACGCTTCAACCGGATCGGGAAGAATCTCGGGGCCAAGGAGCCGCGAGAAGAAAGACCAGAGGCCCCCTAAAATCAGCGCGCCCAGCGCATATCGAAAGCTGCTCGAACCCAAGAGCGCAGCCGCTGCGGACTTCCCGTCTCTCAGCGAGCCATTGCTGCGGCTCAAATCCGATTCCGCCTTCATCATTCCCCCTCCTTGCTGCTCTTTGCACTCTGCTGCGCACGGCGCAGCGCCACATGGACGCTGCGAACGACTTCGGCAAACGCATCCGATTCGCGAATGAGGCGAAGGGCCTCCGCGTCGCCCGCGCGCGCCGCGCGGTCGAGCTGCGTGCGGAGCGGATTTTCGAGAAGTCCGAGCACGCGGAAGGGATTGGCTGCGAGCATCAGAATGTGCGACGCAAGAAACACAGCCTCCGGAATGTCATGCGTCACGAAGACGATTGTCACGGCGCGCTTTTGGCGCATGCCGATCAGGAATTCCTGAAGCCGCTCGCGCCGCAGCGCATCGAGCGCTGAAAAGGGCTCGTCGAGAAAAAGGATTTCAGGGTCTGCAGCGAGCGCGCGTCCGAGCGCAAGCCGCTGCCGCTGGCCGCCCGAAAGCGCGGCCGGAAACCGCCGCTCGAGGCCCTGGAGGCCCAGCTCCTCGAGCATGGCTGAAACCTTCGCCCTCACTTCCTGCTTCGAGCGTCCTTCGAGCTCAAGCGGGAGCGCAAGATTTTCCGCCACCCGCTTCCACGGAAAGAGCCCGAGATTCTGCCAGACAAAGGCCGCTTTGGGCGCTGCGCCCGAAGCCGAATGCCAGCGGACTTCGCCCGAAACGGGCTTCAGCAGTCCGGCGAGCGCTTCAAGAAGCGTCGATTTGCCGCAGCCGGATTCGCCGACGAGCGCAAGGGAGGCACCCGCAGGGAGCGAGAAGTTCAGTCCGTCGATCACGAGCGCGCCGGCGCGCGCAGCGCATAAGCCGCGCACTTCGAGCGACGCACCCTTTCCGTTCTCCTGCGACCCTGCTTCAGCCTGCATGCCGTTCGCCCCCATCAATGCTCTTTACTGAAAGAAAGCATTTTAAGCGGACGAGTCGCTTATTTCGCGGCGGGCACAACGATGGAAGCATAATCGGGGACGGCCTTCAGCATGCCCTTTTCGATCATCCAGTCGCCGACGCGCTTGACGTCTTCGGCGGTGGGCAAGGGCGGCAGTCCGTCGGGCGTGCCGTAGATTGAAAAGCGCACCATCTTGTAGTCGGCCGCAACAGGCTTGGGCAGGAGGCTCTTCTTCACCATCACGGCGCGGAACTTCTCCGGATCGGCTTCAATGAGCTTTGCGGCTTCAGCCACAGCCGTGCGGAAGCCCGAAACCGTCGCGGGGTCAAGCTTTTGAGCACGCAACGCAACGACGGCGAGCGCCTCGTTGAGCGCCTTGTCGTCCCAAACGACGCGTCCGCCCTTCGACTCGACGACGGAGACGAGCGGCTCCGGCAGAATCGCGCTCGCAACTTTCCCGGAAAGAAGCATCTGCAGGCGAATCGGAATGGGCTTCACCTCAACGTTTCGAAGCGTTCCTTCGGGGAGCGCTTCCGTCGCCTTCATGCGGTCCGCGAGGTAATCGATGATGGTCGAGGAGCTCATCGCCGTTTCGGTGCCCTTCTTTGCCTTGAGGTCGGCGAGCGATTTGATTTCGCCGGCGCTCTTTGGCGAAATCACAAGGCCGAAGGCGCGCTGCTCGGGGTTCGTGTGCGTCGTCGTGAGGATCACCGCCTGCTTCACGCCTGTTTCGTTCTGCGTGAAGACGTTCATGAGATCGCCGAAATGACCGTCAAGCCGTCCGGCACGCATTGCAGCACCGAGCTCCAGCGCGGATTTGAAGGGCACGATTTCAACGTCGAGCCCTGCCTTTTTGAAGAGTCCCTCGTCGGCGGCTGCGTAAAGCACAATGCTGTCGGCGGCGGGAAGCACCCCGATGCGAAGCGCTTCGGCATTGGCTACGCCCGAAATGAGCGCGGCAGCGAGAACCGCGGCAATAGCGGCGTGTCGAATTTCCTTCATTTGTGTCATCTTCCTATTTGAAAAATGGCGCGATGCTGCGCAGATCGCCTCAGCCTCTGTCGGTTGCGGCGCAAAGCCGAGAGCGAGAAAGCGAAAAAGATAACACTAAACAAACGGTCGCGTTGCTGCGAAAACAATCCCTGATTGTTCCCGAGCGAACACCGGTTGATCTTCACGCACCTTTGCGACGATGCCCTTGAAAGAGAGCATCGATTGCTCACCACTGCCCTTCGCCCGATGCCCGTCGTCACGCAGCCGTCATGTTCGGTGACATTATTCGGGCTTATGCAGATTTTCCGCATTAGCCGAAGCGCCTGCGTGAGGCGCGCTCCTTCATAATCGTGTTGCCGTGCGTCACCGAATCGCTCTCCGGCTGAGAAACGGATGTGATCCTTTGGATCAAACGAAGCCTCAACGGTCGGACGCGATCCAAGTATGTTGTCCCGATCTGAGCTGCATCAGAACTTTTCGATCGCTTTCGAGCGCACTGAGCCTGATGCACACTGCGGATAAATGCCAAACAGAGAAAGAGAAGCCTTGGCAGTGCAAAAGCACTGCGAAATGCTTCAGGGTCGTTCGGGATTGATTAGTAAAATGCATTCGAAAGTTCAGCCCGCCACTTTTACAACACGCATGGCAGAAACCAATCTTCGTTCGTTGCCGCTCGGCACTTCATCCTTTGTTCTGCTTCGTCGATTCGATCAAATTTACGTCGACAAAACAGATCTCCTCGACGAACTTTGCCGCCAAAGAGCAAAGATTTTTCTCGCAAGGCCGCGCCGCTTCGGGAAGTTCTTGCTGCTTTTGACGATTCAATCCTTGTTCAGGGATGGCCTTCAGCACTTCAACGGACTTTCCCATTTATGCCAAATAGCAGGAAAAGACGTGCACCGTTTTGCGACTCGATTTTTCCTTGGCTAAGGACTTTTCGAGCATTTCGGAATTTGCTAAGTTTTTCGAATATATGCTTGAAGATGCAGCCGGACGCGCACATCTCAGCGTGCCAAAAAAAGGCGCAGATCCTTTTGAACGATTTGCTTCTCTCCTTTCGACGCTGCCGTCTTCGTCTCTTGTTCTCTTGATCGACGAATACGATGCGCCGCTTACAGCGCATCTGGATGAGCCAACCCTCTTCGAGCAGGTCGATAAAACGCTCTCCCGCTTTTATGCTCACATTGAAGCCTGCGATGAGGCGCTTCGCTTCTTCTTCATGACAGGCGTCACAAAGCTTTCGAAGTCCCGAATTTTTTCTTCGCTCCCGGATTTGACGGATATTTCGAGAAATGAGCGTTTCGGCGCACTTCTCGGCTATACGGAAAACGAAATCGACACGTATTTTGAGGTGCACCTTGATCATGCCGCGAAAGCGCTCGGCATGACGCGAAATGAACTCAAGCGTCAATTGCACGCGCATTACAGCGGCTTTTGCTTTGACGAGAACGTTTCGACGTCCGTTTACTGTCCTTGGTCGGTTCTGAATTTTTTGGAAGCACCCGAATGCGGCTTTCGTAATTATTGGTTTCAGAGCGGGGGCGACGCCAAACTTCTGATGGCGCATCTTCGATCGCTCAATTTTGGAAGTCCAGCCCAATACAACCGTCCGGCCGTCATCAGCCGGAAGGATTTAGAAGCATCTCAGCCGCCTGAGGTCATTTCAGCAGAGGTTCTTCTCATTCAATGCGGCTACCTCACCTTCAAAAGGGCTTTGCCGGCAGACTTCTTGGAAGCAGGTTATCCGAATCAGGAAGTCGGTCTCTCCATGGCAGATCTCTACACCGATGAGCTCCTTCGAAACGTTGACCGCATCGCTATCGGCTATTACGACATTCATTCGCTTCTTTCGAATGACAGCCTCGGCAAGGTGTCGATGTTTTCAATTGCCTATGGAATGCAATCGACGCTCAAAGACATCCGATAACGGATGAATCGGTTTGCCGCACTTTTTTCGTCCTCCTTCTGATTGGCGCCGGCTTGCCGGCCGCCCTCGAACCGCACGCTTCGTCCGGCGGCAGCGCAATCGAAGTCGACGCCGGATCGAGGCACTGGACACTGGCACACCAATTCGCGAGAGCCCATCTGGAAGTCGAGCGCTTGCTGAGAGAAGGCGCTGACGAGCTGCGAAGCCGCCGGTGCGGGAGTGCCTTGCAGGGCAAAGCGATCAGAGAGGTCAGAAAGGCCGTGCTTGTCTTCGAAGAAAAGGCTCGGCAATTCTCGGCTTGGGAGGTGCTTTGAGGGCGGGGCCGCGGGGCCTGAAGCAGCTTCTTTAGCGGCTTCTGAAGCCGCTGCCGCCCCAGCTACAGCAACGGATTCAGCGGCGGATTCTGAGGCGGCAGCCTTGGCAGTGTATGATCTTCCAACGACGGGTGGTTTGCTTTCCGACCTTGCGAGGCTTCGTCTTTACGCAATTCCACCCTCTTGCGTCTAAATTGCATCCAAATTCTGACAATCCAGCGCTTCTTTTCGAGAAGCGCTCTTTGAATCACCATGAGTTTTGAAGCCGCCCGCGCGCAGCTCGAACGCTGCGGCCTTGCCGACCGGATCCTGGAATTCGAGCCCGGCGCAACAGCGACCGTGGCGCTCGCCGCCCAAAGAATCGGCTGCCGTCCGGAACACATTGCCAAATCGGTTGCCCTGCTTCTCCCCGAAGGGCCGATCGTCATCGTGACGGCGGGCGACGCCCGCATCGACAATAAAAAGTTCAAGGCGCAGTTCCATGCCAAGCCGAAAATGATCGGCGCGGATGCAGTAGAGTCGCTCGTCGGCCATGCACCGGGCGGCGTCTCGCCCTTCGGCGTGAAGCCTGGCGTCAAGGTCTGGCTCGACGAAAGCCTCCGGCGCTTTCAAACCGTCTACCCCGCCTGCGGCACTGCATCGACGGGCGTGCGGCTTTCTATCGCCGAGCTCGAGCGCGCGGCCGACCCCGCGGGCTGGGTAGACGTTGCGAAGGCGCCGATGTAGAAGCTACTTGCCGCCGATTCCGGACCGCTCTCGATAGCGATTCTGCAAACGCTTCTCTTTGATAACGAGCGCGTGCTCCCGGCGTCGATCTTTCTCGACCGCCTCGCCGCGAGCTACGCAGAAGGCGCCCAGGAGTCGCTCTCTCGCGACGAAGCCCGCGCACTCGCGCAGCGCTGGGGCGCTGAAGGCTATCTCCTCCCTGCGGGCGCGGAAGAAGAAACGTACGAGCTCACAGCAGCGGGCCAGGACGCCATCCGCGTCCTCTCGCGCTTTCAGGCGCGGCGCGTGGGCCCCACCGAGAGCCGCCTTGAAATGATGACGCACGCGCTCACGCGCCTCGCGAACGACACCGACCGCAGCCGCGCAAGCCGCATTGAGCTGCTCGAACTTGAAAAACGCAGCATCGACGAAGAAATCCGCGCGAGTGATATACCTCGTCGTTCACGGCGAGGTAGATCACATCACATCCGTTCCAGACGATACTGACGGCTTCCGAAGCCGATTTCTGCGAGAAGCTTGAGCTGCAGAAAGCCGCGGTCGATCATGACGTCTTCGGGATAGGCGTCGTACGCTTCAGGCTTCAGCCCATAGACGAGATCCAGCGCCGCCTGATCGGCCGCCGTGAGGTCGAGCGAGCCCACAATGCCGAGGTTCCCCGTGCGGACCGATGCGCCTTCGAGCTGCTCGGTCTTGATGTCGGTGAGGACGTTGATGTAGAGGAGCCGGTTGCCCATCGCCTCTGCAATCCCCTTCCCTGCTTCGGCGAGCCGCCGGAAGAAGCCCGCGTCGCGCGCCATGGCTTCGCCGTGCACTGCAGTCTTCCCGTAGGAGCCCGCGAGCCCGATCCCGACGTTCTTGAGCGCGCCCGAATAGCCCGCAAAGCTCTGAAGCTTGAAATTCGCCGTCACGGCCACCAGTCCGTATTCTTCGAGGAGCGCCGTCGGCGTCGAAATCTTCTCGAGCCACCGCGCGTTCTGAATCGGAATGTCTGTGTAGGCCTTTTCGCGGTCGAGCACGTCGATTTGCTCGCGCGGCACGCCCTGCCGCGCAATGGCAGCGATGTTGCCGGCCGTGTTCCCGCGCCCGCTCGGATACACGGACGCGTAGTTGCACTCGACGAAGAAGCTCCCCGGGACGTGCGCCTGCAGCGCCTGCCAAAGCGGGCGATTGAAATCGACCTCGTCCCCGTGAAGCTTGATGCCGACCCGATTTCTTGGCGCCGACAAGGATTCAAGTCCGGCGTCCCGGCGAAGGCGATCGAAGATGGCGACGAAATTTTCGGGCGTCGCTTCTGCGGCGAAATAAACCACCGGCGGCTTTCGCGACTCGGCCGCAGCCGCACGGCAGATGCCGGGAAGCGCCGCAGCAGAAAAGAGCGCCGCCGAGCCGGCAGCCAAGCGGCGACGGGAAATGCGTTTCGAGAAAAGCGACATGGCGGTTTCCTTCCAAATCAACACAAAACGAAGCACCGGCGGCATGCGCACCGAGCCCGAAAGGCTTCGTGCGCTTCAGCAATGCCTCTGTCATGTCTCTTTTATACTGCGGCGAACCTTTCGATTCAAATGATTTATATTTATGCGCTTTTATTCAACTATCGAATAATTGAACACGCCCAGCCATGCGCACGCGTGCAGGCCGAGATCCGTTTTATTTCACCGGCGTGATGGCAAATCCTGCATCAAGCGCCGTGACGCGGCCGACAAAGTCAAAGTGCATGCCGGCGACAAGGCGTCCGCTTTGCGCGAGGCTCTGCAAGCGCGCCGCCCGGGTTTGCGCCGCTGACTCAGGGTGAACGTCGTAGCGCGTCGAGCAATCGGGATAGCGGCTCTGAAGCGGCTGGATATGGAGGAAGTCGCCCGCAATCGTGAGGCCTGCGGAGGGCGATGCGCCCGTTGCCACGTCAAAGCGCGCGTGGCCGCTCGTGTGGCCCGTGCAGGCCTCGGCGCAAACCTTGGGAAACACTTCGTCGCCGAAACGGAACTGCGCAACACGCTCCCCGTAGGCGGCCATTGTCCGGCGCGCAAGCTCTACCGCAGCTGGCGCCGATTCCGTTCCTTTTTCAATCCAGGCCTCGTATTCCGGCGCCGAGAGCCGAAGCACGGCCTTCGGGAAAACGGCGCTGCCGTTCTCGAGCAGTCCGCCGATGTGGTCGCCGTGGAGGTGCGTCAAAAGTACGTCCGTCACCTTGTCGGGGCTGATCCCGGCAGCGGCCAGATTCTCGAGCATGCGGCCTTTCTTCGCGCAGCCGTTCCCGGCGTCAACGAGCGCAATGCGCTCGCCGCAGCGAATGACGTACGTCTTCACGATCGACGGATACACATTCGAAGGCATGTAGGCGAGCCATTCGGGATGCGCGGCAGCGTCCGGCAGCAGCGACGCCGGAATCTCGCCCGCCGAATCGAAAAGCCCGAGGACTTCCAAGTCGTCAAAGCGAAAAGATTCCATGGCGCCATGAACTTCGCGAGCGGCGTCAATGCGCGCTTTTGCGTCAAGCGCTGCAGCCTTTCCAGTATCCTTGACTTCAGCCGCCGAAGCAGTTCGAAGAAATGCTGCGCCTAGGCAGCCCGAACCGGCAAGCATGCCTGCGCCGGCAGCTTTGGCCGTATTGAAAAGAAGACGACGGCGAGAAAACGAATCGAGCATCAAAATCTCCTTTCAAAAAAGAAAAGCGGGCGGAAAGCCTTGTCAACAAGCTTAACCGCCCGCAGCGTCGAATGAAATCCAGAGACATCGGTCCGTTTGGTTAGGGGCTTCTTCTCTTCGCATTCGCTCTAAGAGAGACTGAGCCAGGCTTTTGCTTCTGGATAGTCCTGTTCGAGGCGTGCTCAGCTTTTCGCAACTGCGAGCGCTGCAATGCGCCCGAAGCCGATCGCCTTGCCGACAGCAGAGCCGCTCATGTACGCGGCGCCGTGAACGCCGCCAACCGCCTCTCCACAGGCGTACAGATGCGGGATCGGCTCGCCGAAAACGTCGATCACGCGGGCGCTCGGATCAATTCGAAGCCCGCAGTAAGTCGCGATCAGGCGAGGACGCGCCGGATAGAGAAAGAAGGGCGGCTCCTTAAGCGCAACGAGCTTTCCATAGCCTGACGTGAGTGATGTGCGGCCGAAATCTTCATCGGCGCCCTTTTCCGCAAATTGGTTGTAGCGCTCGACCGTTTCCCGCAAGGCCTTCGGATCGATGCCGGCTTTCTGAGCCACGTCTTCGATGGTGTCGCCCCGGAAGCAGTATTCAACTTCGCCGCCGTTGTCGAGCGGTCCGAGCAGCTTGCGGTATTTGGCGGTTGCGTCGCGCATTTTCACGCGCACAGCCTCGTCAAAAAATTCAAATGTTTTGACGTCTTTCTGCTGAAGCGCCGCATCCGAGAGCAGCTTGTAGGAAATGGACTCATCGACGAACCGCTTGCCGTCGGCGTTCACGATGATGGCGCCGTCGTAGTAGCCATGGAGCGTTTGCGGACCGTACTTCTTCGGATCGGGCCTGTAGCCGAAAGTCGCTTTGATGTACTGCGTATCGAGCACATCCGCACCGTAGGCCTGCGCCATGAGCAGGCCGTCGCCGGTATTGCCTGCCCCGCCCTCCGGATCGACCGCTGCCATCAGGGGGTTGTACTTCTTCAGAAGCGCGGGATTTCTGGAGAAGCCGCCCGTCGCGATCAGAACGCCTTTCTTGGCTCGAATCCAAAGCGTTTTGCCCTTTGAAGAAGCCCTGACGCCCGCAATGCAGCCGGATTCGTGATCCCAGACGAGCCGTTCGGCGGCGGTATTCATCAGAAACGGCACGCCTTTGGACAAATCGTAGTCGTGGAGCGCCTTGATGAGCTTCGCCGGCACGAAATGGTGCGCCCTCGGCACGCTCATCCCGGAAGCTGCGTCGACAGTGTCGGGCTTCACGCCCAGCTTTTTCGTCACAAATTCATAGGCTATGCGCGTAGATGCAATCATTGCCTTGACGAGCGCCGGATCGTTCTGATGACCGCCCGTGTTGAGCATGTCTTCGAGAAACTTTTCTGGCGAATCGACAATGCCTTTGGCCTTCTGCTCATCGGTGCCGGCCGTGGCCCAGGCGCCGCCGCAGATGAGAGACGAGCCGCCGGGGAACCCCAGCTTTTCCAGAACCACGACGTCAAGCCCCGCGCCTTTGGCGCACGCCGCTGCGGCGAGCCCGCCGCTCCCTGCGCCGGGATGCTGAGAGCCTATTGCCAGAGCGCTTCACTTCCCCGGATGGGACGGTACAGCTGACCTTCAAGGGGATGACCGCTGTCCTGCCGG
>CAJMKD010000045.1 GCA_905213905.1 uncultured Sutterella sp. | reverse complement strand
CAGGAAGCCTCGCCGTTCACGGCGAGGTAGATCACCAACTGGATATAACAAGGCCCTGAGATCGAGCCCCACGAGGTCGAATCTCAGAGCCTTGCCAGCCATGACCGGAAAATCAAAGGCGGTCGTCTGAACCCAACCGTTGGTCCCTTTCTCATCCGGGCTGAATTTATTGTACGGAAGCGCTGTGACGATGTAAAGATCGTAATACGGTTGAATGGTAAAAAATGTTTTCTATCCAGAACGGACATGGCGGTCTGCCGCGGACGGCAGTCTGTCCGGGACGGATGGAAATCCATTTCGGGAAAAGATCGTTGCCGTCCGGCTGCCGGCGCCGTGGATTGGCTGTTGTTTTTCCCGGTTGTGGTTTCCGGTTGGCGTTCTCTATCGGTTTGCGCTAGGATAAGAGCGTCGAAGGTTCGCGCTTCAATGTCGACTTCGGTCGACCGGAGCGCAGAGAAGCCTCGGCTCGGTTTCCTCGCACCTCGTGTGCCAAGCATTTCTTCATTCTGCTTGCAAAAATGAAAATGAAGCGAGATTGCCGTTCAACTCGTAAAACCAGACGGATCTGCCAGCTCGACAGACTAAATAACGAGCCGACCTTTTGCCTTTGCGGCAATTGGACATGGGACAGCCGGATTCGAAACGGTTCTCCGCATGTCATAACCTTCCTTTGAAAACGCTGAACACCAAGTTCTGCGTTCTTTTGCGCGTACTGCGCCAACCGTACGGCGTTGAGCATTCTGAACAGCTCTTCGTCGCTTTTTTGTTGTCCCTCGGGGTTACGTTATTGCCCCGCAGGGGTTGTGGCGTTTTCTCCGTTCGACAACGAGGAAACAGCCATGACAAAAATCAACCTCTCGACCGTCTTCGCAGCCGTTATCTCCGCGCTTGCAGCGTCTTCCGCCTACAGCTTCGGTCTGACGGAAAGTCCAAGTGCGCCCCAGGATCGTCCGATCCTTGCGGCCGGCTATGAAATCATGACGATTCCAGCCGACGAGACGATGGGCGAACCCATACCGGATGAAGCCATACCGGATGCTTCACCGCCGATCGAACCGGTGCCCGGCGATCAGCCTTACGGCGAACCGGAAGAAGCTGAACCCGCTCCGGCGATTTCGACATCTGAAGCGGACATGCATGCCGCTTTGGCCTCGGCCGCTTTCCGGTCTGCTGCTGCCAACCTTTCAGCGCTTGAAGATCATGCGATAAAGGGCGGCAACGGCATCTGGATCGACGGCATAGCCGGCCGTTCCGACCTGAATGCTTTCGAAGCACGCGAATACGGCGCACGAATTGGTTCCGTCCACACGGTGGATGGCATCTCTTTCGGCGCAGCATTTACGACGACCGATGGAAGCATCAAAGGCGCGACTTTTGACCGCACCGATGCATCTGCTCTGACGGGTGCGCTCTTCGGCGGACTGCGCCGCGGCGATTTCTTCGCTGTTGCAGCGATCAGCTACGGACAGAATCGTCTTAGCGACGAGGGTGTCGACATCAGCGTCTACGGGGCTTCGGTCCGTGCGGGTGTTGATTTCGGCGTCGAAAACGTCACGCTCACTCCTTATGCCGGCATCCGCTGGATTGGGATGAAGGACGATGCGGCAGCGTCGGTCAGTGCTGTTCAGATCCCGGTCGGCCTTCAGGCCGCGACGGATTTTGACTGTGCCGGCTGGCAGATCGCTCTCAAGGCGAAGGCTGCCGTTGCCGCTCAGGCGGGCGACCAATCAACGTCCTTCCGGGGCGTCAAGAACGTCTTTGCCGGCGACTACGCCTTTGAAGGCGGTGCGGCTGTTGAAGCCGTGAACGGAAGATTCGCTCTCGCTGCTGCCTATGACGGCGCTGCTGGAGACGAATCGTTCCGCGACCATCGCTTCACTGTCACCGCATCGTATCTCTTCTGATGAGGAAGAAAGTCGGCGCGGTGTCACGCGCCTGACTCCCGGCCGGCTCCAAGGAGCCGGTCGGCGCCGATCATCCGCACGCCTTCGGGCGTGCGGGCGTTCGACGACCGCTATTGCTCCGCACAACGCCGGCAGATAACGCCGGAATGTTGCGACTAATTCCAAACCTACTCACAACCCGCGGGGACAATCTTCCCCGTACGGGCGAGAAGTCTCCGCTTTTCTTTTTGGAGACATCATAATGGGATACAGATCGGACATCGCCTTGGCAATGGCGAAGAAAGATTGGGCAGAATTCTGCCGATTGTCCGCAGTCAGCGGATGCTTTGGAACCGAGACCGTTGCGAGCTATTTCGATTTCGTCGAGCCGCGCGATGACGGCTATGTCATCGCGGGCGCCGACAGCGTCAAATGGTACTTGGCGTTCCCGGAAATTCTTTGGATTCGCGAAGCGTTGTCGAAAATCCCGCATCAGTTTCTTCGCACGGGCGAGGAAGCGTCTGATATCGAAGCGTGCAACACGCTGCCCGACGGGCGCTCGTTCTTCGAGCCGGTACGTTCAGCTTCGGTGATTTTCTTTCATCCGGAAGCCGAATTTCCGGACTCGGTAGAACCGCTGCAATCCGGCGCCGATGCCGGAAATGCTTCGCAAACCGGCCGAGCCTTGATCTCGAGCCTCGACATTCGCGCGCTGATTGACCGGCTGAGGGCCTGCACGGCCTATCTGGAGCTCAGCAACCGGAACGGACGCGACAATGCCGACAGCCCCGAGGTCACTGCGATGAACATCGCAGCGGACATCCAGCGATGCGTCATAGAAAGCTGGGCAAGTCGGTTTTTCCCCGGCAAATTTGCCGGCGCGCCGCTCGTCGATGCGGGACGCTTCATGCCCGCCGACGACGTCGAGTACGGCATAGATCGTCTTGCGGACATCGCCGATGCTTCGCCGGAAGAAATCAGGCTGCTATGCGCCTTGCGGCTCTCGGACGTCGAGGACGCTTTCCGCTGCAATCGGCAGATTGCCCTCTACTTCGACGGCACGCCGCTCGCGCATGCGCTTCACTGTCCGCCGGCAAGCTATGCGTCGCCGACGGAAGCCGTAATCCTGCTCGGCAAGCCCGGACGAACGTTGTTCGATCTGCTGGGCACAGCAGAGCAGGGCCGCTTGAAGCTGCAAGCCGTGATTCACGGCTCGCAGAAGCCTGACGGCGTTCTTGTCGGATGGCTCAGCGTGCCGGAGGGTCAGAAACCCGGTACGCAGGACCTTGAAGAGGGGTTGAACGAGGTGCTTCAGAGCGCCGCGTCCGAGCCGGTTGAACGCCTGGTGAAGGCTTCGACAACGGCATGACGGCAGGCTACACTTCCGAAAAACGGAGGTGCGCTATGCCATTTGCAACGATTGCCGTTCGTTTGCCGAACGAAGACGTCCGGAAGCTCGAACTTCTCGCCGAAATCCGAGGCACGACGCCGGCGGAAGTCATTCGCTCCGCTCTGGAAGACGACTATAGGGAAGCTTTCGGGCAAGCCGAGCAAATCACCCTGAGCAATGCGGCCTACGAGTCCGTGCTCGATTATCTCGAACACGGGCCAAGCGAGGCGGTACTCGCAAAGCGCTCGCACTTGTTCGACAAGTATTCCGGCTGGAATTAAGACGCCCTTTTAAAGGGCCGCCCATTCTTTTTTTCTCACCCATGCGGGGTCATGCGCCCCGTCCGGGGAACGTGGCTCCGCTTTTTTTTCGTGGAGTCACACATGAACAAAATTGCTTCGCCTTACAGGAAGGCGGCCTGGGGCTGCTATCGGATTGCCGGGCGCGTGAGCGACCGCATTGCGCTCTGCCGCGACTTTGAAGGGCATTTCGAAAAGCCGTTCGCCGAGATCGCGAACGACGCCGTGATCACGGAAGCCGAATACCTCGCCGCCGAAAATCGGCGTGCGGAACAGCGTTTCGATTCGTCGCTTGCGGCGTGGGAACGCGATCTTCTGCGGTAAAAGCGCAGAGAGGCTTTCTTTTTTTCATCCCGCATGGGGAACTGATAGTTCCCCGACGGGGGCTTGTCATGTTCTCCAAGCACCAATGTTCGAGGAGAACAATATGTACAAGTCGACGGATTTGAAGGAAATTCGGATTCGCATTGAAAACCTCAAGGCGCGGTTTCGCAAGAATCCTGCAGGCTGGCGCGGATTCCGCGGCGAGTTCCGATCCAATCGGGACGAGCTCAACGATCTCTTCTTTTCGGCCCCGACGATTGAGTCGGGCGCCCCCTTTGAGATCGAGAAGCGTGATCTGCTCAAGTTTTCGCGGGAAGCGGCCGATCTTGTCCGTCAGACGACGGGCGAGAAAATAACGCCATCGGATCTCTTCCGAGACGATTGAGCCCGTGTATAGTCCGAACATCTTGATGGTGATTCGGACGGAAGCGTGCGGTACGACGACAAGGAAAAAGACGCGGAATTTCTCGCCAAAGTGCGGGAGATCGACCGCGAATGCAGCGGCGACGGAGAGGACCCCCATTTCTGGGAAAAAGCTCTCTACGGCGGCCTGGACGCTCAGAAGGAAACTTTTGCCGTCTACTGCAAGGCGGTTTCGAACTGGGGGCTTCGAAAGGGGCTTCTTAAGGAACCGCTTTCGACCGTCGTGCCGACGGAGCTCCTTCCGCTCGACGTTCTCCGGCAGTGCCGGGAGCGCGGCGAAGTCGTGTATTTCTGGCTGAATCTGGTGCCTGCGGGCGACCCGCTCTTCAAGGACGATTCGTCCTTCGACCGGGCCGCTTACGGCGACATCCGCGGCGCGGACGGGGAAAGCCGTCCGATCGCCGAGCCGGAAATGCGCTGGATTCTCTGGCATGCCGCACAGCTTTCCGACGGGGAGCATCTCAACCGATGCTCCGAAGAGTTCAAAGCCTTTCTGGCCGGCTACTGGCGCGAGCGCTGGCCTTGCTACGACGGAAGACCGCTTTCGTTGGCGGTTGTGGACGACTGGCAGGACTGCATGAGCTCCGCGTGGATGCGCCTGCCGAACTTCATGCGCTTCTGTGCGTTCTTCGGCATAGATCTCGTCCGCCTTTCGCGTTGGTTTGAGCGGCTTCGAATGCGCTTTGCGCTTTGGCGCAGCGGCCTTTGACGGCTTTCGATGGATCGAAAGACTGCTCGAAAATCTGATATGCTTCGCCTTCTCTTGAAGAGGGCTGCTTCGCAGATGCTTCTGCGGCATTCCAAGCCCAATCCTTCGCGCCCTTAGCTCAGTCGGTTAGAGCAGGCGACTCATAATCGCTTGGTCGCAGGTTCAAGTCCTGCAGGGCGCACCATCCTTCCTCCGGGAATCTGCCGATCTTCTCATCCATACGGATCCGGGCACTGCACACGTTCGGCTATCCGCACCTCCTTTTTTTCTTTCGCTTCTTTCATTTCACAGCGCTCGCCTTTGCATAAGCGCGTTCGGTCCTGATGACACCGAAGATTTCGCGCGCGCGTTCATGCAACCGAAATAGAATATAGAAAGGCGTTTTAGGCAAAAAGACGGCGCTTTGCGGAAAACGGTCTGGAAAAGCATCTTTTGACTGGAAAGATGATTCCTCGCGGTGCTCATACTGCTGTAACGCTGACGCGGAACCGCCCAAGGTTTCGGCTGATATCAGGAGAAAAAAATGATGACGAAGTACGAATTTGTGACGCAGCTCGCGCAGCGCGCCGTGCTGACGAAGAAACAGGCTTCTGAAGCGCTCGACATTGTGTTCGAGCTTATGAAGGAAGCGGTAGAGCGCGACGGCAAGATTCGCTTTGATGCGATCGGCACGTTCGAGCGCTATGTTCGTCAGGGCCGCAGGGGCCGCAATCCGGCTACGGGGGAGGTTATTGAGATTCCTGCACGAACGGTCGTGCGCTTCTCGCCCTCGGTTGCCTGGAAGCGCGAGCTCGAAGCGCTTGACGACTGAAGGCCCGGCTCCGGAGTTGATCCATGCGGCCCTACTTCGACCTTCTAATGCAGGATGCCAGACGGCACCTCAATCAGGCGGCTCGCTCTTCGTCGAAGGCGGCGCCGCGCGTGACTTTGACGCGCGTCGAACCATCCGACTGCATGCTTGAAGGGAAAGCCGGCCGCAAAGCCAGAACCGCAGCGCGCAAAGAGCGCGCAGCGCAGAACCGCCTCAACAAGCGCATCCTCATCAAGAAGGCAGCCGCCATTCGTGCGGAAGCGGCAGCTTTAGGGTTTCGGATTGATGAAGCAGGGCGCATCGAAAATCAAAATGTTCTTCAAAGGGCGCCCACGCGCGCAGCTCTCACCCTTATCAAGAGAAAGGCCGAAGCTTTTTACGCAGCAGGCGCGCTGCGAAAAAAAGAGGAAGAAAAAGAGCGGACGGCGCGGCACAAGCCTTCTCGGCCCGAATGCATCGATCCCGGTATTCCCTGGGACGAAATCGACGCTTCGGGCAGCACGGCTGCATTTTCGGGCGACGAAGCTTCGCTCGCCGCGCCGACTTTTTCGACGCTTGCAGTTTCCGGCGCTTTGACTTTCAAAAGCGCTGAGAAGGCATCGAGCGGAGAAGCGGGTTCGCCTCATCCGGCGGAAGCGTCTGCGCTTTCTCTTGAAGAGGACGGCCGGAACGCAGCCGTGCTCGGCAGCGGCGCCGCTCTTTGGGAGGAAATTGAGCGGCTCGAAGCCGATTCCGCACATTGGAAGGCTGCGTGCGAAGAGGCAAAGGCCGCGAAGCATGAAGCGGAAGCAGCGCTTGCCGGCGTGAAGTCCGTGCTGCAGGGGAGGGACGGCGCCGACGAGACGATTCGCTTGAAGGAACTCTCCTGCGCATCAAGGCAGCTCGCCAAGACGCTCGCGCATCCCGATTCAGCCGTTACGCCGTCGGAAGCGCTCGGCATTGCCGCGTCGCTCTATCCGGATCGCATCTGCGTTCTTGAAAGCGCAAGCGCCTCGGCTGCCAAAGCGGATCGGCACTTCAGAAACGGCCGAAGACTCCTGCGGCTCCTCCTGAAGCTTGCGGACGACTACTACGATCTGCTTGAAGAAAAGGGCGACGCAGAGGCAAGGAAGGTCTTCTCAAACGCCGAATACGCAGCCAAAGAGTCGGATGCGACAAGCGGCGGACGTCTCGGCGAGATGCGCGACTTCGTCTATGGCGGGCGAAAGATCCGCATGAGCCGGCACCTCAGGATCGGAAACGCCGTTGACCGAACCCGGACGCTGCGCTGCTATTTCGCCTGGGTGCCTGAAGAGGGGAAGATCGTGATCGGCTACTGCGGCGAGCATCTGCCCGTTTCTAATTTTCATTGAGACAGCAGCCGGAAAAGTTCAGCCGGTTGAACTTTTCGAGGCTTCCTACGTAGCTCGGAAGAAGAAGCAAAAATAAGCCTGCTCATCCAACGGCTGGAACTTTTGTTTTGCCTGACTTTCAACAAGATGCCCGAAGGAGTCCCCTTCATTCATGTCGGGGAGGAATTCGGGCGGAAACGACCGTGTTCCTTTCGGAATTTTCTAGAATTAAATTTCAGGAGGAACAATGTCAGTCGGCTGCCGCTTTTCCGCTCGCTTTGAGAATGACGCATCCCGTCTCGCCTACCTTACATGGTCGGCGGGGCAGATGTTCATTTACAACGAATGCGTGCGGGAGCAGCGCTACTTCGACAGTCTGAGCCGGCTCATTGCCGAGACCCGGCGGCGCAAGCAGCCGATCCGGCCCGAATGCCGTGTTGAGCGGCCCGAGCCGGATCAGAAATACAGCCGCTTCGTTGACAAAAAGGCCATGCCCTGGCTCGACGAGGTCCCGTCGGCCATTCTCGGCATCGGCGCCTACCGCTTTTATCAGGCGAGCCAGCGCGCGAAGCGAGGCCTGACACGGCGTGCGAAAGTGCATCCGATCAAGGATTCGGACCGAAAGCTCCTGCTGACGCGCCAATACTTCACTATTGAACCCACGTCGCGGGACGACAGGTTCAAGCTTCGATTCGGCTCTGCGAAAAAGCCCGGCGGCGTCATTATTTTTCACGCGCACCGCGACTTCCGAATGCCCGCAATGGTGAGCGTCACGCTCACGGCTCGCTCTCTGACCGTGTCGTTTGCTTTTGAAGAGCCCGCTGAAGAAGGGAAGTTTCCCGAAACCGAAGCCGAAATTGCCGCCCGTCTTGCGCAATATTCGAAAGCCGAGCTTGAGGCGCATGCGGTCGGCCTGGATCGAGGCGTCGTTCGTCCCGTCCAGTCGAGTCATCAGGACTAACCTTACGGGTTCACGGAAGCGAAGCTCGAACGCATGAAGCGGCAGGCGCGCCGCCGCAAGCGTTATCAGCGCATGGCGGCAAGGCGAGAGACGGGCAGCCGGAACCTGGCAAAAGCCAGACGCCGCATTGCCCGGACGTACGATTATCAGCGCAACGTCATAGAGGACTTCGCTCATCAAACGAGCCACAGGCTCGTCAGTCTCGAAGAAATATGGGTATACGTTCTTGAAGCGCTGAAGATACAGAACATGACTAAAAGGCCGAAGGCCAAGTACGACGAAGCGGGCAAGCCGCTTCGAAACGGCGCCTCGGCCAAGGCGGGCCTCAACGCCGCCGTTCTGCGGAGCGGCTGGGGGAAGACCGGCCGTTATCTCAGATACAAAGCCATCAATGCGGGGAAGCTCGTCATTGAGGTTGAACTGAAAAACACGTCGCGATGCTGTCCTCTCTGCGGGGCAGTTGATGCGAAGAACCGCCCCTCGCAGGCGGTGTTTCGCTGCGTGCGCTGCGGGTTCGAAGGGAATGCGGACGTCGTTGCGGCCCGCAATATCCGTGACCGGGGCATCGAGATGCTGCTCGCGGGAAAATTCGAACCGAAGAAGACGAAGAAGCTTTTGCGGACGAAGAAGGCCAAGCCTTCCGATGCCGCAAGACTAGGCCCGGGTCGGGCCGATGTAATGCCTGCGGAGCCGGTTCGTCGGGCGGGATGTCATCCCGTCCCGATCCGCCTGGCTGGGAAACAGGAAGCCTTGTCGTTTACGTCGAGGTAGATCACACTTGAAGCCCTCTTGCGAACTTGTTAAGGGTCGCGCCGCAAGATGCTTCGGCCGACAATCTATAGAACCCCCTTCTATCCAATTTGATCTTTATCAAAGTACCTAAGTAAACAAATTAAGCGAAATTTGGCAAACAACAGTTTGGTAGTAATCCTAATGGCCTAGAAATACCCTCGAAAATTAATGTAATTTTTTTTTAATTGTTCTTATGCGCATATATACGTATTTTGTTTGCCCGAAAAATAAGCGCCGAAGTAAACTGCATTTTTCTGCGGATCGGCATGATTCGCGTTCAAAACGCAGCGCTTCGGCGCAAGCGATCGGTTCAGATTACTTCGCAATCGGATAAATGACGTTGTTGGCGTCGCGGACAATCGCCACCGGCATCTGCGTGGGGTTCGAGCCCTTCACGCCGGAAGCAAACGTGAGGTCGATGCCGAAGAGGCCGCCGATCAGGCGCGTAATGCGGCCGACGTCCCCGCTCCCCGAAGCGATGATCGGATAATTCGGATTGGCGCGGCGGAAGGAAAGCGTGCCGTTCAGGAACGTGAGCACGTCCTCTTCCTTGTTGGGCTTCACGACGATCTTCGCAACGTCGCCGCCGGCGGCGATTTCACGTTCCATGATCGACTTGATTTCGTCGCTCGAGGGCGTTCCCTTCAGGTCGTGATAGGCGACGACGAGCTTGATGCCGGTGCCTTCCAACTTCTTCTTGAAGTCCTTGATGACGTCGGGACCGTACGCAAGCTCGACGTCGATCAGCGTCGGTAGCTTTTCGGCAATCGCACGCTCATAGAAAGCGAACTTCTTCTGCGTGTCCACATCCTGGTGGCCGCGCTCGGCCTTGATGCGGACGGTAAGCAGGATCGGCACGTCCGGCATCACCGCCTTGATGTCCTTCAGCATGGCGATGGACTTGTCAGTATCTTCTATGAAGTCCCAGTAGTCGGCGCGGACTTCGATCAAATCCGGGCTGAGCGACTTCACCGTCTCGGCTTCCTTCAGGATGGCTTCGCGGGTTTCGCCGACGAGCGGCACCGCAATCACGGGCTGCGTCGACCCGAGGACCATCTTGCCCGCCGTTATCGGCTGCGCGGGCAGCGGACGGACATAGCCTTCGGCATGCGCGACGGAAAAGGCGCCCGCGAGGCAGAACGAAACGGCGGCCGCGGCTGCAAGCTTTTTGAAGTTCATCTTGTCTCTCCTTTTGATGACGATTCTTTCGAAGCGCTCGCCGCCGGGCATGCGCCCTGCGGGTCATGATGCCTGCGCTTCCATGACGAGAATTCTGTTCTTCACGGACGCGCGAGGATACCCCCCAAAGTCGGTGCCCAATCAAGCGCTTTGTGAGGCATATTTCCAGAACGAATCTTTTCAACAGAACCGGAATGACAGGGAAACGAGTCGAAAGAGCAGAGAGCGCCGCGCGGCGCCGCATCAGCGGCCGCAGCCGATGCCGCCGCTTTGCGCCGGCGCTGCTGCGCCGTCCCGCCGCCGTGCCGATGCTCTGCCTCTTTTTCGGCGCCGCCCTTCTCTTTGCCGCGAGCGCCCTCTGCGCCGCCTGCGCCGAGGATGCGGTGAGCGGCGCCACGCTTCCTTTCTCTGCAGCGGCGGGAAGCGTCGGCGCGCAGCCGGAGATCGCTGAGCAGAAGCCCGGACAAAAGTCCGGACAGAAGACCGGACAAAAGTCGGGACAGAAGCCCGTTCTCACGATTGCGCTCGTCGACACGCTTGTGAATCCGTTCGACAGCTTCTATCTGCAGGCGACCGTTTCACGGCTCGAAAAATCGCTCCCGGCCTATGACTGGCGGACGATGACCATTTCCGCCGCGGAGGCGGTCGAAGACATCGCCCGCGTGAAGCCAGACTTCCTCTTTGCGCCGTCAGGCTTCTCGGGCGTCATGGTGCCGGAAATAACCGCAACCCGCATCGCCACGCGCAAGACAAAGCTCGCCGAAAGCGCGGACGCCTCGGTCGGCGCCGCCTTCGTCGTTCGCAGAGACGACGGCCTCGATTCGCTCGCGTCGCTGCGCGGCAAGCGCGCCGCTTCGAGCCTTCCGCTCGCGATCGACGGGTGGCTCGCAGCGGCGGGCGAAATTTCCGCTGCCGGCTATGATCCGGATGCTTTTTTCGAATCGGTTCTCTTTCGAAACAACGCCTATCCGGACGTGATCTCGGCGCTTCTCGCCGGCACCGTCGACGTGGCGATTCTGCCCGCCTGCCTTCTCGAGACCATGGCGGCGCGCTCGCTCATTGATGCGGACGGCCTCGCGGTCGCGGCCGAAAAGAAGGGCGGACTCGCCTGCCGGCATTCGACGGCGCTTTATCCGGACGTGACGCTTTTGGCGCTGCCGGGCGCGCCGGAAACGGCCGTGCGCGACGTGACGATCGCAATTCTGAGCGACCGGAACGCGCGCGACTACGAGTGGCTCACGAACGTCTCTTTTGCGAGCATTCTTTCGCTTTTCGAAAGGCTGCAGCTCGGTCCGTACGCCTATCTGCGCGACATGAGTCCGCAGGCGGTATTTGCACGCCATCGCACGGAATTTCTGCTCGCGGGCGCCGCCCTCCTCTTTCTCGTTCTGAACGAGCTGCGGCTTCACCGGCTCGTGCGCCGGAGAACGCGGGAGCTCGCGGACTCCGTGGCGGAGCGCGCCCGGTTTGCCGCACGCGCCGAAGAAGTCCGCCGGCGTCTTGCGCTTTTCGAGCGCCGCTCGATCGTGCAGCAGATGAGCGGCATGATCGCCCACGAAATCAATGCGCCGATCGGCGCCATCCGCACGTATGCGGCGGTTCTGCGCATGAGCATGGCGGGCGCGGCCGACGCAGAGGCGCCGAAGGCCGGGACCGGACCGAAGCCGGCGCCCTCTCCGTGCGCGGCGGCGCTCGAGGGCAGCGAACGGGAAGCGGTCCGGATCGCCGAGATTGTGGCCCGCGTGAGGCGATATGCCAGAACGGCAAAGTCCTCGCATCAGCCGACGGACCTCGAAGCCGTGCTCGAAAAGAGCCTTCGCGCGCTCGCGGCGGAGCGACCCGCCGCCGGCATTGCGTTCCGGCGTCTGCCGGGAAGGCGCTGCCGCGTGCTCGGGGATGCGCTTGAGCTGGAACTTCTCTTTCTCAATCTGCTGCGCAACGCCGTCGAAGCCGCGTCCGGCCGGCCGGGCGATGCCGGGGCCGGCGTCGTCGTTGCGCTTGGCCGCGAAAAGACACGCGACGGCGAGCGGGCCGTCGTCCGCATCGAAAACGACGGTCCGGTGCTCGATGAAGCGGTTCTCGCCGAACTCAACTCCCGCGCTTCGGGATTCATCCGCGCCATGCGCGGTGAACACGATCGCCCGGCGGCGGAGGAAATCGAAAGAGAAGATCAGGCCGGCGCCCCCGCGCCCCATGATGAAGACAAAGGGCTCGGCCTCGGACTCACGATCTGCCGCGGCATCGCCGACAGCCACGGCGCATCGCTCCAGTTCGAGGGCCGGCCCGAGGGCGGCGCGCGGGTCGTCGTCTCCTTCGATCTGCTCGAAGAGAATCAGCCGCCGGCCGGCAGCGCATCGGCGCCCGAGCGGCCGGCATCGTCCGGGAAAATTTCACCATGATCAAGCGAATCAATATGAAGCCGCTCGTTCGGCTCGTCGACGACGATGAGGACTACCGCAGCAGCCAGAAGCTCTTTCTCGGCATGCTCGGCTGGACCGTGCGGGACTACGGCTCGGCTGCGGCGTTCCTCGCCGAAGACGATCCGGACCGCCCCGGGTGCCTCGTGCTCGACATGCGGATGCCCGGCATGAACGGACTTGAGCTGCAGCGCGAGCTCCTAGCCCGCGGGGCGCGGCTCCCGATCATCTTTCTCACCGGCCACGGCGACGTTTCGACGGCCGTGCACGCGATGAAGTACGGCGCCTGCGACTTCATCGAAAAGCGGGGCGACCCGATGGCGCTCAAGGCTGCCGTCGAAAAAGCCGTGGAAGCGTCGCTCGCGAACGCAAAGCTCGACAGGGACGCCCAAAAGCGGCTCGAACTTTTTGATTCGCTCACGCCGCGCGAAAAGGACGTCGTTCTCGCCGCGGCCCGGGGCGCCTCGAACAAAGACATCGCGGAAGAATTCGGCATCGGGCTCGCCACCGTGAAGATGCACCGCGGGAACGCATTTGCGAAGCTCGGCGTGCAGAACGCGCTCGAAGCCTACCATCGGCTTGAAGGCCTCGGCCTCTTCGACGACGAGGATCATCGCACGGAATCAAGGGCGAAGCCGGGAGCGGGATCATGAGCTGCCGCAAGCATTCTTTTGAGCCGGATGCTCGCCCGCGCATGAGCCGCCGCGCGTTTGCGCAATCGCTCCTCTTCGGCGCATTGGGCGTGACTTTGGCGCCGCCGGCTGTTGCGCAGGAAAACAGGAACTCGGATGCCCTCTGGGACGTCGTCGTCGTCGGGAGCGGCATGGCCGGCCTTTGCGCGGCCATTTCCGCGCGCGAATCCGGCGCGCAGCGCGTGATCATTCTTGAAAAAGGACCGCTCATCGGCGGGCACAGCCTGTATTCGAGCGGCTCGATTGCCGCGGTGGCCCCGGAACGCGCGGCGCCTGGGAGCGCCTTCGCCGATTCCCCGGAAGCGTTCGTGGCCGATGCGCTCCGGGCCGGCGGCGGCACCGGCAACAGAAGAATCCTCGCCCGGATTGCCGCGGAGTCCGGCGATGCGCTCAACTGGCTCGAAGGCATGGGCGTGCGGTTCGGGCGTCCCTTCCAGGCGCATTCCGGCCTCAATCCGCGAAGCTTTTCGATGCGCGGCAATTCCGCAGGTCGCAGCTACATTCTGGCGCTCGCGGCGAGAGCGCAGGCGCTCGGCATTCCGTTTGCAATGCACGCGCGCGCCGAAGGCCTGACGCGAATTTCGACGAATTCGGGAAAACTGTGGCGGATTTCGGCATCTTCAGGCGGCGAACGGCGCAGCTATGCCGCAAAGCGCGTCGTGCTCGCGACGGGCGGCTTTTCGGCAAACATTGCGCTGCGCACGCGGATTCTGCCCATGCTCACCGCCGATGTCGGCACTTCGGCCAACCCGGACGGCGCCTGCTGGGAAGGCGCGGACGGCGACGGCATTGCGCTCGCTGAAGAAGCGGGCGGCGTTTTTCTGGAAGGCTTCGGTCTGCAGCTCCTTCCCTACTGGGGCGGACGGCTTCTCGACTATGCGGGCGGCGACATCTATGTGGACGCGGCGGGACGGCGGTTTGTCGACGAGGCGCTCCCGTGGACGCCCATTGCCGAAAAAATCCTGGCGCTCCCCGGCAAGGTCTTTTGGGTGATAACGGACCGG
>CAJMKD010000044.1 GCA_905213905.1 uncultured Sutterella sp. | reverse complement strand
GGCTGACCCCGCTCGAACTCACTTGCTTCCTGATGGAAGGCAGCTACGCCTCGCTGACTGCAATATGAGTTTCGGGGTGGTGGTTATGCTCATATGATTTCGATCGATTAAGACAGCTGTCCTGCTGTCGGAGGCGTTCCCGTTCTTCATAGAAAACGCCATCGGGAACGTATGGCGCTAATGGTACCTATAGTGGTTAGCGCTGATAATTGGGTCGAAAACCTGTGGTAAGCGACCCAATTAGCAGGGTTATCCAGAACAGACGGTCATTCGTGAAATATCGCTCAACGACTGATCGGCGTCCGAAGCAAACCGAAGCTTTTCATCTTCGTATTAACCCCGATACGCCGAACAGACACCGAGCGGTGCCGCATCCGGCACAAGGCCGGATGCGTGCATTGGATTACCAGCGGTACTTGAAGCCGATCATCGCGCCGGAGGACTCGTAGTTGTCCGAACCGGTCTGGTGGTGGCCTTCAACCCAAAGGTTGACCTTCGGCGTGAACTGCGCTTCGAGGCCGAGGCGTAGTTCTGCGAAGTTGGCGCCTTCCTGGGTGCTCGTCACATCGCCGTACTTCGTCGACACCGTGGTCGAGTAGTCGCCGTTGTTGTAGACCCAGTTGGCTTCGGCGTAGGCCTGAACGGCCGGACCGGTGCCCTTCATCGAAGCGATCTTCGTGCGGGCGCCGACGCGGACCATCATGCCGTTGTCGAAGCTCGAGCTGTAGGTCTCGCCAAGCGGCGTCGTGTAGTCGTCCGGATCGCCGTAGTTCGTCCAGTAAGCGCGGACGTGGGGCTCGACGCGCCACTCGTAGGTGCGGCCCGAGGAGGTCGTGCCCTTCGAGAGGAGCTTGTCGTACCCAGCTTCGGCCGTGATGCTGATGCCGTCGACGTCGTACTCGTCCTTACCGTTCTCGTTGTCGAACCAGTTGTAGCGAAGCTGCAGCGCGGCGAACGGACCGCTTTCAGCCGAGCTTTCGAAGGCCCAGTAGCCGCCCACGGAGTAGCCGCGGAAGCTGCCCTGTGCGGTCTTGCCGTCGAGGCTCGACGAGATGTCAAAGTCGCCGTCCGCGAAGCTGCCGAGCAAGCCCCAGCGCACCGTACCGTTGTCGGTATTGCGCGTGATGAGGTCGGAGCCCAGATGCGTCGTGTAGACGTGGCCGTCTGCATTGAGCTGACCACTCGCGTTATCGAACTTCGTCCAGTCGCCGCGCTGGATCATCCAGAACGTCGTCTTGCGTTCTTCGCCCGTCACCGGATCGACATAGAGCGTCTCGCCGATGTGGTCGTGGATGCTGAGGTCGAACGTCTGAACCTGCATGAGCGCCAATGCGGAGCGCGCACCGCCGCCGACGTTTTCGACGTCTTCCGTGTCCCAGGAACCGTCGCCCGGATCAGTGACCGAGGACTGCAGGTAGTACTCGTTTTCGTCCGCAGACCACATGAGTCGGTACCAGAGGTCGCCGATCTTGATCTTGTCCTTGAGCTTCAGGCTTTCGCCGTCGTCGCCGCCATTCACGCTGACGAGCCCGAGGTATTCGAGTTCGCCGCCGGTACTGGCGGTTTCGTCGTAGTTGACGTCAATGTAGCCCTCACCATTGATCTTGCCGGTGATGGTGACGTGGTCGGCAGAGGACTTGTCATTGCCCGCGATGACGGCGTTCATATCAAAGATGCCGCCGTTGTCGCTCGCCGTGACGTTGTAATCGCCCTTGATCACGAGTTCGTTGCCGATGTAGCTGCTGTCGGCAGGCGCCGCACCATCATCGGTCTTCGAGCCGACATAGATGACGCCCTTGTTGTTGACGTCGCCGTTGACCGTGAAGGACACCGTCTTGCCGTCGTCAATCGCTTCACCGGATTCGTCACCTTCTGCGAGCCTCGCAACGCCGTTCGAGAGGATCGAGTTGTAACCGGCACGGCCGCCAACATAGAACGAACCGCCGCGATCGACCGTGAGCGTGCCCACGCCGCCGAAGCCCGCGGCCCAGCCGTCTTCACCGACCGTGAGATCGGTGTCGAAGGCGTCTGTCTGACCGGCCTCACCGAAGAGGGCGCCACCCTCTTCAACCTTGACCGCACCGGCGCCCATGGCATTGTCAGAGAGCTCAAGAACGCCGTTGCCCGTCTTTTCAAACGTGATGCCGGACGTCATCGTCTGCGTCATCGTGACGTAACGATTCGACTTTTCTTCGGCGTAGTTGAAGAGAACCGTGGCTTCGTCGTCTTTGCCTTCGGTCGTGATCGTCATGGTCGAATCTTCGCCGCCAAGCGCATTGATGTTCGACGCACTGATCGTGACGTTGTCGCCGAGCGAGAACGTGCCGCTCTTGAAGTCGACGGAGTGGCCTTCGAGCTTGAAGGTCGCACCGTTGCCCGTAAAGGCAACAGTACCGGCGTCAGCATCGGGCAAAGCTTCGAAGTTGTTGTGAACTTCAACCGTCGTACCGCCTGTGGCGTTCAGCGCGAAGCGCGCCTCCTCGCCGACCGACACGTTGCCCGTGTACTCGTAATCGGACAGATTGTTGACGTCAAACGTTGCCTTGTTGGTCAGCGCCAGATCGCCTTCGCCGATGAACGTGCCGTTCACGACAGACTTGCCGCTCGTGAGCTCGAGACGGCTGACCTTTTGCAGGCCGGACGTTTCTCGCCAGGCGGAGAGATTCAGCGCACCGGCTTCGTCGACAACGATGTTTTGGGCCTTCGTCAATACGGATTCATTGACGAGCGCGGCATTGCCGTTCACCGTCACGGTAGAGGTATTCCCGAGCGAACTGCCTTCGCCGACGGTCAGAACAGCTTCGGAACTGCCGTTGCCGACTGTGGTCGTACCGTGATAGGTGTTGTGGCCTCCTGTGAGTTTGAGTTCACCCTCGACAAGCGCGACAGAGCCGTTGCCGTGCGTATCGGTGATGTCAGCACGCAGCACGGAAGCATTGTCCCAATCCTCACTTGACGTGGCGCCCGATACGGCGCCGGCGAGACGCAGCGTTTCGCCCTTATGAACATCCACCTCGCTGAGATGGTAGGAAATGCCGAGTTCCTTACGATCGACGGAAGCAGCAAGATCGAAGTCGTACTTGCCGGTGGCAACCGTCTTGCCGCCATCCGTGATGTCGATCGATGCAGTGGTTGTACCCGACCCGGACTCGCCGTTCATATTGAGAACGAGATCCGCAGAGCTGTTGACCGACACCTGACCGGTCGGCGCAGCGTCTTCGTTCACAGCAGCAATGACGTACTCAAGTTTCCCTTCGTCCGCCATCGTAATGACGCTCGTATCGAGCGGCGCATCCGGCGTTTCGCCGACTTCGAGTTCGCCGTCGACATTGATGTTCACCTGCGCATTGGCGCCGATGATGATGTCGCCGTCAACCGTCAGCAGCGGCTCTTCGGTCTGGCTCAAATCGAGCGGCTTTTCAAACCCGAGCGACGCCCCGTTTTCGACGATAACATCCTTATCAAAGTGAACGTTGTCGCCCTTGACTTCGACATGAGAATCAGCGCCGGTGGCGACAAAGCTTTCCGCTCCGCCGAGCTTGCCCGAATGCGCAGCAAGGTCGAAGTTGCCGCCCGCGACCGTCACGGTGCCCTTGAAATTATCAAGACCGCCTGTGAAGTCAACGGCATTGCCGGAATCCGTCGAGACAACGAGATTGCCGCCGCCCGTGACGGCATGGTTCCAAGCCACGTCGCCCGAATTTTCAAAGTCGATCACTGCTTCAGCATCGGAAACAAGCTGCAGTTCACCCTTACCAAGGCGATCGGCAAGATCTTCGTCTCCGTTGACTGTCGCAGCAAGCGACCAGCCGTCGTTCACCTGGATCAGACCGGAGAAGCCGATGTTGTCGCCGGTCAGCTCGATCGGAACATTGCCGGAAGTCGTTGACGACCCGATGCTCAGCACACCGCCGCCGGACTCGCCGTCCTTGAGGTTCGACGAGAGCTGGACGGTATCCGCACCTTCGGTCTTGGTTTGATCGGTGACTTGCAATGTGTATTTGTCGCCGATGCTCATGGACGTGCCCAAACCTTCGACTTCAGTTACAAAGCCCGTGACTGCTTCCTTAGAGTCAAAGAGGATTTCCCCTTCATAGCGGCTGGTACCGCTGATTTCGGACGTTCCGGTCACCTTCAGTGTCGAACCGGCTGCACCTACGAGCGAATCGTCGCCATAGATGAAGAGATCGCCGACGATCTGGCTATGACCGTTGAGGTCGACCGTCGCCCCGGCATCCACACGAAGCGCAGAGGTCTTGCCGAACGCATTGTCGGCAGCAAAAGCGACATCCGCACCGGCCTGAACCCAGGTACGACCTTCGTACTCGTTCTGTTCAGATTCGGGCTTGGTCGAACCAATGAAGAGCGGTTTGTTACCGGTACCTTCAGCAATAACCAAGTTGCCGGCACCCGACAAGTGAGCGCCAAGATTATTCGCCGCTTCAGAAGTCGACACTGTCAGACCTTCCCAACGCTTGTCGCCGGCATCCGCATCCGTTGTCGTATGGATCAGCTCGATCGAATTGATTTGGTAATCAACATAGACCGCATTACCCAGGTCAACGTCAGCCAGATCTTCATACCCGAAGGAACCGAAATTGCGATGAACCGTCGCAACGTCAACCAGCTCGCCATCGGGGTTCGTTGTCAGCGCCTGCTTAAGCGTTTGTTTCTCATTGGTATCGCTCAAATCAAGCTGCATGTAGTCATCGAGTCGGTCGTTAGAACCGAAGACTCTTTCTTCACCGTTCTCGATGACCTTCAGATCGCCGATATTGTGAATGAGCACAATCTTGGAACCGTCTTCGTCAGATGCATTGACGATTTCGGAACCGGTGGCCGACAAGTTGTTCGCGGCATTCTGATCGAAGGAGATCTGAACCTTCTTCTCCGGATCAGCCAGTTTCAGATCGTTTTCCATCAAATCGACGTGCGCCGACATCGCTTCGGTATTCACACGGTCGATCGAGAGCGAACCAAATTCGAGCGTACCGCCGACCAAGGTCAAACCGCGTATCGTGCGGTCCACCGTATTGCCCGGTTGGCCGCTGATATCGAGCGTGCCGTTTTCGTCGAGCACCACTTCAACGCTCTGGAGAACCGTGGCGTTCTTTTCCGTGAACTTGAAGATGCCGCTCACGAGTTCCATCGTGCCGGTGAAGTTCTGCTTGTCCGGATCTTCGTACGTGTACTGACGGGCATCGAAATCGAAGTAATCGTCAGCATTGTCCAGCGTCACGCGCAGCGTGCCGTCGCCCACCAGCAGATTCTGGAAGATGTGAACGTTGCGTTCCACGCCTTCACCGTAATGATTGTCGCTGGTGGTTCCTTCGTTGCTGCTGCTCGAAATTTCAACCGTCGAATCTTCATCAAAGACAACCGTTCCGCTCACGCCGAGAGAGTTCAAGCTCTCGAGCTTGACGTGCGCACCGGTGAGGTGGATGTCACCCAGGAAGTCTTTATTGGCGGATTTAATCGTGAGATCAGCCCGATCACTCTTGCCGTCGCCGATGACGGCGAGCGTCGTATCGCTGCCGCCGACCAGATTGCCGGCAACGACGCTGTGCGAATCGTTGACCGTACTGTCAATCGTGAAGACGACATGTTTGCCGGATGTACCGCCGGCTTCAGCGCCAAGATTGAGCGTCGTGCCTTCACCCATCGCGAGGGCGCCAACCGTTTCGCTGCCGCGAATGTTGGCAATAGCGCCCGTTGTCGATGCATCTTCTGCCGCCGAAACAAGCTCAAGCTTGGAGGTATGTTTGGAGGCACTACCGAGCGAACCGCCGTAGGAATTCGTGTTTAGCGTGGCCCCTGCCTGAACAGTGGTCGCGCCTTCGTACGAATTTTTACCGGTGATCGAGACCGTACCGGAAGCGATCTTAAGACCGCCCTTGCCTGTCACGGCAACGCCGAGTTCGTTGTCGAATGCTTCATCTTCATAACCCTTGAGCGTCAGCGTCTTGTGAAGTTTAACGCCGACAAGACCGTAGGAGAGATTGAGACCTTCGTTTTCGCCCTCGTCAGTGAGCGACACCTTGTAATCGTACGTACCGGTCGCAACAACATCCTTATCGCTGGCATCGTTGTAAATGCCGACATTCAGCTTGCCGTCTGCATAATCGGCGCCGGTTGTCTCCAGCGTCAGGCGATAGTCATTGCCTTCGCCGTCGGTGAAGTTGTCGGGGAGGTCGCCCGAGACAAGATTCGACAAAATCATATCGGTCTTGTCGGCAACCAGGTCGGTCGCAGTGAGCGGCAGATTCGCCACCTCCTGGGCCTCTTCAACCAAATCGGCATTGACGTAGCTGCCCATATCCACCTTGACGGTGACATTCCCCTTGATAGTGAGATTTCCGCCGCCAAGATCAATATGGCCCTGATCAGGATTGGTCACGCCGGGCGTGGCACCGCCGTCGAACGTGATGGTGGAGCCATCGTTCAGCGCAAGATCCGTTACCTGATTGCGATCGACCGCATGCGAAACAACGATTTCGCCCTTGTCGCCGACGGTGAGTTCAGCGCCGTGAAGGATCGAATACGTCTGATCACCTGTCTGAACCGGTTTGGGAATCGTGAATTGGGCGTTTTCAACGATGAGTTCGCCTTCGATCTTCGTATTCAGATTGTTGAATTCGAAGATGCCGCCGCTAACCGTCGATACGGCAATCGACGAGTCGTCCGCGACCTGGAAGCTGCCATCGTAGTCTTTAATCTGACCGTTGTTGATCGCTACAGCGGCTTCGTTTTCGATCACAATCGACTTATTCGCACCGCCGACGATAGCACTGTTGAACAAGTCGCCCTCAGCACCATCAACAGTGAGCGTTACGCCGCTGCCAAGCTGAGCCGTGCCCTTACCAAGACCGGCGACGTCATTGATCGTGGTGTCACCGTTGAGATTGATGTCGCCAGCAAAGCCCGCATTCGCACCCTTGATCACCGCTTCGTCGGAAACCGTCAGCTCGGATCCTGCTACACCCTTGATGGCATTGTCGCCAAGTGCAAAGAGCATATCGACCGTTTGAGAATGCGTGCCGAGATCGACGCTGCTCTTGTCATCAATACGCAGCGCCTGCGTATTGCCGAAGGCATTGTCAATGCCAAAGGCAATCTGAGCCCCGTCCTTCAGCCAGGTCTTGCCGTGGTACGTGTTGTTGCCTGCAATGGTCAGCACATCGCCCTTGCCGTTGCCGCGCAAAACGAGGTTGCCTGTTGCAGCGCCGTTGTTGCCGCCGTCAACAATCGCAGCCTGGAAGACATTGCGTTCTTCCTTGTCGGAAGTCGTAATCGTCAAGCCCTGCCACAGATTGTCGTTGCTATAGGCGCCGGCGGAAATATCGGCTGACGTAATGGCATCGGTGGCGTGGAGCAGACCAACCTGATCGACCTTGTAGCCAAGCGAAACAGCGTAATCGGTGCAGTCCTTCGACAAATGACCGAATGTCAGCTCATCGTCAAACGTACGAACGACTTCAGCAACATCCACGACTGAGCCGGAACCGTCAATCGACACTTCCTGTTCAAGAAGCTGCGTGCCCTCGGCATCGTTCACAAGATGCAGATAGTCGTTGAGGATTTGACCATATTCCTCAGCACGGTCCGTCACATCCACGCCGTTTGCATAGAGCTTCCCGATGCCGTGGATGAGCACAATGCTCGTCCCGTCGTCAGCGGCAAGCATTTCCGTGCCGCTTGACGAGAGCGTATTCGTCTCGTTCTGAGCAATCGTGATCGTTGACTGCGTAACGATGTTGCCGCTTTCTTCATCCTTGACAGGAGCATAAAGATCCAGGATCCCGTCGCCGCCAAGGTCAATGTGGGAAGCGTGCGCACCGGACGCAGCAGAATCATCGCCGGCATCGTAGTTGATCGAACCGAATTCGATCGAACCGCCCTTCATCGTCAGTCCGCCGAGATGCGCGTCGTAAGAACCGGTGCTCCCGCCGATAGCCGAATTAAGCACCGCACGGCCGTCAGCGCCGAGTTCAAGCGTAGCATCGGCAAGCGCCTTGACAGCCGAACCTTCTGGAAGCGCATCGTTGAAGAGGTTGTCGAGCGCAATCGTGCCCTTCTGAAGCGCAATCGTGCCCGTGAAGCCGGCTTCGTTCTGTTTCGTCGAGAACATGAAGTCCAGCGAAGAATCGGCGAGCGTGATCTCAACTCGACCGCCATGTTCGCCGGCACCGTCCGCAAAGACACCGCCAAAGATGGAACCCAGCGCGTTCGTGCTGTGAATCGTCAGCAGCGAATCCTTTGAAACCTTGATTTGGTTGCTCGCGTCAGCCGAGCTGTTGCCAAAAATATTAGTTCCGGTCGTCGTCAGATCGATCCAGGCGCGCTTATCAAGAACAAGGTCGCCATAGAAGTCACCCTGCGCACCGACGATTGTCAAGTCAAGCTTATTGATGTCATCGACATCGCCGCTGCCAACCACCATGAGCGTGCCGTTGCCGACCAGATTACCGTCAAGACGACTGCCGGCCGTCGCGTCTGATTTCAGCGTCAGCGTTACCGGATCTTCCGGAACAGCTGTCTTTTCGTCGCCAAGCACGAGCTTGCCGCTCTGTGCAATCTGCAGCCCTTCAACGGTGTTGTTACCAGTAATGTAGGCCGTACCAGCCCCGGAAACGTTCAGGCTTGCCGTCGAAGCGGTTTCGCTGCCGAGTGCACCGGCTGCTGCGTGGAAGGAAGCACCCGCAACGACCGTTGTCGTACCGGTAAAGCTGTTCGTGTTGTTCGTCAGATAGACGGCATCGCCGGCAATTTCAAGATTGCCAGTGCCTGTGATGAAACCCTTGAACGTATTGCCGTCGGTTTCATCAGCTCCGTCGCCTTCCATAACGAGTGTCTTGTCGCCAAGAATCTCAACACCGGCGAGCTCGTAGTTCACCACGAGATTTTCTTCATTGGCAGTCTCTCCGCTCGTCTCTTCGAACTTAACGCCGTAAATCCCTTCCGCAACCGTACCGTTCTTTGCCTCCTCAGTGCTCGTCTGAACAACGTTGAAACGAATCGTATCGTCTTCAGAAACAGTACTGCCGTTCACCGATACGTGGCCCGATGACAAATCACCACTAATGCTAATGCCGTTCGTCGCGGTCGCAACTTTGACATCCGTACCGCCGGCATCGTCCTGCGTCAGCAACTGATCTGCCTTCACATTCGGATCGGCAACGCCAAGGTCAATGACGAATCCATCATCGAGATGGAGCTCGCCGACCGTGAGCGTCGAAGCATTGTCGTTATCGCCGCCCGGCGCCGCAACGCCAGTAAAGGTGAGGCTGCCTCCGTTGCCGACAGTGACAGTCTTGCCGTTAAGCGCAATGTCGCCGGTTACTTCGGCGTTGGCACCAGCACCCAGCGTGAGCGAAGCCTGAGAGCCCTTCAACGCATTGAACGTTGTACTCGTTTCGTTGAGCGCAATCGACCAGTTCTCGAGCGAAATATCGCCAGTGAAGTCTTTGATGGAATCCGCCGTCAAAACCAGATCACCGCCGGAAGCAGCTCCGTCGGCGCGATCAAGGTGAAGCGTGCCGGCGTGAAGCGTGCCGGCGCCGGTAACCACCTTGCGGTCCCAATCCCAGTCACCGGTTGACTGTGCGGTGAGCGTGAAGTTGGCCGTACCGGCAAGCGCGATCGTACCAGATCCGATATGCGAATAAATATCGCCTTCAGCGTTCACCGTACTGTTTTTTTCGACCGTCAGCCCGCCGGCAAAGTCATTGGTGCCAGTGAGGAGAACATTCGAATTGCCGCTCACCGTGACGCCGCCGCTGCCGCCGACATTGTTGGCATATTCGACAGCAGTCTCAGCCGTACCGATGCCGTTAAGCACCAGATCTGTATCTGCACTGCTGATTGTCACGGAACCGTCGCCAAGCGCAAGTGCGCCTTCCAGAACCAGATTTTTGCTACCGTTCAGAACAACGTTCATGTGGAAGTCGTCGTTCGTACCGGACGCACGACCGCCATTTGTGATCGTAAGCGTGTTTCCTTCACCATCCGTTGATGTCAGCACGCCGCTCGAATCGATCTTGCCGATCGTCTGGCCATAGCCGCCGAAAGCAACGGACGACTGATCATCCACATTGAGTTCGGATGTGTTGCCGAGCGCTGTATCAGCACCGAGCGTCAGCGCAGCACCGGCCTGAACCTTGGTCGCACCGTGGTAGGTGTTTTCTTCATTCGATAGCGTTAGCTGAGCGCCACTAACCGTCAAACCGCCGGCTGAAGCCTGGAAGTCATGATCAGTGACTTTGAGCGAAAGCTCGCCATCCGTCGAGACGACATACTCATCGACGATCTCGAGCGCTTTATGGCTGAGACCAACACTCAGGTCAAAATCACCGTCCTGATCGGCATCGGTTGCAGTCATACCGGAATCTGCCGTCCCGGTCAGATAAGCATGAACCGAAGCTGTGTCTTCCTGAGCATGCTGTTGGTAGATAGCCTGCGAATAGCTGTTCGCGTCATCGCCGACAATCACTTTAATGCCAGTCGTATTGCCGCTCGATGCATCGGTCACGAGCGTGATCGATTCGCCGGTCGTGAGTGCAGCCGCACCGTCATTGCTCGTCAAATCGTCGAGCTCGGCATTGAGCTTGAAGGTCGCTCCATCTTCACCAACATCGAGTTCGTTCCCCGCCAGATTGATAACACCCTTCTGGGTGTCGCCGCCCATGGTGCCGAAGTCGACTTCAGCGTTGTTCACGGTAAGACCTGCAATCGTACGATCCGCATAAGACGACGTTCCATCGTTCACCGTCAGGATGCCTGACGCGAGACTCAGCGAAGCTTTGTCAAAGACGTCGCTGCCTGCTTTGGCAAGGCTATAGTCAACGTTCGTGAGCGAGACATCCGTCCCGGCAGCCAATGCCGTCTGCGAGCCGTTGAAGCCGAAGGCGTCATTCGAACCGGTTCCGGAGACCGCAATCGAGCCGGCGCCGGAGAGCAAATTCCCCAGCGTCACGTCACCGCTCGCTTCAGCGTTGAGCGAAGAAGCTTTGTTTGCAAAAACGATCGTACCCGTGCCGAACTTGGCACCCGCTTCAGCTTCGAGCGTCAGCGTGGCGCCGGCAGATTCGGTGCCGAGCGTCACGTCGCCGCTGTAGCCGGGGATGTCGCCTGTCCCGGTGGTTTCGACTGTCGAGACAACCAGCTCGCCCTGTTCGATATTGAGGTCGCCTGTACCCGTAACAATGTCGGCGATATGGCTCACGCCGTCGCCGCCGCGCTTGTCGTTGGCAACAGTCAGCGCCTCATCAAGGACGAGCGTGCCGCTCGACTCGAGTTCGCCAACCTTGTTTTCACCGATGTTGGTATAGCTGGCATTTTCAGCTACGTTCAGGAGCTGGGTCTGGCCCAGCGCGCCCTCATCAGCCTTCAGAATGCCGGTGACGTTCGTGGCGACGGTGTAGCCATTCGTGCCGGAGAGCGTCAGGCCTTCGCCAGAAGCAGAAACGGTGAGCGATCCGCTGCCGGTAACGCTCGAAATATCGATGGCAAATGTGCCGGATTCACTGATCGTCAAGTCGCCGACGATATCGATCGCCTGCAGTCCGTAGTGAACGCCGAAGCTCTTGCCCTGGATCTGAAGAACCGAACCGAAACTGCCGACAGCAACATTGTTGTCATCTTCATCCTTGATAAAGCCTTCAACCGTTTGGAGCTTGACTCCATTCGAATCCGTCAGCGAAATGCTGCCAACGGTACCGTTGATGGTGCCTGCCGTAATCAGGTTCTGGAACGATCCTTCATCGGCCGTCTGTACCAGTTGATTTTGTGCAATCGAGCTTCCCGCACCGGTCTGCTCGTCAATATCGACATGCACAGTACTGCCTGCCTCGAGCGTAAGCGTCCCGCTCACGTTGAGCTGACCGAGCGTTTTCGTGTCTACATTGCCGACGCCCATCGAGCCTTCAAAAGTAATCTCGGAGCCGGAAGCGAGCGTCAAATCGCCGACCTGCTGAGCTGCATCACCCTGTTCAACAATGATGTGCGTCTGGCTGCCAGCCGTCACGTCAGCGTTGGTCAGCACGGACCCTGTACCGAGCTTGAACAGAAGATCGGTGAATGTGACCTTGCCGTTGATCGTCTGATCCGTACCGCCGAACTTGAACTCGTTTCCGATGCCGCCAGCCGACAAGGCAAGCGTTGCTTCCGCGCCAATATCGAGCGCGTTATTGAGCGTCCAGGCCGCATCGCCCGAGAGAACGGTCGTGCCGGAGCCCGACATCTTAATCTCGGCATTGCCGAGCGCAGTCGACGTCTCATCCATGCCGTTGACATAGAGAGTCCCGTCAACGGAAGCAGTCGAGAAAACGTTCGCGGTGTTTGTGGTGTTCTTCAGTTCGACAAACGAACCTGCCGCAATATCGACTTTGCCGCCCGACGTCCCGTCGGCCGCTGCAATTTGATTATCAAAGACTGCCGGAGTCTCTTCGGTCCCAATGCCGTCGAGCACGAGCGCATCGTCTTGGCCAAGCACGATATCGGCTTCGCCCGTTGCATCTTCATGACCGAGCGTAAGACTGTGGCTACCCGTTACGGCAATCGTGCCTGAGACAGCAGTATTGGCTGTTCCAATGTACGAGTTTCCACTCAAGGACACAGAACCGGACGCACCAAGCGAGAAGCTGCCGCTATCCGTGACAGACAGCGCCCCGATTGTCTGCGCGGTATTGCCGAAATGAACCGTACCGCCGCTCGTGATCTCGAGCTTCGACGTATCGCCGAGTGCTTCGTCCTTCGCGAGCGTTACCGCTGCATCATTCGTAACGGACGTGCTGCCAGTGTAGGTGTTGTGGTTCGTACTGGTCGTCCCGATAACAACTTCGGCGCCGGTTCCGTCAAACGTCCAATCGCCGGAACCGCTCACGAGTGCGCTGATCGTGCCGTTTTCCGTTATACGGAAGCCGCCGTTTGCGTTGGAGAGCAGTTCGATGGTGTCCAGATTCCAGGACGCATAAATGCCGCCGCCGTCCGACGCGAGCGCGCCAGATCCATAGTGCAGCTTCGCCACATCCGTATTGTGTTGGCGAACGGTCTCGGTTGTCGTTTGAGCGTCCGTATGAAGCGTGAGATAGTCTTGAACATCTGCGCCCGCTCCAAGTGAACCGTAGCCCTCAATGAGATAGAGCTTTTCGCCCGTGCCGAAGACGGCCGAACCGGTCGCATCTGTCTGAGCCGCAAGCGTGAGATCAATCGTCGTGTGCTGGCCCTCGACGAAATTCACGGAACCCGTCGAAATCTGGCCGTTCTCATCGTTCGAGGTTGAGAGCTCACCGAAGTCGAGAGTTCCACCGCCGAGCGTGAGCGAGCTGACCTTGCGGTCTGCGAGATTGCCGATTGTATTGACCTCAACCACCGCCCCCGCGTTGGTCGACAGCGTCGCCTCGCTGAGGCTGCCGTTGTCATTCCAAAGCCGATACGTTGCATTCGCGATATTCAGCTTGCCGGTGAAAACGCCGCTTTGCTGGCTGGCACTGAAAGCAAAGACGTTGTCTTTGCCGCCGAGATCAACATCGATTTGGCCGGCACCGCTAAAGGTGTTGGACAACGTTGTGTCTTCGAAAGCGGAAATACTGACCGTACTGTCTGAGTTTGTAAAGTTGACGAGACCTGTGCCGAGGCCTGCCGCACCGTTTTCAAGCTTCAGTTCGGCGCCGGAACCGTTGGCACCCAGTTCAACTCTCCCGGTGTAATCGCCGCCAACAGTGCCGGACACTGTGAGGGTATTGCTTTCGAGGACGAGCGAGCCGCTGCCCGTGACCGAGCCGCCCGCAATGGTGCTGGCTTGACTGCCGAATACCGTCAGCTTGTCATTGATCGAGAGCGTTGCATTCTGCTGATAGAGATAGCCGACCGTATTGGCGCCAGCATTGGTGTACTTGGCACCCGATTCAAGAATCAGACCGGACGTATGGCCCAGGCCGCTTTCGCCGGCCTCAAGATCGCCCGCAACAGTCGTGGTCCCGCTATAGGTATTTTTTCCTGTCAGCTTGACGGAACCGCTCGTCACGACCAGATTGCCGGAGCCCGTGACTGTCGCAGAAAGCGAGCCGCCGCTCGTGAAGTCAAGCGTCTGGAGAATATCGACCTGCGTCAGGTCGTAGCCAATGCCAATTGCGCTCTTGTCTCCAATCGTTCCGGCCTTGAGCGCGTAGTCATAGTAGGCATGCGCAACGGTCGGCGTACCGTCTGCGGCTTTGACGTCCTGCCGCAAGCCGCTGCCGGATGTCGTTTCGCTGCCATTGAGTGTCCAGCCGTCCGCTGAAACAGCGCCGTTTTCCGCCGTAACGAGGGCTTGGAACAAACCCTCGTCGGAAGCATCAATGTCAAAGAGCGCATTGGCAGTCGTTGTCTGAGCAACCGATTCCGAACCAGTCGGAATCAAGAGCGCAACATTGCCCGAGCCCGTGAGCGAGCCGACCTGCAGCGAACCGAGCTCGTCAGGCGCCGCACCCAAGCCGAATTTCCCGTTGAGGCTGATCGTACCGCCCAGGACGTCGAGTTCGTCAAACGTATCGACGGTCTGTTCCTGCGCTGCGACAACAAGCGTCGAACCTTCGTTCAGAACAAAATCAGCCTGTGAGAGATTCGCTGCGTTGTTGACGCCGCTGCCCGTGCCACCGACCGTGAAGCGCATGCCGCTCCCGATCGACATCGTGCCGGTAAATGTTGTCGAACTCGACCAGTCGCGACTGAAAGCGAATTCCTGTTCGTCCGAACCGGTACCGAAAACATAGAGCGTTCCGAGACCAGCAAAGGCTTCGTCAACCGACCAGCTCGTGCTGCCTGAGTTCCGGAGCGTGAGTGAACCGCTGGCTGTCTCGAAATTAACCGTAGCGCCGCTGCCAAGAAGCGTATCCGCAGAAGCAGCACTTGTACCGTTAGCAGAAACACTGGAATCACCCAGAATCTGCCAAACACCAGAGAAGCCGCCATTGCCGCCGGCAATTTCAATGCCTTGTCCGCTGAGACTGATGGAACCGGCGCCCAAAAGCGAAGTACCGAACACACCGCCGTCGGCATCCTCAACGATCAGCTTTTCATCGGCTGAAGCGAAACTAACGCTTGCCTGGCTGCCGAGGCCTGACGTATCGGAAAGCGTCAGCGTGTGGTCGTTCTGAAGCGCTACCGTGCCGGCAAAGTTGTTCGCCCCGGAAATCGTCGAAGTCGTTGCGGCGTCATCACCGGCAAGACCGATGGTGAGCGTACCGGTACCCTTCAGGACTTCCGTGCCGTTGACCGAGAGCGCGCCGACTGTCTGATTGTAAGAAGCCAGATCGACCGAGCCGCCGCTGATCGTCAAGAGCGATGTCGTGCCGAAACCTGAGTCTTTGGCGAGCGTAACAGAGCCGCCGGTAACAAAGGTTTT
>CAJMKD010000043.1 GCA_905213905.1 uncultured Sutterella sp. | reverse complement strand
CGGACCAGGTGACGATCGCCCTGCTGACCGAATCGGGAACCGGCTCGATGTCGGCCCGCCAGTGGGCCGCCTTGATGACCGGCGACGAGAGCTATGCCGGAGCCTCCTCCTACTTCCGGCTCCGGGAGACGATCGAACGGCTGTTCGGCATGCCCCACTTCCTGCCCACGCATCAGGGCCGCGCGGCGGAGAACGTCATCTTCGACAAGTCAGCGATAGCGGCCGAAATCGACAACGGCAACTACGACATTTCGGCTTTTGAAGCGCAGAACGATGCGACGATCAACGTCACGGCAGGCGGCTATCTGAGCATCAATCCTTCGGAAGGCATTCACGGCACGGATTCCGCTTTCCGCAGCCAAACCGGTTCCATTCTGACCGTTGAAACCCACGGCGCCAATGAAGATGGCTTCGGCGTGATTGCCATGGCTGAAGGTGAAATGGCCAAAGGCGTTCTCGCGCAGGACGGCTCGGTCGACATCGATACGCTCGGCGGCTCCGTCGGTCTCAGCGCAACGGGCGGCGGCGCCAATGCGTTCGAAGTGACCGCCAGCTCGCAGGATGTTGCTGCCACGATCGATTCGAGCGACTCCATCATTCTCTCGGCAGAAGCCGACGGAACCAAGGGAACTTCTGTCGACGGCTTTTCACTCGGCATTGGCGTCAATGCGTACGGGCACGAAGCCGAGGCTGCGCTGACGGCCGCCAATTCGATCACGATTACATCGAAGGGCAAGAACTATTACGCCTACGGCATTCAGACGCAGGGCAATACGGCTAATGCAACCCTCACCGCGAAAGACGTGGCCGTGAGCGCCGAGGTGAGGGATGCATCGAACTATGCATACGGCCTCTTCGCGGCAGGCGGTACGATCGACGTCAATGCCTCAAACAACGCAACGCTCACGTCGACCGGTACGGGTGCCTATTCGCAGTCTACTGGCTGGGTCGACATTTCTGCAGGCAACGATGCGCTGATTGCGTCCAATAGCACGGGAGCCTACGCTTCAGGCGGCAAGGTGTCGATTGATGCCGGGCACGACGCGACGATTCGATCGGGGAGCACGGCCGCTTTTGCGACCAGCGAAACGAGTCTGGTGTCTGTCACAGCTGGGAAAAACGCAACGTTGGAAGGCAATATGGCCGCATACGCTATAAACGGCGGCCAAATCGACATCACCTCCGGGCACGATGCCACCATCGTCGCCAATACCTACGCTGTTTATGCAAGTTCCGGAAGCTTGATCGATATTTCAGCCAGGACGGAGGATGTCGAAGGCGACGTGACCCTTTCGACGCTCCAATCCACGAATGCCAGTTCGATCGTTGCTTATGCAGGCGGCGAGAGCTCCGTCACGATCAGCTCCACAGGCGCTACTTCGGTTTATGCCGAAAACACCGGCATGTTCGCGTCGAACGGCACCATGCAGGTGACGGCCGGCACGGATGCCAATATCTATGCGGGCGGCATCGCCATTGCTTCTCAGGAGGGGGCCGACTACGACCTGACAGCTGTAGGCTCCGCAACGGTCGTTTCGCTCGACAACATAGCCGTCTATGCCAATACCGGTTCGACGATCGATGTCACGGCGACGACGGGCAATCTGAACGTAGCCGCGCTCAAGAACAAAGCGGTTTCGGCGAACGGCGATGGTGCGACCATCACTTTTGCAGCCGGCGGTACGGCCAATATCCTGGCCGACGGGACGGCTGTCGAAATGCTGAACGGGAGCGCCTTTGACCTCACCACGGGTGAAAGCGCCTATCTCACCTCCTTCAACGGTACGGGTGAGCAGGCTGAAACGGGGTCAAGCATTACGGTTGAGGCTGCAGATGACATCCAGCTCCTCGCACAAGCCGGAGCGGGTGCTGCGGCGATCGGTGCCGACAGTTCGATTGAACTCACGGCCGGAACGGACCTTCGAATTCAGTCCGCATTGACGGCAGTTTCCGCTTCTGAAACGGGGCACATTGATCTCATTGCTCAAAATGGCGGCGCCTACATTACGTCGACCGATCTCGGCAGCGGCGTTGAAGCTTTGGGCGGTTCGATCGTAACCGTGGACGCCGGAAAAGAAATCCAGGTTGTCTCACAGAACGGCATGGGCGCCTATGCAGCAGGCGCAGAGAGTGCCATTACGATGACGGCGCTGGGTCAGGTTGTGGTCAACGCTTCCGACTCTGTCCTTCAGGCTGTTGAAAGCGGCTCGATCGGCGTTGATGCGGGCGGCTTGGCTTATTTCGAATCGAAGGCCGGCAACGGGCTCGTTGCGGATAGCGGCGCTCACATGACGATCAACGCGGGCGCAGCCGCCAATGTGGTTGCTCTCGCGGGGCAGGCCATCTTTGCAACGGGCGCCGATACGCTCCTCACGATCGATGCAGCCACCGATGCGGTCTTCCATGCAGGGCTCACCGGCATGACGGTGACGGACGGCGCGGCAACCACCATCACTGCCCAAACGGGCGGCCTCTACGTCTCGCCCGACAAGGCGAACGGTGTTGAAGTGTCGGGCGGTTCGAGTGCTGCACTCACGGCGGGCACCGTCGGCAGCATCATTGCCGAAGCCGGCAACGGCATTTCGGTCTCCGATGCGCTAAGCACATTCAATCTGACAGCCGGTACCGACGCTTCGGTTTATGCCGGCGGCAACGCACTCAACGCAGAAGCGGGCGGGGCCCTCACCATGGCGGCTGAAACCGGCAAGGCTGAGTTTGTCTCGAAGAACGGCACGGGTGCCACTGCAGCGGGTGAAGACAGCGTCATTGATTTGTCTGCCGGCACCGATCTGCGTGTCATTGCAGCGCAGACTGCTATGTCTGCAGCGGATGGCGCCCACATCGAACTCTCCGCACTGCAGGGCGGCGCCTACATTGCGTCGAATGAAGCAGGCAATGCCATTGAAGCGCTGAAGGGCGCAACGGTGAACGTTGATGCACTCAAAGAAATTCAGGTGAGCGGCCTCAACGGTATAGGGGTGCTGTCGAGCGGTATGAACAGTGCCGTGACGCTCACGACCGACGGTCAGACGCTTGTCTCCGCATCCGGTTCTGCACTCCAGGCTTCTGAAAGCGGATCGATCGACGTCGATGCGGGCGGACTGGCTTACTTCGAATCAAAGGCCGGCAACGGGCTCGTCGGGGAAAGCGGCGCCTCCATGACCATCAACGCGGGCGCAGCCGTCAACGTCGTCGCACTCGCCGGGCAGGCCATCTCTGCAGCGGGCACCGATACGCTCCTCACAATCGACGCAGCCACCGATGCAGTCTTCCATGCGGGTCTCACCGGCATGACGGCAGCGGACTGCGCGGCAACCACCATCACTGCTCAAACGGGCGGCATCTACGTCTCGTCCGACAAGGCGAACGGCGTAGAAGTCGCGGGCGGCTCGACTGCTGCACTGACCGCAGGTACTGTCGGCAGCATCATTGCAGAAGCCGGCAGCGGTATTACGGTCTCTGATGCGGAAAGCGCCTTCAATCTGACGGCCGGTACCGACGCCTCGGTTTATGCGGGCGGCAACGCACTCCTTGCCGAAGCGGGCGGCGTCATCACGATTGATGCCCAAACCGGCAAGGCGGAGTTTTTCTCGAAGAACGATGCAGGTCTCACCGCAACAGGCGAGGGCAGCCTCATTGACCTCTCTGCCGGTACCGATCTTCGCGTCAATGCCGCGCATGCAGCCGTGTCAGCGTCGGAAGGCGGCAGCATTGACGTCGACGCAGTTCAGGGCGGCGCTTACTTAGCATCGACTGAAGAGGGGAATGCCATGGAAGCGTTGAACGGATCGACTGTGGACGTTGAAGCGGCAAAAGAAATCCAGGCCCTTGCTCAAAACGGTATCGGTGCGCTGGCTAACGGCGCCGAGAGCAGCGTGATCCTCACGACGGAAGGGAAAGTTCTTGTTTCGGCTTCAGGTTCCGCGCTTGAAGCGGACGGTGGCAGCGCCATCGACGTGAATGCGGGCGATCTTGCTGGCATCAAGCCAGAGAGACATGTGCTTGAAGTACTGGGCGACAGCATAGACCTTGGCAACGCCAAAGTCATAGGCGCCGCCGAAGTTAACCGTCAGGCCGTCATCATCAGGCGTGGTCAGCGTGCTGGGATAGCTCGCATAGTTGTAGTTTTCGATAGCGCCGACGAGGTTAAGGGCACCAGCCTTATAGGTGGCACCGATGGCTGCGTAGCGGTCTACGGAGGACTTGCCTTCAACGCCATCTTTGTAATCGGTAACGCCGGTGTCGAACGAGTACTGAGCATGCACCTGGAAGCCGGCGAAGGACGGCGTCGAGTACATGATCGTGTTGTCATACTGCGTGTAGTCGCCGGCCATCACGGACTTGTGGCCGCGGACTTCGTTCCAGCCCGTCGAGAAGGCGGAAACCGTGCTACCCATCAAACCGGTCGTACCGGTCGAGCTCGTCATCTGGGTCAGACGGCCGAACTTGAGCGTACCGGCAGCACCCGTGATGTAGAGAGAGGATTCACGACCGAAGAGACGGCCGTTATTGTCGAGCGTGCCATCGTCAGCCTTGAAGCCGTTTTCGAGCACGAAACCGACCTTAACGCCGTTGCCGAGGTCTTCTTCACCCTTCAAGCCGAAACGGGAACCGGAGTTCGTGCCGGAGTTCATCGTGAACTTGTCAGTGGCATCGTTAACACCGTCGTCGGCGTGGACATAGTTGACGCCGAGGTCGACGATGCCGTAGACCGTAACGTCAGCAGCAAAAGCAGAACCAGCGAAGGCGCCGAGGACAGCGAGAGCAGCAAGAGTTTTTTTTCATTTCAGTTTTCTCTAGGTTGTGGTTCCGGCATGTGCAGCGCCGGATGACGGTTATTCTGCAAAGAATGGAATCACTCGTGCCATTATTTGAAGGTTTACTAGAGCAATTACAGGAAAAACAAATAATTAAAGTGGCTTTCTAGTGTTGCTCTCGACCAACAAACGATTGGGGTCTCCTTCTTTGTGTAGAAAGAGACCCCAAGAGCTAATCTAGCTGTACCTATAGATATTACTATAAGTACTTACACTAGTTAGAACTTGTGACGCATACCCAGCCAGAGGATAGCCGTGGACGGGTCGTAATCGTTGCCATCCTTGTTCTGGTAATTGTCGTAGCTGTCCTGATAGTAGGAAGCAACGCCGTAAACGTTGGTACGCTTGCTGAGGTTGTAGGTATAACCAATCGAAGCACCAATTCGGGTCATTTCTTCCTTGATACCGGCTGCATCGGATTCAGTCTGTTCCGTATCGGAATAACCAACTGCGAACATAGCTGTACCGCCGAGAACGGGTGCGTCAACACCAGCGGTGATGCCGTAGCCTTGGAACTGGCCGGTCGTCGTGCCGATGGCAGCATAGGTATCCTGATCCTTACCGCTATTGGCGTCATATGTCTTCTTGAACATGTTGTCGAAGTACTGAGCGCCAAGGTAGGCCTTCATGAAGCCAAAGTCGTAGTTGCCGCCGAGGGTAACGGTGTAGCCGTCATCCGTATCATCGTCAGTGGCTGGATTTGGAGTGCGAAGGCTGGACCAGTTGTAGCTGTCCACAACAGCAACAAGGCTGAGCGGGCCAGTCTTGTAAGTTGCACCGATGCCATAGTAACGGTCGGCATTGCTCTTGCCTTCATCCGACTTAGTCTTCGTGTTTACGTCGAAGGAGTACTGTGCGTAGATCTTCACACCGGCAAATTCGGGCGAAACATACGTCACCGTATTGTCAATGCGGCTGTAGCCGACCATGTAGGTCGAACCTTCGACCGAACCGGCCCACGACGTAACAAACGGCGAGAAGATACCGGTGATGCCGTAGCTGCCGTTCGCGCTGTTGATCTGGCCCACACGGCCAAACGACAGCGTACCGAAAGCGCCGGACAGGTTGACCTGCGATTCACGACCGAAGAGGCGGCTGTTGTTGCCGAGAGAGCCGTCGTCAGCATTGAAGCCGTTTTCGAGAACGAAGCCAACCTTCAGGCCGTTACCGAGGTCTTCAGAGCCCTTGAGGCCGAAGCGCGAACCGGACTGAGAGCCAGAAGCCATTTCGAGCTTGTCTGCGTCATCCTGAGCACCATCGTAGTCATTATGCGTGTACTTCAGGCCAAGGTCGACGATACCGTACAGCTCGACATCGGCAGCATAAACAGAACCAGCAGCAAAAGCACCGAGAACGGCGAGTGCAGCGAGAGTCTTTTTCATTTGAGAAATTCTCCAAATATTTGAAGGCTCTGGAGAAGTGTGCAGCTTCGCCAGAGACATTTCGAGTATTAACAGGTTCATGCTGCCTTGAAATCATCAAATCCAACTAGATGGAGAATCTTTCAAAGAATTTCATACACTTGCATTTGTTTTTGTTGTGGTTTTTCTACAACAGACAATTTTCTGAACATCGTGTGTGTTGTAAATAAAATGAAGATCCAATAACAAACCGTGGCAATGTTCCCATTCGGAACTCAAGTTTTTAGGCGCCGAGGACAGGCTCAACGTAGTTGAGACGATGTGAAAAAAATTTAGGAATTAAACCAAGGAGTGGAGCCAAAGATTGCCGTTCCGTTTAGAGAGAAAGATCGTTCCAGTTCGGGAGTTTGGCGCACTTCCGGCCTTGACTCCTCAGAGAGCTCGTCCCGTTAGGCCAGCCTCCTCACTTCTAAATCCGTTTCGCCTGGTACTGTACCCGCGCTCGTTGGCGCGGATTTCATCCTTTCTTCCCACAGGTCTCCACGAAGCCTCAAAGAATTCGAAGTTTGATAGAATCCTCGCAGGGATTTCTGCTATTGGATCCCTTCGCAATCTTCGAAGAGTGCTGTAGGCACGTCACTTCGTGACCAAGTTTGACATTGTATGTAAAGAAAGGGTTGTAAAGCAGATTACAACCCTTTCGCTTTATTATAATTGCGGTTCATAATGGATGATTCCACTGTAATTCTTAGGAAATATAAAGTCCTTTCAAATTTTTCAACAGACGTACAACCCATTGGAATTGACAAGTTAACTGTCACTTCAGAATTTGGAACCGAGAACATATCAGGCTTTCTAAAAAGAACGATCAGGACAAATCAAAAACCACTGCTCGTCCTTACCAGACGTGAAAGATTTATCCTTCACAACTATCTGATAAGAAAAATAAAAGTCTATGTTTTAGAAGAACTATATCCATTTATCGACGTAAAATTCATCACAAACTCTATTGCAAACTACAAGCAATTACTAAAACACTTACCTGTGTTTGATGAATATGGCTCCTTGGGAATTATCAGTGGGTTTTGCTATCAGTGTCACACAAGAGTCGTAAACAAACTAAGGACAAAATCAAATCTGGATTCCTTTTTCACGAGATTAAGCGGATCAGGGATACAAGAAGTCTTTTGCATCCAGGAAAAAAGACCAAATAGATCCATTTTTGTGCTTGATGTAAATTCAATGTATGCATCCGTTATGGATCAGGAATTTACAAACCCGAAAAAACTTGTATATCGTCAGCTAGATAAGGAGTTGCTACCAAGCACAGAAATTGAACGCGGACTATACCATGTAGAGATTGGTTTGCCAGCAAATCCTTGGATCAACAGATTCCATCAAATACACATCTCAGTTTTCGGCAAACACTCTCGATTCAGATTTGAGAATCAAGAGACAATACAAACTTGGATGACATCCGATGAGCTCGAATTTTATCGAAAGCACTTCAAAAAAATTGTCCTAATATCAGGGGTCACATCAAAATCAGCAATACCGCACCCTCTCCAAAAGCTATGCCAAGGACTCTTTAATACTCGAGTCAATCTATCCAAACAGAACAATAAGGCTATCAGCAAAAAACTAAAGCTTCTACTGGCTTCAGCCTACAGCTGCACCCACCGGTATTCTTCAGAAACAATTCTCTTTAAATTAAAGGAGGATCTATTTAAATTTGTATGCAAAGAATATAATTTGGAGCGAGATGATCTTGCTGAATTTATAGCTTTCAGGACTCGCCATAAAGGCATATCAATTGATCGCTCAAACGGTTATTACAGAGTCAAAAAAAGAAGAATAGATGATCCGCACAACATCCACTCGCTATATTATGAAGTCATTGCTAAGGCGCGAGTCCGCCTACTGAAATTAATCGAAAGGTTATCGAGCTTTCCAGACATCCAAATTTGCTATTGCAATATTGATTCAATACACATTTCTATCCCGACTGATAGTGAACCGGACTTCAAGAAGCAAACATCAAATCTGATTGGAGTAAAATTAGGGGACCTCAAGATTGAAGCTATTGGAAGGAAGGGAATTTGGTTAGAGCCAGGACGTTACTGGATCTACGATGAACACAACAATATCGTGAAGCATGCTAACATCGGGTTCACGCAATCTAACGACAACTTTCAGATCAGAGAAACTTCCAAATATTTATTTCAATCTCCCTCATATTGTATACCCTTAACAAGGGGTATAGATCTGCGTTCAGCAGTTCGGATTAGGGGAGAAGTAACAGCACAGGAACCTGGAATCGACATTTTAAATAGATGGCCAATTTCGACAATTAAGGAAAATATTCGCAACTCATTAATACATCGCCAAAATGGATGGCAGGTTATTGAAAGATTACATTTTCCTATAACAGACCGATTGACCAATCTTTCGAAATACAGCAACCAGTAAAGTCGAAATTACTCATTTTAGATAAACCGAGACAGAAGACGGCCAATTTCCCTGTCCTACAAGTGAATCGGCCGCTTTTCATCAACAATTTTAAACGATTGCCCCCTCAGAAGGAAGAGAGAGGAATTCTCTCATATGCTCTTGGGTAGATGTCCATAACAAAAGTAGTCTGTAACAATCGGGAGTAAAGAAATTTGTAATACAGAGGGCAAAGAAGTATGTAGCTTTATATAAAAGGCCCTTTTTTTTAGCCTTTATTCCTAAAACCTGAGCTTAAGGGGGAAGTCCATCGAACCTCGTTTGCTACAAAATAGTTTGCCCCTAGGCTCAAACTATTTTGCCTCAAAGAATTTCATTGTTACAAGCTACTTTAGTCAGACAAACGGGATCTCTGGCTCCTCTGACTTATTTCTCGAGCGAAAGGTTCCAGTATAGTAATAATCCTGTCTCGAAGACTTAAAATAGCAACTGTAGAATTCTTTAACCAATGGAATAAGTTGCTTTCGATAATCAACAAAAGTTTTCCTATCGTCTTTTAGGTGGTATTCTTCATAAAATTTCCTGACCAGCGGAGGATAGAAATACAAAAGAGGCTGAAGATTAAAGTACTTCCTTCGATCTCCCGGTATTTCAGGGTACAGCCATTCCATTTCAAGCTCTTGCTTGTGTGCTAGATAAAGTCTAAAGAACTCTTTCTTGCCAGACGGATCTCTATATGAGAACAGGTTTATTTCATTTAATAGAAAATAAAGTCGCAAAGTACCCAGTGCCATTCGCAATGAGTTCAACGCCTCTTCAGTTTCAGGGAACTCCTTGCTGATTAAGAGAATTTTGATAGCTTGGGTACGAAAGTAAGCTGTAAGACCATTAGATCCATCTATTGTTAATTTCAAGTCGTGCAAATCAGATGGAAACACTATCTCTTCAGTAGATGAGATAATGTAATTGCTGAATACGATTTGTGGACAGTTTCGGTTATAAGCCAGAATGGAAAGATCTTTTTCTATTTTATTTTCTCTCACATAACGGGATACAGCAAATTTCTTAAAATAGGACAACAGAAACTCAAATGTGCTTGCCCTATTGATATCATTAGAAACAGGAGAACTGCTCAATCGCCTCAGATTCGCCTTTCTTCGATTCGCGAATGTTGTGAACTCACTCTCAAAAATCTCGGCAGCAATTTCTACATTTCGATCCTGTAGTTGCTCCTCATTTTCCTCTTCATCAACATATCCGGCAAGCAGTCTCCAAACTCCAGCCTCTCTTTCGTCATCAGTCAACGAATAATAATAATCTCTATAATCTCTATAGCTAGACATCTGTTTACGCTCCACATTTATCAGACTTAACGCAAGATGGATGACTGTTTGACTCGCCACCCTTTTATTTTTTCTACCTTATTGACTTTAATCTGTTTTCCGGCTTCATCCAGTTTGACGCGCTACGGATAGCGGAAGGTGTCTTTCGAGCCGTGTTTCTTGTGGTGCTTCGGCTTGTCGGCACGTCCTTCAAAGAAATTCGGGGAAGGCATAAATAGGAGTGGTTTTCTCTAGTTAAGGTAAGGCTTTTATCTACTCCTCATTAAGAGGTGGTTTTCTTGCCAGCTTTTCCTTGTGCCATTGTCCCCATGTGTTGGTTGTGTGTTCGCTGTAGTTTAAGTGGTTTTTCCTTATCTTGTTAGTTCATAGGCTGAGTAATTGCCTTGGCGGGTGCTACCTTTCGCTCCTGCCTGTACTACGGTCGGTGAGCTTCCTATAACTTAAAACGCAAATACCGCCCAGCCGATCCGCTGTGGGAATCTTTTCGAAGGTTCGACATGGCAATCGCCTGGAAACACGCTCATGCAACTTATCTTAGGAGCGGGCTCACCAAAATCGAGTTCTATCGCAAAGACCTCGTCGAGTTTTCCGACGACGGCCGCCTGCCCTGTGTGTACACCTACTACAAGCGATTTCAGCGACTCGAGCAAATAATCCCGAATCCGCCGGACGGATTCGACGATCCGATTCCGATTCGTCAGATCGGCGGGAATGTCTGCGCTGCCGGCGCAGTGTCCTCAAAAGAGCCACAAATTGGTCAAGTTGGCCAACTTGCACAAGATTTGTCCTGCATGACGTCCAAGGGCGACCGCAGGCTCTATGCCGCCGACGGACTTAAACGAGATTTCCGAATGAAGCTGCCCAACGGAACGGAAATCAGCTTCGAGACAAAGTCGCCGGAACTGCTCGCCATGCAGATGCTCGTTGCCTGCGGGGGAGCTGCATGATGTTTGACATCGGTTCTCGCCGCATTACCCTCGTCCTGGCGCCGGTCGACATGCGTTGCGGCTATGCATCTCTCTCGCGTTTCGCGCAGGAGTGTTTGTTCATTGATCCCGATACCGGCAGGGAAGTCGGTATTTTCGTCTCCAAAAAAAGAGGCATCGCCAAACTCATTTGGTCCGACGAGAAAGGGGCATGGCTGTTGACTCGGCGACTTCACAAACAGAAGTTCGCCCGATTCGAGCAACTTCTCCGAACGCAGGAGGTTTTGGACCTTACGCCGGACGATGTTTAGGCTTTTCTAAATGGAAGTGCAGTACCTGTTCGAGCAGAAAAGTACGGGTTCTAATCTGCATCAAATCGAAGGAAAAAGCCGCAAATTTCTCGGTTTCAGAAGGTAGTTTTAAATACCTGTACGGGACTTTTCTAGGGGCTTCAGGCGCTGCTGTTCGACTGAGATGACCCCGCCGGCATCCGACAGCCGCAACGCCGCCACGGCGCTCCTAAATCGATGTAACCGACTGATTTAAAACAGAATTTTTTCAAGACACTTGATAAAATTCATCCTCGCCGCATCGCTCAATACCAATCAATCATGCCCAGCAAACTTACGCAGAACATCACGATCAAGGAACTCCAAGCGCAGATTGAAGCGCTGAAAGCGGACTCGACAAAGAGCGCCGCAACAATTGCGTTGCGTATTCTGAGCTCAAATGCCTCCAAACGGCCGTGCATTTTGCGTACAGCGTGCTCGAAAGGACGGTGGTTTGGCTCAGAGACCATCTCAGCGGCTTGGCCAATCGTGACGTTGATGTTCTGCAAACGCTCGTTGCCGAGAGCACTCTGGCAATGACAGAGTTGCGCGGCATACCAAGTTTGCACAAGTACTTCGAGAAAAGCTTCGAAAAATACGACGGTCCGCTCGCGCAGACTGTCGAACAGGCCCAGAAGGCGGCTGCCGAAGCCAAACAGCTCTCACAGCTGACTCAGAAGCGTGCCGTTGAGCAGATGCTCAAGACAAAACGTTGCATTCAGGACAACAACAGGAAAAGCGGGAAAATCAAAGACGTTGTCGTGCAAGCCGCCATCAGCGAAGCAGAGCTGCACCCGGAAAACGAAATGCTCAAGGCTGCAGCGCAGATCGCTGCGGCACAGACACCGGCATGTCCGAACGAGAAGAAGCCGCTGCTTGGCAAGCAGGCGGATCCGAGTCGCGCAACCGCTCCTACGCTCAAAAGCGAAGGGCGCACCGATGCGTGCGCTTGCCCGCATTGCAGAGCGCAAGCGGGGCTGATTGCAGTCAAGGGACCGAAGGCTTTCGTGAGAACCTGCATCGCAAGCTTGGATAAGCTCCTGCAGAGCGCCTTCCTGGATAATCCCGTTTTCCAATGCAATGCCTGCGGCAAATATCACATGCACCTGCCGGAGGATCTTCCGATACCGGCAGGCCCGACCCGCACTGTATCGCAGGAATTGCTGTTTGAAATCGCCCGCCTCTTTACTCACGGCGTGCCGATGAATCGCCTCAACGATATTCTCAATACGGGCGCAAGCTCAATGAGTCCGGAGACGATTCCTCGGAATATGCACGACTGGATCAACAGCGGCCTCGGCCGCCCGCTTGTCGATGCCATCAAAGCGAAAGCGCAGCAGGAAGACGTAATCTGTGTCGACGAGACACCGTTCAGTTGCCTGCAGCAAGCGGGAATGAGCAAGAAGAAGCTGGCGGACGACGATGCTGCCAAGCAAGCCTATTTGCTGACGATGACGAGTCCGGCATCGGCGTCGTACCAATTCGCCGCTTTCAATCGATTGCAGGGCAGAAGCGCCGATTCGCTGGAAAGTGTGCTGAAGGACTGGGGTGGGGCGCGAAATCCGGACTTGTTAAGCCGGTGACATAGGCGTGAAGCGCTTAAGCGCTAGGCTTGACGGACTTGCTCGTTGCCAAGTCCTCTTAGTATTCAAGCGGCGTCTTCATTGCAATGGAGGAATGAGGACGGACATGATTATAGACATGGATCCAGTGAGCCAGGGCGGCGACAGCTGCTTCGTGGCCGGCAAACCATTTCCAGCCAATGAGCACCTCGCGCTTTAGAGAGCTCCAAATCGACTCGCCGGGCGCGTTGTCCCAGCAGTTTCCCGACCGGCTCATCGACGGACGCATGTTCAGCTGAGCCAGGCGGCCTTGAAACTTCTGAGAGCAGTACTGCGAACCTCGATCCGAGTGCACAATCGTGCCGGTCACGGAAAGCCTCTCCTGCCTGCGGGTCTGCACAGCCATGTCAAGGGCCTTCAAGATGAGCTCCGTTGTCATCTTCGTATCGATCGCCCACCCCAAGATTCTCCGGCTGCCCAGATCCATGAAGGTCGCCAAGTACGAGGTTCCGTTCGGCGTCGGCAGGTATGTAATGTCCGAAACCCAAGCGCGATTGAGCTTTCCGGGTCTGAAGTCGCGGTTGAGAAGGTTGGGATACACCGTCATGTCGTGATTGCTGTCCGTTGTCTTGCAGGGGCGCTTGCTGTGTCGGTATCCGATGAAGCCGTTGGTTCCAAGCAGGCGCTGAAGGCGGGTAACGCCGACCCGGATCCCCCGCTTGCGCAGGAGTTCATGGAACTGACGGTATCCGGGCGTGCAGCCGAGCAACCCGCGCAGCCGGCGGACGCTTGCAAGCACGGTCTCGTCGCTGAGCATTACTCGCTTGGGTACGTGAAGTTTCTTTCGAGGGCGGCCATTCCGGCGGCGAAGCCATTCGTAATACCCGCTGGTGCTGACGCCAAGGATGCGGCACCGATCGGTTTTGGTCGAAAAGCTATTGCGCCATCTCTGTTGGTGATGGGCGATCGATTGAAACAATCAAACGATATATCCAGGGGCAAGAAATGCCGAGCTAACGCTCGGCCCGCTATCCATCCCTACCCAATGTTTCGCTTCGCTACACATTGGATAGGGAATTCCGCGGGTTAGTGTTAAATTGTGCGTACCGGATCGGGCGACATAACTCGGTAGCGGACGTGGGCGGCGCACGGTTTACGGGGAACGGCGACGGGACGCCAAGAAACATTTTCGTTCGAAAGGCGGGGACGTAAGAAGACCAAGCCTCCGCGACGGCTTCGTTTGGCGAACGCCTGCGGAGGCTTGCGCCTCATAGAGTGAGACTGCTTGCTTTTATTGCGGTGTCGACTTGGCGGCCTCTCGTCCGGCAATGCGGCCGTAGACTGTCGCCATCACGATGCCGCTGATGCCGCCGCCACCGAGATTCGCTTGGTAGGCCAGGTGACCGCATACGTCGCCTGCGGCATAGAGACCTGGGATCGGGAGGCGACGCGTATCGAGCACACGCGCATGCGTGTCGATTTCGAGCCCCGAGTAGGACGTATAAATTCGCGGTTCGCATTCGAAGGAGAAGAAGGGCGCCGTGTCGATCGTCTGCATCAGCTTCGTGCGGCCGGTCACGCGGTCTTTTCCCTTGGTAACGTCGGCGTTGTAGTCGGCAATCGTCTGCTTGAGCGCTTTGGCATCGATGCCTTCGCCTTTGGCAAGTTCGTCAAGCGAGGCGTATTCCTTGACCTTGAATTGTTCGAAGAGAAGCTTGAGACTCCCCGCGCGGTGCGCATCCGCAGACTTCTTGTCGAAGATCCAGTTGGCGGTTGGGTAGCCTTTTTCGACCATCATGTGGTTGACTGCAAGGTAGCCTTTCGTTTCGTCCTGGAATCGTGTGCCCGCCTTGTTGACGATGACTAGCGGGACTTCAACGAGCGGCTGGCCGATCGACTTGTCGGTGCCTGTGCCGACAAAAAGCATGTTCATGCCGAAGCCGTTGTGCTCGACCAGGAGGCTCGCGCCGATGTTCGTGGCCGCAACGATACCGTCGCCCGTATTGAATTTCGAGCCGAGCGACCTGCGCCCCTTGAGGTACGGATGGTACTTTGCAACGAGTTCCGGGCTGTTGGCAAACCCGCCCGTTGCGAGAATGACGCCCTGCTTTGCGCGGACCGTGTATTTCTCGCCTTTGTTCGTTTCGACGACAGCGCCCGTGACGCGGCTGCCGAAATCGTTGGAAGCCGTCACCAGCGAGACGAGCTTCGTGTTCATTTGGGTTTTCACGCCGAGCGACGCGGCTTTTTCGGCGAGAGTTTTCACGGCAACGGGCGAGCCCGCGCGGTAGCCCGGCGCGAAGTAGTGCACGCGCTTGCGGTTGCCGATCGCCTGGGCGGGTTGCTCCGTGAATTTCACGCCGAGCGACTCGAGCCATTGGAGGTCCTTCGGACCTTCTTCGTAGACGAGACGCGCAACAGCCGTGTCGCGCTTAAGGAACCGGTTTGCGGCAATGCCGCGGTTGACCGAGTCCTGCCAGTTGAACTCAACCGAGTCGTCGATGCCCGCTTTCTTTTGGATATCGGTGCCGCCAATCCAGTAGCCCGCGCCCGACATGATCGTATGGCCGCCGAAATACGGACTTTTTTCGAGAAGAAGTACCGATTTCGCACCTGCTTCGCGTGCGGAAATGGCGGCGCACAGCCCGGCCATGCCGCCGCCGAGAACGAGCACGTCGCATTCGGCTTTGACGGGCACTTTGGTCGTTTGTGCGTTTGCCACCGGAATGCCGGCAAAACTCGAGAGGCCTACGGCTGCGGCGCCGAGACCCAAAAACTTGCGTCGAGTCAACATGACGTTTTCCTCCTTGTGGCGATCTTTTCGATCGGGTCACAATCAGGCTACGAATATCGACCGCCCTCAGTCTATATGTCATTCGCAAAGAAACTTGCAAATCCGCAAGATAGAACCGCTTCGACCGACAAATACGCCGGCGTTGCCGATCGGCGTCTCGACAACCTGCTCGTTTGGCGGGTGCTCGAAGGCATTGCCGCGAAAGGATCGCTCACGGGGGCCTGCATAGAACTCGATCTGGACGTCTCGACCGTTTCGCGTCAAATCGCGGCGCTTGAGCGCGAGTGGCGGGTGACGCTTCTTAACCGCTCGACAAAGCCGGCAGGCCTCTCACACTTCGTGATGCAGAATCTGCCGCTCGTGCGCCGCATGCTCAACCTCGTGGGAGAGCTCGAGTGCGCGCTCGCCGACGAATCGGCGTCTGAAGAAAAGACCGTCATCCGAATGAGTCTCTCGACAAGCACCCAGGTGCACAACGTGATGGGCTTTCTCGATGAGTACGCTACGAGGCGGCCCAATGTCGTTTTTGAACTTCGGCCTGATTTGTCTCATGACGCCGTTCTGCGTAAAGAGATCGACGTGGCGCTCATTCCATACATGCCGAGCGATCGAGAACTCAACATTCACCCGGTCGGGCAGTGCGCGAATCTGCTTCTTGCTTCGCCCGCGTATCTTGCGCGCGTCGGCACGCCCGAGCGCGTGGAAGATCTCGTGCACCACACGCT
>CAJMKD010000042.1 GCA_905213905.1 uncultured Sutterella sp. | reverse complement strand
ACCGCGAACTGCACGTCGGGCGCAGGGGGCGTGAGGAGATAAGCGCAACCCGCCGCGCAGGCGAGGAGGAGGGCGGCACTCGCGGCGAGCTTCCGAGCCACGCTCGCCGCGCCGCCGATGGGACTCGGCGAGGCTGATCGCGCCCGATCGCCTGTGTGTCCTTGCGGCGCATTGCCGGAGCGGGCAGCCTGCTCCAGTTCTTCACTTTCTTTGTCTTCGTTGCAGCCGCGCTCGTGCTTTTCGCTGCGACTTTCAACGTGGCATTCATCGCGGCATCCATCGCGAGACTCGTTGTGAGAATCGTTCCCCGCAATGTTCTGGCCTTCTTTCACGCCGTCGATCGTGCCGTCGATTGAGCTTTCATGCGAACGCTCATCATCGCTTTTTCGCTGCTGCTCTGCAGCGTCAGCTTGACTGTTCAGAAGGGGAGCGCCAGCGCCGTGAAAGGCGCCATCCATGGCGTCAGCACATGGACGACAGAGGCCGAGAATGCTGCGAAGATTCTGAAAGCGCAGGTGCTGCTCGAGGAACGGCTTCTTCGGGTTCTGCGCCTGATAGCCATGCGCCCCGACGAGGAAGCGGGAGAGGTGACGGGCTTCATGGTGCTCGTCGGCTTCAAAGGCAGAACAAAGTGTCTCAACGTGCTTCAACGCTTCTTCCTTTTTCGCGTGGACATAGGCGAGCGCCGCGCGTTCATCTTCCGGCAGATCTTGGTGCTGATCTGAAAGAAGCTTCTCGAGGCGAGCCAGGTCTTTCGTGAGATTTGAACGGGCTTCCTGAAGCGAAAGCCGAAGCGCTTCGCGTTCGCGATAAGCGCCGTCGGGCGTCGCGCCTTCCGAAGGCGACGATGAAATAATCGCGGCGACATGCCGGTTCACGGCTTCCGGCCCGGCAAAGTACCAGGGCAGGTCGTTCTCTTCGAGGGTCGCTTCAGCGATGAAGCGCTGGCGCACGATTTCGCGCTTGATCGCTTTGGCTTCGGCTTTCTTGAGCTTTGCAGATATGCGAAGCCGTTCCGCCTCGAGCGCTTCGGGCGAGAACGAACGGCCTTTCTTCCCTGCCTTCGCAACGTGAGCGGCAAGCGCTTCTTCGACGGCTTGGCGGCGGCGTTCGTCCGCCGCTTCGCGCATTTCGAGGATGCTTTCACGCTCTGCCGCTTTACGGGCGTCGAGAGCGAGCTGCTTCGCAACGGCTTCGTCATTGCCGGGCCGAAGGGCACCCGATTCGTCGTCAACTTCCGGGAGATACTGTGCAAGTGCTTCGATCGGCGCGCTTCCTTCGAGTTCGACGCGTTCCCTGCGGATGACGATGCGGCGGCCTTCGAGCCGCTCGACCTCGTGGTGAGGCTCGTCAGAGGCGGCATCGGCGCGGCCGGATTCTTCCGACGGCGCGGCGCTGCCTAACGCTTCTGAGGCTTTTGCCGCTTCGGGGGCTTCAGCGGCCTCGGCAAATTTTGCGGATTCGGGCGCTTCCGCAGAATTGCCGCCGGCAGCGAGCGCGAGATTTTCACCATAGCGAATCGCTGATGCGCCCGATTTGCGGCTGGGTTGCTCGTCAGACGGCGCAGCATCAGGCGTTTTCGGCTCGCCATCCGCAAGCGAAGAAGCAGCCGTCTGACGCTCCTCTTGAGGTGAAGGCGTAACGGCAGCGTTCTTGCCTTCGAGAACGCTGCTGGGATCGGCGGCTTTCGCAGAATCGACGGGCTGTGGCGCACGGTCCGAAGAAGATTGAGCCGCACGAGCATCGGAATGGGCATTCGAAATTGCATTGGACGCGCCTTTCGAATCCGCCTGAACCAGCGTCGAGATCGATCGGAAGACATCGTCCGGATTGGTTTGCGGTGCTGCAGAAGGCTTGACGGATGAGTTCGCTTTCTTCGTTTGGCTGCTTTTCGAAGCTTTGGTCCCGGAAGCCGCGCTCTTGCTTGTGGCCTTCGCTGGACGCTTGGAAGCGGGCTTAGCGGACTTTTTGGAAGCGGACGATGACTTGGCCGAAGCCTTCGATTTCGTGGCGGACGACGCCTGTGTCTTCGCGCCGGACGGCTTTTTGGCAGGTGCTTTAGCCTCGTTTTGTCTCGAAGGATTGGCTTCGGTCGAAGCTGTCGCGTCTGGCATCGATTCGGAATTCAATTCGGTCATGATGGTTTGTCTTTTTGTGAAATGCTGGATCAGCGGGCTCAATCAAAAGCGGATGCGGCATCGAATGCGCTGGCGTCGCCGGCGTCTTCGGGCGCTATCGCCGGCTCAGGCGGCATCTTCCCTTCAGCCGCGAAAGTCACGGCTTCGGCGACGGTTGCGCCGGCGCGCAGCCAGGCTTCATGGCGCGCACGGTCGGCGGCATGCGACGAGTAGGCGGCAAGCGAATAGCGGTCGAGAAAAAGTCGGACGATGAAGCCAGGCATGGCGCCCGTCTCTATCAGCATTTCCGACCAGGCGCCCGAAACCGTCGTGAGGCTTTGAATCGCAGCCTTGCGCCAGGCGGCCGCCGGATCGCTGTCGCTCGTAAGCGTCTCGAGGGCCTTGAGGCTCGCGTCGTCCTGACGCAGGAAAATGCGCGTGTCGGTCGAAGCCCAGGCAGCGCGCGCCGTGTCGGACTTGAGATAGTCAGCAACAGACTGCGTCGCGGTGACAAAGCTGCCGTTGTGCTTTCGCGCGCGGCGGTAGCCCGACTCAATGAAGGCGCCCGACGAGCCCGAGCCCATGAGGTCCCAAGCTTCGTCGATCACGACGAGCTTCGTCTGCGAAAGCGGGAGTGTTTCCATTTCGTGTCGGAAGGCGAGCATGAGCGACATCAGAGCGGCAGCACGCAGCCGCTTCATGCCGGAGAGGCCTTCGAGCTCCAGCACGATGAAGCGGTTTTTGAAGTCGATCCGCCGGCCCGTGCCGTTGAACCAGCGTGCAAGCGGGGCATCCTTGACGTAGGGCGAGAGCATCGCGGCGATGTCATGCGCACGGCGCTCTGTTTTGCCCGTGGGTGTTTTGGCAGTGAGGAGCGCGTCGTAAAGTTCGTCGAGCGTTCCGACGCGACGTTCCTCAAAAGCGCGCCAGGCAACGCTCGAAATGGCTTCGCCGAGGATGGTGTTTTCGAGGTCTGTGAGGCCGGACTCAGTCATGAGCTCGCGGACAATGTCGCGGACGCGCTCAATGTTTTCAGAAAATTCGGCTTTGATGCCGGCGCGGGAAAGGGGCTCGCCGCCGAGCCGAGAAAGGCAGGCTTCAACCGTTGCAAAGTTGAAGGGATTGAGGTCCCAGACTTGAGCGTCGGAAAACTCAAGGAAATCGCCCTTGAGGAGCGCGCACACCTTTTCGTAGGATCGGCCGACGTCGATCACGCGAGTGACGCCGCCCGCAGCAAAATTTGCCAAAGCCAATTCATTGAGCACGACCGACTTGCCGCTCCCGGGCTTGCCCACCACCGTCGCGGAAAAGCCGCCCGCGTTGTTGGCAAAGAGGTCAAATATGGCCGTCTGCCCTTTGCGGCCGATCCCGATCAGCTGCGGGAGCAGCTCGCCGGTGCCCGCGCGCCGCCCGGTTCCGGTTGATTCGGTTTTGACGGGAAAGGCGCTCACGGCGCCCGGCACCGTGCGGCGCGGAAAGCGCTTCAGCATCGCGGCTTCGGCCATCAGCGCCGGGGTGGCGCAAAGCGGGATCGCCTGAAAGAGGTTCTGCATGTGCATGGCAAGCGCCGGCTCAAAGAGAACGCCAGCACGCCGGCCGATAGCGGCTGCCGCGTGCACGCAGGCGTCTGCGCGTTCTTCCGGTGCAAAGAGGAGAAGGCTCTGGGTCATCCGTGCGACGCCGCCTTCAGCAAAAGATGCGCGCGCGACTTCAAGCTCTTCCCCTTGGCGGTAGTAATAGCCGGTGATGCGGCCGACCGGCGTCTGATCCATCTGCCGGCACCGCATGAGGCGGCGTTCTGCATTCGCCCGCTCAGCGCGTTCATCCGGTATTTCAAGAATGGTCGTGAGTGCAAACGGACAAGGTATTTGCGCGCCGCCGCGGGTGGCTTCGCCGAGAAGCGAGGCGGTCGTCAAGAGTGAAATAGGTTCCGCGTAGCTTTCTGCCGTGAGGCCTGCCACGCGCACGCGGCAGCCTTCTCGCGTCGCACGGCTGGCTGCGGCCGCGCTGCTTTCATCATGGGGTGCGAGCGGCCCCCAGTAGGCAAAATCAATGCCGTCTCGATGGACGTGCGCGGTGGTACTCCGCGAGGTGCCCTGAGCACGCAGTTCATCGAAGAGATTGGGCTGCTTCGGCACCCAAGCGCCTGCGCGCACCGCGGCTGGATTCAGCATTTCGCCCGCCGCTTCGAGCCACTCCGCCGGTCCCCAGACACGCAGAAAAAGCGCTGCAGGCTGGAGAACTGCGGTCATTGCTTCGCGGACTGCCACGGCTTTTTGGCGCGCTTCATCGTTTTCAGGCGAAAGGCCCTTGAGCACGACGGAAAGAAAAACTCGGAAATGCCGCACTTGTATCGCGGCATTGGGGAAAGGCTGCTCGAAAGCGCCTTCTTTCAAGCAATACGCTCGAGCTTCGGCTTGTCGCTCGATAAAAGCCCGGGTATCAGGGGCTGCAAGGGATGCGGCGGAGAGACGCGCGCTTTGCCAGGCATCGACAAAAGCTTCGACACGGGGTGAGGCATAGGCGGTAAGCGCCACGATGGACCCGATCGGCATGTCCGTGGCGACAAGCGCATGCAGGGACTGCCGGATGCTTTCGTCAACGCCTGTCTGGCCGGCGAGCTCAATCACGAAGCCGAGATCGCAGCCGCCCTCAGGGTCCGAAACAGCAAAAAGTTTTTCCTGCGGGTCGCAGTCAAGGACAGGGAGGAGGTCCGAAAGCGCGTCATATATGGAACCTGCGCCCCGTCCGACGCCATAGGCAGCCAGGCGGTCGTCAAGCGTCAGCGTGCTCTTGATGCTGCCAAGACGTTCAGCCGCGAGCGCACAGGCGCTTCGTCGGAGAGCTGCAGCCTCGGCCGCGAATTTCCCGCACACGCTGCGGCAGGCGCGGGCGGCGCCGGAAGACTTGAAACTCATGGCAGCTCCTTCAAAGCATTATGTTTATCAGCGTTGATGGCTCTGGAACCGTCTCCGTAAACGGGCGACTGAAAAGGATCTTTGGTGCGAGATGCGTCGGCAGGGCCGGACGAGAAGACTCGGCTCGAATTCGGGCGGTCAGCGTTGCCGCTTTGCGCGGCTTCCGCGGCATGTCGTCCGAAAGGTATGGCCATGAGTGCCGGTCCCGCGTCGGCATTGCGCCGGGCAGCCGTCGCCCACTGCGCTTCGCGGATGCGCGCGTAGAGAAGCGCTGCATCGTGCAGGTCGCCGTCAGCGTCGGTCCATGGCGCTACCCAAATTCGAAGCAAAAGCTCGGGCATTCTGCGCGGCAGCGCCTCTTCAAGACTTACTTCGCGGATGCGCTGCGGCTGAAAGGCTGCGCTTTCCAAAGCCGACGACTGAGGTCGATCCGATTCAGTCAGCGGGCTGGGCGATGGGGCAGCCTTTCTTTCAGACTTTTCTACAGCCTTCCCGCTGGCCGCTTCAGCCTCCTCTTCAAAAGAGATAGCGACGTAGCCGTCCGTGGAACGAAGACGATGAGAACGCATCGTTTCTTGACTGGCTGTTGCCTTTGTTTGATCGACGTTATCTTGCTGGTACGGAAGCGCCCCAGCTTCAGAGGCGGCGTAAGTCGCCGAGAGAGAGCTGCAAGCCACGCCTGGTTCTGCTGGGCAAGAGAAAGTCGACGCTGCATCAAGTCCCGTAAGGGTTGAGCAGCCGCTCAGCAAAGTCAGGCCAGTTAAAAGTTGAAATCGTAAAATATTGAATCGCATGTCTACAGGCTTATTCCTATGGGATACAGCTGCGTTCGGGAAGACGTTTCTATTGTTCATGGCGAAAAGGCTCAGGATGCCGGTAATCCGGCATCCGGAAAATCGATGAAGCACGAGTCTTAGTTCGGGGATTCCAGCAGGCAGTGCCAAAGTGCATCCGTGGTAGCGTCAAGATGCTTTGCACACGCGACGATGCGGCAGCGCAGAGAATGCCAAGGACAGCGCATAGGCTCGAGCATGAGGGCTTCATGCCTCGAGCGATCGGGTATAAAGCGCGTCTGCTGCACGGCATGTGAGCGAAAAGCACGAAGATGCAAAGCCTCCGGTGCGCAATCCAAACGCGAAAGCCATTCGCCAAACTCGCTGCGCCGAAGTTGTGGTTTTGTGGCACGCTCAAAGGCAGCCTTGGCGACACGCGTGAGGAGCCGCTCTACGTCTGCTAATTCAAAAAAGTCAGGTGTGACTGAGACTTGAAGGGATTTTGGGAGGCTGTTGGAGATAGACCTCACGGTTTCAAGTGCTGAATGGGTGACATCCGCTTCGTCGACTGGAAGACTTCCGATTTTGGGCAGAGAGCTGCAGAAGGCACGAAGCCGATCGGCGAGCGTACGAGCGGCCAGCGCATCATCTACAGCAGCCCGGTCCGCTGAAGAGGAGGAAGTGCACGCCACATGAAGCGCGCGGAAAATAGTGAGTCCTTGCAGAACCGGTTGACGTTTGCAAAGGATTTTGAACCCATCAAAGCCAAAGTGCTCTCTGTAGAGTGCGGTTGAGTGCGAGTTTTCCTCAAGCGGTGCAACTTCGGTCCCAGAAGCAACAAAATTTGACAGGGCCAAAAGAGCTGATCTGTTAAAATCGTGATCAGCACAAAGACTTTGGAAAGTTTTGCGCCAGCGGACCGGCGTCACGGCCTGAAACGTCTGCATTTTCACTTGTCTCTGACAAAGCTCGCCATAGCACTGATCGAGAGAGATAGTCCCAGGACAAAGTCGCCGGAGCTCCGTTTCTGCTGCAAGAAAGGCCGTCACAAGATGTGCGACAAAACGGCTCGGTTGATCCGCGATGCCTGGGCGCAAGATTACAAAAGCCGTCTTCGGACGCATCTGCCTTCGGGCATAAAGAAAGTGAATCGAATGTAAACAGTGGTCGTTTCGGATCAGGAATGATTGCATGACTTCATCAGAGGTCGACCCAGCCGATTTTTTTCTGAGCCACGATAATGCGGTCGATTGCTTTCTTTTCAGTGATGAAGCCAGCGGACGCCGCGGCATCAGCCGACAGGCGCTCAAAGGACAAAAAACGTCCCAGGATGCCCAGTTCTTGGTCGCTCACCAACGCGCCAGAGGTACCGAACGGCGATCGGTACTGCAGAGCGGGCGCCCCTTCAAAATCGGGCTTTATATGCACCTGTACGATGAGCGGCGAGCTTACAAGCTTCACAGAGAGGGGCCACGGCAGCTGCAAGCCAGGCTGCTTGACAGCGTCCAGAATTTTTCGCTTGTGGGATAGACAAGCCTCAGTAATTCGGTCACGATGAATGAAAGCCAAAATGTTTCTCCTTACTCAGGGATTTTCAAACACTTTTTCGGGTGCAAAAGATCCTCGGGCAAAAAATCCCGATAATTCATGCGGAAAAATCGTCAGCTCGAGCAGTTCTAGCAGCTTATTGCCTTAAAACAATGCAAAGCAGTTATGCAATCAAAGCTTTAAAACGCATATATCTAACGCAAAAAGCGCTTTCAAGTCAGACTTGAATAATTTGCTAAGCGGACATGAAAAAACATGGTCTTTAAGTGCTGGTTGAGAGCCTTAAAGGCACACTTGACTTAAGCGCGTAAGATCGAACTCATTTTTCCCTCGAGTCAGCAGTTGCTTATCGAAATGGGGAAGAAAAGCACAATTGCTTCCAATAATTCTCTCTGTCCGTAAAATGCTGGCAACCAGGGGACTACCGAAAGATACAGCCGAATTTGAAAATGGAAAGCTGTTCTTTTTTCCGGATTGAGAGTACGCATCATGCCCGGACCGATTCGCTTCACAGATCAAATCGATCGATGAAAAACGCGGACATTGACTTGCATTGAGAGTCGGAAGTATGGCGCAGAATGCAGGCATGATGAGACTTTTTTTTAGCTTGAGGGCTTCGGATTTTACACGCAGCAATTTAAAAAAGAAAGACTGAAATCGGTGAGAAGGAACAGATGCCGGGCATAACATTTGATATTGCCGGCATGTCTAAAAGTATGTGAGCAACTACTTATTTCTGCCGCCTTCAGCGTTGATGCCTTTCAAAACGCCGGCGGAAAAACCGAGGCTTTGAACGCAATTCCCCCGTCCCGCAAGGGAATTTAAATTTAGGAAATTCTTGGCGCTGAGGTTCGATGCCGTAAAAAACTTATTGAGAGTTCCGCCTAAGTAAAGAATCTTAGGAGGGTCTTGGCGGCAATCGAACGCCAATTAAATTTGGAAAAAGTTACAAAGACTTACAATTCGAGTGGACATTGTTTTTTCTTTTTGAGCCTCGCCGGCCGCCGCACACACCGACCGGGATTGCGGATGGCGGCGCGATTTGTCGCCAAAAGGATGGGAAAGGGCGACCATAAAGGGGGTTAATTTTTAAAAGAATTCAACGAATTAGAGCGAGAAAGGGAGAAGTTGATCCGACAAAGGCGAGCTCCGATTATATCCTTAGATCCCGGGACAGAAAACAAGCTGTTCGTTGTAGACAATGGCAAAACGGCTTCAGCGCTGCGACGACCGACAAACGGCATCAAAGGAATCGGAAGCCGAAAAGAACATTAAGAAAATCGCCAAGAGAAAAACAACATGACCACGCACTTTAAGAAATCCGCATTGGCCGCAGCCGCGCTCGCAGTTATGGGCGCCGCGGGCTTCGCCGCCGCACCCCAGGCTGAGGCCCGCGGGATTACCGTTGCGCTTGCCAATTCCTTCACGACGCTCGATCCCTACGACGCCACGGACGTCATTTCTCGTCAGGTGTCGAAATCCTTTTACGAAGGGCTCTTCGTTTTTGACAAGGACATGAAGCCGCAGCCGCAGCTCGCTGAATCGTATGAAGTCAGTCCCGACGGCTTGGTCTACACAATTCGGCTCAAGCAGAACGTGCCGTTCCACGACGGGACGGAGTTCGATGCCGAAGCCGTGAAGATCAACTTCGACCGCGTGCTCGATCCCAAGAACGGGCTTTCGCGCTACACGTACTTCAATTTCGTCGACAAAGTCGAGGTGGTCGACAAGTACACCGTTCGCTTTACGCTCAAGAATCCGATGTCGGCCTTCATCGCCCGCCTGGCGAACGGGACGGGGCAGATGATCTGTCCGAGCGCGATCAGCAAGGAAGGCAATGACGGCCTGGCGTTCCGGCCGTGCGGCACGGGCCCGTACCTTCTGAAGGAATTCAACCCGAGCTCGAAGCTCGAGGTCGTGAAGAATCCGAATTACCGCATCAAGGGGCTTCCGAAGCTGGATTCGATTACGTGGCTGCCGGTGCCGGAGAATCAGACGCGCGTCAACATGTTGCTCACGGGCGAGGCCGACTACGTGCACAGCCTGCCGCCCGAGCTCTATAAGCGCCTCGAAGGCCGCGACGGTCTGACGCTTTTCAACTTCCCGTCGATCTATCAGCGCTGGCTCACGATCAACATGCTTCACAAGCCCTTCGACGACATTCGCGTGCGCCAGGCGATCGCCTATGCGATCAACAAGAAGGCTTATGCGAAGGTCGTTTTCGACGGCTTCGCGCGTCCCGCTTCGAGCGTGCTGCCGCCCGAAATCCCGGGCGCTGTGAAGTTTGAAGACTGGCCTTACGACCCCAAGAAGGCCCGCGAGCTTCTGAAAGAGGCCGGCTACCCGAACGGCTTCAAGACGCAGCTCTGGGGCGCCTTCAACAATACGACCGTCAATAAGGGCCTGCAGTTCCTGCAGCAGCAGCTGCGCCAGGTCGGCATCCAGACCACCACCCGCGCGCTCGAAGCGGGGATCATGGTCGATGAAGTCGACAGCCAGACCGACGCCCAGAAGGCCCCCGTGCGGCTTTGGTTCGTGACGTGGTCGAATTCGACGGGCGAGCCCGACTGGGGCCTGCGGCCCTTCTTCGATTCGCGCGCGACGCCCCCGCACCTCAACAACACGTCCTACTACATGAATCCGGCGCTTGATGCGCTCTTCGACAAGGGACTCGCTGAAGTGTCGCCTGAAAAGCGCGCGGAAATCTACGGCGAAGTGCAGAAGATCATTTGGAACGATGTGCCGGCCGTGCCGCTTGGCTTTGACAACATTCTGGCCGGCGTGAACAAGCATCTCGTGAACTTCCAGCCGACGCTCGATTCAGGCTTTGACTTCTACAACGCTGCCTGGCAGGAATAGCGGATTGCTGCGCTCGCTTCTCCTGAGAAGCTTCAACGCATAATGAAAAGCCCCGTCGACATTTCGTCTTCGGGGCTTTTTGCTGCTGCTGCCGCGAGCGAGACGCCATGGATCGTCGCGAAGGCGGGCTTAGTCGGAAAGACGCACGCCCTGGCTCACGACAATGTCGACGGGGCTCCCTGCATCAACCTCGAGCACGGGGAGAATCTTTTCGGCGAGCCGCAGGAAATAAGCGCTGATGCGGTCCATGCCCTTCGCGAAGCCGTCGCCGAGCCCGCCGCGCCAGGCGTTGGCGTAGTCAACGGTCTGCGTCCCGGAAGAGAGCGAGGTTGTCGTCGTTTGGGACGAGAGCGACACCGCGCGCCCGATTCCCTGGAGCATGGAAGTCGAAATCGCGGCGGCGATGGCCTGTCCGCTTCGCGTCACGAGCCGCCCTCGAATGCCGACCTTGCCGTCCGCGCCCACGGCGTAGCCTGAAATTCGAACGTCGAGCGTTTCGCCGTTCTTCCCGACGCAGGAGAGTCTGTCGAGCCGGATCTGCACGCGCTCGCTTGAAAGATCCCCGGTGGCTGCGCCCGTCAGCATGCAGGCATCGATGTTGGTGCGCCACTTGTTGGGAAGAATGGCGGCGTTTTCGACCTTCATGAGGACGGGCATCGGATCGGAAGCCGCGCCGCCCGTCGAGGCATAGACGCCGGTGAGGAGCGTGGCTCGGGCAAAAGCGCCGGGCGGCAGATACGTTGCAATGGTGCTCCCTGGCGCGCGGTTGACGGCAATCGGCGCGTCGGGTGCGAGCCATGGCGCAGGCGCATAGCGGGGCTTCGGCGGTGCGTCGTGCGCCTTCTCGGGATTCGCCGCGCGGCGCCGGTCCGCCGGGGCAGCGAGTGTTGCGACAGTGAGCTGAGGTGCGGCGCGAGGCATCGAAGCGCTGCCGAGGCCTGACCGTCCGTCTTCTTCGCCCGACGAGAGAATGGCTGCGTCAAGGTCGCCGAAGTCGGCTTCGCTGCCGAGTGAAGAAGCGGCGCCTCCGGCGGCGGTTTCCCGCGCCTCGGCTTCAGCTGCTTTTTCCTGGGCTTCCTTTGCTTGCTGCTCTTCGAGCGTTGCGAGCGTGTCGTTCTGCCGGCCGATCGCCTCCGAAAAGCGCTTCGTTGTCGCGTCGAGGTCCTTTCGAAGGCTGCGAAGCTCCTGAGAGAGCGCCGAAACGCTCTTCGCGATTTCATCAATTTTGGCTTCGGACTTCCGGATGTAGGTTTCTCGCTGAACGTAATCGGGATGGATGGCAATGGCGGCTGCGGGCGGCGCCTTGCTTTTCTTCGCTTTCCCTTCGTCGGGGTTTTCAAAAACAGCCCACAGCGAGAGCGCTGCGAGACCGCCGACTATGCCGAGGGCGGCAGCTGTCTGCGTTCTTTGCCGACGCTTATTGGAGAAGGCAGCGGCGAAGCGCTCTCTCGGCCGGCTTTTCTGTGTCGACTGGCGTGCACCCAGCTTCCTCGCGTCAGGCTCCCCGCGGTCGGTTCGCTCTCTTTCAATCATTGCCGATCACCTCCATGTAAATGAGGCGGGCGCTTTCGCCGAGTCGAAGCGTCGTCTTTTCAGAAGCAATCGCAGCGACAGTGGGTCCTGTGAGCGCAGCTTCGCGGATGCGCATCGGGACCGCTGAAGGATTCCGCAGACGAAGCACGACAGCCGTGAGGTCCCGGCTCGTCCAGCACGTTTCGACCAAAGGGTGGAGCCGCGCGAGCTTCTCGAGCGCATTCGCGAGCGAAGCAGAGGGCTTTGGGCAGCTTGCGCGCTTCATGACGTCAGGCGCTTCTTTTTCAAGCGCCGCCAAGCGTGCGAGGCGCTTCACGGCGGCGATGAAGTCGGGGGCCGGCGACGGCGCGAGCATGCTCGCAGGACGTGAATCGTCGCCCGACATCGGGACGGCATCCTTTGGCGCTGTGCGTTCAAGAAGAATGTTCTGCGGCGACTTCTCGAGGCCGGCTTCGAGCACGATCGCTGCGGTTTCCCCCGATTCCGTCGTCACGTAGATCATGATTTCGCCTTCGCGCTTCGGCCGCACGAAGATCTGACCGGAAGAAGAATCGGTCTTGAGGTCGAGATCCTGCTGGTCCCAGACGGCGCTTTCGATGCGCTCACCGTCCGCAAAAGCGATGCGGCTGGCATGGCTCGCCGAAATGCCGAAGCGAAGGAGCGAAGCATCGTCGCTTCGGCGCACGAATTTGGGTGCCGAGGTCTTTTGATGCACGGGCGAGGCAGCAGCAGCTGCCGCTGGTTCCGGATTTTCAGTCGCAGCAGCGGGGCCGGCGAGCACGCTCGCGGCGATGAGGCAGGCGCAGACAGCCGGTGAAAAGACCGCCGAGAAAAAGGCAGGCGAATTGGGGATCGCGCTCGCCCGTGCCGGCGAGCGAGACGCGCTCCGGCTTTCTAAATCGTGAAGGCTCGTTGCTGAAGCGGCTCGGCTTTCAGCAAAAGCGAGAGCCGCAAGGTTTGTGGAAGAAGAAGCGGAAAAGAGGCTGGCGATGGATTTCATGGCGGAAAGTGTTTTAGGGAGGCGGTGCCGGCGCGCATGACGGCGCGGGCGCTGTCGTACTCGCAGTTGGTGCCGGGGAACACGGGAATGATCACCTTGGGCTTTGCCACACCGATCTTGGGGGCAGCGGGGGCGTTCAGCTTGCCGTTGATCTTTTCCACGGTGGGGCCTGCCTTGCGGTAGGGGTACACAGGCTCCAGCTTGCTCTCCCAGATTTCCTGCAGCTCTGCCATATCCAGCGTCTCGCCGCAGCTTTCAAAGGTATACTCCCTGGTGGTCTCGCCCAGCAGCTCGCCTGCGGGGGAATCAGAAACCATTTCCAGCACGATGGAGCCGTACATGGGCTCGAACATCCGGTGGGTGGGCATATCAGCGCGCATCTTGAAGCCGATGCGGTTGCCCAGGCCCATCTTGAACAGGGCCTCGGCAATGCCGCCGTAGCCCACGGCGCAGGCAGATGCCACCATGCCCTCTTCGATCATCTGCTCCACGATCTTGTAGATGGAAAGCAGGCTGCCGCTCTCCGGCATGCCGTCCTTGTACTGCGGCTTCAGGATGACAACAGAGCTGTTGGCTTTCTTGAACTCAGGGCTCATGACGTTGGCGGTGTTGCCAATGGCGGGGGCAAAGCTGACCAGCGTGGTGGGAACATCCAGGCCTTCAAAGCTGCCGGACATGGAGTGATCATGGGGCATCATGATCCGGTTCTGGAGCCATATGCAGAATACATTACGGATACAGTGGAGAATGACGGGCTTTATAAGGCGATGGAGCATTATGGATTGATTTAGAATTTGCAGAGCGTGTATCAGAGTATTATAATATACGGAGAGAAGAAGGGAAGTGCATTTTCATGGGAGAACAGTTAACCGAAAGTGATGTTAAGAAGATCAAAGAAGAGATTGAATACCGCAAGATTGTTGTGCGTAAGAAAGAACTGGAAGCTGTAAAAGAGGCAAGAGCGCAGGGCGACTTAAGCGAGAACTTTGAGTACAAGGCAGCAAAACAGGATAAGAACCGAAATGAAAGCCGTATCCGTTATCTGGAGAGAATGCTTAAGAATGCGAAGATCGTATCAGATACATCGAAAGCAGATGAAGTCGGAATCAATAATACGGTCGAGGTCTATTTTGAAGATGATGATGAGACAGAGACATATCGTCTCGTGACCAGTATCCGCGGAAATTCTCTTCAGGGACTGATCAGTATCGAATCGCCGCTCGGAAAAGCAATACAGGGACATAAAGTCGGAGACCGTGTGCTTGTCAGGACAAACGGAAATGACGGGTATTATGTTGTGATAAAAAATATTGACAATACAACAGATGACAGTCATGATACATTGCGCAAATATTAAAAGCGTAGTATAATAGAGATCATTAAAGGAAAAGGGGAGTCCGTAATCTGAGCAGGCTGAGAGTAGACTAAAGATGTCTTGACCCGGGAACCTGATTTGGATCATGCCAACGTAGGGAAAGAAAAGTTGCCGACAGGGCAGATGTATCTGAAAAACAGGTAGATCTGTCCTTTTTTGATTGCCATGCATTCGAAAGGAGTTGCCAGTTACCAAAGTATCCGTAAGGGGCTGCCAGTGGCAGGCCCTGGAGGTGGCAGGTCCTGTAGATGGAAAAATCGGGAATACATGAATAACAGGAGGAAGAAAATATGTTAGGAAACTGTATCGAAAATGTAAGAAAGAATGTACCGTTGGTACACAACATCACCAATTATGTAACGGTAAATGACGTTGCAAATGTATTGTTAGCCTGTGGCGGAAGTCCGAACATGTCAGATGAACCGGAGGATGTAAAGGAAATCACTTCAATCTGCGGAGGGCTGAATATCAACATTGGTACTTTGAGCAAAAGAAGTATTGAGGGAATGTTCGCAGCCGGAGCGCGTGCCAATGAGTTGGGGCATGCAACGTTATTGGATCCGGTCGGAGCAGGAGCGAGCACACTTCGGACGAATACAGCTGTAGAACTGATGGAGAAGATCAGGTTCGATGTGATCCGTGGAAATATCTCGGAAGTAAAAACACTGGCACAGGGCAGCGGAACAACAAAAGGGGTAGATGCAGATGTGACAGATGCCGTAACAGAAGAGAATCTGGAAGAAGGTATTGCATTTGCCAAAGCATTTGCCAAAAAGGCGGGATGTATCGTTGCGATTACAGGTGCGATTGACCTGGTAAGTGATGCAGACCGATGCTATGTGATCCGCAACGGTCGTCCGGAGATGGGAAAGATTACGGGAACAGGATGTCAGTTATCGGGAATGATGACAGCGTTCTTAACAGCGAATCCGGAACAGAAACTGGAAGCAGCTGCAGCAGCTGTATGTACAATGGGGCTGGCCGGAGAGATCGGATGGAGTTATATGCAGAAAGGTGACGGTAACGCTACTTACCGCAACCGTATCATTGATGCTATCTACAATATGGATAAAGAGACATTGGATAAAGGTGCAAAATATGAGATCAGATAAGGAGCTCGAAAAAGATCAGATGAAGGAGAAGACAGAACATATGTGTAAAAAGATGAAAAAAGATGATTTACTTCTGAATGCGGTGACAGATCGCCACTGGTTAAATGGTGAGACGTTATACAGTCAGGTAGAGAAAACGCTGGAAGGCGGTACGACATTCGTACAGCTGAGAGAAAAAGAACTGGATGAAGCACATTTCCTGAAAGAAGCAAAAGAAATCAAAGAACTTTGTGCCAGATACCGGGTGCCGTTTGTGATCAATGACAATGTAGATATTGCACTGGAAATGGACGCCGATGGTGTACATGTCGGACAGAGTGATATGGAAGCAGACGACGTAAGAGCAATGCTTGGACCGGATAAGATCATCGGTGTATCTGCACAGACGGTAGAACAGGCAGTTCTTGCCGAAAAGAGAGGAGCTGATTATCTGGGAGTCGGAGCAGTATTCCATACAGATTCGAAAGCCGATGTTGCTGAGGTAAGTCGTGAGACATTAAAAGCAATCTGTGATGCGGTAGACATTCCGGTAATCGCAATCGGCGGAATCAATAAAGAAAATGTATCAGAGCTTGCAGGAACCGGAATCTGTGGAATTGCCGTGATCAGTGCGATATTTGCAGAAAAAGATATTAAAAAAGCGACAGAGAAACTAAAAAATTTAACAGGAGAAATGGTGAAAGCATGATAAAAGGAGCAATATTTGATGTAGACGGAACCCTTCTGGATTCCATGGAGATCTGGGAAGACGTAGGAGTCCGTTATCTGAACAGTATCGGTATAGAGGCAGAGCCGGATCTTGGGACGGTGTTATTTACAATGAGCATCCAGGAAGGTGCAGCATATGTAAAAGAACATTATCATCTGTCCCAGGAGCCGGAAGAAATTGTGCAGGGAGTTCTGGACATCATCAGCAATTATTATAAGAAAACCGCACTATTAAAGAGTGGAGCGAAGGAGCTTCTGGAAAAGCTTGATAAGCATAATATCCCAATGACGGTTGCATCATCCAATAATAAAAAAGAGATAGAGATGGCATTTGAGCGTCTGGGAATTGCAAAATATTTTGACCGGATCTTTACCTGTGAAGAGGTCGGTGCGGGAAAGACGAAGCAGGATTTTTATCTGCGGGCTGCAGATTATCACGGAACCCGTCAGGAGAAGAGGGGTGTATTCGAAGATGTCATTCATGCAATCCGTACTGCAAAGCAGGCAGGGTTCCAGGTTGTAGGAATCTATGATGAAACAAGTAAGGATGACCAGGAAGAGGTTCGGAGAGAAGCAGACTGGTATTGTAGAGAGTGGGCAGAACTTATGAAAAAAAAGACAGCACTTTCAATCGCCGGAAGTGATTCAAGTGGAGGTGCAGGAATTCAGGCAGACATCAAGACGATGCAGGCAAACGGAGTCTACGCAATGAGTGCAATCACCGCACTG
>CAJMKD010000041.1 GCA_905213905.1 uncultured Sutterella sp. | reverse complement strand
CCGTAGAAGGCAGCACATAGAACGGACCGTCTTTAAGCTCATGGAGCTTGCCGAGGTTGCCGCTCAGATAGCGCCGTCCGAACTTCGTGTCGTAGCCTTTTTCGCGGATGTCCCGGTTGTAGGCATCCACCGTCGCCTTGACGGCCTTCGGATCAAGACCGGCTTTTTGCGCAGCCTCTTCCACCGTGCTGCCTTTGCAGACCAGCCCGCGCTCTTCAGACTCAAGCACGCTGCCGTTGTTGCGCGCCGTCTTGAGCGAAATCTTGCGCGTTTCCTCGTCGTAGATGCAATAGCCGATGCCGCCCGGCTGTTCAAGCACATGGTCGCCGACATCCTTCTTCGGAATCGACTCGTCGACGAAGCGCTCGCCCGCCTGATTCACGATGATGCCGCCTTCCCAATAGGTGTAATGCGAGTCGTTGATCGACTGCGGCTTCGTGTTGAAGGCGAAAGTCGCTTTGATGTACGGCATGTCGACCACATCCGCACCATAGGCCTGCGCCATCTTGAGGCCGTCGCCGTCGCAGCCTTTGCCGCAAATCGTGAAGGTCTTCGCCATGCGCGGCACGTATTTTGCGAGAAGCGCCTTATTGCGGGCGAAGCCGCCCGAAGCAAGAATCACGCCTTTTTGAGCGCCGTAGCAGCCCGTCTTGCCGGCCTTTTCCGCATAGACGCCGACAATGCGCTTCGTTTGCCGGTCATAAGCAAGACGAACGGCGCGCGTGGAAACGCTCAGCTTCGCGCCGTTTTTCTTCGCGTGCTCGAGACAAGCCTTCAATACGCTGTTGGGTTCGATTTCGACGCCCCGGTTCGCGCTCACGCTCGCAAAGAGCAGATCCGACTGAAGCTTGCCGCCAAGCCCCATGAACCAGTTGTAGACCTTGAGATGGTTGTCGACGAAGGCATGCACGACGTCCTTGTTGTTGAGGCCGCCGCCCGTTTCCATGATGTCCTTGAAGAAGAGCTCGTTCGAGTCCTTCTCGCCGGCCTTTTTCTGCAGTTCCGTGCCGACAACGAGCGAGCCGCCGCCGCAGATGGCCGATGAGCCGCCGGGAAAAGCCATTTTTTCAAGAATCAGCACCTTGAGGCCGGATTCCGCAGCGTGCGCTGCGGCGGCGAGCCCCGCGCCGCCCGCGCCGACGACGATGACGTCGAAAGTCTCGTCAAAGCCGGCAGGCCGCTCCGTCGGCATTGCAAAGGCTGCGCCGGAAGCAACCGCAGCCGTTCCCGTCAGCGCGCTGCGCAGAAACGCTCGTCGATTCGTCATTTTCATTCCTCCTTTCAAACAACTGCCCTTGGCGGGCAGCCGACCAAGCTTCGGCCGCCCGCCGTCCTGTCGCCTCAGCTTGAGGATCAGCCCTCAAGGATGGAGCCGGCAGCGATCCAGCCGAAAATCAGCGCCTTGCCGAAAGCCGTCGAGCCGAGGTAGCTGCGGCCGTGGAAGGAGCCGGTCACTTCGCCCGCAGCGTAAAGGCCGGGAATCACGTCGCCGAAGACGTCCGTCACTTCGGCCCTGCCGTTGATCTTCACGCCGCAGTAGGTCGAAATCAGCACAGCGGTCGCCGGGAAGATGTAGAAGGGAGGCTTTTCGATCGGACGAATCTTGCCTGAAATGTCAACGAGGTGCTTGCGCCCGAACTCGCGGTCGACGCCCGTCGTCTTGGCATCTTCGTTGTAGCGGTCCACCGTTTCGCGCACGACCTTGGGATCGAGGCCTGCCTTCTGAGCGACCTCCTCAATGGTGTCGCCCTTGAGCACGAGGCCTTTCTTTTCCGAATAGGTGACGCTGCCGCCCGCTTCGTCCATCGTCACCGCATCGGCCCGGATTGCGCTGTCGTACAGATTGAACGCCACGGCATCCGGCTGGTCGAGCACGTAGTCGCCGATGTCCTTCTTCGAGATTTCCTCGTTGCAGAAGCGCTTGCCGTTCTTGTTGAGCACGATGGCGCCGTCGCGGAAGACCCAGCAGGCGTCCTTGATGCTCGTCGCCTTCAAGTTGAACGCGAAGGTGGCCTTGATGTACGGCATGTCGGCCACGTCGGCGCCGTAGGCGAGCGCCATCTTGAGGCCGTCGCCGTCGCAGCCCATCGCGCAGATCGTGCTCGCATTCTTCATGCGAGGCACGTATTTTTCGAGAAGCGCCTTGTTGCGGGCAAAGCCGCCCGTTGCAATGACGACGCCGTCCTTCGCCTCAATCGCGCGCACGCCGTCCTTTGTCGATATTTCCACGCCGCAGATGCGCTTCATGGCTTCGTCGCAGAGAAGCCGCTCGCCTTTGGCATTCGTGCGCAAATCGACGCCCGCCTTTTTCGCGAGCTTGGTCCAGGCGTCAATGCTCTTTCCGGTGTTGACGCTCAAATTGCGGGGAACGGAGCCGGACTGAGAGAGATTCTCAGTGTTGAGCACCATGCCGTGCCCCATGGCCCACTTGTAGTATTCGGGCGAAGCTTCCGCATAGGCCCGGACAACTGCCTTGTCGTTAAGCTGGCCGCCGGTGCGCATGATGTCTTCGTACAGCGTTTCGACGGAATCCTTGATGCCGGCTTTTTTCTGCAGATCCGTTTCCGTCACTGCAACGCCGCCCCCGCAAATGAGCGAACTGCCGCCGCAGAACGCCAGCTTTTCAGCAAGAAGCACCTTCTTGCCGCCTTCGGCAAGGCGAATGGCCGCAGTGAGGCCTGCGCCGCCCGCGCCGAGGACGACGACGTCGAACGATTCATCGAATTTCTTGGGCGCAGCCGTCGGCATTGCCGAAACCGAAGCGGCGCTGCCGAGACCCGCGAAAAGCAGGCCGGCCGATTCCAGGAATTGACGGCGATTGGTTTTCATATTGAACTCCTTTTTTGCAATCAAGCCCGCTAAATAAGCGGCTTCGCCGCTCTGTCCGACGGGCTCTTCCTGGCAATAAATCTATCGATGCGTTAGGCTCCATGCCATCAGATAGTTGACGAACCAGCTTTCGGAAAATCCGGAACCGACTGATATGCTTCACTTTGACCTGAAGGACCTGCGGGTATTTACGGCCGTCGCACTCGCCGGCAGCATTACCCGAGCGGCTGAATATGTGCACCTGTCGCCGAGCGCCGCGAGCGACCGGCTCGCCGATCTGGAAAAGCGGCTCGGCATCCGGCTCTATCGCCGCGAGCCGCGCGGCATGCGGCTGACGGAAGCGGGCGAAGTCTTCGAAAAGGCCGCCAAACGGATACTCCTGGAGGCCGAGCAGCTCGAATCACAGCTCTCGCCTTTTGCCTATGCCTCGGAAAAGCGGCTTCGCATTTTCTGCAACTACAACGCAGCCGTGAGCTTCCTGCCGCAGCGGATCGGCCGCTTTCTCTCCCTGCATCCGGACGTTCAGGTCGACATCCTGCAGGTTTCCAGTCCGGATGTTGTCAAGCAGGTAGCCGCAGGCGAAGGCGACCTCGGCATCACCGCCTATGCCGGATCGCACCCGCTGCTTGAATTCATGCCGTTTGCGACCGACTGCCTCGTCGGTGTCGTGCCGCACGGCAATCCGCTCGCCGAACGCGGCACGATTGCCTTTTCAGAATTGTTTCCCTACAACTACATCGGCGTCGGCCCTTACTCGCCGATGCAGGATTTTCTGAATAGGCGCGCCGAAGAAGAAGGAAAGACCATTCGGCCGCGCGTCGTCGCCTCCTCGCACGACGCGGTCATGTCGCTTGTGGCCGAAGGCGCCGGCGTGAGCGTTCTGCCGAGCGGCGTCGTGCCGAAAACCGCACGCGTCGCATCGCTCCTCCTCGAGGAGCCCTGGTCGATCCGGCGGCTTCGGCTTTGCCGGCGGCGGGACCGCAGCACCTACTCTGACGAGCAGCGAGCGCTCCTTGATGCCTTCATCGGAACGCTCCTCCCCGCTTCGGCCTCCCCTCACGCAGCGTCTTCAGAAGGCCGGCATGCTTAAGCAGAGGCGCCCCGATAGCACCCTGAGCTCACAAAGCGCACAACGCACTCAAGCTATCGGGACTGCGGCCGCAAGCCTGCGCCGCTTATTCTTCGCCCGAATCGATGACCGCTTCCGAGTAGAGCACGGCGTCCCCTGCCATTTCGATCCGCTCGTCCGCAAGCCGGCAGTAGAGAACGCCCGTGCGCTTCGATGCCTGGAAGGCCGTAATTGACGCTTTCCCGAGGCGGGCCGCCCAATAGTGCACGATGTGGCAGTGGCCGGACCCGCAGACCGGATCCTCAGCAACCGCAAGCTTCGGCGCAAATGAGCGGGAAACGCAGTCAAACTACGGATCTGCGCTTGCTGCCGTCGCATGCTGCAGGAGCCCGGGAAGCTTCGCGAGAAGCGCCTGGTCGGGCGTCATGCGGCGGACAGCTTCGTCATCCTCGAAAACGCAGAGCAGGTCGCGCGCCAGATACGCTTCCTTCGGCTTCGCGCCGAAGGCTTCCGTCATCGCATCGGTGACTTCGATCTTCTCGAGTCGGCTTGCGGGAAAGTCCATCGAATAGCGGGATGCGCCGACGCGCGTCACGACGAGCTCGCCCGATCGCGTCTCAAAAGCGACGCGATCGGCTTCAGGGACGACGTAATGCGTGCAGACGAAAGCCGTGCCGAGCGTGGCGTGCCCGCACAGATCGATTTCGCCGCCCGGCGTAAACCAGCGCAGGCCGAATTTTCCATCCGCGCGCTTTTCAAGAAAGGCTGTTTCCGAGAGATTGTTTTCGATCGCAACCGCCTGCATCCGAGCGTCGGAAAGCGGCGCTTCGAGAACGCAGACGGCGGCAGGATTGCCCGCAAACAGGCGATCCGTAAAGGCGTCGACAACAAACTGCTTGATTTTCATTTTTTATTTCTCCGTGACATTTTTAGGACATGAGATTTGTTTACTTTACGCACAAATGAGCGTCTGCCGCGATAACGGAAGACCAGACGATTCAGTTGAGTCGCTTCATTGAGCGCCGCCAAAGAGATTTTGTTTTTGCATCACACTCGCCTTTCCAAAGCATCCAGATCGATTAATCAAATCGCCGCGTGTTGGCGAGCCAAATCCAGAGAAGCCCCGCCCATGCGGCTGCCGCGGCTGCGCTCGCCCAAGCGCACCAGCCGCCCGGCGAAAGCATGAGAAGCGCAGCGGCGGGGAAAAAGAAGCGCAGCGCCGCTGCAGACGCAGCCAGCAGAAGCGCATTTGAGCGACCGTCCTCGAGCGCCCGGCATTTGCGAACATAAATCGCATCGATGACGACGGCCCCCCAGAGAAAGGCCGTGACGCCGAGAAGGGCCGCCAAGAGCGAAATCCGCTTGACGAAAAGGCTCGCAAGCGCGCGGGCTCGTGCGAACCAGCTCGCGCGAAGCGCCTTGCCGAAGAACCGGTCGACGGGATCCGGCGCGTCCGGATCGATCCTTGTCCGCGAAAAGCCGATGGCTTCGCCGGGGCTTCGCACCGGAAAGGAAAGGCGCGCCGCGCCGCGATGAATCGCAAGCTCAACCGCATGTGCTGCGCGAAGAACAACGGGGCCGAAGGCAGGGAGCGCCGCCTCGTGCGCTTTCACAGCCTCGCGCAGTTGCGCTTCTTCAACATAAAGCGTGGTGCGCACGGCTGAAGCCGCAAAGAAAAAAACGAAGACGGCCGTCCGGACGAAAATGGGCAATGCGCTTCTCATGACGCTCGACGCCTCGCGAAAAAAGCCTTTGCTGCGCGAGAGAAAGGCGCATCGCAGCGCTTTTTCTCAACGCAGTCCGAAATGAGCTTTCGGATGGGATCGGCTTCAGGGAGCAAGGAGCCCGCCTCATCGAAAAGGCGCCGGTCGACGCCGGCGGGATCGAGAAAGAGCGCGCGCCCCTTCATGAGGCGGCCCCCCATCGAGGCGAAGAATTCCAGATTCGGCAGCTCCCGCAGCCGATCGCCGTCAATGAGGGGCGCGGCTTCCTTTCGTGCGTTTTCCCCGGTCGATATCCGCACTTCGCCCGTCAGGGCTTCCTCGCGCGCGAGCGTTGCCGATCGGCCTGCCGTTTCGCGCGAGCTCCGCCCGAGGAGCGCCTCGACAAAGCGCTGCGTCTCCGGATCAATGGTTCTCAGCGCAATGACGTTGTTGAGGTTTCCGAGCGCCTGCAGCGCCTTGGCGCGGCTCCCGAGCATGGCTTCGAGGTCGGCGGTCGTCTGCATGGCGCACGTCGTGCGGATGCCGGCCTCGCGGCCTTTGTTGAGAAGTTCGATGAGGGGCTGGTTGATGACGTTCGACGTTTCATCCACAAAAAGCGAAATCCGTCTTTCGGCGTCGCCCGACTCGCCGCGGTTGTAGAGCTCGCCCGCAAGCGAGGCGAGGTCTGCGAGGAGCAGCATCCCGAGCGATTCCGCCACGGCCGTATCCGTGAGCGAATCGAGGCCGACATAAAGAATGTCGCCGCCGCGGACAATTTTGGCGAGCGTCGTCGCTGTTCTCGGATCGTCCGGATCTGCCGGATCGGGTGAAAGAAGGGGGCCAAGCTCGCCCCCTGAAAGCTTGGCGAGCGCTGTTCTAAGCGACCCTGTCACTTTTGCCGTCTGCTCGCGCGCCCGAGGCTCGCAGGCGGCGATCATGGCATTGACGCGGTCGATGGCGCGCTCGCCAAGACGCGCTCCGACGTTTTTGCAAAACTGCGCTCGCGCGAGCGCATCGTCCCAGAAGGCGACAAGAATGGCAAGCCGCGCGCTTCGGCCGCCGCCCGACTTTTTGAGAAGCGCTTCGGCTTCTCTGCGCCAGTCCCAGTCTGCCTGCCGCGGCGTCATCGACTCCGACCCGTGCCCGCCCGCCGGACTGAAGCCATTCATTCGTGCGCCGGGGGCGCTATGCGAGAGCGCCTGCCAGCCCGCATCAAGCGTCATTTCGAGCGCTTTTTCAAGCACTTCATCGAGGCCGACCGTGATGTATTTTTCAATCGCGGCGAGGGTCGGCCGTTCGCCCACGTAAAGAAGCGCCTCAACAACAGCGTTGGCCGCCGCCCAGCTGAGGTCGGCGAATTCCTTCGCGTCTGAACCGATCACGGCGCGCAGGCGGCTCGCAATTTCCGTCGGGCGCTGAAAATTCGCCAGCGGATCGAGCCGCACGCTCTCTTCGGGCTTTGAGGGATGGAGAAGGAGCGGCGAGCGCCGGCCTGCCGCACGGGCCGCAGCGCCGACCGCTCGGAAAAGCCTCGCGGAAAATTTCGGGTCGATCACAATGACGACGTCGCCTCGGAACACCGCCTGGGCGATGAGGTTCGAGAGCAGCACGCCCTTGCCTGCCTGCGTCGTGCCCACAATGAGAAGGCCTGCGCCCATTGCGCTGAAGGGCACGTCGAGCGCCCGTTCCGAGAGCCCCACGCCGTGAAGAACAGGGGAGCCGATGCGCGCGTCGCCGAGGACGGGCTTCGTCCGCAGCAAGGGGAGGAGCGCGACCGGCGCGCAGACGCGCCGCCAGTCGCTGCTCGGCAGCATCGAGAGGAGCTGCGCCTCCCCCGAGCCCCAGTCAAAGCCGAGCCCGAGCCAGAGGCTCGAAACATCGGGCAGGCGCTGCGCGTCAAAGATCGGCCGCGCCCCCTGCGCCATCCTGAGCGCCGCCCGATAGAGCCCTGCGCCTCTAGCGCCCCTCGAGCGCGGCTTTTCGGGTCCTGTCGCCAGCTGCTTCAAATGCGCCGCCAAATCCGCGAGCGTGAAGGCTTCCGGCGCAACGCCCCAGAGACGGGCGCGCGCACGGAGAACAGCCGCTGCTCGAGCGCCGCGAAAAAGCGCAAGCGTGCCGAGTGCCGCCGCAGCCGGAAGCATCAGGATCGGCGCCGCTGCGCCCATGACGCCCGCCCCCAACGCGGCTAGCGTTGCGCCCCCGAGCGCAGCGGCGGCCGCGCCTTCATGCGCAGGCCGCCAATGCCTTTTGGCCCACCGGACGGCTTCTTCGGCCGTCATCGGTCTGTCGTTCCTTTTTCTCATCGTCTTTTTCTCTCGCAAATGGCGGCGTCGAGCGCCGCCGCTTCCGAATGAATCGCTGCCGGAAAGTCCAGGCAGAAACCTATTTGCGCCCGAGCGGCTTCATTTCCCGCGCTTCGGCGAGCGAACGCCTGCGGCGCCTCGCAGCACGGCCGCTGTGATGCGGCACATGTCGCCCTCTTCCGGCCCCGTCAGGCCGACGAGCAGCATGCCGGCGGGCGGCATAGCCGCCGCCGTCACCCGCCCGCCAGGCGCAAGACGCATGAGCCGGGCCACCCCTGGCCGGAGCGCCACGCCCCAGGGCGCGCTGCTCGTGGCATCGTTCGGCCAGTGCTGCGCGAGCGCTTCGCGCGCCGACTTTGCCGGGAGCGCCCGGACGACAGGATCGAGGAGACATTCAGGGAGCTGGCGCACCCGGGCGCCTTCGACCTTGGCTGCTGTCTGCTCGAGAACTTCGTCGGGCCGCAGGAGGCAGCCGCCCGCCTGAAGAAGGCCGACGGTGAGGTCGCTCCCGCCCACGCCGGCCGCCTGGCGCGAGCGCTTCGGAAAGAAGCAAAGCGGCAGAAAGAGCGATTCGCCCATTGCAAAGCCGGCGGGATCGGGCGTTTCATTGAGCGCAGCAACGGCGCTTCGGAGCGCTGAAGCCGTGCAGGCAGCAAGCCGCACCTCGCTGAGGTCCAGCGACCAAAACGTTTTTGCGGGCTTTGCGGCAGCACCGGCCGGCTTGGCAGCATCGCCGAGCGCCGTGCCCTTTTGGGCCGTCGACCGCCTGCGCTTTTGGCTCTCAGCTTCAGCCGCCGGCGCACCACCGGCACCATCAGCACCCCCAGCCTCACCAAGTTCACCCGCCTCACTCGACGCACTGCCCGGACGCGATGCGAGTGACGCGAGCGATTCGGCAAAGCCTTCGGGCGCCGGGGCTTGAAGCCTTGGTGCCTCGCGTGAAAGACCGGCCGCTTTCTTCTCCCGCATCTGCCGCTTTTCTTTTTCACCGGCCGCCGCGTCGCGCTGGGGCGCGGGAACATTTGAAAGCACCCGCAGCGGCAGGGGCGCAATGGGCCTTCCCGGCGGAAGATGCGCGGCTGCCGCGGCTTCGTCCAGGGCGCTGGTGCGCGCACTGACGGACGACGCATTCAAAGCGCGGCCCGCCAAAAGCACGAGCGGGGCCGGATCAGCGACCAGAATCGCAGTCATCGAGCGCAGCGGGGCATCGGGCGCAGAGGACGCAGAAGACGCCGGCACGCGGATTGAATGAACCGGATCGCCCTTTTCGTCGGTCAAAGCAAAGCCCGCCTCCGCGAGGATCGCAGCAGCGAGCGCAGGATCTTCAAAGATCGGCGCTGCATCAGCCGCAGCAGCAAGCGGCGCCAAATCGGAAAGCGCCTCAGGCCAGGGGATGAAAAGGCCGTCTTGCGCATAGGGAAGCGACCGCACGGCTGCGTCGCCTGAATAATCATTGATCCGCCACCGCCCCGACAGAAGAAGCCGCTTGACGGCATGGATCAGCACGGGCGCCCAGGCGCGAAGGCTCGGCCGGGCTGCGTCGCGCGCCGCCGTCTCCGCCGCGCGGCAGCGAAGCGCATCGCTCAGCCCCGCCTGCACGGCCCCCTCGAGCGCCGCGGCCGCCGGCCCATCGCTGAGCGCGCCGCGTGCGCAGCCTAAAAGAGCGCTTCTCGCCTGCGGGGATTCAGCGAGCCAGCGCAGCATCCGCGGCCCCGCGATGTTGGGCAGAATTGCCGCCGCGAGAAAACCTGCGGATTCGTCTTTCGGGTCCGCTGATGTGCGCCAGCGGAGCCGGAAAAGCGCATTCGCCCGCAAAAGCGCGAGCGCGCGCAGTGAGAAGGCGTGAAGCGTCTCTGCTGCCGGATCAAAGCGCATCCTCGGCTTGAAAACGTATTCGTCGCGATCTGCTTCGCCAGCTTCGAGCAGCATGCCTTCGAGCGCCTCGCCAGCGCGAATCAAGGCGAGCGCCAGCGCTGCGATGCGGATCCGCTCGGCAAGCGCCTTGCGTTTAATCGGCGTGAGCGTCCGGCCGAGCATTGAGGCATCGATTCGATGAAGCGCCGCTGCCGCACCATGGAGCCCGAAAAGAAAAAGTCCCGTCGATTCTGCATAGGGGCCGCTCGCAGCGGCCGGAAGCCCCTGCACAAGCGCCGCCCATCCGAAGAGCACGGGCAGCGCAAAATCGTTGAATATATTTTCGTCTCCCACCGCAAGACGCAATACCTCCACAACCCCAGAATGTCGGGCAAGCAATCGCGCAGGCTCGAGCGGCGCAATCCCGCCCCCGCTCTGCGGCATGAGGGGCATCGGCGACTTCGGGCCTCTGCCCTGGCCGAAGGCCGTCCTGAAGCGGACCGCTTCGAAAGCGTCTTGAGGCGCATTGAAAGGCATCATGACGTCCCCAGGCGCGGGACCGGCGCCGAGCGTCACAGCAGGAAAGGAAGAAAATAATTTTGCGGGTTCCATGGTGCAGACCATCCACGATGGGCCGGCGCCTTGTGCGAGATCGCGCCAGAAAGCGCGCCGGCAGAAAAAAACGGCCTTCCGAAGCGCAATGCCCGAAAGGCCGTCAAAGAAGAAAATGGAAGCAATTGACTGACAATGAAAGCTGACGAATGCTGACGAAAGCCGACGAGCCGCTTCAGCCTAAGCAGCGCAAGGCAAAGGTGCCGGGTAGCGCTTCAATTTGTTCGAGTTCGAAAGCGGCAAGAAGATAAAAACGAAAGGGAAAACTGACGATTCGGAAGCGAAGAACCGCCTGCCGAAGCCGCACATCGGCTTTCGACCTGATTCTTTCGAGGTCTTTACGACGCTTCCGAAGCATCTCCAGAAATTCGGCGAAGCACCTCACCGAGCACCGCAAGCTGTGCTTTCTCCGTCTGCGTGGCGTTCGAATGAAGCCGCACGCGTGCGGCAAGGCGGCGCGCCTCGCTGCGAAGGCTTTCGAGCAGCGCTCCGAGCGCTTCAACGGCGAAAGCCGGATCGCTCAATCGAGCCGGATCAGCGTAAGGCGCTTCTCGCACTGCCCGAATGACGGCCCAGAGAGCATCTGCGCCCAGAGAAGCCCCCAGTGCAGCGCGCGCACGACGATGTGAAGTAAGCGGGAACTTCATAAAGAACCCTGCTTCGTAAGCTTCAAGAAGAATGAGGCGCTGAAGTCGCCAGAATGCGTCGCCTGCGCCTTCAGCAAAGACGCCTCGGCCGTGAAATGCAAGCCGCTGCAAATCGGCAGCGCGTGCGAGGTGATATTCCGGATGCAAGGCCAGTCCGAGCCGGTCGACGCGCACGTCCTCAAAAATGTTCGCGAGCAGAAGCGCTTGCGGCGAGAGGCGCGCTATCTGCGAAAAGACCCGGAAATCCGAGTAGCGAACATGAAAGGCCTCGTGCAGGCCTGATGCGCGAAGATAAGCGGCCCGCGCCGCTGAATTGCCGTCTTGCTTCGCCGGATCCTTTCGACAAGCGTCGAATGCGCCAGATTGGACTGATGCATCACCGCATTCGGAAGCATCAAGGGATTCGAGCGGCAGAAAAATCATTCGTCCGTTCGTCTCCGCGCGTTCGCCAATCGAAAACCGGACGCGCGGCTGCAGTCCAAAGGGGGAAACCGCTGTTCGCTCAAGGCGACGCAGCAGACTGGCAGCTGCCGGCCCGAACGCCGTGCCGAAAGCATCATCGGCCGAATCCTCGTCGGCCGGCGCGCCGGCGCTTGGCGCTGACTCAAGCGTTGCCTTCATGCGGGATTCTTCCTTCGAACAAATGAGTTGCAGTCAAGAAGGGCTTCGGGCGGCTGTCATCACGCCCGCAAAGCCGTGAATCACCGTTGCGCTGCGCTTTGACGTGCTCCCGAACAAAACCTCGAAAGCTTACCAGATCGCTTCTTTGCAACGCGGCTCAGACGGGGGTTGCCGGACGAAATCCTGCGGCTCTTGTCGCGCCGAAGATACATGCTTCGAAAAGAAAATAAAAAAACCGACCCCGGCGCACGAATTTCGCACGCCTGGCGTCGGTTGAAAATATGGAAGGCCGCCGCTGATGCCGAAAGGCGCAGCTGGCGGCGCCGGAACTTTCATGCACTGACGCGAAGTCTGCCTTTCTTGAGAAGGCTCAACTTCGCCGGCATGCGTCATCGCCCGGCTGGATGCCCGCTTTCACGCGTCCTCATGCGGCTTTGCCGGCAGAACCAGAGGGGTCGCCCGGCGGCCCAAAGACGAGCGAAAAGAATCAGAAGCGGTTCCGGCAGTGAACACTGCGCAAAGGAACGGCGGACTCAAGCGACTCACACGCTGAGCGCCTTTTCCGCTTCTTCGGGAGAGCTGGCAAAGAATCAAGCCGTGCAGCGGACTGCCGCTCAATTCGAGGCCGGCCTTTGCCGGCGATTGGCGCCGAGCGATTCGATCTTTTCCGACCGCTTCGACGGGCGCAAAAGGGCCGCTCTCCTCTGGACGCCGCCGGCGCCGCCGCATAGCGGCGCACTGGGGCGTATTCGCGGGAACAACGTACCGCGCCGCGCAGATCGCCCGTCCTCGGGCGGCAGGCGGCGCATCGCCGAAGTCCGTAGAGCTGCGCGCGCCTCGCGCTTCGGCCTCCGCCCTTATGGCGGAGCGAAAGCGCAGCGAATGGCGCACTTTTCGCAGCAGCGGCTTCGACAGGCGGAATGCGGACCGCAGTCCGAAGGACCGTCATCCTTCGCTTGTGAGAAGCAAAGCGAACTTTGCCCGAGCGCTGCGCAGCGCGTCAAGGCCGAACCCCCTGTTTGGCGGGAAAACGGGGCGTCCGGCTTCTAAGACAGAACGAGAGGGAAGATTCGTTCGGGCACGGCGACCGTCATCTGCTCGCTGCCAATGCCGCCAACGCGTTCAGCCGAGCTGCCCTTGCGGCGACGCCGGTCCGAAATCTGCGCGCAGCGCCCTCGCAAAGAGCACGGCTTCGCGGTGCAGGCCGTTCGCGGACGTCAGAAGGCGCATGTCGATCATCGCCTGCGGCGCCCCCGTCTCTGCGAGTCGCTCGAGCGCAGCGCATGTCCGATCAAAGGCATCGACCGCCTCGGCGAGCCGGTTTCGAGCCGGACGTCCGGCGAGGCCGAAGCCTGTTTCGTCGGCCATGTAGCCGGCGCGAAGAAGCGCATGGAGCACGCGAAGCTTCTGCGCTGCGTCCTTCGCGTTTGCTGCGTTTTCTGCGTATTCAGCGCCAAGGCGCCGCACCGCCTCGGGCGCTCCTTCAAGCGCTTGCCAAAGCGCTTCGGAATTGATGAACGCATCGAGAACGGCTGCTGCTTCCGGGCTGCAGAGCGCGCGGGCCTGCGCGAGGCTTCTTTTCGCGCCTGCGAGCGCCGCAGCCATGTCCTCGGCCAGCGCTTCGGCTTCAGCGTCGAGATCGAGCGCATCGATGCCTTCGGCGGCCGCGATCTCTGCCGCCCGCAGGATGATGCGCCCGTCGCGGATCAGCGCCTGCCGGTCGACGGCTTCGAGCTCGTCGCAGCGCGTGTGCCAGCACGGGCCGTAGACGCCGCCCAGTCCCGCCACTGCCAGCGAAACAGCGCTCTTTTCGGGCGGCACTTCCGCCACGTTCGAAAAGACAGTCGGAATGCCGGCCGCGAAGAAGGATTGGTCGCACGACCTCGAAAAGCGCTGCGGTGCGAGCGTCGCAGCAATGCCGGCATCCTGGAGCGAACGCGCTGCAAGCCGTTCGGCCGCAGCGGCGGTCGGCAGGCGCCCCGTCACGACGCTCTCGCGCATGCCGAGGCAGTCGACGTTGATGTTGAGGAAGACGCCCGCTTCGAGCGCGGCGCTGTGCCGCTCGCTCCAGGCGGTGCTTCCTGCATAGCGGCCGTGGCTGTGGCCGCTCCAGATGACAGCCATGGCGCCCGCGCGCGGCGCGCCATTTTCGCTTGCCCGCCGCGCGAGCGCTTCAAGAACGCCCGTCATCACGGCGAGCCCGCTCGCGTTGTCGACCGCCCCTGCGCCCCAGCTGTCCATGTGGCCGGTCATGAGAAAAATGGGCGACGACGTCTTGCAGGCCGCTTCAATTTGGGCCGGGCAGCCGACGGCCCCCGTGAGAACCGTGCTCGCGCACCAGCCCGAGCGCACGCGGTTCTGGAGCTTCACGACTTCGCCCGGGCGAAGGGTTCGAGCGAGCGCATCTGTCACCGATGCATTCGGAATCGTCACGTAGCGGTCAAAATCGGCCGCCTTCGCGGGACTCCCCCAAAGATCGCTCACGATCATGCGGCGCACGCGCTCGCCCGTATTGAAAAGGACGCCAGCCGCGCCCGCCCGCTCCGCTGCGCGCAGAAGGCCGAGCGCCGGGAGCCCCGAAGCGAGGAGCACCGCGCCCCGGAGCGCAGAAGCGGCCTCCGCTTCGCCCGCGAGGAGCCCCTGCCGGGCGCGTTCGTCGAGAACGACAAGCGGTCCCTGCGCTTCAATGTCGAAGGTCCCGCAGGCGCCCGCCTCGAGCGGATGCGTCATGGCGTTTCCTTCCGCGTCCGGGCTCTCAAAGGTGCGGCCGCCCACAGAGATCCGTGCGTCCGAGAGCGACGTGAAGATCGGAATGCTTTCGCGCGCCGTCGCTGCGCCCGCGCGCCGGAAGGCCGCTTCAAGCGCATCGAAAGCCCTGGCTTCAGCATCATTTGAAAGACGCTCGCCGCAGCTGACGATTTCTTCGAGCGTGCGCCAGACCGTTCCGTCAAATGAATCGACCATGATTGCCTCCTTTGCCAAATTGCGCACCGAACACATTTCTTAAAGCAACTGCCCTCAGTAGCTTTGCGCATTGGCATGTCCTCGCATTGTCTCTACTATAGGCAATGCGAAGGCATTCGGCCGCCCCGCCGCGTCGTATTTGAGCGCTGCGGCTGCCTTTTCGCGCAAAAACACAACAATAAGAACTCTTCAACCGATTCCTTTCGACGGAGGAAACACATGCACGCCTTCACCAACGCTTTCGAGCGGCGGTGGTTCTGGATCTTCATGGCGATCTGGGCCTTCATCTGCCTGCCGCTGCCGTGCTTTTACGACACGGACTACAACCCGAGCTTCTTCGGTGTGCCGCTCTTCATCTACGGATGGCTCGTCTACGGGCTCTTCACGATCATCATGATCGGCGTCTGGGCCGCGAGCTGCCTCAAGCGCCCCGAATACCACGAATTCGACGAAGATGAGGAGGCCGGCAAATGAATCATGTCATCGACACGGCCACGATGACGGTGCCGTTTCTCGTCGTCATCATTCTTTACTGCCTGATTCTGACCGGCCTCGGCTGGTACGGCTCTCAGAAGAACAAGGGGCTTTCCGACTACTTCACCATGTCGGGCAAGGCGGGCGCCATTCTGACGGGCATTGCCTACTTCTCGACCCAGTATTCCATGTCGACCTTCATGGGCGTGCCGGGCTCGATCTACCACGTGGGCTACGCCGGGATGTCCGTCTCGGTCCCGGGCATCGCGTTTTCGATGCTTATTCCCGCGCTCCTCGTCGGTCGTCGCCTCATCACGCTCGGCCACCGCTTCAACATGCTCACGATGGCCGACTATCTGGCCGATCGTTATGAGTCGACTGGCGTTCGAGGGCTTCTCGCCATTCTGATGCTCGTCTTCCTCGTTTCCATGATGGGCGCGCAGACGATTGGCGGCGGCGTCATTTTCACGACCTACACGGGCGCGCCCGAATGGGTCGGCATCGTCGTAATGGGCGTCACCGTCATGCTCTACTGCATGGCGGGCGGCATCCGCTCGATCATGCTCACCGACCTCATCCAGGGCATCCTGATGGTGATCACCGCGGTCGTCACCTTCTTTGTTTCCCTCAAGCTCGGCGGCGGCCTTGAGGTCATCAACCAGAAGCTTGCCGCCATGGACCTCAACTACGTGAGCTTCCCCGGCCACAACAACTCCTATCCGTGGCAGGGCTACGTTTCAATGATCGTGATGTGGAGCTTCTTCGCGATCGGGCAGCCGCACCTCTTCACGAAGTTCTTCACGATGAAGGACCACAAGACGATGTTCAAGGCCGTCATTCTCGGCACGCTCGGCATGTGGTTCTCCGCCTCCTTCATTGAATGGTGCGGCGTCACGGGCATCATCTCCTTCCCCGGCCTCGAAGGGAAAAATTCCGACTTCGTCGTGCCGCTGATTCTGCAGGGCGGCCTCAACCCGGTCCTCTCCTCGCTCATGATTGCCGGCATCTTCTCGGCTGGCATGTCGACGATCTCGTCGCTCCTCCTTACGGCCACGTCCGCTGCGTCGCGCGACCTCTATCAGAAGATCCTCAACCGCAATGCCACCGATGAAGAAACGCTGCGCCTCTCGAAGGTGATCACGGTCTGCCTCGGCGTCATCGCAATCGGCATCGGCATCTACAAGCCCGGCTCCATCTTCCAGATCGTGCTCTTCGCCTACGGCGGCCTCGGCATCTGGGCTGCGCCGATCATCCTCGGCATGTACTGGCGCCGCACCACGACGACCGCGCTCTACGTGGGCGTCATCTCCGCGGAAATCCTCTACGTGCTCATGGTCGTGAAGTTCACGTCCTGGAGCTTCGGCTTCAATCCGCTCATCGTCGCCTGGGCATTCGCCATGGTCGTGATGATCGTGGTGAGCCTCTTTACGAAGCCCGCTAGCGCAGCAACGATCAGCCGTCACTTCGACGACCTCGACCGCCGCGCCGACGCGCACTGAAACATCTGACGGACGAATCGCGCGCCTTGCCCTACGCTCGGCAAAGCGCGCGGCTCGCCGCTTTTCTCAAGAGGACGCGCTCGAGTCGAAAGAGCGCGCAGATTCAACATGAAGCTTGCTCATCTCAACTGGCGAAAGGCCGAACCGGTTCTTGCCGACCCCGACACGGTCGTCGTCGTGCCGATCGGCAGCACCGAACAGCACGGCCCGGTCGGCCCGCTCGGCACCGACTGGCTCATCCCCGAATGGATCACGAATGAAATGGAAAAGCGCACGAACATTCTCGTGACGCCCGTGATTCCTTTCGGCGTCGCCACGCACCACACCTCCTTCCCGGGCACGATCGACATGGGGCTTGAGACCTTGATCGCCGTGATGCGCGGCGTCTTCGGGAGCCTCGCGCGCCACGGCGCCCGGCGCTTCGTCGTCGTGAACGGCCATGGCGGCAACGACCCGGCAATCGAAAAGGCCGGGCTCGAGCTTTCGCGCGAAACGGGCGCCCTCGTCGCGCTCCTCAACTGGTGGAGCATCGCGCCGCAGCTCAACAAAGCCTGGATCACCGGCCACGGCGACGCGCAGGAAGTCGCCGCCATGATGCACGTGCATCCGGAGCTCGTCGACCTCGCAGACTGCCCGAAGACCACCGTGAACGAACTTTCCGAGGACTTCACGTTCACGCATCTCTCGGCCATCCGCTACAAGGGCGCCGTCGTGAAGCTCGTGCGCGACATCCGGCTCGGGATTCCGCAGGGCGGCTTCGGCGGACTTCCCTCGGAAGAAGCCAACGCCCAGTGGGGCGCCGACATGATGACGGCGATCGTCGACTACTTCACGGCCTTTGTCGAAGATTTCCGCAAGGTTCCGCTCGGGAAGCCGATGAAGTAAGCGCAGCGAAGCGCGCAGTCATGCAGAAACGGCCTCGAAATCGAGGCCGTTTTTCGTTTTCAGCGCT
>CAJMKD010000040.1 GCA_905213905.1 uncultured Sutterella sp. | reverse complement strand
GCTAGCTGATTTCTCCCATTAGGACTTACGCCCACTGCCGCAGGCAGTTTGACCAAAATCATCCTCTCCGGCCGAACGTCAATCAAAATGAGTATTGACGGTTGTAGACAGCGTGCGGCGCGTGCCGCACGCATCGCCGAGGCAGCGCGAAAGCGCCATGCCGCCCGGGTCCGAGCAGAAGCGATCGACGGGCGGGACCTTAAAAAGCCCCCGTCCTGCAGCGCCCATAGCCCGCGTCGAGCCAGAAGGGATCTTGGGCGACGGTATCGAGCAAAGCGCCATCCAACGGCGACCCGTCATTGCAAAAGGAGAGTAAACAGCTATGTCCAACCAGATTTCGCGCCGCAGCCTTATTGCCAGCACGCTCGCCGGCGGAGCCGCGCTTGCTGCATCCCCGCTCATGGCGCACGAAATCGACGAGTCCATCAAGTGGGACGAAACCTATGACGTCATCGTCATCGGTTCCGGCTTTGCTGGTCTTGCTGCCGCTATTGAGGCGAAGAACGCCGGCGCCAGCGTCGTCGTTCTCGAAAAGATGACCGCCTTCGGCGGCAACTCGATCATCAACGGCGGCATTCTGACCGCTACGGGTTGCCCGCAGCAGAAGATGCACAAGATTGAAGACTCGGTCGACCTCCTTGAAAAGGACATTCTCGTTGCCGGCCAGTACCTCAACGACAAGAAGAAGGTGCGCCTGCTTGCCGAGCACGCCCTCTCGAACTATGAATGGTGCGTGAACACCCTCGGCGTTGAATTCCTTCCTGACGCCATCGGCCAGGAAGGCGGCCACAGCGTTCCGCGCTACGTCACGACGAAGAACGGCTCGGGCTCGGGCATCGTCACCAAGGAAATCGACATGGTGAAGAAGCTCGGCATTCCGATGAAGAACCGCTGCTACGTCGAGCACATCATCCGCAACAAGGCCGGTGCCGTCGTCGGCGTCAAGGTTCGCGAAGGCTATCGCTTCCCGAAGGCCGACACGGGCAAGGAAAAGTTCCTGCGCGCCAAGAAGGGCGTCGTCTGCTGCTACGGCGGCTTCGCCGCGGACGTGAAGTTCCGCACCTTCCAGGACCCGAAGCTTTCGGCTGACCTCGACACGACCAACCAGCCGGGCGCCACGTCCGAACTCTGGCGTGAAACGTCCGCCATCGGCTGCCTGCAGGTTCAGAACGACTGGATCCAGTGCGGCCCGTGGGGCAACCCGAAGGAAAAGGGCATGGGCATCGGCTGGCAGTTCAACCAGACGGCTGCTGCCGAATACGGCATTTGGGTCAACTCCGAAGGCAACCGCTTCGTGAACGAACTCGCCAACCGCAAGGTCCGCGCCGACGCGATCATGCTCGAACAGCAGGCCGGCCGCAAGGCCTTCGCCATTGCCCAGGGCAAGAACGTCGAACCGCTCAAGAAGCAGCGTCCGGGCTTCCTTGAAAAGATGCTCGAGATGAAGATCGTCTTCGAATACAAGACCCTCGAAGACCTCGCCAAGGGCCAGGGCATCCCCTACGACGCCCTCAAGAAGACCGTCGACGAATTCAACAAGGCTGTTGAATCGAAGAAGGATCCGGCCTGGGGCCGCTACATCAACAACGACCAGGTTCCGATGGTTGACGGTCCGTGGTACGTCGGCGAATGCCAGCCGAAGGTTCACCACTGCATGGGCGGTCTGATCACCGACGAAAACTGCGGCGTTCTCGACGTGATCACCTACAACCCGATCCCCGGCCTCTACGCTGCCGGCGAAGCCACGGGCGGCGTGCACGGCGCCGTGCGTCTCGGTTCGGTCGCCATTCTGGACTGCCTCGTCTTCGGCCGCATCGCCGGTACGGCCGCCGCGAAGGCACCGGAAAATGCCGCGTAATTGAGTAATCCGACAGTCGGACGGCATATCGCTTCTTGCGAACCGACGTCCGGCTTTCCGAAAGCTCAAAAGGCGCAGCACCGTTTTGGGGCTGCGCCTTTTTTGTCGTTTTTATTTTTCGAAGCGAAGGACGGTTCGCTTCGATTTCTTCTGGCGATTATTCCGCCGCTTCCTTCTGCGCGGGCTTTTCAATGAGGAGAAGCTCGTCGGTGAAGCCTTCCTGCTTGGCCTTCACATACCAGCGCGGCGCGCGGCCCGTGCCGTTCCAGGTGACGCCCGATTCATAGGGGCTCTGGAACTTCGGGGGCGCAGACTTGCGGGGCTTCTTGCCTCTCAGGATCGAGCCGGTCGTGCGGCCGAAGCCGAGTTCTTCAGCCGTGAAGTCGAACTGCTTGATGAGATGCACGCACTCTTCGAGCATCTTGCTGCGCAGATTCGCCATCTTGGCTTCCCAATTCTTTCGTTCCTCGAGCAGCGCGCTCCATTCATTCTGAAAATCTTCCATTGGGGACTCCTCCCGTAGAGTTGTTTCTCGATTTTCGGATTCTAAGAAAAACCGCGCCGCTGTCAATTCGAATCGACGATTAATCGAAAATTCATTTAAAGCGCGGTATTCGAATTGAACCGAAAGCGCTTTCATGCATCGGCTGGCGCACTTCGGCCCCCTCCGATCGGCTCGCCCAAAGCGCGCCTTAGGAAAGCTGGAAGGCCTCATTTCTGCGCACGCAGCTCACTCGCAGTCCTCAAATTTGAGTGCGGCCCATGCTCAACGGTGCGCAAATAGGCTGGGATTTCTGCATTTTGTCCTGTCATAGGGCCTGCTACCGTCTCTATCGGACTGCGGCGCGCTGCCCCGAAAAACCGCCCCGCAGCCGACCTCAAAAAGGAGAAGAAACATGGCCCCCCAAATCACCCGCCGCGGCCTCTTGAAGACCGTTGCGCTCGGCTCGGCCGCCGCGGCCGCGCCCGGCCTTTTTGCCAAAGCGGCGCCCGGCGCGCAAAGCGATGAATGGATCGGCTACACGATCTGCGATTCCTGCAATCACGTGCCGCAGTGCGGCATCCGCTTTTACGCCAAAGGCAACACCGTCACGCGAATCGAAAACTGGACGGAAAACCCGAGGAACATTCTTTGTTCGAAAGGCCTCTCGACGCTGCAGCGCCTCTACAACCCGAACCGCCTCCTCTACCCGATGAAGCGCACGAACCCGAAGGGTTCGGCCGATCCAGGCTGGGTGCGCATCAGCTGGGACGAAGCCTACAAGACGATTGCCGCGAAGATGCTCGCCACGCGCGAGAAATACGGCGCCGAAGCCGTCATGTTCTACGCAGGCGACCCGAAGGAGCCGCGTCCGGCCATCTACCGCCTCGCGCGCTACTTCGGCTCGACCACCTGGTGCACGGAATCTTCGGTCGGCTGCCGCTCGGGCTGCATGATGGCCGAAGAGCTCAATTTCGGCTGTCCCAACAACGGCAGCCTGCCCACGCCCGACACGAAGGTCTTCATGCTGATGGCGACGAACGTCTGGTCGCAGCCGCTCGACTGGTGGCGCTCGATCATGAAGGCAAAGGCGGCCGGCATGAAGATCATCACGATCGACTCGCGCCGCACAAAGGCAGCCGAAACCGCCGACATTCATCTGCAGCCGAGAATCGGCACGGACGCGGCGCTCGCCGCCGGCATGATCCGCGTGCTCATCAAGGAAAATCTCTACGACAAGGCCTTCGTCGAAAAATGGACGCACGGCTTCGAGGAATACGCCGCCTACGCCGAAGCCTTCACGCCTGAAAAGACCGAGGAAATCACGGGCGTGCCGGCGAATCTCGTCATCGAAGCCGCCCGCCTCTGGGCCAAAGGCCCGGGCGCCTTCTCGCTCACGACGCAGTCGCTCTCGCACAATTCGAATGGCGTCAACAACACGCGCGCGCTCCTGCTGCTGCCGATCATCATGGGCTACATCGACGCCAAGGGCGGAAGCGCCTTTGCCCAGGGCCCGAAAGGCCTCGGCATGGCCGCTTACGGGCTTCATCCTGCGCTCTCGGAAGTCGCCTGGTTCAATCAGCCCGAGCAGAAGGCCCGGCGCCTTGACCGAACGCTCGTGCCGCTCTGGCACGAGATGAAGGATCAGTGCAGCCCGAACAACTTCCCGGAATGGGTGGCCGAAGGCAAGGTGCGCATGTTCTGCGGCTGGGGCTTCAACGTCAACATCTGGCCCTCGCCCGACATCTACCGCGAAGCGCTCCGCAAGCTCGACTTCGCGTTCTCGAGCGACTACTTCTATCGGCCGGACTCCCACACGGACCTCGACATCATTCTGCCTGCGGCCATGAACTATGAGCGCTATGCGCCCTTTGCCTGGTACGGTCCGAAGATCGCGGTGAGAAAACCTTTGAAGCCGCTTGGCGAATGCCGCGAAGACTGGCGCATTGCGTTCGAGCTCGGCTGCATTGTCGACAAGCCCGAGCACTTCTTCAACGGCGACCCCAAGGCCGCCTGCGACTTCGTCATCAAGACGCTCGGCGGCAAAGGCTGGGATGCCTTCGAAGCGGCGCTTCCGGCGATGTCGAGCGTGCCCGCGCCCGAGCCCGGCTTCCGCAAGTACGAAACCGGCCGCATGCGCCCCGACGGCAAGCCCGGCTTCAACACCGTGAGCGGCAAGCTCGACTTTTCGAGCGAGCGCGCCAAGAAGCACGGCTACAGCGCCATTCCGATCTATAAGCCCATGCTGCCGCTCACCGAGGAATTCAACCTGCGATTCCTTAACGGCGCACGCAAGCCCTTCATCACGCATTCGAAGACCCGAAGCGACCAGCCGTACCTTCTCGAAATCGAAGACCGGCTCACGATCAACATCCATCCGGACGAAGCGCAAAGGCGCGGCATTCGCGAAGGCGACACGGTGGAAATCCGCTCGCCCTACGGCGGACCCATTGAAGCGCGCGTGATGGTTTCGATCATCGTGCCGCCCGGCATGATCGACGCCCAGTACGGGTGGCTTGGCAAAGAAAACACGCAGAAGCTCGTCTCGCGCGACGTGCGCGACCCGATGAGCGGCTATCCGGCCTACTTCGAGATGCCCGTGAGCGTCAAGAAGAAGACTGAATCGAAGAATGCCTGACAAGGAGAAAAACATGAGCAAATTCGGCATCCTCGTTGACGTCGACAAATGCATCGCCTGCCAGGCCTGCTTCGTCGCCTGCAAGGAAGAAAACCAGCTGCCGCCCGGCATGAAATGGGTCGAAATCGACCGACAGGAAAACCCCAAGGCGCGCGTCATCAACTATTTCCGCCGCTCGTGCCAGCACTGCGAAAAGCCCGCTTGCATCACGGTCTGTCCGGCGAAAGCCATCTCGCAGGGCAAGTTCGGCGAAGTGCTCGTCGACCAGACGAAATGCATCGGCTGCAAGATGTGCCTCGCTGCGTGCCCGTACGGCGCGCCGCAGTTCAACGACAAGGGCGAGACGAGCTACTGGCCCGGGAAGACACCGCTTGCGGAGCGCCCGCTTGAGCCCTGGCAGAAGCACGTCGCGGGCAAGGCCGAGCACTGCACGCTTTGCTCGCACCGGCTCGCCCAAGGCCTCAAGCCCGCCTGCGTCGAAAACTGCTCGACGGGTGCGCTCACGCTTGTCGACTACGAGAACCCCGCACCCGAAGTCGCCAAGCGCTTGGGCGCAGCGCGCATGATGAAGGCGGAAAAAGGCACGAACCCGAAGATTCGCTACATCGGCAGCCACTTTGACATCTCGAAGTGCTGACGCGCTTTGCCGGCACGACGCCGCCGGCCGGTCCGTCTTCGTCCGGGCCGGCTGAGCCAGCCGTGCCGGCCTGCGGCCGCAGCGAACGACCGGTGCGGCCGCGCCATGCGCCCCATCTTCTCCGCCTTCAAAAGAATGCCGTCATGACTGACTCTCTCGACGAAAAAGCGCGATTCTTAGCCGAAACCGCACCCTATCGCGCTTATCTTTACCGCTTTTGGCGCGATTTCTTTCTCGGCCGCCGCGACGGCGGCTGGCGAAGCCGCATGCCCGACGCGCTCAAAATCGCTGCCGTGCTTGCTGCGGGGCGCGACCTGCCCGAAGAGACGCCGCTCGCGAGCCCGCTCGATGGCCTCGCCCCGGCCGATATTGAACGCGCCTTCGCCGCGCTCTTTTATGGCGTTGGCCCCGAAACTTTTCCGCTCACGAAGAGCGGCGCAGCAGCGCCCGGCGCACTTTCATCCGGACCGGCGAGCACCCGCGCGCATGCTGTTTTTCGCGCGCTTGGCCTCGTCCTCACGGGCGAAAATCTGCCCGAAGACCACATCGGCGTTTCGCTCGAATTCCTTGCCCAGCTTGCAGAGGCGAATCATCCGCACGAAAGCCCGTTCCTAGACGAAGCGGTGCTTTCCTGGCTGCCGAGCACGATCTCGGCCGCAGGCGCAAGCACGGCCGGCCTTGCGCTCCGTCCGCTTTTTGAGACAGCAATTGCAGCGCTAGAAGCCGCAGACGCCCGCCTCAAGGAACGGCAGCCGCAGCGCATTTGACCGCTGACGCCAATTGGGGCTCTTTAGCGTTTTTTTGGCGTTCTTTGGCGCTCCGCAAGCCTCTGCGCGGCAAAAGCCCTTGTGCCAAAGTATGATTCCGATGGCTGCGCTGATTTCACGGCGCCGCCTTTTAGAGCCTCATGGGGCGCCATTTTTTTCGAGCTGAAGAAGAAAAGAAGAAAAAAGTTCAACCGGCTGAACTTTTCGACAAGAGCGGCACATGATCCCCCAGCACATTGATTCCGAAACGCTGTGGCTACTTTCTGCCATTCGAGAAACGGGCTCGCTCTCGCTCGCGGCAAAGAAAACCGACGTGAGCCTTGCCACCGCCGCACGAACGCTCGCGCGCGCCAGGAAGCTTCTCAACGACCGCCTCTTTGTCCGAGGCCGCGACGGCTTCGTGCCGACGCCGCGCCTTGAAGCGCTGCTGCCGGAAATACGCGCCGCAGAGCGCGCGCTCGTCGAGCTTGCCCGGACCGACCGTTTTGAGCCTAAAACGCTGCGCGCCACGATCCGCATCGGCTGCGTCGACAACGCCGCCTTCATGTTCGTGCTGCCTTTTCTTGGCGAGCTCTACCGCGAAGCGCCTGGGATTCGCTTGGAGCTCCTGCCGCTCCCTGAAAATCCGGCCGAAGCGCTCGAATCGGGCGCGCTCGACATCGTTTTTTATGCGCCGCCCTTGAAGCAGAACACGGGCCTTCGCGCCGTAACGCTCTTTCGCACGGCGCATGTCCTCGTCGTTCGAAAGGCGCACCCGATTCTCGCGCGCATTGAAGCTGCGCGCCGCGCTGGGAAGCCCCTCCCCACTGAGGCGCTTGACGACTATCGCGAAATCGAGCTTCTCTACGGCCCGGGAAGCACCCGGCGCGCGGGCGAAACTTCGGCGCCGCCCGATGCGTCGCAGAACATCGCCATCGTGAGCGCCTTTTTCGTGCCCGCGGCCTTCATGCTCCTCGAAACAGACTTTTATGTTCGTTTGCCCGTGCCGACCGCAGAACGGCTCAAGGCGATGCTGCCCCTTGAAACGCTGCCGGCCGGCATGCGAAAGCTGCCGGACTGGGAGGGCAAAATACTCTGGCACGCCCGAACGGATTTCGATCCGGCGCTCAGCTGGTTTCGCAGCCGCGTCACGCAGGCGCTCCGGCGTCCGAGCACTGGCCTCTAAACGCGAACGGACGCCCGAGCTCAATGCGTCCGTTTCTGCTGCCGGCAGCAATGCTGCCCGCCTTCCCCTTTATTTGCCGCTCGCCTTCAGGAGCCGGGCAATTTCAATGATGTCGCGCGGCAGCGTGCGGCAGCAGCCGCCGATGCAGCGCGCGCCCGCGCCTTGCCAGCGCGGCACGAAATGCGACCAGTCGTGGCCGCCCGCGACCGGATGGTGCCAGGTCTTCGTTGCGGGATCGTACGTTTCGCCGGAATTCGGATAGACAATGAGGGGCTTCTTGCTCTGCGAGGCGAGCCGCGCGAGAGCAGGTTCGGCAAGCTCGCGCTTGATGCAGTTGAGGCCGAACGCTTCCACATGCGGATTCGCATCAAGGCGCCGAGCGGCTTCTTCGAGCGTGGTGCCGTCGGGCAGATGCCCTTCGTCAGCAAGCGTCATCGTGACCCAGCAGACAACGTCTCGGCCTTCGAGCATCGAAAGGAGCGTTTCGATTTCGTCCATTCTCGGCTGCGTCTCGATGGCAAGCAGGTCGGCGCCCGCCTTGATGAGGGATTCGAGGCGGAGCTTGTGGAAGGCGACGAATTCGTCCTTCGTGAGCTGATAGCGGCCCGTATATTCGCTGCCGTCGGCGAGATAGGCGCCGTAAGGGCCGATCGCGCCCGCGATCAAAAGATCGTCCTTCAATAGCGACGCGTCTTCCGCAAGCACTTTCTCGCGGGCGCGCTTGGCGAGTTCAACGGAGAGCTCGACGAGCTCGGCCGCGCGCGCGGCAGCAAAGCCCTTTGTCGCAAAGCCAGCTTCCGTTGCCTGATAGGAAGCCGTAATCGCAGCGTTCGCCCCCGCCTTGAAGTAGTCGTAGTGAACGCGTTCGATGAGCTCCGGCGCTTCATAGAGCACCTTGGCGCTCCAGAGCGTGTCGTTGAGGTCTGCGCCGAGCGCTTCGAGCGCGGTCGACATGGCCCCGTCGATGACGAGGGTGCCGTGGCGGGCAATCACGTCGGCAATCGGATGCCGCGTGATGACGTGCTGATCGTTGGACATGTTTTTTTCTCCGAGAATGGCGCGGCAACTGCGGTCGCCGCGCCTCATGGTGCATAGTCTGTCGACTAATCTTAATATTTCCGAGTACAGCTGCATTTTCAGTCTGTTCCGCCTTCGCAACTTCTCATGAAAACCGATCCCCTCCCCGTCGAGCGCGCTTTGAAAGTCCACTTGCCGCTAGCCATTGAAACGACTCGGCTTCGCTTGCGCGACTGGCGGCCGGAAGACGCTGCGCCTTTTCGCCGCATGAATGCCGACCCCGATGTCATGCGCTTTTTCCCCAAGCCGCTCACGACAGCCGAATCCGACCGGCTCCTCGAGCGCATCCGTCAGGGCTTTGTCACAGAAGGCTTCGGCCTTTGGGCGGTGGATGTCAAACTGAACGAAGGCGCCAATTCGGAAGCGCCGGGCGGCTTTGCCGGCTTCGTCGGGCTTTCCCGCACCAGCTTTGACGCCCAAACGATTGAAATTGCCTGGCGGCTTGCGACGCCCTTCCAGCACCGGGGCCTTGCCGCAGAAGCAGCGGCCGCAGCGCTCGAAGCGGGCTTTGCCGTCTTTGGCCTTGACCGAATTGTCGCCTTCACGGCCGAATGCAACCTGCCGAGCCAGCGCCTGATGATGCGTCTCGGGATGACCTTTGAGCGGCGGTTTCTTCATCCGGCGCTCCCGCCCGGCGATCCGCTTGCGCCGCATGTGCTTTTCGCCATGACGCGAACGGCGTGGCAATCCATTCGCCAACGTCTTCCCAGCGCATTGGCAGCGTCTTTTTCCTTCAGCGCAGAAGAGCCGCAGGACTGATCAGCACTTTTCCCACGCCGCTCGGTTCGGACTTCTTCAAAAGTCGGGCCCAGGGCGCCTCATTTCGCGCCTGGCTTTCCAATGCGCAAGCTTTCTACGATATTTTGCCTAGCCCTCTTCTTGCCTTCCGGCGGCGCGTCCTGAGAAGATGTTTTTAATGGCTTCAGGCGCGAAAGCCTCGCGCAGAAGCATTTTGAACACACTGCATCGGAAGGTACAAATGAACGCACGCAATGCCATTCGCTTCAGCGCGCCTCGCTCGATTGAGCAGAGCGTTGCGCCTGCGTGCGAATCCTTCCGATTGAATCAGGCCTGGTGGTGGCGGCGATCGAACTCCCGCCCCCGCGCAGCCTGATTTGCTTTCAGCAACGCACGGATTTCATCCTACCCGGGCGGGCGTTCTTAGGACGCACCGCCCGGTTTCCGTTTCTGCACACCCCATCAAGCGAAAGCACCAGGCGGCAGGGTCCCAATCAAGCGAACGCCCGCAGGGAACGAACCCGACAAAACCCAAAAGGAACCGCCATGACGCAACGCACCACGCAATCGACAAGAACGCACCGCCCGGCTGTCGGCGCCGCGCTTCTTTCGGCCGCTCTCGCCCTCGGCATTTCAGGCGCACTCGCCCCCGCAACCACACACGCAAAGGAAATCACCGTTGCGCTCTCGGCCGCCTTCACGACGCTCGACTCCTACGACTCGCCCGACACAATCACGAAGGCCGGGGTTCGCGCCGTCTACGAAGGCCTCATGAAGTTCGACCGCGACATGAACCCGGTGCCGAATCTCGCCGAATCGGTTGAATTGAGTCCGGACGGCCTTCGCTACGTCTTCAAGCTCAAGCACAACGTGCGCTTTCACGACGGCACGCCTTTTGACGCCGAAGCTGTGAAAATCAACTTCGACCGCGTGCTCGACCCGAAGAATCATCTGACGCGCCGCGCAGTCTACGCCTTCATCGACCATGTCGACGTCGTCGACAGCCACACGGTCGCCTTCACGCTCAAGCACCCGCATGCGGGATTCCTGCGCCGCATGGCCATGAACAACGCCATGATCATCTGCCCGAACCACATCAAGAAGTATGCGGGCACGAAGGGCCTCGCCTTCAATGCCTGCGGCACAGGGCCCTATGTGCAGGTTGAATTCAACCCGAGCGAGCGCTTCGTTGTGAAGAAGAATCCCGACTACCGGATTCCGGGGCTCCCGAAGCTTGACGGCATCCGCTTCATTCCGGTGCCCGAAAACGCCACGCGCGCAGCGATGCTCCGCACGGGCGAAGCCGACTTCATCACGACGGTTCCCGTCGAGCAGATCAAGACGCTCAAAGCCGACGAAAACCTCGTCGTCACGGCGATCCCCTCGATCATGCAGAAGCACCTCGACTTCAACAACTACTTCAAGCCCTTCACCGACAAGCGCGTGCGCCAGGCGATCAACTACGCGATCAACAAGGAGGCGCTAGCCAAAGTTGCCTATGCGGGCTACGCCGTGCCGCAGTACGGCCTCATGGCCGAGCAGTACCCGGGCGCCGTGAAGTTCGGCGCATGGCCTTACGACCCCAAGAAAGCGCGTGAGCTCTTGAAGGAAGCGGGCTACCCGAACGGCTTCACGACGACCCTCTGGTCCGGCTACAACGACACGACCGCGTCGAAGGTGATCCAGTTCCTGCAGCAGCAGCTTCGCCAGGTCGGCATCAACGTCGAAACGAAGCTCCTGGAGCCCGGCGTTCGAAGCGACCTGATTCTCAACGTGACGGGCGCAGCCGACTCGAAGTCGCGGCTCTTTTACATCGGCTGGAGCGACGGCACGCTCGACCCCGATCAGATTCTCCGCCCGCTTCTGCACAGCAAGCAGCAGCCCCCCGTCTACATGAAAACGTCCTACAACGCCAATCCCGAGTTCGACAAGCTCATCGACGCGGCGCTCGTTGAAACCGACGAAGCCAAGAGGAAGAAGCTTTACGGCGAAGCGCAGCGCATCGCCTGGGATGATGCGCCCTGGGCTTTCCTTCTCTTTGAAATGTCGACGGGCGCGCACACGAAGCATCTGAAGCATTTCGAGATGCGCGTCGACCAATCTTTCGACTTCTCTGAAGCGGAATGGGTGGAATGACTGATCCGACAATCTCGGGGCCGAAAGTGTGTGAACACAATCGGCCCCGATGTTTATGACGCATGACCGCTTGTCGCAAACAGTTTTCGAAAGCGAATCACCTGTCCTTTCGAAGTCGGCGCAGAGGCCTTCAATTCCTGAGCCTTAGCCAGTTCAGGATCGCGCCAATGCCAAATCGCGCGATGAATTTCGGCCAAATCACGTGATGAAATTCAGCCAAACCATGTGATGAAAATCGACCAAATCATGTGATAAGGCGCGTTTGCCTGCAATTCAAGGCTTCCCACGGCCTGGTCGTGAGAGTCTATGGAGAGCGCATCCTCGATCAATGGCTGACGACGAAGCTTCGTTCAATCGGAGCGGTCTTGAGTCAAGGGCCCAAATCTTGTGGCTGGGCCGCGACGGCAAAGCAGCATGCCAAAAGTTCTTTGATGATGAATTCGGCTCAGACGCGTGAGGCCGTGACTTCGCAAAACATCCAATCGCCTCAGCGCAGCCCGTACTGGAAGCGAACCTCCTGAACAATGAAGATCGGCAGCTTCCCAAGCACCTTCGGACGCTTGACGCGCCCGCTCGAAGCGGCAATGGCCTTGCGCGCGACGTCGTCGAGCTGCGGGCTGCCCGAAGAAGCGCGCAGCGAAATGCGGGAGAAGGTGCCGTCCCCGTTGATCTGAAAAGTGAACACCGCAATGCCGATCAGGTCGGTCCGCCCGAAGTCAAGACGCCTCGAATGAATTTCCTTGTCAACGTCTTCAAGATACTGCGCATAGATGCGGCGGCGCTGCTGCGCGAGCTTTTCTTCGTCGGCGCTTTCGCCGGTTGTGAATTCACCGATCGCGAGCGCGCCTTCGGGCGCAACCGAGACGGCATCCGCCACCGCAGCATCAATGCGAAGAAAGTCGCCGCCCGATACTGGCGCCTCCTCAACGCCGCCCCAGGCAAGGAGCAGCACGAGATGCACGCCGGCCGAAACCGCCAGACCGATTTTCATCGACTCGGACATCCGCGGCTCCCTTTAGTTTTCTTTAGGCGCGCTTGCCGCAACCATCAGCTTTTCGCCGCCGTTTCGCCGAACCTGGTCAACGAGAAAGACAAGCGCTTCCACAGGCGCCTTCGGATCCGAAAGCAGCACGAGCTGGCCGGGGCGGTTGCGCATGGTGCGCACGAGTTCGCTCACCTTATAAGGCAGATCTTCGCGCGCCGTCGGCACGTCGTCGACCGTGAAGCGCCCGTCGGCAAAGAGCCGGATTTCGACGATGCGCCCCGTGATCGCACGCGTCGCCTGCGCCTGCGGCAGCTCCACGTCGAGACCGCGAACGGTAAAGGTGGCTGCCAGGATGAAGAAGAGGAGCAGAATGAAGACCGCATCGATGAGCGGCGTCATGTCGAGTCCGACGTCGCCGTCGAGCTTGCTTTTAATGCGGATCATGGTCGCCTCCCGGCGCCGAAGCGCTGCGCCCTTCGGCTGCGATGTTTGCGGCGAGCGAAAGGAATGCGCTCATCTGCCGGCAGCGGCCGGCAAACCATGCATATGCCAGAAAAGCAGGAATCGCGATCACAAGGCCCGCCGCCGTCGTGATGAGCGCCTGCCAGAGGCCGTCAGCGAGGAGCGTCATGTCAATGCCGCTCGTGGTGGCCGCCACCACGGAAAAGGTGTCGATCATCCCGAGAATCGTGCCGAGCAGGCCAAGCAGCGTCGCAGCACGCGCAAGCGTCGCCAGGACGCCGAGCCGCTCTTCCATCTTTGCAACGACGGCTTCGCCTGCGAGGACCAAGCGGCCTTCGCTCGCCCGGGGCATGTCGACGGCGGCGGCAAATTCCGAAAGCGCTTCGACGCCCCGAAGCGCCGCTCGAACGTCTTCCACGGTCGACACAGCCGTGAGGCCCTTGGGCACTTTGTAGCGGGAAAGCACAAGCCATCGCTCCACGATGATCGCGAGCACCGCGATCGAAACGGCCAGAAGCGCCCACATCAGCGGTCCGCCGAGCGTCATGAGTTCCATGATTCTTATGTCCTTATGATTTGTTCGTTCTGCGTCAACCTTTGAGGCAATCGCATCGCAGCGGCAAGCCTACCGCTCAGGCCGCCCGCTCCCGAATGGCTTCGGACAAGTGCCTGCCGATCAAAATGAGAAAGCCCCCGCTTCCGCTGCCTTGCCGCGATGACTGCCAGGCGCGCATGACGGCGTCGTCAGCCGGCTCGCGCCCCAAGACGCCTGCCGCATATTGAATGATGCACGGGCCTTCCCCGGCAATGCCGACAATCCCTTTCATCCGATCAAGCCCGGGACCGGCCGTCTGAACGATTTCCCGAAGATCATCCGTCGAGATTGATTTATCGAACGGCAGGTGCAGGCTTTCGAAGGCCTGCGCCGAGGCGGGCTGCGCCGCCAAGCCCTGCTTCCTGAGAGGCGCTGCGCCAAAGGAATGCCGTCCTTGGCCGAAAACCGCCTCATCTGCCGTCGCCTCGGGGAGCGCTTTCGGCGTCTGCCGGCTCGGCATGGGCCGGCTTTCCCGGTCGAGCCAATGCAGCCAGAACTTGTCGAGCACCGCAAAGGGAATCGACCCTTCAAAGGCGGGCATGACAAGCGCATCTGGGTTGAGCTGGTGAATCGCCGCCATCAGCGCTTCGAGCGCGTCTTCTTCGGCCGCATCGGCCTTGCTGCAGACGACGACGTCGGCATTGAGAATCTGGTTGAGCCTCACGCGGTCGTCCGGACCGTCGTCCTCGAGAAGCGAGTGACGCGTCGTGAGGTCGTAGCTGTCGACGACCGTAATGAGAAGCCCGCGCTCGACCAAGTCCTTGAGCGCGAGGAGCGAATACATGACGTTCATCGGGTCGGCGACGCCCGTCGTCTCGAGCACAAACTGCTCGGCCGGCGTCTCCTGGAGGAGCCGCTCGATCCCGGGGCGCAGGCTGTCGGCGAGCGTGCAGCAGACGCAGCCGTCGTCCAGAGCCTCTACCTTCGTCTCGCCGCGAAGCACGAGCGAATCGAGGTCCACCTCGCCGAATTCATTCTGGACGACCCCCGTGAAGCGCTCTCGTCCGTTGAGGTACGCAAGCCAGGACTTGAGAAACGTCGTTTTTCCTGCGCCGAGAAACCCTGTGAGCACATGGATGACCGGACGCTGCTGCGATTCCTCTTCCTTGGGGACGTGCGCCCCTGGAAGCGACTCAAGCCGCTCGCCCGGCAGAAGGCCGACGAAGCGCCCGAGCGCGAGCGTGATGCTGAGCATCGTTTCGCCCGCCTCGTTCGTCTCTGCGAGCTTCAGGGCCTCGCCCTCTTCCTCGAGCTCCGCGCGCAGACTCTGCGCGAGGAGCGCAAAAAGCGGCGCCGAACGCTCAAAGGGATCAGCCGACGAGTCTTCGCTCTTCTCTTGGGCGGAAAGCGTGAGCGCCAAACCGCAGCCGTTGAGCGCGATATCGAGCACCATTTCGCCCGTGCGGAAAACGCCGAGCGCCGCAGCATGCTCGGAAAGGCTTCGCACCTTCTCGCGGAAATCGGGCAACTCGGCGAGCGACTTCGCTTCGGGCGGAAGAGACGACCACGCCGGCGTTTCGGGGTCCGGAAAGGCATAAACGGCGAAGCGGCCGCTCAGGAGCCCGTCCGCAGCCGTTTCGTCGATAAAAGCCAGCCCGAAAACGGCATCGGCCGCAGCGCTTCGCATCGTCCAGGCCTGTCCGTGCGAAAACGACGGCCGCACGCCGCGCCAGCCGATCGAGCGGGCGAGGCGCCTGTCAAGGTGCACGCGCGCAAAAAGCGCGTTCATCACCGTAACGGATTCGCCGCCCGCAGACGGATTGAGCGGCCTGGGTAGTAGGTTCTCGAGCTTCATGAAGAGGCGCTCCTTTGCACGGCGCAAAGGCGCCGGACGCGCAGAGCGCATCCGAGCGCCTATATGCGGAAACAGTCCGCAGGCGCGCCAGCGTAATGGCCGCGCCCGCAGGATTCCGGCGATCAGGACGGGAACACGAGCGTGTCGCCGTTGCCCAGGTAGTTGGTCGTCTTGGAGCGGAAGCGCGCCGTTCCCTTGACGACAGGATAGCCTGCATCCACGAACTTCTGCGCGGTGATGAGGCCCGTGCAGTGGTTGCAGCCGACCTTCTGAAGGTTCCACTTCTTGAGGCCGATCACAAGGTCGTCGTACTTCGGATCCCAGTCGTCGAAGGGCGAGATGTGCAGGCCGCCGTAAAGGCCGTAGAACTGATCCTTTTCGTAAGCTAGTTCTTTGTAGGCCGTATCCGCAAAGAGGATGATGCCCTGGTGGCAGCAGCCCGTGATCGAAACGAGGCCGACGTCCTTGACGTTGCAGTACATCGACATTTCGCCGTACACGCGGAAGATGATCGGGCACTCGAACTGATAGAGCGCCACGCCCTCTTCGAGCTTGTGAAGCCCCTTCGTAACTTCAATCACTTTGCCGCGATGGCCCGCCTGCGTCATGTAGTCCTTCCCTTCCGGATAGAAGGTCGACGGACGATAGACCGGAATGTCGGGCGCATACTTCGCAACGACCGGGAAGCCCCAGAAGTGGTCCATGTGCTCGTGCGTCGAAATGAACGCCTTGATTTCCTTGCGCTCGAGCATCTTGTCGATGCCTTCGCGCTTGAAGCACGTGTCCATCCACTGGTAGTTCCAGCCGCAGTCGAAGAGGTACTTCGTCTTCTTGCCGTCGAGCGCCTCGATTTCGACGAGGCAGGCGAAGCCGCCCGCGTTGTCCGGATGCTGGCTGAGCGACTTCGCCATTTCCCAGGCGCCGTCAAGGTCGCCCTTGGCAAAGTAAGGCTGCAGATTCTTGATGCCGTCGGCGTACGTGCCCTTGCCCGGGCCCTTGCCATTGCCGAACGGCGGCCAGTTGTAGGTGTACTGGTCGACCAGCAGGCCGCCCGCCCCTGTCACGTCGGTCATGAAGATGCCGTTGTCGAACCAGCTCGTCTCCGAGATGTTCACGACCTTCACCGACTTGCACATGCCGAAGGACTCGCCTTTGCGTTCAACCTGTGGCAGCACCTTCACGCGCAGAGGCGAATAGGAGAAGGCGCCCATCGCGCCGATCGTGCCGATGCCGGCACCCAAAGCGGCGCCCGAGACCAATAGTTTGCGTCTGTCCATATATGCCTCCGATGATTATTCGACGAGCGTGAAGTTGGCGCTGAGCACAGGCAGCAGCCACACCAGGAAGCCGTAGAAGACGATGCCGGCAACGACGCCGAAAACCAGGCCGTAGCCCATGTCTGCATGCCAGACGTCGGCGGCTTCGCGTTCCGCTTCTTCTGCCGCAACTTCGGCTTCAGAGCGCATCGTGAGCTTCCAGCCGGGCCAGCCGTCCATGAACCACCAGTTCACGAGCCAGATGTTGATGAGCCAAATCATCGGAATCATCGGGAACTGCTGCGGATGCGAGTAGCCCTTCTGCGTGCCGAGCACAAAGTGCGCGTACTTGTAGTAGAGGCAGTAGATGAGCGTCGCGCCCAGAATCACAATGGTCGTGCGAATGAGAATGTTGACGGGCTTGCTGAACTTGTGCGGCCAGTTTCCGCAGTAGAACTGCAGGAAGAGCGCCGGCACGAGACAGAAGATGGCCGTTTCGCCCACGTGCAGCCAGCGCCAGTCGGGCGCCGCGTCGCGGCGGTGGCCTCGAATCGCTTCACCCCACGTGAGTTCCTGCATGAACCAGAAGAAGAAGCAAAGCGCGACCGAAATGACGATGATGCCGAAGAAGAGGCAGGTGCGGCGCAGCCAGGGCGTCTTGATGAGCGTAAAGGGATAGCGCTCCCAAATGCCTTCCATGAACCACACGACCACCGTGCAGCACATGATCCAAGCCACGTGGAAGTTGGCCGAAACCGTCTGCGCGAATTCGTCCCAATAGGGCGGCGTAATAGCAGTAAAGTACTGCCACGGGTAGTAGAGGATACCCATGTGGTTGTGCATAGTCATCAGGTAGATGACTAGGGAAAGCGCGAATGTGCCCATCCAGATCGAGATGCCCTTGTAAGGCTGCTCGAGGTTCTGCCAGGGACGGCCTTCCAGGGCGACAATCCAAGCCGGACTGATCCAGGAAGCGATCACGGCGAACATCATGCAGGCCTGGGCGGCGTACTCGGTTGCGTAGAACTCGGTGAGGCCGGGAAGCTTCTGAAGCTGTTCGGGATTGAAGTAGGCAAAAGCGAAGTTGCCGAGAATGCTTTCAAAGAAGCCGTGAATGATGCCGATCAGCAGGCCCACGGAAATAAGCGCCAGAACGACGCCTTTTTGAAGCGGGTGCGCATTTTCAAGCTTGTGGCGCTTGAACGGACAGTAGTCGATGATGTAGGCCATCCAGATGAGGATGATCAGCCACCAGCGGCAGTAGTTGTAGCCGACGTACGGCGTATAAAAGCGCATGATGCCGCGCGGATCCTGAAAGACCCACCAGGTGACGGCAAAAATGAGGAGCGTAAAGACGAGGTTGGCCAACGCGGGCCAGGGTCCCGACCAACGTTTCACCAGTTTTCGTTGTTCTAGAAACGTAATTTGAGCCATGAGAGGCCTCCGATGCTTCAGAGACCGGCCAGGGCTCAGCTGAGAGCGGCGCGTGAAGAGACGGCTGAAATTGAGGGCGTCTCGGACGATTTGTAGCAAAGCCGCCGAGATTCTTATGACCCCACGGGTCAAGTTCCCGGGACGATGCCTCT
>CAJMKD010000039.1 GCA_905213905.1 uncultured Sutterella sp. | reverse complement strand
GTTCAGCGCAGAATTGAAATCATATCGAAATCAGTTCTGCTTGTCAAGACCGATTTGAAGAATTTTTAAAATTTTCTATCGTTCGCTCTTTATCGCTGCCCTCTCGAGCGGCGAGGTTGCGTATTTTGCCGATTAAGCCGCAGATTGTCAAGACTCGAGTCAAAAATACGCAAAAACCGCAACACTCGGCTTCTCACTGCCAAATGCTGCGGCTTTTTCGTCTTTATCGCGCGCCTTGCCGAAGACGCCCCCTTGGGCGGCATCTTCGGCGGAACGGTCATCAGACGGTGAGGATCACGCCTTCGTCTTCAAGTTCGCGGCGGCGCGATTCCTTGAGAACATTCGCATAAGCGCGATAGACCCCGTCCTCCTCGCGCTCGAGGTAGACGCCCTGCACTTCGGGCGCAAAGCCGGGGAATCGATTGATGCCTTCGGTAATGACCTCAAAGTAGCGGCGCACCGTGGCGTTCCATTCTTCGCCGGGCACGCAGCAGATGATGCCCGGCGGGTACGGGAGCGCCCCTTCGAGCGCAATGCGGCCTTCAGTTTCCGCAAGCGGAACAAGCTCTGCATTGCCTCGCATGAGCTCGAACTGCGCGCGCTGCGCGTCGAGGCGGGGCTTCGGCATCGTGGCTTCGCGGAAAAGCGCCTTCTGAAGCGCATTGACGCGGTTTTCGCGCGTGAAGTCGTGCATTTCCTGGCAAAGCTCGCGAATCGTGTAGTCGGCGTAGCGGTACGGATGCTGATTCCAGACCTGCGGAATCATCGTCTTCATGAGCGTATTGGCGTCAAGAAGCCGCTCAAAGCGTGCGATCTGCGTCGTGAGGGAGGTAATCTTCGCGCTCGAGAGCGAAGGCGTCAGCAGGAAAAGAATGGAGTTGAGGTCGCACTTCTCCGGCACGACGCCCCACCAGCGCAGGTAGTTGGCGAGGATCGTCGCAGGAACGCCGAAGTCTTCATATTCGCCCGTTTCGGTATCAATGCCCGGCGTGGTCAAAAGGAACTTGCAGGGGTCGACGAAGTACTGATTCTCGGCATAGCCCTCGAACGCATGCCACTTCTCGCCCGGCACGAAGCGGAAGAAGGACAGGTCCTGCATGATCTCGTCCGTGGAGAAGCTCTCCCAGGGACGGCCGTAGACCTCCGTCGGAATGAAGGGACGGATGTAGCGGCAGGTGCGAAGAATCTGCTTGCGCGCCTCAATGCTGATGCGCAGGCAGTCCGCCCAGATATGGAGCCCCGAGACGCCCTCGTGCATTTTCGCGTTCACGTCAAGCGCCGCAAAAATCGGATAGAAGGGACTCGTCGACGCGTGCATCATGTAGGCGTTGTTGACGAGCTTGTGCGAAACATAGCGGTCCTGGCCGCGGATGTGCGCGTCCTTCTTGTGAATCTGCGAGCTCTGCGAGAAGCCGGCCTGCTGCTTGTGCACGGACTGCGTGACGAAAATGCCGGGGTCCTCAGGTCCGAGCTCAAGGAGCAGCGGCGAGCAGTCCTTCATGATGGGAATGAACTGCTCGTAGCCCACCCAGGCGGAGTCAAACAGAATGTAGTCGCAAAGGTGCCCGATCTGATCAACGACCTGCCTGGCGTTGTAGATGGTGCCGTCGTAGGTGCCGAGCTGAATCACGGCGCAGCGGAAGGGCCGCTTCGCATCGGCCTTTTCCGGCGCAATTTTGCGCACGCGCTCGCGCAGCTTCTTCTCATCGAAGCAGTGCGCGTCAATGCCGCCGATGAAGCCGTAGGGATTGCGGGCCGTTTCCAGATAAACAGGCTTTGCGCCGGCAAGGATCAGCGCGCCCTGATGGCAGGACTTGTGATTGTTGCGGTCAAAGAGCACCAGGTCGCCCGGCGTCAGAAGCGAAGTCAGCACAACCTTGTTCGACGTGGAAGTGCCGTTCAGCACGAAGTACGTCTTGTCGGCGTTGTAGATCTTCGCGGCGAGCTTTTCCGCCTCGCCGGCCGCGCCTTCATGAATGAGCAGATCGCCCATGTCGACGTCGGCATTGCAGAGGTCCGCGCGAAAGATCGTTTCGCCGAAGAAATTCACGAATTCGCGGCCCGCCGGATGCCGGCGGAAAAATGCGCCGCCCTGATGCCCCGGACAGTCGAACTGCTCCATGCCCGCATGAACATAGTTGCGAAGGCTCCGGAAGAAGGGCGGCAGGATCTTCTGCTCGTAGCCGCCCGCTGCGTCGAGAAGCTGGCGAATGAAAAAGTCTTCGTCGGCCGGATCATCATTCACGACGCCCATGACGCGCCCGATAAGCTCATCGGGAATATAGCGGCCGCGCTCGGTCCAGATGAACACGGGAATTCCGAAGCCGGTGGCTGCGACGCGGTCGAGTTCGCCGTTTTCTGCATCCTCGACCGTCATCAGCACGACGCCCGTTTCCGTCATCTCCGCGTCATGCAACCGCACAACAGCTCGATCCTTGGGATAGTTCTTGAAAGAAACGCCGTCGCTCACGGCAATAGCAAGCTTCTGCATGTTGGGCACTTCCATCTGAATGCACCGATTGCGCACAAAGGCTTTCGGCGCATGGCGGAACCGTTTGCCGGATCCGCAGCCATGAGAAAAAGTCGCGAAGCGAAGTTCGCGAGGTCGGATTTGCGCAGCCAAAGGCGCGCAGAGGAGATGTCGACAGAAATGTCGAAAGGCGTCCTCCGGCTTGCGGAATGGACGCCTTTCGCCGAATGACGGGCGCAGTATAAGAAATTGACTGCGCCCGTGTACTCAAAGGGGCCGGCCTAATTTCAAAACGGCCGGTCATCCCCTTTGAGGGCAGCCTCAGCCGACCCAGCGGCGCGCATTGCGGAACATGCGCATCCAGCCGGAAACGTCGCCCCAGGCATCGGGATGCCACGAGAGCTGAACGGCGCGATGGCTGCGTTCGGGGTGCGGCATCATGATCGTGAAGCGGCCGTCGTCGCTTGTGAAGCTCGTCAGACCGCCCGCAGAACCGTTGGGGTTCATCGGATAAACCTCGGTCGGACGTCCCTGCGAATCAACGTAGCGTGCGGCCGCCTTCGCGAGCGCCGCATCTTCGGGGCGCAGGAATTCGACGCGGCCCTCGCCGTGCGAATTGACGATCGGCAGCACCGCGCCCGCCATGCCCGCAAAGAAGATTGAGGGGCTCTCGAGCACTTCAACATTGACAAGGCGCGCCTCGAACTGCTCGGAGCGGTTGCGCAGGAACTGCGGCCAGTGGTTTGCGCCGGGGATGAGGCCGCGCAGGTGGCTCATCATCTGGCAGCCGTTGCAGATGCCGAGGCCGAAGGTGTCGCCGCGCTCGAAGAACGTACGGAACATCTCAACGAGCCGGTCGTTGTTGAGAATCGTCTTGGCCCAGCCGCCGCCGGCGCCGAGGACGTCGCCGTAAGAGAAGCCGCCCGCAGCGGCGAGCCCCTTGAATTCGGCGAGGTCCGCGCGCCCTTCGAGGAGGTCCGTCATATGAACGTCGTAGACGTCGAAGCCCGCACGCGTAAAGGCTGCAGCCATTTCCGTCTGCGAATTGACGCCTTCTTCGCGCAGCACGCACATCTTGGGACGAGCGCCCGAAGCAATGAAGGGCGCCGCCACGTCCTCATCGACATCGTAGGGCGTCTTCGCAAAGAGACCGGTATCGGACGCATCGGCGATGCGCGCGAATTCCTGGTCTGCGCAGGCGGGATTGTCGCGGCCGCGCGCAATTTCATGCGAAACCTCGCTCCAGGCTTCCTGAAGCTTCACGCGCGGGAAGGCGGCAATCGCCTTGCCCTCGTGCTCGAAGCGGAGCTCATCGGCCTCGATCGTTTCGCCGATGAAGTGCGTGCAGTGCGCAAGCCCTTCGGCGCGCATCTGGGCCACCACCTCTTCGACGCGGTCCGCCCGCACCTGGAGAACGGCGCCGAGCTCTTCGTTGAAGAGCGCATTGAGCACCGTCGCATTCTTCTCCTTCAGAAGCGAATCGAGCGAAGCGCGGATGCCGATGCGGGAAGCGAAGTTCATTTCAGCGAGCGTCGCAAAGAGGCCGCCGTCGCCTTTGTCGTGATAGGCAAGAACGCAGCCGGCAAGCTCAAGCTTGCGAAGCGCGAGCACGAAGCGCGCAAGAAGCGCCGGATCGTTTACGTCGGGGGCTTCGTTGCCGAAGCGCTGCGAAACCTGCGCGAGAATCGAGCCGCCCATGCGGTTGCGGCCTTCGCCGAGGTCAACGTAGACGAGCACGGATCCTTCCTTGGCGGTCTTGAGCTCAGGCGTGAGCGTGAGCCGCGCATCCGCAACGGGCGCCGCTGCCGAAACGATGAGCGACACGGGCGAAGTGACCGTCTTCTTTTCGCCGGCATCTTCCCAGCTCGTGCGCATCGAGAGCGAATCCTTGCCGACCGGAATCGAGATGCCGAGCGCCACGCAGAAGTCGGACGCGGCCTTCACCGCATCAAAAAGCTTCGCATCTTCGCCGGGCGCGCCGCAGGCAGCCATCCAGTTCGCGGAAAGCTTGACCTTCGGGAGCGCCACATCGGCGGCCGCAATGTTCGTGAGCGCTTCGCCGATCGCAAGGCGCGAAGCGGCCGCAGAATTGATCACGGCGACAGGCGTGCGCTCGCCCATTGCCATCGCTTCGCCCTTCGTCGTTTCAAAGCCGAGCGTCGTGACGGCGCAGTCGGCGACGGGCACCTGCCAGGGGCCGACCATCTGATCGCGCGCCACAAGGCCGCCCACGGAGCGGTCGCCGATCGTGATGAGGAAGGACTTGTTGGCAACTGCCGGATGGCGAATCACGTCGTAAGCGACCTTTTCAAGGTCGAGCCCTTCTTCAGAGAAAGGTGCGAGCTGCTGCTCGAGGTGCTCGGCCACGCGGTGCGTGCGCGGCGTCTTCCCGAGGAGCACGTCCATCGGCATGTCAACGGCGTTCGTCTCGCCGGGGCGTTCAAGCTTGAGGTCCTTTTCGGCCGTAATTTCACCGATGACGGCATAGGGGCAGCGTTCGCGCTCGCAGAAAGCCTTGAAGCGATCCATCTTCGCAGGATCGACGGCAAGCACGTAGCGCTCCTGCGACTCGTTGCACCAGATTTCAAGCGGGGACATGCCGGTTTCTTCGACGGGCACTTTCGAGAGGTCAAAGCGAGCGCCCTGCCCCGAAAGGTCCGCGAGTTCAGGCATGGCATTCGAGAGGCCGCCCGCGCCGACGTCGTGAATGGCAAGGATGGGGTTCTCTTCGCCCATCGCCCAGCAGCGGTCGATCACTTCCTGCGCACGGCGCTCCATTTCGGGGTTGCCGCGCTGCACGGAGTCAAAGTCAAGCGCTTCGGAATTCGCGCCCGAAGTCATCGACGAAGCAGCGCCGCCGCCCAGACCGATGCGCATGCCCGGTCCGCCCAGAACGACGAGGAGGCTCCCCACAGGCGGCTCGAGCTTCTTCGTCTGGTCGTCGCGGATGGCGCCGATGCCGCCCGCAAGCATGATGGGCTTGTGGTAGCCGTAGCGAACGCCGCCGATATTGGCTTCAAAGGTGCGGAAATAGCCGAGCAGATTCGGACGGCCGAATTCATTGTTGAAGGCGGCGCCGCCGAGCGGGCCCTCGGTCATGATCGAGAGCGGCGTCGCCAGGCGCGAGGGCGCGCCGTAGGCTGCGTCAGCCTTTTCGCCCTTCGTCGCATCGCCGTCGTTTTCCCAGACCTGCGCTGCGCCAGCCAAATGGAGCGCAGACGTCGTGAAGCCCGTGAGGCCCGCCTTCGGACGGGCGCCGCGGCCGGTCGCGCCTTCGTCGCGGATTTCGCCGCCCGAGCCCGTCGATGCGCCAGGGAACGGCGAAATCGCCGTCGGGTGATTGTGCGTCTCAACCTTGAAGACCGTGTGGACGGGTTCCTTGCGGCGTTCGAAAACGCGGCCGAAAACATCCGTTTCGCTCGGACGGGGGTAAAGGCGCGTCACCTCGGCGCCTTCAAAAATAGCGGCGTTGTCGGCGTATGCCGTGATGGTGCACTGCGGCGCCATCTTGTGCGTGCGGCGAATCATGCCGAAGAGCGTCTCTTCGCGGTCTTTGCCGTCGAGCGTCCAGCGGGCGTTGAAGATCTTGTGGCGGCAGTGCTCGGAGTTGGCCTGCGCGAACATCATGAGTTCCACGTCGGTCGGATCACGCTCGAGACGAGCGAAATTTTCCGCGAGATAGTCGATCTCATCCTCAGAAAGCGCAAGCCCCATCGTGACGTTGGCCTCTTCGAGCGCCTTGCGGCCTTCCGCCATAAGCGGCACGGTCGCCATCGGCTTGCCTGCGAGTTCAACGAAGAGGTTTTCAGCCGGGAAATCCGCCGGCACAACCGATTCGGTCATGCGGTCGTGCAAAGCAGCTGCAAGGCGCGACTTGGCTGCCTCGTCGAGCACAACGCCGGGCTTGAGCGCGATCGAATAAAGCGTGCCGCGCTCGACGCGGAGCACTTCGCGGATGCCGCAGTTGCGAACGATGTCGCTCGCCTTTGAGGCCCACGGCGAAATCGTGCCCAGACGCGGCACGACGAGAAACTGCAGGTCGGCACGCACGGCTTTTTCGGGAGCGCCGTAGTCAAGAAGCGAATCGAGGCGGCACTTGGCCGCCTCGTCGAGATCTTCAGCTGCGTGGACGAAATGCACAAAGCGGCTCGAAACCGCCTCCACGTCGGCGCATTCCTTCTGGAGCGCCTTCAAAAGACGATTGGCGCGGAATTCAGAAAGCGCCTCGGGGCCGTTGAGCTCAAAAACGATGCCGTTGGTGGTCGTCATGAAGATGGATCTCTTAAAAGAAAAGCCGACCCTCGCACGGATGAAAGTGCGGTGCAAAGCGCCGCTTCCTCCTGCCGACGAGCGGTCGATGGGGATAACTACGTCCAATTGGTTGATTTTATCAGCCCCCTGCTCCTGGCCTTTGCCTCATGCCCCTGCCTTTCATCTTCAAATGAAGAAAGACGGGGGCGCTGTCCTCCTGCGAGGTCTCGATTTTTTGCTTCATTCAAACCAATTTCGCCTCAAAAGCGCTCCCTTTCAGTCATGGGCGGATGGCCGATTTTCGACATCATCTGTCGCTTTTGAAGATTGTTCTACAGAACTACTTCAACCAAACTAGTTCTTAGGGCTACGTCTTATAGAAGCCGTTCCGCCCTGAGAGACCCAAGCAAAAAGGAGGATCTATGCAACGTCGAAACATCTTGAAAACAAGCGTCTTCGGCTTTGGCGCCGCGGCGGCGGCCGGGATTTCCGGAACTGCGGTTGCCCGCCCGAAACAAAAGCGTGCGCGTGAAGATTGGGATGTCGTCGTAGTTGGCGCCGGCTTCGCCGGCATGTGTGCGGCACTCGAAGCGGCCGAACAGGGCTCGAAGGTTATTCTGCTCGAAAAGATGGGGCGTCCTGACGGCGCGACCGTTTATTCGTCCGGCTGGATCGCAGCCGTGGGGAGCCGCTTTCAGAAAAATCATCCAGAAGACTCAGCAGAGGCCTTCTTTAACGACATGATGAAGCTTTCCGCCTTCCGCTCGGATCCGGATCTCGTGCGCACGTATGCTGAAGAAGCAGGCAAGGGCATTGACTGGCTTGCCGACCATGGCACGCCTTTCTACCTTTGGGAGAATCTGCCGGCGCCTGAGCTCTCTCGCTGCCTAATCAGCCCGGGCGAAGGGATCACGGGCGGCTCCATGCTGCTGCGCTGCCTCATGAAGGCATTATCGAAGAAAAACGTTCCCATCCGATACAACACAAAAGCCGTCGAACTCATCGCCGACGACTGCTACAACGTCGAAGGCGTTTCCTGCATTACGCCAGAAGGCCGAAAAGACTTCTTCGCCCGAGGCGGCGTCATTCTTACAACGGGCGGCTACGGCGCCAACCAGGCGATGGTCGACCAATTCATCGGGCCCTGGGCGTCGCGCCTCATTGTACGCGGATCGCCTTGGATAACCGGCGAAAACATTCTCATGGCCAGCCAGGTGCATGCGCAGCTTGTCAACATGGACCAGTTCTATGCAGGGCCTATCACGCCGACAGGCCACTGCAACCCGTCTCCGCTGATGCACGCAGGCTACGGCATTCAGGTGAACACGCAGGGCAAGCGCTTCGTGCCGGAAACTTGGCTCCAAGTTCCCAAAGCCAAGGCAATCGCTGAACGCACGCCCGACAACCGCAGCTTCATGCTGATCGGTCAAGACGCGGACGCAAACGCCAACATTCTCTCGAACACGATCAAACGTTTTGCTCGTCTCGGCTTTGAGGTATTCAAAGGCGATTCCATCGAAGAGGTCGCGAAAGCCGCGGGCGTTCCCGTCAAGAATCTGGTGGAAACCGTCAAGGTCTTCAACGATGCAGTCAAAGCCGGAAAAGCCAAAGAGCTTGATCCCCCTTATGACTACGATGAGCCGCATGCGCTCGAAACCGGTCCTTTCTACATGATTCCTGCCGCTGGCGGCATGGCAAGCACGTTCGGCGGACCCAAAATCAATGCCCGCGCCGAAGTTCAGAACTTCGAGCATCGTTCCATCCCCGGGCTTTACGCCGCAGGCGCTGCCGCAGGCGGCCTCTGGTACCAGGACGACATCGGCGGCAACCAGCTTGGCGGCTGTCTCGTTTTCGGCCGCATAGCCGCACGAAGCGCCTCACTTCGCGCTCAAAACCGCTCGAACGATTGAAAAGGAGAATGACATGAAATTCCACCACATCTTCTGTGCGGTCGTCCTCGCGCTTTCATTTGGCGTCGCTCAGGCTGCACCCAGCAACACGCATTTCCTGGCCGATCGGCACGCAGAGCGAGGCGTTGCCTGCGAAGCCTGCCACGGCACAAAATCCCCTGCGGCCGGTGCGGCTGTCGAAACGGCCAAGTGCAATGCCTGTCATCAATCGCTTGATGCTGTCGCAAAACGCACTGAAAAACTCGATCCCAATCCGCATTACAACCATCTGGTCGGCCTCAACTGCACGGAATGCCATCGCGGCCACGAACAAAGCGTCAACATGTGTTCGAGCTGCCACAACATTCAGTACAAAGTTCCTTAAACACACCGGCTGAAGAGAAATCAGCCGTTATAGCAGCATGACAGCAAGCGGTTCCGAAGGCAGCTTCGGCTCCGCTTGCGCTGTTTCTTACCTAATTGCCCAAAATACGCGAATTGACGCCATGACAAAGCCCTTTCACCCGACGCAATGGCCTGCAGGCTTTGATCCCGACGATCCGCTTATTCTCATGCAGGCGGCGCTTGTCGACCGCCATGGGGAGCTCAGCCGGCCGCCGCTGCTCCACAGTCATGCAACAGGACAACTTGTTGTTTCCATTCGCGGCGTCGTTGGGCTCGCATCTGCAGAATGGCGGACGGCACTGCCGCCGGCATGCGCGCTTTGGGCGCCGCCGGGCCTTCTGCACGAAGGCTTCATCGGATCGAATTCAGAATCGCTTTATCTGCACATTGCGCCCGAATGGGCGCAATCGCTCCCTGATGAGCCCATCCGCATCATGCTTTCGCCGATGGTGCTCGCCATGATTCGGCACTTCACGCAGATTCGAGCGCCTTTTTCAGCTGAGAGCCACACGGGACGGCTTGCACGCGTGCTTCTGGAGGAAATCCAGATTGCGCCGCGGCTTCCGCTGAATTTCGCGCCGCTCCCATACAACGCCAAGCTCTTTTGCATTGCTGAAGAGATTGTGGCGAATCCAACACTGCATCGCACTGTCGACGAATGGTCAAGCTTCATCTATATGAGCGCCAGAAACTTCTCGAAGCTTGTTTCGCGCGAAACCGGCATGAGCTTCGGCCAATGGCGTCTGCGGCTCATGATGCTGACGGCAACGCGCAGACTTCTCGAGGGTGAAACGTCTGAACAGGTGGCAGAAGCACTGGGCTACAAGACAGCCTCTGCATTCATCGCTGCGTTCAAGCGCATCTTCGGCATGACACCGGGCCAATATCGCTCCTCAACACTTGCACCCTATAACGCAATTGCGCTTAATTGATGAATCTTCCAGGCAGCACAACATGCTGAAAGGCCGTCCCGGCAAAAATCCGGAACGGCCTTTGAGCTCGAGCTTGACGCTGCAAGCACATCGTCGCCGAAAAGCGGACGGCGCGGCAAGTTGCAGGAACCTCGCCGCCCGCTCTCCAGAAGAACTCGCCGATTACTTTTCAAAGGCCAGGCTGATGTCGACCGGCATTGCCTGGTAGCCCGTCGTCGATTCAACGCGCATTTCGACGGCAGGTTCGTGTTCGCCCCAGCGGAACTCCATCATGTAGGGATTGGGCGCGGAGGTAAAGGCGCCGGTATTGATGTCGAACGTGGCGCCTGCCGTCGCCGAATAGACGAAGATCGAGTCCTTGTCCTGTTGATATTCGGTGATCGAGGTCACGGGGCTGAACCAGTCGTGGCCGGCTTCTTCGCCGTAGGCCCAGATCTGCTCGACCGTCATCTTCTTTTCGTCGATCTTGTAGACGACAGCGCGCGAGAACTTCATCGAAGGCATCGCGGGCTGCTCCATGCCACGGGCGTCGCCGTTGTCGAAGACAGAGAGGTAAACGATGCCAGGCTTGCTCTTCGAATCGATGCGCCATGCCGTATGCTGCGTCCACGTCCAGTCGAAGCCGCCTTCGCAGGAGGCGTCGTCGCAGACGAGCTTCTTGCCGTCCTTGTCGACAGGCGTGAGCACCTTCTTCGCGAGATCGCCCTTCCAGCCGCGCGGCGCGGCGAGAATCCACTTCACTTCATGGTCGCGTCCGATCTTCACGGCCGCGGACTGATGACGCGACGAGATGATGATCGAATCGTCGGTCGGGTCATAGTCGACGGAATTGACATGCGCCCAGTTGCGGCCGACGCCCGTGCCGGCGATGTCGCCGTAGTTGTCCGACTCGTTGAGCTTCTGGATGTCTTCTTCCGAGAGCGTCTTGCCGGCCTTCGAAGCATCAATGTTGAGGCAGACCGCCCCCTGGTCGAGCGCCTTGATGACGTCGGAGCGATACGGGTCGAGAATGTCGAAGAGGCGCCACTCGTCAACGACGTAGCCGTCCTGGTCAACTTCAGCGATCACGTCGCGGACCGTGCGGACGTTCTTGCCGTTGGGGAGCTTCGTGTTCGCCGAAGCAACGCGCAGGAAGTAGTGCCCGTTCTGCGCCGCGTCGAGCGCATGCGAGAAGTCGATGTAGTTGAGCGGCAGACGGCGGTTCCAGATCTGGCGGCCCATCAGGTCGTACTTGACGTAGCGCTGGCCGTAGCCCCAGGTGAAGGCGCCGTCCTTATTCTGGCGGAAGCCCATCATGTCGCCGCCGAGATACGGTTCGCCCACGTTGTAGATGGGCTGCGTGAACATGTACCAGCGGTATTCGCCGGTTGTATCAACAATGCCGTTCTGGGGATAGAAGGACCATTCGAGCGCGCCGCCCATCGGGTTGTTCCAAACCATATGCGCGGCCTTGCCGGCAAGGTCGGCGGCGTTGTTGAGCAGGTAGAGGCGATCCTTGAATTCGGGCGCCACCTTGACGGGGCGCACCTTCGGCATCGCAGAAACCTGTCCCTTGAGACCCTGTGCATCCGTATAAATCGGCGAAGCGTAGATCTTGTACGTGTCGGAAAACTTTTCTTCCTTGCCGTTGAAGATGCGCGTGAAGTCAACCTGAACCGTGTTGACGAAGTCCGCATAGAGGCCGAAGACAGGCACGCCGCCGTGCGTGAGAAGCATCCGGCGCGAAACGTTGTAGCTGATCGGAATGCCGTTGGGCTTGGGCATCACCGTCACCTTCGCATCCTTGATCACGTAGCCGCCGTTCTTGATGATGGCCGTGAGCGGCGCCGTTTCATACGGATTGACGATCACTTCGCCGAGATGGCCCTGGATTTCATAACCGACCTTGGGGCCGGAGGGGCCGCCCATGGCGCAGGCAAGAAGCGGCACAGCCGCGATCAGAGCGGCGGTGAGATGACGAATCTTCATTTGTGGCTTATCCTTTTGCATTTTTCAAAGGATCGAACGGGCGCGGAAAGCATTCGCTTCCGCTCATCGCGCGACGCGGCGAGGCGCTCGGAGAGAACCGCCTCAATGGTGGAAAATGCTAGCGGGCTAGGCAAAATGCCGGTATTGCCGCTTACCTCGGCATGGCTTTCGAAACTGAAAAATCTTATCTTCGAAAAATGAATCGCGGAATCACCGAAGAGCTGCTTGAGTTCATCTGCGTGCTCGTCGAAATGAAGAATCTCGGCCTTGCCGCCAAGCGCCTCGGCATTTCGGAACCGAAGGCGAGCAGGCTTCTTGCGGACGTGCGCGCGACGTTCGGCGCGGAGCTTTTCACCCGACACGGCCGCGGGCTCGCACCCACGCACGAAGCGCTCGAACTTGCGCTGCGCTCGCGCAAGGTGCTCGAAGACATGCGATCGCTCACCGATCGACGCGTCTTTTCGCCGGCCAAGCTCGAGCGCGTTTTTCGCGTGGCCTGCCTCGACAATGCACTCGCCATGGTGATTGAGCCGGTGCTCGCCGCCTTCTCCAAAGCGGCGCCCCGCGCCGGCATCGCCGTGAGAACCCACGATGAAAGCACATTCGCCGGGCTGCGCTCGGGCGAACTCGACTTTGCGATCTGCCCGGCCGTGAACCTCCCGGAAGACCTGGAATCGACGAAGCTTCTCGAAACAACCTACGTGCAGATCGTTCGGGCGGGCCACCCCCTCGAGCCGCTCGCGGGGCGCCCAGAGGTGCATGAGGCGCTCGGGCGCTACCGGCGCATTCAGATCGTCGTGCATCCCGACACGGATCCTGTGGAGGGCGGCATGCCCGGGCCCGCCAAAATTCCGCTTGCCGCCGGCGAAACGATCCTTTGGACGGAATCGTGGCTCGGGGCTATTCTGCTGCTCGAAGAGTCCGACTTCGTCCTCGCCGTTCCATGGCGTACAGCGAAGCGCCTTGCCCGTCGTATGCCGCTCACGGCGCTCGCGGATATTCCCGAAGCGCCGTCGCTCAAGCCCGCCCTCATCTGGCACGCGCACAGAAGCGCCGATCCGGCTTTCGTCTGGCTCAGAAGCCTCTTTTTAAGCACCGTGCCCCGCGGCCCGGACAAGCCTGTCTTCGGTCGCATCCGCCCAGAAGCCTGAAGACGAAAAAAAACGCAGTCCTCAAGCAAAAGCCGCAGCGATTCACTCGGGAAGCGCTGCGGCTTGTTTTGCCTGCTTTAAAGCGAAATGGCTGCGGGCCCTTTAGGCGAGCGCCCCCGCACGCTTGTGCTTCATGAAGTGCAGCACCGAAACGAGGCTCACCATGACAAAGAGCGCGACGCCGAAGGAGAGCCAGAGGTTGCCGTGCGAAATGCCGGCAACGAGGTAGCCCACGGCTGAAGACACTGCAACGACGAGCGCATAGGGGAGCTGCGTCGACACGTGCTCCATGTGATTGCAGCCGGCACCGGCAGAAGAAAGAATCGTGGTGTCGGAAATGGGCGAGCAGTGGTCGCCGAAGACGGAGCCCGCCAGAGTTGCCGAAAGCGCAACGATGGTGAGCGACGGATCAATGCCCTGCACAACCGGCACGACGATCGGAATCAGAATGCCGAAGGTGCCCCAGGCCGTGCCGGTCGAGAAGGCGAGGAAGGCCGCAATGATGAAGACAACCGCAGGAAGGAAGAGCGAGAAGTCAGCGCCGCTGCTCGTGACGATCGACTCGACAAAGAGCGGCGTCTGCAGAAGATCGCGGCAAACGCCCGAGAGCGCCCAGGCGAGCACGAGAATGATGTTTGCCGGCAGCATGAGCTTCATGCCCTCAACCATGCCGTTCATGAATTCCGAGAAGCCGACGAGGCGGCGCGGCACGTAGAAGATGAAAGCGACGAAGACGGCCCCGAACGCAGCCCAGACGAGCGAAGCGGAAGCCGAAGAGTTGCCGATTGCAGCCTGGAAGGTGTGGTACTGCGGATCGTCGCCCCAATAGCCGCCCGAATACATGAGCGAAAGAACAGCGAAAACAATGAGGGCCGTAATGGGCACGAGCATGTCGATCACGCGGCCGCGCGGATTGGGATTGGGGGGCTCTGCGCCGCCCGAGGTTTCGCTCGCGCCGATGTCGCCCGCAAGCGCGCGCTCTTCGCTGCGGCGCATGGGGCCGAAGTCAAAGTCGGTCGCGATGATGAAGATGATGAGAATGATCGAGAGCAGCGCGTAGAAATTCCAAGGAATCGTCGCGATGAACGCCGCCATGTCGGATTCGAAGACGGCATTGCCCTTGAGCGAGGAGCCCACGGCAGCAGCCCAGGAGGAAACAGGCGCAATGATGCAGACGGGCGCAGCGGTCGAATCGATGATGTAGGCGAGCTTTGCGCGCGAAATGTTGTAGCGGTCGCAGAGCGGGCGCATCACCGTGCCGACGGAGAGGCAGTTGAAGTAGTCGTCAATGAAGATGAGGATGCCGAGGCCGCTCGCAGAGAAAAGCGTGGCGCGGCGGCTCTTGACGCGCTGAACGGCCCAGGCGCCGTAGGCGCGGGTGCCGCCCGACATGGCGACGACGTAGACAAGCGATCCGAGCAGCGACGTGAAGATCAGGATTTCAAAGTCGACCTTGTCGGCCATCACTTTGAAGCCCGTCTGAAGCGTGCCCATGAGGAAATTGGCGTCGGTGCCGATCGAATAAATAAGCGTGCCGCTCAGAATCCCGATCAGAAGCGAGGACAGCACCTCCTTCGTCACGAGCGCCAGACCAATGGCGATGATGGGCGGCAGGATGGAAAGCCATCCGGCTGCATACGGTTCCATGAAGATTCTCCTTCACTTGGCCGAGACGCCTCCCCGGCCGCAGATCGGTTCGGGAAAGCCTTCGGAATTGAGAAAACGGTTCGACCAAAAGCGTCCGCTGCCTTCTGCGGGCATCGGGTTCGTTCTGATCGGCCGGCGATTGTCGTAGTTCGAGGCATCGGGCGCGTCCGTTCGAGCGAGCGCTTCTCCTCGGATGCCTCTTTGGAAAACAACGGCACGATCGGGCGTCGGACTTTGTTATGTCGAGAGCGTCCGGCTGCTCGTCGCGCACAGCTTCATCATAAGTGCGAACAGCCTTTTGACAAAAGCTGAAGCAAATGAATCCTGAACTTTAACGAATTGCGCAAGCATCATCAGACAAATGTCTTAGTAATTTCTGCGTGCGATCATGTTTTCATTCGCGGCAACGTCTGCTGCCGCCCAATAATTGCCGTTGGTGAGAATGCTTTCAGCGGCGTCAGAGAAATAAACAAGAATGCTTCTTGTTTCTATTTGTTCTAGAATGCTGATTTCCAGAAACGGTTTTTCGGAGACAACGACATGGTTTCAATGCTTGACGTGCGACGGCTCGTGGAGGAGCGCCCTGGCATCACGCTGCGCGACCTGGCCTGGCACTTTCGGGTTTCGGAAAACCTGATGGCAGGCCTGGTTTCACATCTGGTTGACCGAGGCGACCTCGCCAAAGTTCCGCTGCTGCCGACCTGCTCGGGCTGCTCGAGCGGCTGCGCTTCGGACGGGCGTCCTGTTTTCGGCTATCGCCGGCAGCACTCCGCTAAAGGCAGCGCAGCAAAAGCCGCCAGCTGATGCACGCAGGCGGCGCCGCCGTTCCAGAAACAAAAAATTACAGGTTTATTCTTGATTTTTTCGACGATTTGGTTGCAAAAAATTCAAAACCTGTCATAATAGACAGCGTTGTGGTTCAGGTGGTGCTTTCGTTTCCGAGAGCTGCCGGAACAAGTCGCTGATGGGAGGCCATGCGGCATCTGCATCGGTTGCAAGAATGCGGTTGTCGAGCTTAAAGGCAGGCTTCGGGAAGCCGCCGACCACAAATGCCAGGGTGCGAACAATTATTCGCGCCCTTTTTTGTTGCCAGCACCTCTCTGTTGACTGCGTTTTCTATCGGATTTTCTACGCAGAGGAACAGAGGAAAAAAGAGCGGCCGAACGAAGCGCAAAGCTCGCGGCCGCTTGTGCGCCTGTGCTTTATTGACCGCTGCCGCCCGCCTGGCGATCGGCGTCGGAAGAAGGCGCTGCCTTCTGAGCGTCATCTGCTTCGCCCTCTTTTGCGGCCGGCTCTGGCGTCTTCGACTTCTCGGGCTTCATGAAGAAAAGCGTCACGGTGCTCCAGTTGACGACGAATAGGAGCATCACCACCGCGAGTCCCTGGCCGAGAAAGCCCCCGTAGCAAAGCATCGTCTTTTCGACGGGCGAACCATAGTAGGCGCGGAAGAATTCAGCAGCGCCGCCCCCCGACGAATAGGCGTGCAGCGCAAAAGCGGCGAGCGCAAGGCCGTAGAACACGAAAGCCGCGCGGAAGAAGGGCCGCTGCGCCTTGTAGCGAAAGCCCACCTTCTTCGCAATGAGAAGAATGAGAATGGGCAGGATGAAGGGAAAAGCAGTGAGAAGCGTCTGAAGAATAAACTGCATCGTTTCGCCAGCTTGAGGTGAATGCATTCAATGGAAGCGCGCATCATAGCCGTTTCCGCCGAGGTTCTGCGGCTCTGATCGCATTCGGACTTTCTCGAAGCGGACCGGCTGTCCGCACAGAAAAGGCCCGGCGCCTCCAACCGAAGGGAAGACGCCGGGCTTGATTTCATCTTCGGTCCGGAAGAGCGCCGGCCCCGAAGAGATGCTGCGTTTTCAGCCGTCCTTACGCCGTCTTGGTGCGTGCAGGCGCGGGATCAGGCTCACGGAGCTTGAGCACGCAGTGATACACGACAAGCAGCGCGAGGATGATGAGCGCCACCGCAATGATGAGCTGCAGGCCGCCCACCATGAAGACGAACGTGCCGTCGGCAATCGTGCCGATAATGCCGATGATGGCTTCAACGAGCGCGGTCATCGTCACGCAGAACATGATCGTCATCGGCGCGTAGAGCATCCAGCCCTTGCGGCCGGTCGCCTTGAGGAACACAGCAAGACCCGTCAGAACAAGCGCCGAGAGGAGCTGGTTGGCGGAGCCGAAGAGCGGCCAGACCGACATGTAGCCGGCCATGCAGATGGCGTAGCCGAGAAGAAGCGTGAGAACGGTCGAGAAAACCGTGTTCGTGAAGAGCTTCTGCACGGCCGTCTTTTCCTGGCCGGGATCGGGCGTGAAGAGCTCCTGCAGCGACATGCGGCCGATGCGGGCAACAGCGTCAACCGAAGTGAGCGCAAGCGCCGAGACGCACATCGTCAGGATGCAGGCGGAAATGTCGGCCGGCACGCCGAAGAGTTCGGTGAGGAAGCCCGCCACCGAGCCCGAGAAGAGCTGGAAGGGCGTGCCCTTCGGGAGGACGCCGTTCGTGGCGCCCGCGCAGACGACAACGAGCGCGACGACGCCGAGGACCACTTCAACGCACATCGAGCCGTAGCCCACAAGGCGCATGTCCTTTTCGTTCGAAACCATCTTCGAGGAGGTGCCCGAGCTCACGAGCGAGTGGAAGCCCGAAACGGCGCCGCAGGCAATCGTCACGAAGAGAATCGGGAAGAGGTCCATGTTGTTGACCGTGAAGCCCGTCACAGCCGGCATGTTGAGCGTCGGATTCTTCACGAAGACGCCGAGCACGCCGCAAACGATCATGCCGATCAGCAGGAACATCGAGAGGTAGTCGCGCGGCTGCTTGAGCGCCCACATCGGCATCACCGCAGCTGCAAAGAGATACGCAAAGACGACGTAGCGCCACGTGACGGCGTCGGCATAGAGCGGGAATGCAATGCCGAGCGCAACCATCACGACCATGAGAACGACGCCCACGACAAACTGCAGGCCGGCCGACGGCTTGACGTACTTCAGGAAGAGCCCGAAAAGCACAGCGCCCACCATGTAGATCATCGAGATCGACGCAGCGGCGGCATTCGGCATGATTTGAGCGCCTTCCTTCGTGAAGCCGTTGAAGGTGTTGGCAACCATGTCGCAGAAAGCGGCGATCACGAGAAGCGTGAAGAGCCAGCAGAAGAGCAGGAAGAGCTGCCGGCCCGTGCGGCCCACGTAGTCTTCAATGATCATGCCGATCGAGCGGCCGCCGCTCTTCACAGAGGCGTATAGCGCAGTGAAGTCCTGCACCGCGCCGAAGAAGACGCCGCCCACGAGCATCCAAAGGAGCGCCGGGAGCCAGCCGAACATCGCAGCGATACTCGGGCCCGTCACAGGGCCCGCGCCTGTAATCGAAGTGAACTGGTGCGCAAACACCGTCCACTTGGAAGCGGGCGCGTAGTCGCCGCCCTGATGCTCCACCGCAGGCGTCGGCTTGTTGGGGTCGACGCCCCACGTCTTCTCGAGCCAGCGGGCATACCCGAAGTAGCCGCACGCCAGAGCGACGAGGGTGATCAACATGACTGTCAATCCGTTCATTTGAAAAAGTCCTAAAAAAGGTCCGAGATTGTTTGAGGTATGTGCGTTTTTCTGTCATCACACGCCGCACCGCAAAAGAGCGCGGGAAAAAACGCCGAGCGGCGTGCGTCAGAATGCAATTTATCTCAGGAATGCCTTTTGGACAATTAAGCAAAAAGGATAACTTTGCAGTCACTTAACTTTGATTTTTATGGTTTTTCTATTTCAGAACAAATTTTTCTGCAGAGAAAATAGATCGTTTTTGCGTCTTTGAACAAAGCCGCTAAGCAGAACGTCCTATTGGGTTTACATTAGAAAAAGAGACGTCTGGTCAGAACTCAGACGCCTCTTTAATTCCGCGCATCTGCGCCCATCAGTCAATGGCGGGCCTCAGGCTTGCCAGGAGCCCGGAGACGCCCCAGAGAACGATGGCGGCGGCCACGAAGCCGAAAGCGGGCATCCAGCTGCCGAGGCCTTCAAAGAGCGCGCCGAAAATAACGGGGCCGAACCCAGCGCCGAGGTAGCCCACGCCCTGCGCAAGGCTCGAGATGCCGAGCATCTGCCCGTCGCTCGAAGACTTCTTCGACATGAGGAGAAACGCAACCGAGAGCATCGACCCCTGCGCCGCGCCCGCAAAAATGCTCCCCGGCAGCATCGCCCAGGCGTGCTCCGCGCCCCAGATCCAGCCCGCAAGCCCCAGGAGATAGGCGAGCGAGAGAAGTGCGACAGCGCGGGCGTCGCTGCCGACAGCCTGCATGAAGCGCGCCGTAAAGACCGATGCGGGTAGACCGCTCACAAGGAAAATGAAAAGCCAGACGCCCGTTGTCTCGGCCGACATGCCGAGCGAAGCCCAATAGGGCGGCATCCAGGCGCTCACCGTATAGATCAGAAGCGACTGCAGCCCCATGACGCCCGTGAGCGCCCAAGCCATGGGCTTCACAGCGAGCGAAAGAATCGACTCCCGGGCTGCGCCCCCTGCGGCGCCGGTGCGGCGCTCGCTTGAAGCATTCGCGCGCAGCACGTCGCCCACGCGGGAGAAAGCCGCCCAAAGCAGGAAAGCGGCCACCCCGGCCGCACCCCAGAAGCTCGTCGTCCCTGAGACGCCGCCCGCAAGCCGGGCCAGCGGCGCAGCCGTGAGGCCGCCGATTGCGCCCGAAAGTCCGATAACTCCTGTATAGAGCCCCATCATCGCGCCGATGCGATCGGGCCAGGTCGTCTTGACGACGACCGTCATATACACATTCAGAAATGCGATACCGGCGCCCACAAGCACCGTTGCCGCCAGCATGAGGGACCAGCTGAGGGAGAGGGACGCGAACGCGCGAAGCATGGCGCCGGCCGCGAGAATGCCGAGCGCGCAGAGAACGGCGCGGCGCAGCCCGAACCGACGGGCGAGATTGGGCGAAAAAAAGGAAAAAAGCCCGAAAGCGCCGATCGGAATCGCCGTCAGGAGCCCATAGTCCGAATAGGAGGCGCCGAAAGCCTCTCGGATCAATTCAGCGACGGGGCCGACTGCCGTTACAGGGCCGCGCATCATGAGCGTCGCGAGAAGAAAGACGCCCGTAAAGACGAAGCCAGCCCGCCGAAGCGCAGCGCTCTCCATCTTCTTTGCCTTCACTTCATTTGAAGTCTCTGAATTTCTATCTTCTGTTCCGAAAAAGTTACTCATAATTGCTCGAGGTGTTTTCGGATTTCTTTCCGCACTTCACCAGAGTTCGCGCGGCTTTTTCCAAAGTCGGCTGCATC
>CAJMKD010000038.1 GCA_905213905.1 uncultured Sutterella sp. | reverse complement strand
AGATTTCCGCCGCACCGTACGCGACGCCCACGGCGCACGCGAGCACATAGAGCGTGAAGAGCTCGCGCGAACCGGTCTTCGCGACCTGCGCCATGGCCCACGGGAGCACGCGGCGTCCCGCTAGGAGCATCACCACCACGAAAGCGACGGCGCCCAAGAGCGTCTTCCCGAGGCTCATCGCGAGCTCGACGCCGTTCACGGCCGCCTTTTCGCCCGTGCCGGGCGCAAAGATTTCCGCGAGCGGCGGCAGCATGACGAGAATCACGACGGTCGCGAGGTCTTCGACGACGCGCCAGCCTACCGCAATGCGGCCGTCGGGCCCGGAAAGAATCCCGCGCACTTCGAGGGCCTTGAGAAGCACCACAGTTGAGGCGCAGGAGAGCGAGAGACCGAGCGCAAACGCTTCCACCCAATGGCGGTCAAAGAGCGTATGCGCCGCCACAGCGCCGAGCACCGTCGCCCCGAGCATCTGCAGCACCGCGCCCGGCACGGCAATGCCCTTCACGCTCAGCAGATCCTTGATGGAGAAATGCAGCCCGACGCCGAACATCAGCAGCATCACGCCCACTTCTGAGAATTGGTGCGCGAGCTCCGGATCAGCGTAGACGCCGGGCGTAAAGGGACCGGCTGCAATGCCGGCCAGGAGATACCCGACGAGCGCGGGAGCCTTCAGGAAGCGCTCGGCTATGAAGCCGAAAACGAGCGCGAGCATGAAGCCGATCACGAGCGTCGAGATAAGCGGGAGCGAATGTTCCATGCGTGCGGATGTGCGGTTGAGTGAATGAGCGGACGGCCGCAGGCGCGGCCTTTGGGGCGCGGCAAAAGCCTCCGGCGGACTGCATCCGCTGAAGGCAGCATCGGTTCTTCCAGAGATCAGGATCGGGATATTCGAAGCGCGCGCATTGTGCCCTTCAGTATACGTACTCTGCGCGAACAAAGATGGCAGGAACCCGATGGAAAACGGAATATTTGAATGGAATTTGCAACGAAGCGCTTCAATGGCGCAAAGCGTGCGGCGGCTGGGTGGCGCGTGCTAATTCGCCTCGAAATGATCAGTTTGAGCAACGCAAATGCGCTGAAAACGGATTTTGACGCCCGCGGGCGTCGCCTGCACCCTTTCAAGCGTGTAGTATGAGGCATCTTTAAATCAGACGACTTCAGGAAAAGAGACGCAAGCGATGTCGCAGGATGCCGTCGGGCGGGAATCCGCCGCCACAAAAAACACTGCTTCCCCAAGCGCGGAATCTTCTGGGAGCGACGCCCAGGAGCCCCCTGAGCCCCGAACGCCGCTGAGAGGCTCCCGAGGGGCAGCGCCCGACAGCCGTTCGGCAATTGCCGCGCCGGCGCAGCCCGGCGAGCGCAAATGCCGCAAGCCCCGTCGCACGGGACCTGCGGTCGTCGGAGCGCCCGGGGTCACTGCGCAGGCCCGCACCGGCATCCGGGCCGGCGCGCCCGCTCTTAAAACCGGCATGAAGCCGGGCTTTCGTCCTGTCGTCATCATTCCCGTCTACAACCAGCCCGCGCGGCTCCCCGAAGTTGTGGCGGATGTGCGCAAGCTTGCGCTTCCCATCATTCTTGTCGACGACGGCTCCGACCTCGCAACGCGTTCTGTCTGCGACCGGCTCGCCGAGCCGGGGGTGCGCGTCATTCACCGTCCGGTGAATGGCGGCAAGGGCGCCGCCGTGATCGACGGCTTCAAAGCAGCCGGCCGTGCGGGCTTCACGCATGCGCTCCAGATCGATGCCGACGGACAGCACGACAGAGCCGTGATTCCGAAGTTCATCACGCTCGGCCAGAAGTTTCCAAGCGCACTCATCTGCGGCTATCCCCTCTACGACGCCTCGGCGCCGCTTTCTCGCCGGTTCGGCCGCAAGCTCACGAATTTCTGGGCTTCCATCAACAGCCTCTCCCTCTCCTTTGAGGATGCGTTGTGCGGCCTGCGCCTCTATCCGCTCGAACCGGTGCTCGCGCTCGTCGAAAACGTGAAGCTCGGCCTTCGGATGCAGTTCGACCCGGAAATTCTCGTGCGCCTCCTCTGGGCAGGCCTGCGCGTCAAGAACATCCCCGTGCGCGTTACATACCCGCCGGAAGGCGTGAGCCACTTCAAAGCGTTCGCCGACAATGCGCGCATCAGCGCCATGCATGCAAAGCTCTGCGTGCTGATGCTCACGCGCCTGCCGATCATTCTCTTTTCGCGCATATGCGGGCGCGACCCTGAATGCCAGCGCGCCAAGCCGTTGGCTGACCGTCCGTCGGAAGGGGCGGCGCTCGGGAAGGACGCCGCGCTTCGCGCGAGCGCTGCTGCCAAAGCGCCTGGCGCAGCTTCGCCCCGCAAGCCCGAGAGCGGAGAGCGACTCGCTTCGCCCCTGGCAGGCACCCGGAGCGGAAAGACTGCGCCAGCCAAGCAGACCGCAGCGGCGCCCGTGCCTGGCACCATGCGCGCTTTTGAAGCGGCACGCGACAAGCAGGCTACGCCAGAAGATCTCGAACGCGCCAAGCGCGCAACCCGCGCCGCCGCACTCGCGCAGGCGCAGGCCGAGGCGCGCCTCAACGGCATTTCCGCGAAGACCGGCGCAGCGTACTCGGCGGGCGCGCAGAACACGCAAAAGCCGGCCGTCCGATGACAAGCAGTCCGGACGAAGAAGAAAAGGCGGCAGCCCAAGCCGAGCCGCATTGGTCCGCCATCGGCGAAAAGACCTCGACCGCTGGGATCCGCATTCTTTTGTTCATTGCGGCCAACCTCGGCGCCGCGCCTTTTCGTCTGGCGCTCGCGCCCGTGCTTCTCTTCTACTGGCTCACGAACGCGCGCCTTCGGCGGGATCTTCTCGACTATCAGCGCCGCATCGCCCGCCGGCTCGCAGAAAGGCCCTTCCCGATTCGGGACGCTCGCGCTCGTACGCTCCTTCTTAAGCCCGGCCTTCGTTCGGCGCTTGCGCACCTCGGGCGCTTTGCCGAAACCATTCTCGACAAGATCATTGCGGCGAGCGGAAGCGATCTTCCGAAGCGCAGGCTCTTTCTCGACGTGGCGGGCAACGACATCTTCAAAGCCGATTCGCCGTCGCAAGGCGCCATCATCCTCACGTCTCACGCGGGCTGTCAAGAGCTCCTTTCCCGGGAAGCGGGACTCTACACAGGGCATCCGCTCGTCATCCTGGAACATACGGGCCACGCCCGGCGCTTCAACCGCATTCTCGAGCGGGCGGGACGCCGGTCGGATGCGGAAGCCGCCACGGCGGACAGTGCTCGCGAGCATGCTGCGCACGCGCACTGTGAATTCTTTGAAGTTGCGTCCCTTTCGCCCGCCCTCGCCGTGGCGCTCGCCGAACGCGTCGAGCGCGGCGCCTATCTGATTTTGGCGGGCGACCGCACGCCGCTCGGCTCGGAAAAAGCCGTTGCCGAAGCGCCTTTCCTGGGGGCGCCCGCTTTCTTTCCGACGGGCGGCGCCCTTCTCGCGCTGCTTCTCAAATGTCCGCTTCGCATGATGAGCTGCACGCGCGAGGCGTCAAAGCCGTCGGATCCGCCGGGATCGGCGCGCTACCGCGTCCGCTTTGCGTCGCTCGACGAAGCGCCGAAGGCCGCCCGCAGCGCGCGCGACGCTTATCTCGCGCGCATGGCGCAAAAGTATGCGGCCGAACTCGAAAAGGAAATTCTGGCTTCTCCCTTCGACTGGTTCAACTTCTACGACTTCTGGGGCCGCGCGAAGCCCGAAGCATTGAGCCGCCATGCGCACCGCGCCCATGCGGGCGGCAGTGCTGCGGCGCCGTCAAAGGGCGAGAAAGCGCGCTGAAAGGCGCCCGATTCCCGCAGAAGCCGCTCGGCCACGGCACAACGCGGTAATTTGTTCAAGCGCAAAGCAGCGCCCTTTTTGAGGCGCCGCCTCATCGCCTCAACTACTTCTGGAAAACGAAGTAAACCGCGAGAACAAGGCAGACGAATGCCGCGAGGTGGTTCCAGCCAAGCCTGATATTGAAGGCAAGGAGCCCGAAGACCGTGAAGATGAAGAGCGTGATGCACTCCTGAATGATCTTGAGCTGCACGAGCGAGAACGGACCGCCGTTCATTTCAAAGCCGATGCGGTTCGCGGGCACCATGCAGGCGTATTCAAGGAGCGCAATCGACCAGGAAAAGAGAATGACCATGAAGAGCGGCCAGTTGGTGATGATCTTGGCCGCCTGGAGCTTCAGGTGCAGATACCAGGCGCAGGTCATGAAGACGTTGGAGACGCAGAGAAGCGCAATCGTTGTAAGACCTTTGGCAAGCATGGCGAAAATGAAATTTTGGTTTTGAGGGTGGTGTTTTCGTTATCAGTCGGCCGTCGTATGCTTGAGAAGCGCATCTTCGATCGACGGAAGCAGAATTGTATGTCCGCCGGACAGGTTTTGTTGACTTTGTTGTTTTTGCCGCTTCGGCTTCTTTTAGGCCGCTTGAAGGATCGGATCGAATTGATCGTCCTGAGCGCAGTTGCGGCTTTTCGGGCGGCGCTCGCTCGAGGGCGCGCTGCGGGGCGGGCGGGAAGCACGGTCCTCAACTGGTTGGATGACTGCCGCAAGCCGTCTCCGGACGCTCACGCGCGCGGCCCGGCATGCACTTGTCGCTGCTCTTGACTTCAGCCGAGCCTGCTTAAGTCAACTTAGCATCTGGAGAGATCTAGAATAAGTAGACATTAATTCCATGCACGATCTGCATGGCTGCGCCGATCTCCGCCAAATCATTTATTTTCCCAATAGATCAATGTGTTGTGCGGCTCTGCCGCTTGATCAAACTTCTTCTTCAACTTGGCGCAACTTCGTCAAACATAAGTAAGCTTGTTCTTTTTACCTATGTTACTTATGTACATAGGTAAAAAATACACAGTTGACTCAGTACTTGACAGAGCAGCTTCACGGTCGGCAGCTGGCACGCAGGCAGCAACACATTATGTTTTTTGCCGGCTTCCGAAGATCCCGTCTTCTCCCGCCCCATCCCTTTGGTTCGTTTGTCTGCATGCAATAAGTCAAGCCGGCGCTATAAGATGCCTCAAAGCTCGCCTTTTCTTCGTAGCGTTTTAGAGCGGCGGCTGCCATAGAGGCGCGATTGTCCCGCACGTCGCGCACCGGGGCAGTGCGCGCCTTCCACCTGGCGCGTCCTTTTCTTCAATCTCTTTTTGGGTTTCCACAAACGGGACATGCACTTTGGAAAGCTTCTTCAGAGAGCACTGCTAACTGCATCGATGCTGATCCTTGCGGGCTGCGCTTCGCAGAGCCACCTGCCGCCCGTGCCTGCGACTTTCGATGACTATGTTGCGCAAACGCGCGCCGATATTGCCGCGAACCGCCGCTTCGCAACTGCGGATCATGCAACAGAAATCGACCGGATGACGCCCTTTGAGCTTCGCCCACAGCCGCCTCTCAAGGCAGACGGGCGTGCCGTTCTCTTCATTCACGGCCTTGGCGATTCGCCCTGGACCTTCCGTGAAACGGCCGAACGTCTCGTCAAAGACGGAATCGTCGTTCGCTCGATACTGATTCCAGGCCACGGCACCAAGCCCGAAGACATGCTGGCCTTTACGGGCGACGACTGGATCGAAGCCGCGCGGCGTGAACTGCTTCGCTTGAAGCGTGAAGGCTATCGCGTCTGGGCGGCGGGCTTCTCCACGGGCGGCAACATTGCGATCAAGCTTGCCGCCGAAACCGATCTCGAAGGCCTCATTCTCTTTTCGCCCGCGCCGTATCTGCGCACCAACCTCGTCTATCTCGTGCCTGCAGCGTCGCTCTTCATCGACTGGCTCATCACGCCGGAAGATGCGGCGGGCGGCACGTCGCCCGTGAAATACCGAACCGTTCCCATGGCGGGGCTTGACGCCTTCTACGACACGATGCGTTCGGCGCAGGGCGTGCTGAATTCGCCGAAGAAGCGCCTCTCTGAGACACCGGTCTTCCTCGCGCTTGCCGAAGCCGATTCTGTCGTCGACACCAAGCGCGTTCTTGCTGAAGCAGACCGCGTATTTCTCAACCGCCGCTCTGAGGTCTTCTGGTACGGCGAAGCCAAGCCCGACGTGGACCAAATCCGCGTAGTGCTTAAAGAAGCTTTTCTCCCAGAGAAGCACATCCGAAGCTTTTCGCATCTTTGCCTCAACTTTTCGCCCGAAAACGCCTACTACGGTCGCAACGGCCGTGCGGCGCGCTGCGCCTCAGACGAGTCGCCCGCTTCCCTTCGGCACATTCGCTGCGAGATTCCCGAAAGCGACGTCTGGTACGGCGCCTGGGGCGAGAAGCGCGACGGCCATCCTTACGTGCGGCTCACCTACAATCCGTATTTTGAAGCGCAAGCGCAGGCGATCCTCGACTTCATGCGGGCGATAAACCAGCCGGCTGCAGCAGAAAGCCAGCCTTGAACTGTGCGTTCACAAGGCGTTCCCGAGGCATTCACAGGCGCACGCAGCGCTTTCTCCTTATGATTTATCGTCCTTCGGGCTTTCCGCGCTTCACTTGGCTCGACTGAGCCATCAACAGACTGACCAAAAAGAACCTCGCCATGACGCACTTGCAGAACTGCCGCCTTTTCCAAAAATTGCTGAAGCCTGCCGGCTTCGGGGAACGCACGAATCCGCAGCGCTGCGTCGCAAGCGCCGCCCCTTTTGACGCTTTTGATGCTGCGAAGAAGCCTTTCCCTCGCTTCTCGCACCTCAAGCGCTTCGCCCTTGCCGCCACCTTCGCCGCTGCCTTGGGCACTGCTTCGGGAGAAGCGCTCGCTCAGCCTTTGCATGACGAGACGACACCCGCGGCTGAGACCGAACACAGGGCATCAGGTCACGGCGTTCAGGACGTCGCCGCAGCGCTCGAAGCCCTGCGCGTTCGGTCGCTCAAAGGGGCTTTTCGTGAGGAAAAAATGATTGCCGGCTTCCCGAAGCCCATGGTGAGCACCGGCCGCTTCGAGCTTTCGCCGGGCCGCCTCATCTGGCGCATTGAAGACCCGTTCCCGAGCATCACGACGATTGACGAGCACGGCATTCGCTTCAGCGACGGGCTCGACGAGAGCGTGCCGCCGGAGGACGGTCAAACTGGCAACGCCGCCGACGTAAATCCCCAGGCGGCGCAAACCGCCAAAATCCTGACGGGGCTTCTCTCGGGCGACCCCGCCGCGCTCAGCGCTCTCTTTGACGTGAAGCGCCGCCCGAGCGTTGACGGAAGGCTTCTTCTCGAAGCGACGCCTAAGGATGGCGCGCTTTCGCAGTTCCTCCGCAAAGCCGTCTTCGCCGGACGCGAGTACGTGGAGGACGTTCGCCTCGAAGGTGCCGGGGGCGACGTCACGCGCATTCGTTTTTCGGACGTTGAGGTTCTGAAATAACAGGAGCTCGCCGACGTGAAGCTATGCTTCGGCAGCGCAACAGCGCCGATTGGATTTGATCAAAACGATATCGCTTCGCTTCCCGGCAGACTTTTGCGTGCTTTTGCGCTTGCCGAAATCCCGCTCGGCTTCGATTTCAGGTAACGTGAAGCTTCCAATTCTTTTTCGGTCCTTCCTTTTCTCATTGCGGAGACGACAACCATGCGCAAAGTTTCCATCACCGCTGCAGCGCTTTCAGCTGCCGCCGTCATGCTTCTTTCGGGATGCGGCCCGACCACGCTCGTGCTCCCTTCCGAGCAGACCGTGAGCGCCAACTTCCAGCAAAGCGACATTCATGCGGCGATTCTCGATGCCGCGAACGCCCGCGCCTGGCGCGTCGTCTCGGATAAGCCGGGCACGGTCCGCCTCGCCTATCCGTCCAACAACCGCGCCACGAAATACGAAGCGACGTTCGACGTCGTCTATACGAAGACCGGCTACAAGATCAAGTATGTGAAGAGCTACGGCCTTGACGAAAAGCCGAACTGCGCTGGCGACATGCCGTGCATTCACCGCAATGTGAACAAGTGGGTGTCGAACCTCAATACCGACATCCAGCGCTTCCTCCTCAACCCGCGCACGAAGTAATGCAACGCCCCGGGAGGCGCTTGAAGCCTGCGGGCTTTCCGCTGCGCCTCTCGGCAGCGCGCCGGTCATCGAGCTTCGAAAAGCACAAAAATGAAGTCCTTCAACCCTCTTCTGCTCTCTTCCTTTATCCGGCCGGCCCTTTTGGCCGGCGTCATCGCCTCGAGCGCGCTCCTTGTGGGCTGCAGCTCCATGCCTTCCTTCTCTTCCCTCTCGTCGATCGCGAATCCCTTTTCGGACGATGAGGCGGATGCGTCCGAAGAGAAAGGCCAAGCAGCCCGGCAGATCCATGCCGCCCCCGTCTATGACGTAACGCAGAGCCGTGCGCAGAACGTGCTGCGGTTCTACTGCGAAACTGAAGTAAAGGATCTGAGCGAAGCGGCAGCCGCGAAGGATGCCCATCCGCTGCCCGATCTTCTCCGGAACGCAGAGCCCTCCACTTTCGGCGAATCCTATCGCGACTACTTTTCGCCGTCGAAAATCGCGGACTTCTTCGGGAAGGCCGCTACGAATGTGCTTCGCGGCGAAGACATGAAGCCCCGGCTTCTCGGCTTTGTGCCTGTGGATGTCAGCGGGATCGCCGGAGCGCCGCTCAGCCGCAGCGATGCGGAGCGCCGCTTCGTCTCGCAGAGCGCTTCTCTCATCAAAGCTGGCGCCGAATCGCTCGGCCTTGAGGTGGCAGGCAATACGCGGGGGTACCGTCTTGAAGGCATGATTGAAGGCGCTTCCGAGCTGCGTCTCACGCTTGTTTCGCCTGCGCTCGGCTGCCCGGCGCCAAAAGAAGCTGCTGCCGCGCCTAACGCTCAAACAGCAGGACAGATGAGCGCCGGCCGGCGAACCCCGTCGCCAGTCAATCCCGCGCCGGCAAGACCCCCGGAAGTCCGCTGCATCGCGAAGCTTCGCCTTGCAACGCTCGATGAAGATGCTTCGCCTGCGGTTCGGCTCCCAGGGTGGCTCGCCTCGAGCGGCGTTGATGCTACAGGCAGTGAAACAGCCGTCTGGCGCTTCGGCGAAGGCGCAAACTTGACCTTTGCGCTCCCGAGCACGGCAAAGCTCACGGCTCAGGAACTCTATCGCGCGATTGCAGTGACGCTCCCCGAAGGGTGGGCCATCTATCTGCCGCCGCGTGCCGTTGAGACGCCGAACAGCGGCGAACTTCTCTTCCGTGCGCCGCTCCTCCTCGAAGCGGCGGGTGAAAACAAGTTTGTTGCGCCTTGAAGCGCTGGCCCAAAAGTGAGTGCCGCTCGATTTCTCGGGGGCATTTCCTGACCTGTCCTTCATTGGCTGCGGTTAAGCACGTCGCTACTTGAAGCTGCCCCGTGCTCCCTTGGGTGCCGTTCGTTTCGGCACCTTTTCTTTGCAAGCCGCGAGCGATGCGTCTTGCAACCGCAAGCGTATCGATTGAAGACGATTGCCTGCCGCGGCGCGAATGTTCAGAGAGATTCCGCAGCGGAACGTCACCACGACGCACTCTTTGAGCCTTTCTACCGATCCGCTTCTTGCCTGCGTGAGGATGCCCACGCCAGGCAGCCGAAGCCGCGGCACAATAGGCTGAAAACACGCGCCGAACGCTTTCAGACATTTGAACGTACGGCTGCATAACGACCAGACAGCCGACGTCATCAAATCATCTCTGCCAGGAGAAAATTGCATGCAGAAAGGACGTCTTCTTGGCTTTGTGCTCGCTATTCTCGCGGGCTTTTTCTGGGGTTCCATGAGCATCGCGGCGCAGTATCTGATGGAATCGTGCGGCTTCGGCTCCGTCGACCTGACGACGCTCCGCCTCTCGGGTGCGAGCGTTCTGCTGCTTCTCTACGTTGGATTGGTTGAACGCCGCAGCCTTTTGACGCCGCTATTCAACAAAGCCAATGCGATTGGCATCATGATCTATGGCATTGGGCTCTTGGTGATCCAGCTTACCTTCTTCCTTTCGATCGAAGCCTCAAACGCAGCGACAGCTGCTCTGATGGTTTTGACGGGCCCTCTTTTCGTCATCGGCTGGACGGCTTTCAGCGAGCACCGCGCCGTTACAAAAACCGAATGCCTGGCCTTTCTTCTTGCGGCTGCGGGCGTCACGCTCATCGTGACGAAAGGCCGCTTCGACACGCTTGACATTTCGCTCGAAGGTGCACTTTGGGGCATTGCGTCGGCAGCAGCCGGCGCATTCTGCACGATTCAGCCCAAAGCGTTGATGAAGCGCGTGCCGATCGACATCATTGTCGGCTGGGGCATGGCTTTCGGCGGCGCGCTCATGTGGATTGTCGTTCCGCCGGATCTGCTGGCGCTTCATTGGAGCGCCGCCAATCTGGCGCTTTATTTCTATGTGGCCGCTTTCGGCACGGTTGGCGCCTTCTGCTGCTACCTCAAGAGCCTGCAGTACGTGCCTGCGCCTGTCACGGTGCTTTTAAATAGTTTTGAACCGCTCACAGCCGTTGTGCTCGGCGTGATTCTGCTTGGGCTTGTGCTTTCGACAGCCGAAATCATCGGCATCTGCCTCATCTTTGGGATGGTGGGCGTTCTGGCTTCGAAAGCCTGAAGCACGGGCTTGAAGCGAATGGAAGTGTCTTTTGTGGCCTTTGTAGCCGCAAGGGGTTATCGAACGCTGCAAAAGAAGAGCGCCGCGCGGAACTTCTACTATTTCCTGGAGTGCTTTCTTTCAACGTGCTTCCGGCGGCGCTTCTACAGTGGACATTTTCTCACCATGGTGCCCAAACGGTTGTGTCCGAAAGTGTCGAGTTGTTGCGCGATGTCAGTCGGTGCTGAAGAGATTGCATGGTTCAGCAACCATCAGAGGCATCGTATGTTTTAGGTGCGACTCGTGTTCTTAGCAACAAAAACAAATAAGGCGGACCCGAAGATCCGCCCTATTTTCTAGCCTAGATATTCAACAGGTTCAAATTTTAGAACTTGTGAATGAGGCCGGCCATGACTTCGATCGAGGAAGGATCGCGATCCTTGTCGTCCCAATGCTTCATGCTGTCCTTGATGTAGGATGCAGCCGTGTACATGGAAGTGCGCTTCGTGAAGGCATAGTCATAGCCAACCGCAACGTTCCAGCGGTCGATTTCCTTCTTTTCGTCCTGATAACCAGTAGCCTTATTCGCTTCAGCCGTCATGTAGCCGATCTGAGCCTTGGCCTGGCCGCCGAAAGCGGGAACGCCAACAGCGAGAGCAACGCCGAAGCCGTCAGCACCTTCTTCTTTAACGCCAAACCCATAGCCGCTGCCGATGGTGCTGCCCTGATTAAAGGCGGACTTCTGGCCAACCGTGACGGCGTTCATGAAGTACTGTGCCTGACCGTAAACCTTGACAACCTGGAAGTCATATGCGCCACCGAGGGTGATGTTGACCTGGTCGTCAAGCTTGTTGTTGCCTTCATCAGGGTACTGCTCGCGACCCCAGTTCATGGAATCCACAGCGCCGACGAGGTACAGGTTTTCGGACTTGAACGTCGCGGCGATGCCGTAGTAGCGATCAACCGAGGACTTGCCTTCGGTGCCGTGCTGCGTACCAGTCTCTTCGGAGTCAAGGTCATTCTTGGTATTCGTATCGAACGAATACTGCGCATGGACCTGGAAGCCATTGAAGGACGGGGTCCGGTAGGTGATCGTGTTGTCAAAACGATCCCAGGAGGAAGCCATCAGGTACTTGGCGCCGACGGAATCCTGCCAGCCGCCCGAGAACGGGGAGGCACCGCCCATCAGGCCGTACGAACCGTTGGCGCTTACAAGCTGGCCGACGCGGCCGAAGGAGAGCGTACCGAAAGCACCCTGCAGATAAACCTGGGATTCACGACCGAAGAGGCGACCGCCGTTGGCGAGCGCGCCGGCATCGGCGTTGAAGCCGTTTTCAAGGACGAAGCCCACCTTGAGACCGTTGCCGAGGTCTTCCGTGCCCTTGAGGCCGAAGCGGGAGCCGGAGTTCTGGCTCGACATCATGCGGAAGGAATCCTGAGCATCCACGCCATCTTTGTCGGCATCAACGTGCTGATAGTTGAAGCCGTAGTCGACCAAACCGTAGAGCGTGACATCAGCGGCAACAGCGGAACCGGCAAAAGCGCCGAGAACAGCGAGAGCAGCAAGAGTCTTTTTCATTTTTGAATAGCCTTTGATCAAAAGTCCGCCCTTCTTCTTGTTGCGGGCGGTACAAACTGAAAAAAGGGGGGAAGCAAGTCGTGCACACCAGCTTTCCTCCGTATGCCCAAAAGAACCTAAGTCCTCAGGACGCCGGTGAAAATCTTTCGAGTCACGCAAAAGACTATATTCATAAAGTCGAGAATTTATTCGGGTAAACCCTTGCAATTATATTTATTTCCTTAAAAATCAATGCTGTCGATTTGACTGATTTGATCCTTAAATTGCACAAAACTGTTGCGCGCATCAAACGAAAAGAGGCGGCTCCTAGGAACCGCCTCTTCCGTTAAACGATTGTCTGATCAGTCAAAATCAGGTCAGAACTTGTGACGCATGCCGACCCAGAGGATCGTGGTCGTGGGATCGCGGTCAGCACCGGCCACGTTGCCTTCGTTCTCAAGCTTGTCCTTGGAATAGGAAAGAACGCTGTAGACGTTCGTGCGCTTCGAGAGCGGATAGTCGTAGCCAATGGAAGCGCCCAGGCGCTGAACTTCGGTCTTCTTCTTACCAGCATCGGCCGGATCATCGCAGTCTTCAAGGTCAGCATAGCCGACAGCAAACATGCCGAGGCCGCCGCCGAGAGGGGCATTGACGCCGGCGATCACGCTGTAGCCCTTGAACTGATCGCTACCGAGATAATCGGCAACAGCAGTGTACTTGTCGCCTTCGCTCGAGCCCTTGGCATACATGTTGTCGTAGTACTGCGCGCTCAGATAGGCCTTCACAACCTGGAAGTTGTAGGAGCCGCCGAGCGTGAAGGTATAGCCGTCGTCGGAATCCTTGCCATCAACGTGATTCCAGACTTTGTCAGTTTTGTTGTAATCCTTGTCCCAGTTGTCGGACCAGTTGTACCAGTCGGCTGCGGCAACGAGGCTCAGGCCGCCAAGCTGGTAGGTCGCGCCGACAGCTGCGTAGCGGTTGGCCGTCGTCTTGCCTTCCGTGTGGCTGAGAGAAGAAATCACGTTCTTCTGATCATCTTTGACATTCTGCTCGTCCTTCGTATTCACATCGAAGGAATACTGCGCATAGATGCGGGCGCCGGCGAATTCAGGCGACTTGTAGGTGATGGTGTTGTCGAAGCGGCCGTAGCCAACCATGTAGGTCGACGGTTCCACAGCGCCGGCCCAGGATGCGCCGAACGGCGAGATGTCGCCCATCAGGCCATACGTGCCATTGTTACGGAAATAATTCCATAACAACGGTTAAGGCAAGAATTTAATATTGTATATTTTTATTGTTTCTATTTGATATTAAAGGGAATCCGATACGAAAACTTTCCATAATTAGCTATTGTCCTTGATAGATTAACTTCCAAGAGGACATAGTTATGACTATCGATATACACCAACTGATAGTCCCTGCGATAGAACATTTAGATGCTCTCGCTTACTCCCTACCTTACCGAAATCGCATAGTCAGTCATTGGGAAAAGCTGGCTAATTGGTTCGATGCGAACAATCTTCGGAGTTTTACGCAACAAACGCTCGAACGCTTTCTTGTAGAAAACATAGAGACCTCTAAAATCACGATAGCTAAAACAGAGAAACAAAAATTCACCATTAGAATGGCACGTATGCTTTATTCATTCGGAGTCGATGGTGAGTTCGAAGCTTTAAATCCAGAATATCAAGCGGATTCTTCTCCTGCTATTTGGACAATTCCAGATGTTGATGGCTTTTTATTGTTACAAGAGATAAGGCAACGCTCCAAAGGAACCCTAAATAAGAAAAAGTTATCCTTAATTGAATTGGATTCATTTCTCAAAAAAAATAATATAAAAAGCCTTTCAGAAATGAAACCAAGTCAAATAATTGATTTTTGCATTAATGTATCTGATAACCTTAACAGGCGTTATAATATTGCATGCCATATTAGACAATACTTTCAGTATTTATTCGAAACAAAGATTTTATCTGAAAGATTCGATCTATTTGTTCCTAAATTCAGAAGAATTCGAAATCAGAAGGTTCCTCTAGTATTAACCGGAGAAGAAATTAAAAAGGCCATAAATAAAATTGACAGATCCTCTGCTAATGGCAAAAGAGCATATGCAATGTTCTTGCTAATAATTAGTACTAGACTTCGTGTTTCTGATATAAAAAACTTAAAATTAGAAAACTTAGATTGGGAAAATGATCGAATACAACTCGTTCAAACAAAAACTAAACAACCTATTTCGTTAAAATTATTCCCTGCAGCAGGGAATGCCGTATGGGATTGGTTACAAAATGCAAGACCAAAAAGTGACTCTCAGGAAGTTTTTTTATCGGTGAAAGGCAGAAGAATAGGGCAACCTCTATCAACTGTCACTATAAGCAACATTATTCACGATTCCCTCGAACGTGCCGATATTAAACGACTTAAATCTTTAGAACATTCTTATGGCGGTCACGTTTTGCGCCATTCTCTTGCCAGTGGACTATTACAAAGTAATGTCTCTATATACGAGATCAAAGAGTTGTTGGGCCACAAGCAAATTCAATCAACAATGATTTATTTATCTGTTGACGAGAAGCGTCTACGACTTTGTTCTTTGGAAATACCTGAGGTAAATTCTATTTATTACAAAAAGTAGGTCGTATGCAGTTTGTGTCAATTTTTAAATATGAATTGGATTCATTCATTAAGTTTAAAATCTCTCAAGGTTGTAAAGGATCGTATTTTATAGCCTTAGCAAGACAGCTGGATCGTTTTTTAATTCAAAAGAATGAAAAAAACCTTTTCTGCAATTGATTGCGAGAAATGGCGAACAAAACTAAAATCTGAGTCAGAGTCTGCACACTATAGAAGAGTAAATTTCTCTAAGCATTTCTTTACATTTTTACGATTAAAGAAATACGATGTTTCCATTCCATCCGATGTGGCATTTATTCCTTCCGGATTTCGAGCTCATATTTATAGTCGAGATGAACTTCACAGATATTTCATAGCAGTTGATACGTTTTCTCAAAATTTATCTGTAAGAATGCGTTTGCAAATACCAGTTATTTTTCGTTTGCTTTATTCAACTGGAATGCGAATAGGAGAAATATTAAACATTAAGAAGAAGCATGTTGATTTTGAAACAAATTCGATTTTTGTACCGGTAAGTAAAAATTCCAAAGAGCGAATAGTATTTCTTTCGTCATCCATGGGGAAATTATTAAAATGTTATCGAGATAAAACTTTTGATAAAATAGATGATGATGATTATATTTTTCAAGACTCTTACTGCAAAAAATTGAATTTATCAACACTTGGATATCATCATCGACGATTTCTTAAATTAGCAAATATTCCTTATGTTGGAAATTTTAAAGGACCACGCATCCATGACTTCCGGCATACCTTTGCTGTTAATTCATTTATACAATTATTAAAAAAGTGGACTAAAAATAAATGTAGCTCTTCCAGTCCTTTGTAAATATCTTGGACACACTTCAATTGAAGCCACTGAAGACTATATCCAAATAGTAAAAAATTTATTTCCTGAAATGATAGAACCATTTGAGAAAAAGATATTCTACATATTTAAGGATTTATGATATGTCAAAGATTGAATTTTCAGCTTTATTGCAAAAATTTCTTTTAAATTATCTTGTTAATGATAAGGGCTGCACAGCGGCTACGATTGAATCATATAAATTAGGCTTTAGGTCTTTAATTAGATATTATACAAACACAAAAAATATCAATTTAAAGAAATTAAATTTCGATTGTTTTAATGCAAAATCAATTAAAGAGTATTACACATGGATGGAAGAATCTTGCAACAACTCAATCAATACCAGAAATCATCGACAAGCCGTTATTAATAGCTTTGCGAAATTTGTAATTAATGAACGGCCTGATCTTATAAAAAATATGCAAGAAATTCTTTCTATTCCAAAGAAAAAACACACGATTGCAGAGGTAAGGTATTTGAAGATAGAAAGCGTAAAGGCCTTGTTGGAGTCAATTGATAGGCATTCACTAAAAGGGGAACGTGATTTTTTAATGGTGTCTTTACTATTTACGACGGGCATTAGAGTCTCTGAACTTATCTCGATAAATTTTGAAGACATTTCTCTTGAAGATCCTGCAACCATTTTGATTCATGGGAAAGGACGAAAAAACAGATATGTTCCTATTCTTAGTTATCTCAAAAAACCTTTCGAAAACTTTTTGGTTACTAGACGAAAACAAAAAGGAGTTTCTCTAGATTCGCCCGTTTTCGTAAATCATTCAAATAATAGATTTACTAGACAAGGAATAGCGTATGTTATTAAAAAATACGCTTCAAAAGTGAGAGCTAAAAATCCGGCATTGATTCCTTTCGAAATCAGTCCTCATACAATGCGGCATTCTGCTGCAATGGGAATGCTCGATTCAGGCATAGACCTTATGACAATAAAAACATTCCTTGGTCATGAAAATATTACAACGACAGAAATCTATGCAAAAGCCGATGCAAAGGAAAAGGCAGAAGCTATCTCAGCTCATGTTCAATCTTTGATGCCAGAGGAGGAGCCGATTTGGAAGAAGGCTTCAGGATGGGAATGGATACTTAAATAGATATTAAGACAAGTTTGTTATTATAAATTTCTTTGAAAATCAGTAGAATAACTTTAATTTTCTACTTAATAGAAATCTTACCTTAACCGTTGCCCGACACAAGCTGTCCAACGCGGCCGAAGGACACTTCGCCGAAAGCGCCGTTCACGAAGACCTGGGATTCACGACCGAAGAGGCGGCTGCCCTGAAGGAGCGAGCCGTCATCAGCGGAGAAGCCGTTTTCGAGGACGAAGCCGCCCTTCATGCCGTTGCCGAGATCTTCAACGCCCTTCAGGCCGAAGCGGGAGCCGGACTGCGCGCCGGAAGCCATTTCAAAATTGTTGACCGCATCTTCGTTGGCCTTGTCGGAATCGACGCGGGAATACTTGAGGCTGTAGTCAACGACGCCGTAGAGCGTCACATCGGCGGCGGCTACAGAGCCGGCAGCGAAAGCGCCGAGAACGGCGACGGCAGCAAGAGTCTTTTTCATGATCGTTCACCTTGAACTGAGGAAGGATTGTCCGAATGCTGTGCAGTGCATTTTGAACAATCAGGGGAAAAACGCGGAAGCCATGCATTTTCAATGCGCCTTCGCTTCTTCGCGTCGAGGGTCGACATTTGAAGGTCATGCGTCGCGCTTTCATTTCATCCTATCGATGAATTTCCTTTGAATCTATTTACGATAAAGACCCTAGTTTTGAGAAAATATTCTTTATTTTCAATAGGTTGAATGAATTCAAATTAATTTTCAAAATATTTGAAAATGTTGTTTTTCAGACATATCCACATGCAAGAGCGCTGATGGACTAATACAGTCTATTTAAGAGATATGCATTAGATTTTTGCTTTTCTAAATAGTTTGTCTTATGCCTGCTTGTCAGGCCGACAATGCTCCTTTTACGCTTGTCATTCAAATTCAAGCGCGAGAGATGCTGCACAAGAGACCGCCCTATAAAGAGAATGGGGAGATCGGCGTTACCCGATCTCCCCTATTCAAACGGAGGCCTTCGTCATTTCGCTGAACTGCCGCAAGCGGCAACCGTCCAGCGATTTTTCCCTTTCCTTCCGCCTCCGTCCGTTCTCAATCGTCTCCGCACGCTTTCCACTCTCAGCGAACGGTCTTCAATTCGAAGACGGCTCCTTCTTGCCGTACAAAACTTATGCGATGGCAGGCGTGCTCTTTGCAGCACCACCCGCTTTAAGCGACTTCATGGCTGCCTGCGCGGCCCGGCGTGCGCTGCGAATGCGCGGCACAATGAAGACCGTGAAGAATTCACCTGCAATCGGGCAGGGCCGCGACTGCACGCGGCCGCCCACCGTCGCGCTCGAAATCCGCCAGCCGCCGCCCGCAGACTGAAAGATGCGAATGGTAAGATCGCCATGCTCGAAGGAGAGGCTCTTCTCGTCTTCGCTCACCTGGGTGCGGTCGTGAATGTAGCGCTCGAGGTCCTGCACGGTCTTGACGCATCCTTCGGGAATCGCGAGGCGGGTCAGCATCGTCGGCATCACTTCCTTCTTGCGCCGGATCGTCAGCGTGTCGGCCATGAAGGCCTCCGTACGGTCGAGCACCGTGCGTCCGTCAAGCTTCTCTTCACGCTTTTCGTTAATCATTCTCTTTCCCTCCTCCGTGCTCGCTTACTTCTTCTTCGACCTTTCTCTGTGCATGACGTCCGGCTGCCTTGCATCGCCCCCATTGCTCGGCGCTTCTGCGGCGCTTTCTTCGAGTCACGCTGCCAAGCAAATCTCCATAAAGAGGTAGGAGAAAACGCCGAGGACAATTTCGATGCTTTTTTCCGTGCCGAATCGCTTTGCCTGCCCGCTTCCACCCGGAGAAGCAAAGCGAATCAACGACATGCACATCCCCAAAACTTTCGGGAAAGCCGCAAATTATACAGATTTCACCGAAAATAGGTATATTTTGATTAAAAAATAAGCAATCGGAATTGTTTCGATGTGTGCCACGGCAAAGCAGTAAATGCGCCTGCTTCGAGACGTTGGGCGCCTGCATGCGCATTTCGAGACGAAGACTGTGTCAAGCGCTTGCTGCTCTTCGCAGCGCTGCTCCACTTTCCAGCACCTTTGCAACAGGCGCTGAGCGTCGATTCAATGAAGAAGCCTTTCGTTCGACAAGCCGGTTCTGCTTCAATGGCGCGGATCAACATCGTGAAAATGCTCGGCGCCTCAACGCGAATGTTTTCTGAGAGCAATGCGCGCCGACGCAGACGATTCTGGAATCAACGAACGCGATTCCTTGGAAATCAATGCATTAGATCCCAAAAAGCCTGTTTTCCCGCCATTTGAGGCTTTTTTCTTGCATTTGAGAAGACCGCTCCATAGGATTTCGTGCGTTGCGCCCTTTCTGGGCGCACCCAAAAAATGACCCCGGCATCGTTACGCCTCCCTAAACGCACCGATACCAGGGTCCGATCCCCAATCCCTTCCATAGGAGAATTGAGAATGTGCATTCTAACCGCACCTTCAGGCATCGGTGTTGTCCGCGACGCCGTTATTTCTGCTGAGTGCCAAGCTGCTTCGGCAATGCGCGGGCTTGAGAGCCCCGTCTTTCGCCGCAGAGCGGCTTTTGCCGTGGGCCTTCTTTGCGCTGGCTTTGCCGTCGTCCTCATGACCGATGCTGCCTGGGCTGCCGGTTCGGGCTTCGACCGCCTGCAGTCGACCTTGAGCCAGTGGGTAACGGGTTCGCTCGGCAAATCGCTTGCGCTCGGCTTCCTTCTGATCGGCCTCGCGAGCGGGCTGCTGCGCGGGAATCTCTCCGCCGCCGTCGTTGCGCTCGGCGCCGCGCTCGCACTCGTCGTCGGGCCCGAAATCATTGAAAGCGTCTTCACGACGAGCGGCTGATCATGTCGACGCCGCCCAAGGCCTGCCGCATTCCGAACTGCGAACTTGAAAGCGTTCGGGTGATTTTCTGGCGCGCGGAGACGGTCATGATCTTCTTCGCCTTCACCGTCGTGGGCGGCATCTTCGATCATCCGGGCTGGGGCGCTGCGATCGGCGTTGGACTCGGCGCGCTCTGGGAAAGAGCAAGCACATGCGGCGCGGGACGACCGATCCACCTGGTCTGGTGGTACCTCGGCGTGCCGAAGCTCCGAGCGACGCCGCCCTCCGCAAAGCGCTTCTTCATCGGATGAAGCCGAAGGCACCAAGATAAAGGGAAAAAAACGAACGGGGCGCGTCTTTCCGGATTCGGACGGCACGCCCCGTTTCGCGCCGACCGCGAACATTCATACCTCAAACGAGCCGGCCCAGGAACCTTGCCGGCTGCTTCCGCCCTTCTGCGCATCCATGCACAACATACCCAACCCAACGCAATACGGCCGGGGCGATGCCCACGAGCTCATGCCAGGCAGCACCTTTCAGGCCATGGCGCTTGCCGCCGCGAAGCTGCGCATCGGCCGGCTCGTCGCCTACGGCTTCGCGCTCTCGCTCGCTTCAAACTGCCTGCTTGGCGCGGCACTCATCATGAAGAAGCCCGTTCATCAGACGATTCTGGTGCCTTCGCCCGTCTTTGAACCAGCCCCCGCCGGCTGGACTTTCGACGACAAAGGCCCCGATGAGCACTATCTCGCACGCTACGCCGTGAAGCTCGTCTCTCTCTGCACCAACCTCACGCCCGCAAGCGCCTCGGGCAGCATCGCAGGCTTTCTCGAGCACGTGGCGCCGAACATGCAGGCAGAGACCGCGCTCCAGCTTGAGAAGGAAGCCGAAGCGCTCCGAAAGGACGACGGCTCTACCGCCTTTTATCCAGCCGAAACCGCCGTCTCGCGCGAACGCCTGA
>CAJMKD010000037.1 GCA_905213905.1 uncultured Sutterella sp. | reverse complement strand
GATAGTTGAAGGTGACCGGCCGATCCGTTTTGCAAATTCACTTATGCGATATATCTTGCTCATAATGAGCAATTTTACATCAGAATAAATAAAATATTAGGAACAGCAGGAATCTCCATACGGGCGAACCGAAAGGGCCGAACATTCTGCCGCCCGACTGGATCCGCGAGCTCCAGGCGACGATTCCCGAGAGCACGATCGTCGAGTGCAACGTGCTCTACAAGAGTCCGCGCCAGACGACGGCGGGCCATCGGAAGGTGCTGGCGGAAAACGGCTGGACCTTCTCGCCCGTCGACATCATGGACGAAGAAGGCGACCGGCCGCTCAAGGTGACGAACGGCATTCACCTCAAGGAGGTGATGGTCGGCAGCCACTTCTTCAACTACGACTCCATGGTGGTCCTCACGCACTTCAAGGGGCACGGCATGGGCGGCTACGGCGGCGCGCTCAAAAACATTTCCATCGGCTGCGCTTCGGCCGCGCACGGCAAGAAGCAGCTTCACAACGTGCAGCCCGACGGCAAGTGGCCTGCTGGCGAAGGCTTCATGGAGCGCATGGCCGACGCCGGGAAGGCGATTGCCGAGCACTTCGGTCCGCACATCGTCTACATCAACGTGCTTCGCAACATGTCGATCGACTGCGACTGCGCGGGCGTCGCGGCGTCTACGCCCACGATGCCCGACCTCGGGATTTTCGCTTCGACCGACCTGCTCGCGATTGATCAGGCGTCGATCGACCTCGTCTATGCGATGCCCGACTTCATGAAGCACACGCTCGTGAAGCGCATCGAATCTCGAAAAGGCTTGCGGCAGCTTTCCGCCATGAAGGCGCTCGGCCTTGGCACCGGCGAATACCGGATCGTGCGCGTGCTTGACCAAAAGCCCGGCCAGCGTCCGCTTGAGGACGGCACGGACGAAGCCTGAGTGCGTCGGCCGTGAGGGCAACGGACCGCGGAGCCCAAGGACAGATCATTGCCGCTCAGCCGAGAGCGGCGGACTGAAGTCGCTGGCGAGCCTGCGGTCCGAGAAGGAAGCGGGCGAATCCATCGAATTGAACGGATGTTGCAGCTGCCTGTGCTGCAGGCTAAAAGCGATGGTTAAGCCGATTGGGCCGAATCAGGATCCCTGATTCGGCTCGTTGCCGTGTACGCATTCCATGGGGCTCGCGGCGTTTTAATCGCTTCGCCGGCAAGGAGGGGCCGCAACCAACGGCAGGGCTAATGAACCGGCAGGCTGCCCCACCAGCTATGAGAATTTTGCGCTAAATGAAATAAAAAATGGAATAAGATCACCAAAACATTCATAAAAATGTGATTGGTGTGTGCATGGAACGATTGATCTTGAATCTCTCTGCCTTCAAGATCTATCTGGCGGATGTCGGCCTGCTTCGTCGACTTTCTCAACTCTCGCCGACCGCTTTTGGCGAGGGCAATCGGCTATTTACCGAGTTTAAGGGTGCTTTGACCGAAAACTTCGTGCTTCAGACCTCGATCACGCAATTTGAGGTGACGCCGCGGTACTGGTCGCAGACAAACCCACCTTATGAGGTGGATTTTCTGATTCAGCGAGAAAACGATATTTTCCCTGTAGAAGTCAAGTCAGAAGCTAATATCGCTAGCAGAAGTCTCAGAAAATTCAAGGAATTGTTCCCGGATCAGGTCAAGCTCCGCATACGGTTCTCATTGAATAATTTGAAACTGGATGATGATGTGTTGAACATCCCTCTCTTCATGGCCGATCAGACGGATCGTCTGATTGATCTGGCGCTGCAGCAAAAGTCGGCTAATTCTCAAAACTGGTAGGGCAGCCTGCCGGTTTATCCAACTTTGCATACAAAGAAAAGCGGCGCTCTTTCGAACGCCGCCCGCCGGGCCGGCGGCCTGCGCCGCCGGTTTTTGCGCTGGGTTTAGAAGAAGCCGCGCTTCGCTTCAGAGAGCGAAATGTAGATGTTCTTCATTTGGCTGTAGTGGTCGAGCATGACCTTGTGCGTTTCGCGGCCGATGCCGGACTTCTTGTAGCCGCCGAACGGCGTGTGCGCGGGGAGCTCATTGTAGGTGTTGACCCACATGCGGCCCGTGTGAACGCCGCGCGCAACGCGCATGGCGCGGTTGATGTCGCGCGTCCAGACGGCGCCGCCCAGGCCGTATTCGGAGTCGTTCGCCATCGCAACCACTTCGGCTTCGCTGCTGAAGCGAATCACGCAGGCGACCGGACCGAAGATTTCGTTCTGCGCCACCTTCATGTCGTTCTTGACGTCAACGAGAAGCGTCGGCTGCATGAAGGCGCCCTTTTCAAAGCCGGGGATCTTGGCTGCTTCGCCGCCAACGGCAACGCGCGCGCCTTCCTTCTTGGCTTCCTCAATCCAGCCGAGAATCTTCTCGAGCTGGCGCTGATTAATCTGAGAGCCCATCTGCGTTGCCGGATCCATCGGGTCGCCCACCTTGACGGCGCGGAAGGCTTCAACGAGCTTGCCGACGAATTCGTCGTAGATCTTGTCTTCGACGAAGATGCGCGAGCCCGCGCAGCAAACCTGGCCCTGGTTGAAGAGGATGCCGATCTGCGCGCCTTCGATGGCGCGCTCAGTCCGCAAAGAAGATGTTGGCGGACTTGCCGCCGAGCTCGAGCGTGGCGGGAATGAGGCGGTCAGCGGCGGCGCGCGCAACGCTGTAGCCGACTTCGGTCGAGCCCGTGAAGGCGAGCTTGGCGAAGCCCGGATGGTCGAGCATCGCCTGGCCGGTCACGCCGCCGCGGCCCGTGATGATGTTGACGACGCCCGCAGGCAGAATGTCCGTGAGGATTTCGCCCAGGACAAGGAGCGAAAGCGGCGTCGACGAGGAGGACTTGATGACGACGGTGTTGCCGGCCGCAAGCGCCGGCGCAAGCTTCCAGGCGCCCATGAGGAGCGGGAAGTTCCACGGAATGATCTGGCCGACGACGCCGATCGGCTCGCGCAGAATGATCGAAAGCGTGTTTTCGTCGATCATGACGGCTTCGCCTTCATCGGCGCGCAGCGCCCCGGCGAAGTAGCGGAAGTGGTCCGAGGAGAGCGGCACGTCGACGAGCTTCGTTTCGCGAATCGGCTTGCCGTTGTCCATCGTTTCGACCGTTGCGAGCTGCTCGGCCGCTTCGTCGATTCGGTCGGCGATTTTGAGAAGCAGCGCTGCGCGCTCCGCGGGCGACTTTGCCGCCCAGGCAGGGAACGCCGCCTGCGCGGCCTTGACGGCGCGGTCAACGTCGGCGGCGCTCGCGTCGGCGCACCAGGCAAGATGCTCGCCCGTGGCCGGATTCGTCGTTTCGAATTCCTTGCCGCCTTCCGCAGCGGTCCATTCGCCGTTGATGAGAAGGCCGTAGTGATCCTTGAGCTGCATAAAGCTGTACCTCCAGAAACGTGTTCTTTGCATCGGGACGCGTGCGTGTTCTTCGCGAAGATCGCGGCTCGAAACGGTCCCGTTTGTCTACGAATCTACTCGCCGATCCGCCGGCATCACATCGGCCGATGGGTGAGCGAAGCGGCGTGCGCTTAGGTCGTGAGGCTTAGTTCAAAGAGGGCGGAATGGAGCGCTCTTCCCTTGCAGCAGAGGGAAAGCGAAGGGATGTAGGGAAACGTTTGAAATCGTTGCGGGATGTTGCAGCCGCTGCCAAAGCATCAGGCCGATAGCTGAAAAGCTATCGGCCTGCGCGCGAGCCGAGAATCGAGAGCAGCCGGCCTTTTCAGGAAGCGCCCTCAAGCCTTTCTGAGAATGAAAAGCGTATGGCTGATCCCGAGGTTGGGGTGCTCCGCTTCGATGCGCAGCCCCGCGTCTGCAAAGAGGCGCCGGAGCGTTTCGCCATTAAAGAACCGGCTGCGGCCGTTCGCCATCACGGTGAAGTAGAGGCTCGAAGCGGCGAGCGAGAGCGCCGCGGCCTGGTGGCGCTGCTCGTCAACGAGGGGCTCGAGCACGGCAAGGACGGCGTTCGGGCCCATCGCGTCGCGTGTGCGCTCGAGGATCGATCGTGCTTCATCAAGGCTGAAGCAGTCGAGGAACTGGCTCATCCAGTAGAGGTCGGCGCCCTCAGTGCCCGTGAGCGGCGCCGTCGTGAGCCAGTCGATCGGAATCGTGCGGATCCGATCGGCGTAGGGCGCGATTTCGGGGCGCTTCAGAAGCGCCTCTGTCTCTACCGGCAGATCGACGAAGCAGGCGCGCGCTTCGGGGAAGCGCTCGAGGAACGCCTTCGTGAAGCGCCCGGTGTTGCCGCCGATGTCGACGAGGCACTGGTAGTCCGGGTTGCCGGCGCATAGCAGGGAAAGCGCCGCATCGTAGGCGCGGTCGCTGTGAAAGTGGTCGAACCGGAACCAGGCCTCGCGTGCGCGCTCAGGGAGCGCCGGCAGGTGCGGATAGATTGTCTTCCATGCCGGATCAAAGACGGCAAGGCCGGCCGGGCGCCCTTCGAGAAGCGAATCGAGGGTCTTCTCAAGGCCCGCGTAGTTGACGTCGTCGGTGAAGAAAAAGTTCGCGCGCGTCATGTCGTCGAAAAGGAGGCATTCGGCGACGGTCGTGCCGAAAAGGCCGCCTCCGTCGCGCCTTTCAAGCACGTCCGAAGCGACGAGGACGTCCGCCATGACGCCCGCCGCATAAGGCGAAATGGAAAGCGCCGGTGCGTAAGCCTCTGCGGTTTTGCCGGGCGTGCGGACGACCGCTTCGAGAAAGCCTGTGCGCAGCGCGGCCGAAGCCGCTTTGAAGATGAAGGGCGCAAAAGCTATGGTCTGCGCGGCGAGGAGCGCGTCAAGGAAATTGTGTTTTCTTTCCCGGGTCATGGCTGAAGTCCGTTGTTGAGGAAAAGTGCCGCTTCGTCGGGCGCACCGGGCTCACGGAGCGACGCGCGAAGCCCGAGGAGCGCTTCGCGCCAGAACGCGGCTGAGCCGCCCGTGAGCGCAAAGACTGGAGCGGCTTCGCTGGTGCGGGTTTCAGGTTCGAGGACGGTAAGCCGCAGGGCGCCGCTGCGATAAAACCGCGCGCAGAGCGGGCGCCCCTCGGGCGTCCGGATGAAAAGCTGCGCCGGACGGCCGGTGCCGCTGCTTTCGAGCGCCATGGCTGCGCGCGGATGCAGAGCCATCGGCTGCGGGGTCCGGTTCATCTTGATTTCGCTCTCCTTGGCGCCCCAAAGCGCAAAGAAGATGTCTTCGAAGCGCTCGGCAGGGAGCCGCAGCTGGGCATCCTTGAGGCGCCGTGCGGCCGCGTCGCCGAAGACGAAGCTCGCGACGCCCGCGAGGCGCTTCACCGGCCGGGGGCGCTCGAGGTCGATGCCCATGGGCTTGAGCGAGAGCGAAGCGGCGGCGCCGCCCGCGGTGTGCGCGAGCGTGAGCCAGGCGACCAGCTCGGCGCCGCGGCGAAGGACCGGCCCGTAGGGCGGCTCCTCTGCGAATTCGAGCGCTTCACCGCTGGCGGGCGTGTTCTTGGCGAGGCTCTGCGCAGCGCAGGACGCGAGAAGGCCGGCCGCGAGCCGCGCGGCAAAGCTCTGGGCGCGCCGCTTCGGGTGCGTGAAGGCCGAGAGGCGCGCCCGGCTTGCTGCGGGGAGCGCGCGCTCGAGGAGGGCGAGCTCGCCAGAAGTGAAGCCGGCTGATGCAGCCTGCGGCTCGGCGGCTTCGGGCGACGTCAGAAGCAGGACGACGGCGGGGAGCCGGCCCTGCAGCACGCGCGTGACGGCAGCCCGCAGATCGTCGATTTGCTCGGGGCCGATGCAGCGCACGCCTTCGCCAAAGGCGAGCGGGCGCCCGTCCGTGCCGAGAACCTCTTCGGGGGGCGTCTCAAAGTCGGGAGCTCTCATAGCGTCTCGTCGCCCGGGCGCCACTTGCGGAAGATCAGGCTCGTGTTGATGCCGCCGAAAGCGAAATTGTTGCTCATGACAATCCGCTGCTCGAGAGGCTTGACGCCCCCCGTGACGAAATTGAGCGGCGCGCAGGCTGCATCCGGGTGCTCGAGGTTGAGAACGGGCGACACGATGCCGTCGATCATGCCGCGGATCGAGAAGATCGCTTCAAGTGCGCCGCAGGCGCCGAGCGTGTGGCCCATGAGGCCTTTGTAGGTCGTGTAGGGCGTGCGGCCGCCGAAGACCTCATAGGTTGCCAAGCTTTCGGCCACGTCGCCGCGGTCGGTGGCGGTGCCGTGTCCGTTCACGCAGTCGACGTCTTCGGGGGCGATGCCGGCGTCTTCGAGCGCAAGGCGCATCGCGGCTGCCATCTGCGCGGACTGCGGGGTCGTGATATGCGCGCCGTCGGAATTCGTGCCGAAGCCGATCACCTCGGCATAGATGCGCGCGCCGCGCGCGAGCGCGTGATCGAGCGACTCGAGAATGAGAGTGCCTGCGCCTTCGCCGACGACGAGGCCGTCGCGGTCCCGGTCGAAGGGGCGCGGCGTCTCGTGCGGCCGGTCGTTGTAGCGCACGGAGGTGGCAAAGAGCGTGTCGAAAATCGCCGCGTCGGTGGCGTCGAGCTCTTCGCTGCCGCCCGCAATCATCACGGTCTCCTTGCCGAACGCGATCGATTCATAGGCGTAGCCGATGCCCTGGCTCCCTGAAGTGCAGGCCGAGGACGTCGGAATGATGCGGCCTTTGGCGCCCAAGAAAACGCCGATGTTGACGGCAGCGGAGTGCGACATCATGCGCACGTAGGTGGTCGCCGTGATGCCGCGGCAGGAGTGCGTGAGAATGAGGTGCGCGAGCTCGGCAACGGCCGAAGGCTGTCCGGCCGAGGAGCCGTAGGCAATGCCCGTCTGGCCGGAGGTGACGATCGGGTCGCCGGCGAGGCCGGCGTCTTCGAGTGCGTCGAGCGTCGTCTTCACGGCCATGAGCGCCACGCGTCCCATGGAGCGCGTGCGCTTGCGGGAGAACACCGCCGGATCAAGCGCAAAGGGCTTCGCGGGCGCGGCCACGCGGGTGTTGAGGTCGTCGACCTCGTCCCAGTCCTTCATGCGGACAATGCCGCTTTCGTTGCGCTCGAGGGCGGCGCGCACCGCGGGCCAGTCGTTGCCGAGGGGCGAGATGCCGGCCATGCCGGTCACGACGACGCGCTTCAAAGTTCGGGTCTTGCTCATGCTTTTGACGAAATAGTCTGGTGTCTAATGAGAGTATGCGGCTTGGGCGAGCCTGCCGGCACGCTTTTGCCTCAGAGGCCGCCCGAGACGGGAATGACGGCGCGCGTGACGTAGGCGGCCTCTTCGGAGAGAAGGAAGCGCACAACTGCGGCAACCTCTTCGGGCCGGCCGATCCGCCCCATCGGGATGAAGGGCGTGATGCGCTCGCGGTCGCTTTCGGTCGTCATTTCCGTGTCGATGAGGCCGGGCGCAACAACGTTCACAGTGATGCTGCGGCTTGCGAGCTCAGCGCCGAGCGCCTTCGCCGCGCCGATGAGGCCCGCTTTGGCGGCCGAATAGTTCGTCTGTCCGCGGGTGCCGAGAATGCCGGAAACGGAGCTCATCACGACAATGCGGCCCGAACGGCGCCGCGCAATGGGGAGCAGCACGGGCTTGAGCACGTTGTAAAAGCCCCCGAGGCTCACGTCGAGCACGTCGTCCCAGTCGCTTTCGCTCATGCCGACGAGCGGCCCGTCGCGGTTGATGCCCGCGTTGAGAACGACGCCCCAGTAGGCGCCGAAGCGCTCGACATCCTCGGCGAGCGCGCTCTGCGCGGCCTTTCTGTCGGCGACGTCGAAGAAGAGGGCGCGCGGGTGCGTGCCGAAGCCTTCGAGCGTCTCGAGGAGGCTCAGCGCCGCCGGGGTCGGCTTTCGGGCGTTGATGACGACGTCGTAGCCCGACTGCGCGAGCGCGAGCGCCACGGCGCGGCCGATGCCGCGCGTGCTGCCCGTGACGAGAACGGTCTTCGGGCTTGTCTTTTCTTCAGTGGGCCGGGATTTGCGAGTTCTCATGATTTTTCAGCGTGTGAAGTCGGTTCGTCGGATGCGGGCGCCGCGTGCGCGCTCGTGCGGTCTTGATCGAAGTAGCCGGGCGGCGGATTGAAGACGGTGAGCATGGCTTCGCCCGCAGGCTCGCGCGCGCCGTCGGGACGCTCGAGCGCAACGCGGCAGTCGAACTGCCAGAGGCCGTCGTCGCTTTCAAAAGTCTTTTCAATGCGGCAGAAAAGCACGGCGCCCACGGGAAAGGACCTTTGCGCGAGGCGAAGGCGCCGCGTGCCGAGGAGAAGCCCCGCGCTTGGGCGGAGCCCCGCCGAGAGGCGAAGCCGGCCGGCATAGATGCCGATCGTTTGCGCCATGACCTCAATGAGGCCCGCGCCCGGAAAGGCGCCCTGCGCATCGAGGAGCAGGTTGTCGGGGCGGATCGTCGTTCGGCTTTCGGCCGAGAAATCGTCGGCCCCGAGCGCCGTGTCGATGAGGCGCATGGGTAGCCGCTGCGGCAGGAAGGGCTCGGCTTCAGCGGGAAAGTGGAGCGGCGTGCCTGAAATGATCGCAGTCGTCGCAGTCATGGCGTTGCCTCATCTCGGTCCGGTTCGTTTGCTGCGGCTTCAATGATGAGCGAAATGTTGCTGCCGCCGAAGGCGAATGCGTTGACGAGAATGCGGCGCAGCGGGCGCGAGCAGGGCTTCTCGACGAGCTCGAGCGGCGGGAGCGCCGGGTCGCGCGCGAGCGCGGCCGGCGCATTGAGGGGCAGCGGCGCTTCGCCCTTCTCGCGCACGGCCGCGAGAAGCGCATAGGCAACGGCGGCGGAGAAGGCGCCGGCGCCCGCGAGCTGATGGCCGACCGCGCGCTTCAGAGATGCCGCAGGCGTCGAATCGCCGAAAAGCGCATGGACGGCCTTCGATTCCATGGCATCGTTCTGCTTGGTGCCGGTGCCGTGAAGAATGATGAAGTCGATGTCTTCTGGCTGCAGGGCAGCGCGCTTGAGCGCAAGGCGCATCGCATCAAGCGCGCCAGCGCCCTCGGGGTCGGGCGCCGAGATGTGGTGCGCGTCGCTTGTTTCGCCCCATCCCGCGAGGCGCGCGAGCGCGGGGCGCCCGGCGAGCGAAGGGCGCTTCGAAAGGAGCAGGAAGCCGCCGCCCGGGCCGAGCGCGAGTCCCTCGCGCGCTTCGCAGAAGGGAAGGGACCCTTTGGGCGTACGGGCGCCGAGCGCCGTGAAGCCCGCTTCCGTGAGCGGGTTCGCCGCATCCAGGCCGCCCGCAATGGCCGCTTCAACGCGGTCGCTCGCGAGGAGGCGCGCCGCTTCGGCGATGGCTTTGGCGCCAGCCGTGCAGGCGGTTGAAAGCACGTAGGCGGGCCCTGCAATGCCGAGGAGCGAAGCGGCAAGCGGCGCGGCGCGGCCGAGCGCCATCGGCAGCCACGCCTGCGGCGCGTCGTCGCCCTTGCCGACGCGCGCGATGGTTTCGCTGAGCCCAGCGGTCGACGTGCCGGCAATGAGCGCGAGGTCTTCGGCTTTGATGCCCGCAGCGCGCGCCTCGCGCGCGAGCGGCTCAGCACATTCGAGCATTTCGGCGATCGCTTTCGAATTTTCAAAGGGAGAAAGCGCGCTCGTGCGGCGTGCTTGCGCAAGCAGCGCGGCGACGGCCGGGCTCGGATCGGCAAAGTCAGGCGGCGCGCTGCGGCCGGCGAGCGGCAGGCCCGCGTGAAGCGCTTCGAGCGTTTCGGCTGCGTTGCGGCCGAAAACGGAGGAGAGCGCCGCGCCGTGGATGTAGACGGCGGGCGTCGGTCGGCAGCTCGCGCGCGGCGCTGCTTCTGCTGGGACTTCTCTCTTAAGCTGCGGCATGGGGACAACTCGTGCGGCGGGGGCCGCGCTGATCAGAATGACGGGGCGGCGCTTCGACTGCCGGCCTCGTACGGTGCCGGCATCCAATGCGCCCCGCACGAATTATATGTTTCCGGGCTGAAGCTTCCGCGGCTTTGTGCGCTCTTGGGCCGGCTCAGCCGCCGAGCTTATGGGCGAGCGCCGCGACAATGCGGGAAAAAACGCCCGAATCCGTTGCCGACAAAAAGGCGCCGTCCCGGCGCCGCTCCTCGCGCACGATGCCTGCGAGAAGCGCAACGAGCGCAACGGGCGAGAGCGGGGCGAGATCCGAGGCCTGCGGATAGCTCGGCAGATCCTTCGGGCGCGCCGCCTCGAGCGCGCCTCGCGGAAAAGCGGCGGCGAGCGACTCGATCGTCGACCAGATGTCGACGGTTTCCCGTGCGTAGCGCACGAAGTAGATCCGGTCGTCCGAGGCCGACGTCCAGGCGCCCGCGGGATGGTTCTTCAGGAACGCCGCGTAGGCGCAGAGCGCAGGGAGCGCCGCCCGCACGGGCTCGAGCGCAGCTTCAAGCGCGCGGTCTGCCCGCGCGGCCGCTTTCAGCGCTTCGTAGCTTTCGAGCCCCGCGGTGCGGCCGAGCGCTTCGACCGGGTATTTGGCGTTCGTCTTTTCGAGCTTGGCGCGCACGGCCTCGTCGAGCGAGGCGCCAAGCCTGTCGGCGAGCAGCACGGCATAGGTGGCGATGTCGGCGAGCTCCTCGAGCATTGCGCCGCGCTTCTGAAGGCACTCGGCGTCTTCGCCCGACCACTGGAAAAGCTCGAGAAGCTCCGCGGCCTCGAGTGAAATCGAGATCGCCAGGTCCTTCGGGTGGTGGTAGGCCGACCAGCCGCGCGCATCCCGCAGCGCAAGAATCCGCCGGCAGGTTTCTTCGGAAAGCGATTGAGCGGGCTTCTCACGTTCGTTGTGTTCGTGTTTGGTCATGATTTCGTGAAGGACAATTTATTATTTTGCCGAGCGCCTTCTGCAGCGCATCGCGGATGTGTTCGGCCGTTCTTTGCCGGGCGGCGTGCCTGCGTGCTTGCGGCATGCCGCATGCACCCGAACGAATTCCCGTCAAGGATAGTGCTTGAAAAAAGACGCCGCCCGAGGCAATAAACCCGAGGCGGCGCAGGAAATAACCTTTGTCGGCCGAGAGCCGGCCGAGGGCGATTATTCGTCCTTAATGAGCAGGTCGTCTTCCGTGTAGCCCTCGTTGAGGAGCTCCGTCATCCTGCCGGGCTGACGGCCGCGGCCGGACCACTGGTTGAGGCCGTCCGGGCTGCGGAACTTGGGCGCAGCGACGCCGCGGCGCGGACGCGCGGGCTTTTCTTCCTTCGTGAACTTCAGCTCGGTCGGGTTGATCTGCAGGACCGAAATGAGGCGCTGAGCTTCGTCGACGGCGAGCGTGCGAGCCTGTTCCTGCTTGGCCTTGATCTGGTTCTGAAGGTCTTCGATTTCTTCAAGGATTTTCTGAAGTTCGGGCTTCATGGGGTATGATCTCCGAATCTGACAATTGAATTAAAAATTATTGTTTGAAAATTGCAAAAACCGGCAAAACGCTTTTAAAAAAGAAATCGAAAGCTATTCCGATGGTTTTGCCGTCGCTTGAATTCAGCTTTGCTCATGCAGCGCTTTCACTTCGAGCCGTCTATGACGGCGGCGAAATAAACGCACAAATGAAGCACGGCGATTCTTGATGCAAATGCTTAGAATGGCCTCAGCTTCAAACATGATTTAAGCAGAATCAAGCGTGAATCTAGCGAAGCGTCGTTCAAGCGCATTTGCTTCAAAGTTATTCGCTTATTCAACTTGGTTTGCATTATAGATTGAAATAAATATGAAAGTGAAAATAAATGCTTCCGCCGCTCGAAAAAATTATTTAAAGCGTGCGGCGATTGCAGCAGCGGCAGCTTTCTCCATTGCTTATGCAGGCGTCTTGTCGGCGGCAGCGCCCGTTGCGGGGAATGCACAAATTGAATCTTTTTCAAAGGCCAAGCGCCTTCTTGAGCGCGAGGTGTATGCGGATCACCGCGTCACGCTTTACTGCCGCGCGCCTTTCGACGAAAAGAAGCGCATTTCGCTTCCTGCGGGCTTTACGACCCCCAAGCATGAGAAGCGTGCGGGCCGCGTCGAGTGGGAGCATGTTGTTCCTGCAGAAAACTTCGGCCGCTTTTTTGTCGAGTGGCGCGAAGGCGACGAAGTTTGCACGGACAGCAAGGGCCGCAGCTTCAAAGGGCGCAAATGCGCGGAAAAGGCCAACAAAACCTTCCGATTCATGCAGGCGGACATGTACAACCTTTATCCGGCAATCGGTGCGGTCAATGCGATGCGCTCGAACTTTAATTTCACGATGCTGCCGGGTGTACCCAATACATTCGGCACCTGCGCGATGAAGATTGAAGGCAACCGTGCGGAGCCGCCCGAGTATGCGCGCGGGGAAATAGCGCGATCAACGCTTTACATGGCTGCGGCTTATCCGGCGTTTCGCATTTCCGCGCAGCAGCGCCGGCTCATGGAGAGCTGGAACAAAATGTATCCGGCGACAGAATGGGAATGCACGCGCGCAGACCGCATTAAAAAGCTGCAGAAAAACGAGAATCCCTTTGTCGTTGAAGCCTGCCGTGCTGCGAAGCTTCGATAGCGCAATGGAGCGCACTGCGGACGCAGAAAGCGGCGTTCGTGCGGGCGCGCCGGGAGAATTCGGGTAAAAAAGGCCGGCGCGCGAAGCAATTTCGCACGCCGGCTTGCATCTTCTAATTAGCCTGAAGCGGCCTGAAGCTTGCCCGGGCGGCTGATTCAGCCGCTTTCCGGGCATTCAGAGCATTCAGCGCTTGGCGGATTAGTAGTTTTCAGCGCGAACTTCGAAGTAAGCCTGGGCGTAGCCGCAGACCGGGCAGACTTCCGGAGCCTTCGGGCCGACGACGAGATGGCCGCAGATGCGGCATTCCCACATCGCCTGGCCGGCCTTTTCAAAGACCTGCTGCATTTCGACGTTCTTCAGAAGCTTCAGGTAGCGGGCTTCGTGAGCGCGCTCGATTTCAGCGACGGCGCGGAAGCGGGCGGCGAGCTCCGTGAAGCCTTCAGCTTCGGCTTCTTCGGCGAACGTCTTGTACATGTCCGTCCATTCGTAGTTTTCGCCGGCCGCAGCAGCCTTGAGGTTTTCTGCGGTCGAGCCGATGCCGCCGAGGGCATCAAACCAGAGGCGGGCATGCTCCTGCTCGTTGCGGGCCGTCTTGAGGAAGATTTCTGCGAGCTGCTCATAGCCTTCGCGCTTGGCGACTTCGGCGAAGTACGTGTACTTGTTGCGCGCCTGGGATTCGCCGGCGAAAGCAGCCTGCAGGTTCTTTTCGGTCTTCGTGCCGGCGAGCTTGCTCGCGCCACACTTGGGCGCTTCTTCAACCTTCTCGAAGTAGGAGGCGTCCTTGTGGCAGAGCGGGCAGACGAAGCCTTCGGGCAGCTCGTCGCCTTCGTAGATGTAACCGCAAACCTTGCAGCGATACTTCATTTTTCTTTCTCCCTGATTCAAATCCCGACTTCTGTCGGTGTAGGTTGTGTGAAGAAGCTCCTCGGCAAGTTCGGAAAGGGGCTTGCCGTAGAAGCTTTGGTAAAGTGCCTTGATTTCTTCGTTGGCGTCGCTCGCGCGCAGCGTGAGCGAGGCGTCGCGCTTGTAGAGCGAGTCGATGCGGGCGGCGATGCGCTTTTTGCGCTCGTCGCCGAAGGCCTTGGGCTGGCCGCCCCCGCCGATGCACCCGCCCGGGCAGGTCATGACTTCGACGAAGTCCCAATGCTTCTCGCCCGAGCGAATGGCCTCGATGAGGCGCCCGGCATTGGCGGTGCCGTAGGTGACGGCCACGCGCAGCCGCGCGGCGCCGAGATCCACTTCGGCTTCGCGCACCTCCTCGAGGCCGCGCACGGGCTTGAATTCATAGAATTCGGCCGGCGCATCCTTTTTGTTGATGAACCGATAGGCGGTGCGAAGCGCCGCTTCCATGACGCCGCCCGTGTTGCCGAAGATGACGCCCGCGCCCGAGGCTTCGCCCATCAGCTTGTCGAAGGGCTCGTCGGGCAGCGACGCAAAGTCGATGCCTTCGGCCTTGGCCCATTCGGCGAGCTCGCTCGTCGTGACGACATGATCCATGTCGCGCATCTCGGGGATGCCGAGGTGGCGTCCGGCCGCGTTCATCTCCGAGCGGCGGATCTCAGCCTTTTTGGCGGTGCAGGGCGTGACGGCCACGTTCACGATGCGCGTCGGATCGATGCCGCGCGCCTTCGCAAAGTAGGTCTTGATCGTCGGGCCCTGCATGCCGATCGGGCTCTTCGCCGTCGAGACGTGCGGAAGCATTTCGGGGTGGTAGGTTTCGCACCAGCGCACCCAGGCCGGACAGCAGCTCGTAAACTGCGGCAGCGGCCCGCGTCCGTTGACGACGCGCTCGATGAGCTCGCTTGCCTCTTCCATGATCGTGAGGTCCGCCGCGAAGTTCGTGTCGAGCACGTAGTCGGCGCCGAGGCGGCGAAGAAGCGCCACCATCTTTCCTTCGACGAAGCTGCCTTCAGGGAGCCCGAAGGCTTCCCCGAGCGCAGCGCGCACGGAGGGCGAGGTCGAAAAAATCACGACTTTCGCCGGATCAGCCGCGAGCGCCTTGACGGCCTCCCATTCGCTGCGGATGCGGATCGAGTCGACGGGGCAGACAGCAGCGCACTGTCCGCAATAGGTGCAGATGGCGCGTCCGCCCGTTTTGTTGAGGTCGTACGTGCCGAGCACGCCGATGGCGTCTCGGCAGACCTGCGAGCAGAGCGTGCATTTGACGCATCTGTCTTCGTCGCGCCAAATGGCGGGGTTGTCCGCATCAATAGGCACGCGGATGTTTGGGTCAATATGAGGCATAGGGGGTCTCCTTGCGAAAGAAGAACTGCAGCGCTGCGTCCGGCTTGCGCCGTCGGCCCGGGGTCGCGGGCAGGGCGGCGTTCGCCGCCGGCGAAGTCCCTCGGGGCTTGAGGGACCGCAGGCTTGGGCATTTCTCCTTACGTGCCCTCATTCTATAGGGAAGCGCCGAACGATAGTTGAAATTTTTTGTGTCAGGTCTCGGAGGCAGCTCCCGTTCGGCGCACGAAAGTTTTGATCTGGATAAAGAAGAGCGTCTTTAGGGGCGCGTTGTTAAAGCCTTTCTACCGATCGGATCGAAAAAGCCAAACCGTCGCCTTCGGGCGGCTTTCAGTGCATTTGAACCGCGGGGCGCCGAATGCGATAACGCGCGGCCCGCGGGGCGCGGCGGGCGCTGCGGCAAGCGCCGCACGCCGCGCCGCAAAAGGGGGAAAGCGCTTTCAGCTGCCCGCGCGGCCGGCCGTTTGGTAGAGATTTGCAACACTTTCCATCGTGCATTCAGGGCACGAACGCCTCTGCGGCGCGGCCTGCAACGGCATAATGTTGGGCACTGCCGCCCGATCGGCGCCCTGCGGGCGACGCGGCGGCTGCGCGGCCCCAAGCCTGCTTCGGGGCGCGCTCATGCGAGGAACAGCAACGACAGCGAAGAGAACAAAAACGGACACTCTCGATGACGGAAGTTTGCGATTTCATCAGAAGACACTGTTGGGCAATGGGCGCCGCCTTTGTCGTCTTGCTTGCCGCGGACGGCTTTTACATACTCAAGCAGCGCGACCTGCAGGAAGCCTTCATTGAGGAACTCGTCGAACCGGGCTCGATTTCCCCGGCGCTCATCATTACCGCGCAGCAGCGCGAGTCGAGCTTTTTCGAGCGGCGCGACCGCGTGCGCGTCACCTTCGCTTCGAGCGTGCTGAGCGACAACCCGGCAGAGGCGCCGATTTCGCTCGACTTCGACGTTGTCGCGCACTTCGGCCCCTTCGGGCTCACCGGAGATGTCTTTCCGCTCAACGACACGCCGAGCTCGGCGAAGCTTCTCGCCGCGCTCGAGGGCCGCCACCCGCGGCTTTCCATTCGGTACGGCTGGTCCCTTTTTGCACGCAAGATGAGCTTCATTCTTGAAGCGAGCCCCTTCGACATGCGCCTCGGGACCGTCTCTTCGGGCGTCGGACCCATGGTGTGGCATTTCGCTTCCTCGGAACCGGTTCGGATTTCGGCCGTTTTCGACGAAAACGACGTGAAGACGAAGTTCCGTGCGGCAAACCTCCTCGCCGAAATCACCGATCCGGCAGGGAACGTTCTCTCGGCAAAGCTTGCGGGCGCCAAGGCCGACAATCACTTCGACACGATCGAAACGGCGACGGGCGGGCGCGAGTGGTTCCTCATTTCCAACGTCGGCCGCGCGGACCGCGTTGAGATCATGGCGGGCGACTGGCGCGGCGGACTTCTCGCCGCCTTCAGCAACGCATCGGCCGAAGCGCATCAGGAAACGGCCTCGAGCGACGCCGTGCTTTCGGGGCGCTACAGCTTCTGCGCCGGCGAGGGCGAGCTGCGCCTGCGCGTCAATCGGGAAGGCGTGCCCGACCGGCTGATCAAGTTCGAATCCGGGGAGGGCGAGATGGTTGCCGAAAACGTGCCCGTTGCGCTCATGCGCCCCGTCGACGATGTTGAGCTTGAGCGGATCATGCGCGAGAGCGGACTGATGAACCTGGCCGTCAAGCGGCTTGTCTTCAAAACGGACCGCGGCGAGGCGGCCGAGCTCACGGCCGAGCTCACGAGCGGCATGCGCGACGGCCGCACGCCCACGCTCGCCGCGTCGCTCTCGACGCGGCTGCCCGAGTCGATGATGCATCTGACCGAAACCGTGATCCGCGGCTCGCGCCGCGCCTTCCGGGAGCTGCGGCTCGCCGACTTCATGAAGGCGGAAAAGACAAAGACGGGGCTTTATTACTCGCTCGACCTGAAGGCGAGTCTCTCGGAAGGCATCATTCTCAACGGAACGCCGCTCATCGGTCCGCTTGCTGCGCCAGCAGGGGATGCTGCGCCGATGCACTGACGCGGCGGGCGCAAGACTGCTCCGAAGCCAAGGGGGCGCGGCGGCGGATGCGCAGAAATGCGTTCTGCGCAGCGCATGAAATGCAGAAACGGCTAGTATACAAGGGCATGCCGCAGCTTCACCGCAAATATGTAAAATTGAAGCTATACATAATAGGTATTTCCCTCGTCATTCGGCCCTCGGTTTCGGAGCCCTCGGCCGGCAACCCTTTCACGCTTCCCAATGACTGACACTTCCGACGTCGGCACCGCCGAGAAGACCGAGCGCATGCTGCATCTCCTGCCCGGCTGGACCGATCCGGTCGATCCGGAAACGCTCGTCGCAGTTCGCCGCCAGATCCACCGCAACCCGGAGCCCGGCTGGTGCGAATTCGAAACGACGGCGCTTATGGCGCGGCTTTTTGCCGAACAAGGCTTTGAGCTTCTTTTCGCGCCCGACTTCATTTCGCCTGAATTCGTCCGCGGGCGCGACGCGCATGAGGCGGCCCGCGCCAAGGCGCGCGCCGCAGCCGATGGCGTCGACGCCGAACTGCTGCGCCGCATGGGCGACCTCACGGGGCTCGCTGCCTCATTCGATACAGGGCGCCCAGGGCGAACGCTCGCCATCCGCGTCGAGCTCGACGCCATTTACATGGATGAGCCGCACGATCCCTCGCATATTCCGGCGCGCGAAGGCTTTGCTTCGAGCCGTCCGGGCATCATGCATGCCTGCGGCCACGACGGGCATCTTGCCGTGGCGGCTGCGCTCGCGAAGTTCGTTGCGGCCAACCGCGAGCATCTTTCCGGGAAGATTCTCTTTATTTTCCAGCCCGCTGAAGAAGGCTCGCGCGGCGCGTTCCCGATTCTGCAGTCGAATCTTCTGAAGGACGTCGACGTGCTCCTTTGCGCGCATCTCGGCGTCGACGTGGAGGAGGGGCTTGTCATTGCGGCGCCCAACCGCTTCCTCTGCACGACGAAGATCGATTTTGAGTTCGTCGGCAAGCCCTCGCACGCGGGCATGCAGCCGCAGATCGGGCGCAACGCGCTCCTCTCTGCGGCCAATGCCGCCATCAATGTCATGGGGCTGCCGCGCCACGCCGAAGGCATGACGCGCGTCAACGTCGGCGCGCTCCACGCAGGCGAAGGCCGCAACGTGGTGCCGAGCCACGCCTCGATGGAGGTGGAGGTGCGCGGCGAGACGGCCGCGATCAACCGGGAGCTCACCGACGAAGCGCTCATGCGCGCGCGCGGCGCCGCCGTGAGCTTCGGCGTCGAGTGCCGCAGCCGCATCGTAGGCGAGGCCGTCGACTTCATTCCGGATGACGCCGTCACGCAGTTCATTACCGTCTGCGCCCGGCGCGCGCGATACTGCCGCAAGGTCGGCCCCACCATGCCCTACAACGGCTCCGATGACGGCACGCTCCTCATGCGGCGCGTGCAGGAGTCGGGCGGCCGCGCGGGCTACTTCATGGTGGGCGCGGCGCTGCCCGAGCACACGGGCGAAGCGGCAGTCGACTTTGACGAGCGCGCGCTTCTGACGCTCTACGACACCTACGCGCACCTCATCACCGCCTTCATGGGCTTCTGAGTCTTCAGGGCCGGCGCGCCGCGGCGCCCGGCCCTTCGCTTCCCGATAAGCTTCACGAAATTTTTGAAGCGTATAAACCTTAGCGAGTTGTTTCGGCCCCGCCCAAGAAGCTTGTCGCAGAAGGCCTGCGCAGGAGCGGTGGCTATCCAAGTCGGTTTATTACAAAAAAAGGACTCAGGGAAAAAAATGATGAAGACCACGATTGCCGCCGCCCTCGCTCTTGCGCTTGCCGCCGGCTCCGCCATGGCTGAATTCAAGGACTTCACGGTCAACGGCGAGCTCGTCACGAAGGCTCAGCAGGAACAGGTCGCGGCCGAAGCGCTTGCGAACAACCCCAACGCCAATCAGATGATCGCTTCGCCCGGCTTTGAAGACCAGGTCAAGCAGATGGTCACCGAATACAAGGTGATGGCCAAGTACGCCCGCGATAAGGGCATCGACAAGCAGGACGCCGTCAAAGAGGAAGTCGCGACGATGACGGACATGATCCTCATGAAGCATGCGGTCAACGCCTACCTCAAGGACAATCCCGTCACCGAAAAGGAAATGAAGGATCAGTACCAGAAGGAAGCTGATCGCTGGGGCAAGCACGAATACCGCATCCGCCACATCCTCGTGAAGACGGAAAAGGAAGCCCAGGACCTCATCAAGGAAATCAACGGCGGCGCCTCCTTTGCGAAGCTTGCTGCTGAGAAGTCCCTCGACGAACAGTCGAAGTCCGTGGGCGGCATCCTCGACTGGCAGTCCGCTTCGGTCTACACGGGCCAGCTCTCCGACGCCATCAAGGGCCTCAAGAAGGGCGAGATGAGCAAGACCCCGGTCCAGTCCCCCGCCGGCTTCCACGTTCTCAAGGTTGAAGACGTCCGCGACGCTCAGCTCTTCCCGAAGTATGAAGAACGCAAGGAAGAAGTCCGTCACCTTCTGATGCAGCGCAAGGTCCAGGCCTTCATTCACGACCAGATCCTTCGTGCCGACATCAAGGACGTCGAACAGAAGAAGTAATTCCGCTTCTGCGGAATGCACGGCCGCGCCTTGCGGGGCGGCCGTCCGCAAAAAAGCGTCGCTCCCCGGTTATGAAGAGCGGCGCTTTTTGCGCATAAGGGACGCCGCACCCCAAGCTTTCCCGCCGGCGCCGCACTGAGAGGGCGGTGCCGCGAGCGCGGAGCGGCGCCGACATGACAGCAACCTTTCGCCATAAGGACTCAAACGAATGACTGCCGAGATCGGGCAATTCGCCCTCATTCTCTCGCTCGTCATCGCCGCTGCAGGCGGCGTCCTGTCGATCGCGGGCGCCTCGCTCGACATCCGGAGCTGGATGCGCACGGGCACTGCCGCGGCGATCGGACTCGCCATCAGCGCAACGATCGCCATCGGCGCGCTTGCCTATGCGTTCGTGACGAGCGACTTCTCGCTCATCAACGTTGCGAGAAACTCCAATCTGCTGCTGCCCTGGTACTACAAGCTGGCGGCGGTCTGGGGCTCGCACGAGGGCTCCATTCTCTTCTGGGTGACGACGCTCTGCTGGTGGATGGCCGCCGTGGCCTTCTCCGCGCGCAAGCTCCCTGAAAAAGTCCTTGCGCGCATTCTTGGGACGCTTTCGCTCGTCGCCTTCGGGTTCTTCCTCTTCATTGTTGCGACCTCGAATCCGTTCCTGCGCCTTTTCCCGCCCGCGATGAACGGCGCGGACCTCAACCCGCTCCTGCAGGACCCGGGGATGATCTTCCATCCGCCGATGCTCTACCTGGGCTACGTGGGCTTTGCAGTGCCTTTCGCCTTTGCGGTCGCTGCGCTGATGGGCGGGCGCCTCGACGTCTCCTGGGCGCGCTGGATGCGCCCGTGGACGACGGCCTCCTGGATCCTCTTGACGCTCGGCATCTCGCTCGGCTCCTACTGGTCTTACTACGAGCTCGGCTGGGGCGGCTGGTGGGCCTGGGACCCGGTTGAAAATTCGTCCCTGATGCCGTGGCTCACCGGCACGGCGCTCATGCATTCGCTCGCCGTGACGGAAAAGCGGGGCGTCTTCAAGATCTGGACTGTCTTTCTCGCGATTCTCACGTTTTCGCTCTCGCTCCTCGGGACCTTCCTCGTGCGCTCGGGCGTGCTCACCTCGGTGCATGCCTTTGCCTCCGATCCGACGCGCGGCATGTTCATTCTCGTCTTCCTCTGCATCGTGATCGGCGTCTCGTTCCTTCTTTTCGCCTGGAAGGGCGCTTCGGTCGGGACGACAGGGGACTTCAGCTGGTGCTCGCGCGAATCGATGCTGATGGGCAACAACCTGCTCCTCGTCGCCGCCATGGGCACGGTGCTCCTCGGCACGCTCTATCCGCTGCTGCTCGACGCCGTCATGGGCGACAAGATCACGGTCGGCGCGCCGTATTTCAACGCCGTTTTCGGCTCGATGATGGTGCCGACGGCGCTTCTGCTCGCGCCGGGCGCCGTCGCGGCCTGGAAGAAGCAGAATCCGGCAAAGCTCGCGAAGCTTCTGGGGATTCCCTTTGCGCTTTCGCTCGTCTTCGGCATTGCCGCGCCCTTCCTTCTCGGGGGCGCCTTTGACTTCGTGATGGCGCTCGGCGCATTCCTTGCGGCCTGGATCGTGCTCTCGGCCGCCGCTGACTGGATCCGCTATGCGAAGACCGCCTCGGCGCAGAAGCGCAGCGTCTTCGGCCAGGCGCTTCCCTGGTGGGGCATGCATCTCGCGCATCTCGGACTCGCGCTCATGATTTTCGGCGCTGTTGCCGTTTCCGAGTACGAAATCGAGCGCAACATGACCATGTATCCGAAGGACGTCGTCACGATTCGCGACATCACCTTCCGCTACAACGGCTGGGCCGAATACCGCGGACCCAACTTCACGGGCGCGCGCGGCTCGATCACGATTCTCGACGATGCCGGCAACGAAATCACCGAGCTCACGCCGGAGAAGCGCAACTACGATTCCGTTCAGAACATGACGATGACGGAAGCGGCCATCGTGCACCTGCCCATTGAGGACGTGTACGTGTCGCTCGCCACGCCCACCTCGGACGGCAACGGCTGGGTGGTTCGCGCCTACGTGAAGCCCTTTGTGATGTTCATTTGGTACGGCTCGATTCTGATGGCGGCGGGCGGGCTCTTCGCCATGATGACGCGCCGCTCAAAGCGCCGCAGCGCGGAGGACAAATGATGTTGAAGAAATTCACGCTTACTTTGGCTGCGGTGCTCTTCTGCGGGGCCGCTGCCGCTGCTGAGGGCGGCGCGGCAGCCGCGCAGCAGGGCGCTTCGGCGCCGGCGCCGGCCGCCGAGGCTGCGGCCGAGCCCAAGATGGGCGCCGTCGTCTCGAGCGAAAAGAGCCGCGCGGCGCAGGCCTTCATGGAAAGCGCCTCGACGGGCGCGCAGAGCTTCA
>CAJMKD010000036.1 GCA_905213905.1 uncultured Sutterella sp. | reverse complement strand
CTTCTGCACGGGACGCGGGCAGTACAAGCGGACGAGAACCGACAAGTACGGCTTTCCGAAGTGCTATTTCATGCGCAGGAAGCGGCCTCACGGCATTGCAACCGGCGATGAAGTTCGGATGACGGTTCGCGGCGGCAAACATCCGGGTGTCTGGAAAGGCAGAGCTTATGCGTCCAATGACGGAAGCGTCGTTCTGATTCGCCCCGATTTCCGGATTAACGGAAGAGCGAAAAATTGCTCAATCCTGTCAAGAGGCGACGGCTATGGTTATTCGATATTCGATAGTTATTCATTAAATCCTACCAAATTTGAGAAATAGCCCTAAGATTGTGATGGGCGCGATAGGCATACGATCAAGACCGCCTGGCGAAAAAGTTCAACCGGTTGAACTGTCCCAGCACAAGCGAAAAACCAGCTATCGCTTAAAACGCTTTCGTCGAATTAACGAGATGCTAGGCTGTGTCGTGCTCGATTGCCAGGCGTCGAACTCAGCCTGCATTTCCAACCAAGTTTCGGCATAAAGGCCGAAGGCCTCCGAGAGTCTGCTCGCAAGATCGGGTGAAATCGAAGCATGGCCGTTGATCACGCGTGAAAGCGTGCTCTGATCGATGCCGAGTGCTTCGGCGACTTCAGACACCGAGCGGCTTTTCATCATATCTTGGATGACTTGTCTGGGATGAGGCGGATCGAACATTCGCATCGTAGCTCCTCTCAAAATCTTTCGTTCGATGCAAAGAAGCACAAGCTGTCCGCCCGCCCTTTGCAGACGGGGCGGCTTTTTCGCCTAGCGGCGATGCTTGCGGGTCCTTCTACACCTAATCAGCGTTTTCAGAAGCTCGACGAAGCGTGGAAGCAGCGCTGCTGCGAGCAGGAGGCCATCTATTTCGACTAGAAAATAGACGTGTCACGAATTTCCAACTACAACGTAAGCATCGTGCTTTTGTTGTAGAATAACCATGCTCTTGGAGAGGTTGTCCATCTTTGTTCTCCAACAGAGAATAATGCTGTTACGCATCGGAGAGGCTCGGTTTTGAAAGAACCGGGCCTTTTCCTTTGGCAGCCGCAACTCATACCCGAAGGAGCCATGCCCAAAGATCAGGCAGAATCCCAACCGGCCCGAAACAACAAATTCTTAGCAAAAAAAGGCCGGTCCTGGAGGTGAGCATCCCTCAAAAGCTTTGTTAATTATACGCTTTCGCGTGAATTAAATCTATATTTTTTAACCGTATTAACGGTTGTTATCAAACAACTGGATCGAAAAGTGATGTCGTACTGTAACGGGAGATCGGCATCCATTTCGAGACCTCACTTCGGGAACACCCCGATTGAGCCGGCTGCGTCGTCGGCTACTTTTCTTCCGCCCGAGACGGTAATGGATAATGGAACGCGTCTTCTTCTGTCCGACGATGACGACAAGCCCCTGCAGCACTAAGAAATGTTGCTATCAGCAGGCAACCGACGCCGTTTCAAAGTTCAACCGGTTGAACTTATTTATGTTCGGCTGCCCCTCATATCCCCGCATGCGCGGAGCTAGACATTGAGACCTACAGCAAATCTTGCGTGGAAAGGAACTATCCCCGCATACACGGAGCCAATCCAGAGCCGCCGGAGGCTATTGCCGCAAGACGAGAACAATCCCCGCACACGCGGAGCAAATAGCGTCGTCGACATCTCCACCGTGAAGCGCTGGGAACTATCCCCGCATTCGCGGAGCAATTGGAGGCTCTGGTGCGATCAAGCTCGCTTGCGGAGAACTATCCCCGCATACGCGGAGCAAATGGCGCTCCCGCGCCCGGCGAGTACTCTCGCTAGGAACTATCCCCGCACACGCGGAGCAAATCCATGGCAGGAGTCCTAAAAACAAATGATTGCGGAACTATCCCCGCACACGCGGAGCAAATCGTGCAGCCTACGCCTGCGACCGGTATAAGCAAGAACTATCCCCGCACACGCGGAGCAAATCTTTCGTCAATGAAAGCGCCAAGGCTCGTCGTGGAACTATCCCCGCACACGCGGAGCAAATGCCGGCAAACACGTACAAAACTTTTAAAGATCGCTGAGGACGATTCGGATACGGCGTCCCTTCTTCTTCGGAAACTTGCCGAACGCCAGAGGAACATCGATTTTAAACGAACTCTCGTCTTCTTCCTGCGTCTCAACAACTTCAAATCGACGAGCTAAGGCCGCCCTGAACTGCGCACGCTCCTGAAGAAAACGTTCGAGCGCTTTTTCGGCCGCTACCTCGGCGTCAAAGAGTCCCAGAAGCGGCGGATAACCTGGCACGCAGTTCTTTCGGCCCAGATAAAGCGGCCCGGCCGGCGACACTATGGCGGCGCGAACATCTGCCTCCCACGCGTCCGGCACTCCGACAAAAGCGGCGAACCGGCAGTCGGTCAGATAATGCTTGAGAAGCACCTTGCCGCCTGCAACGCCCGCCGGACGCTTGCCGTCCGTCCGCTTCGGGATCATCCGGTCTTCCCAGTCGTCGGTCGGCTCATATCCCGTGCCGACAGATTGAAATTCTGAAAAAGGCAGCGCATCGAACGGCTGATACCCCGCAATCCGAAGCGGACAGGAAGCTGCGGCCGCAAGCCGCTCTTCCTGCGGACCGAACCAGCCGCAGGCGGAGAAAACCATGCCGTAAATGGCAGACCGCGTCGGATAGCTTTGCGTCGTCCGGTCATAGGGCATTGCATCGCCGCCCCAGCTCTGCAGAGGGCCTTCCAGCCACATGAGAAGGACTTTAGAACGCATGGCCGGCCTCATTGCGCATTCAGCGCCTGACAGACCTCCGCGCACAAGTCGTCGATCGACTTGTCGCCGATGCCGAACGTAAATTCCGCCTTCTTGCCGTAGAGCGACCCGGAAATCTTCTCGACGTGCGCGATCTCGCTTTCCATGGCTTTGACGGACGGCTCGAGCATGCCGCTGAAGCCGACGGCGCGGACCGGCTTTTCGAAGCAGCACTGGAAAGGCTGCCCCGTGCGGACAAGCACCTTGGCGTAGGACCAGGGCGAATAGGCCGCCATCGTGTGCTGGCGCGCCTGCGGCACGGCGATGTAGACGGCCTTGAGGAAGGCGGTGACAGCAGCCGTCAGATCTTCCGACTTCTTGATGCCGAGCTCGCGCTTGAGCTGATCGACGTTGAGCGAGAGATAGCGGTAGAAAGTGCCTGCGGAGAAGTCGGTCGTCCCGATCATGCCCGCCCGATTCGTTGCATCGTCGAGCGTCGTGAAGTAGTCGAGGCCCGTCGTCACGGCGTGCGTCGTGTAGGCATGCGAAACGGATACGGCCGCTTCGACGTCGTAATTGTCGACGGCGGCGAGCATGCGCCCGAAAAGCGCGATGTCGAGGCCGTCGTGAGAGCCGTTGCGGCGGTTCACCGATGTTGCGAGCTTTTCGATGTCCTTCTTGGTGACCCTGTCCGGATCGAACGCCGCGCTGCGGATCAGACTGCAGAGCTGATCGATGTCCGAGGCCGACATGAAGACGCCCGTCTTGTCCGCACCGAGCGCAGCGGCCGCTTTTTCAGCGCATTCGTTTCGGGCGGGCTCCGCAATCTCGCCGTCGGTTTCTGCGAGCCGCGCCTTGATGAGCTCGGCCAGGCGGAAAGTGCGCATGCCGATCTTCACGCCGAGATCGCGAAGCGCCATGCGGATCTGACGCTTCCAGCACTGCGAGGAGACGCGGGCGCGGGTCACGCCGCCGATTTCGACCGTCTTGACGGCGCCGACGTCGTCGCGGTTGAGGCACGAAACAGGAAAGGTTTGGAGAATATGGAGTTCAAGGATCGTGGACATTTCATTTTTCCTCCGGTTTAAGTTCGGTCTTAAAGTTCGCGGTCAAGTTCGCGCAAAGCTCAAATGGGAAAGATGCGGAGCAGTCCGCAGCCGTAGCTTTTCTTCTTGCCGAGTCCGTTGAAGACGGCGCTGCGGAAGCGCTCGCGGTCGATGACCTTCAGTTCGCCCGCGAATTCCGCCGTGCGGAAGGCAATGCGTTCGTATTTGTCGTTCACCGTATTTCTGCGGGAGAAAGCCACCGTTCCTGTTTTCTGAAGCATCGGGTTTTTGACTTCGAACCCGCCCTGCGCCGCCGCAAACCCGGGAAACCATTGGAGGAGCGCGTCTTTGCTTCTGAACGCATACCGGCGCTCCGCATTGCCCGCGTCGCCCGGCAGATGGCGCGTCTGCCGGTTCGCGAGCAGGATTTCGAAGCCGAAGCGGCTCGCTTCCAGCATCTCTTCCGGATACGGACGGATTTCGACGAGGATCGGCGAATCCGGTGGCAGCTCAGGCTTTGCGCCGGACACGAAGACGATCCGTCGCAGGCCGCCCAACGTGGAGGCATGCCAGACGGGCGCGCAATGCTGAAAGAGCTTGCGCATGAGCAGATGTTCGCGGTACGCCGTCGCGCCGCGGTTTTGAGCAACGGCGAGCGGCTGCATGGTGATTCGGCCGTAGTAGTTCATTTGGCGGCCTCCTTGCGTGCGGCCAGCTTTTCCCTGTTCTTTTCCCGATTTGCCGCCTGCATCCACCGGAGGACAATGCCTTCCGGATCAAGATTGAAATTGACGGCGTCGCAGAGCCCCGCCGCGTAATCGACGGCGATGCCTTCCGCAGAGAGCCTGCGGAGCACGCCGGGAACAACCCCGGCGAGCTCTTCCGTCGAAGCCGGTGAAATCAGCCGGTTGAATAGCCTCGGCGCCGAGATTCCGCTTTCCATCGTGAAAACGGCGCCGGAAAGCGAGCGGCCTTCTGCGCTCACGAAGTGGTTGCGGACGAAAGCCGCAAGAAAAGCAGCGATGAGCGTGAGCTCCGCTTCGGAGTGCGGGTAGTACCAGCGACCGATGACTTCTGCGGCCGCAATGCGGCGCGACGGCCTTTCGCCGTAACGAAGCTTGGCTATCGACGCTTTGTCGCCTTTTTCCTTCAGATCGGCGACAGCGGCCAGCAGGTCTTTGGCTTCTTCATGACGCATGATTCAATTCCTTGATGAGGTTTTTAAGTCCGGGCGCGAAGGCCAGAAGTTCCGGACGGGCCGGCGCATTGGCGACGCGCCCGCCGAAGCGGCGCAGCCACAGGGTTTCCAGGCCCGACGCGATGCGAAGCCAGGCGGCTTCAGGGTCCGATGCCGACGTCCATTCGGGCAGCTTTCGGTCGATGAAGGCATTGGCCTCCGCTCGCAAGTTCTCTCGGATGCCGTCGCTTGCGGCGAGCCGCTCGGACGCCCGATAGACGGCTGCGCCGAAGCGCCGCCAGCCTTCGAGAAGCAGAGCAGCTCTGCGGAAGGCGCAGCGCCGTTCGGGTTCGTTTGAGAAAAGAACGGCCGTCTCCCTGCAGCTGCCGCCGAGCGACAGGACCTGCTCGCCCGTGCTGTAGCGGACATCAATGCCGCCGGCCCAGAGTCCGGCAAGGCCGTTTTCTGAGGCAATGGCACGCTCGAGCGCCGCAGCAGCCTGAAGCGGGGGCGGGTATTTCTTTTCGTCCGGCTCGCCGCGCGGCGAAAGCCCCGTCAGCGCGCCGACCGCCGTCTCCCAGACGGACATGAACGAAAGCCCGCACGCAACGAAGCCGTTCTTCGAGCTCTTATTCGGATACACGACGACGGACGGATCTGCCGCGCCGTGCTCTGAGATCGGGACCGCCTCTATCCCGGCCGTCGAATGGAGCATGCCGCCCTCGAGCAGCTGGAAGCGGGCCATGGGAATGAGCCGCCCCATCAGCGAATGTCGGAGCGCTTCCGCTTCGGCTCCTGTTTCTGCTGCCGGCATGCGCTCCCAGGGCGGCGTGCCGAGACCGGCCGAATACTGCGGGAGTCCTCGAAGGTCGGACGCCGGGAGCATGTTGAGTCGGATCGTGTCGAGAAGCGTCTTGCCGAGGATGAACACATGAATGCAGCTCGTCATTCCGAGCATCGGCGAAGGGCCGGGCTTTTTCTTTTCCGGCTGCGCCGGTCCGATCCAGACGGCGTCGTGCTTCTTTCCGGCAAACGGCATGACGGCGTTCGTGAGCAACGCCATGACGCAGTCTGCTTCGGACGGCGCTCTCGCGAGCGTCGACTGCTGGATGACGGCATTGTTCCCGGTGAACTTTCCGGGCATCGCTGCCTGAACAGGAAAGCCTTTGGCGATCCGTGCGACCGGATGCTGCAGGAACGGGCGTTCGGGATTGTCGAGCAGGAAGGAGTCTTCGTGCGCGTCAAGATAGTTCCTCACGCGCTCGGCGAGTTCTTCCGATGTCTTCGGCAGATTGGCATCCGTTTCAGGCCGGCAGGCTCCCTGAGCGATCGCGAGCAGAAACTTGAGCGATACGATCTTCTTCCAGGCGGGTCCCGTGAGGCCGCCGAAGCAACGTCCGGAAAAGATGTCCCGGACGGATATGAGATCGGCCGCATCAACGTTGATGAAATGAATGTCAAGAGCGGAGTTCATATTCTTTTCTGTATGTTCGAACACGCAATGCCGGTGAGGAGAACGACGATGCCGTAGAGGACGGGCACCGCAACGGGCGGCAATGCGACCGGGAGCAAAAAGGAGGCGAGGAGCACGAACACCGCGCCCCCGATCGCCTTGAAGGCGTGATGCTGAATGGTGGGCGACGTATGCGCGAAGCCTGACTTCTTGATGTCGCGCTCGAGAAAGCCGGTGCGGACGGCGATCACGATCGCAGGAAGCCAGAGCGGCAGCCAGATGATGAAGAGCGACAGACGCCGGAAGAACCAGTAGAGGGTGTCGAACGCCACGTTGATGCGCTCTTCGTAGTAGTTCCAGATCTCTTCGCGCTTCTGCGGATTGATGAGCGATTTGCTCCGGCGCGCGCGCTCGGTGGGGAGCGCCCAGGCGCGGAGCTTCTCTTCGAGCGCCGGTCCGAGGACGACGGCGTCGTACATCGCGCCTGCCATCCGGTCGATGCGCGCATTCGTCGACGGGCCGAGCGAATCGTTCACCCACTGCCACTCAAGATCGGCGTTCCGCCGAATGAAGTCGCTCGGCAGAATGAATCCCGAGAGGCATATTTCCGTGAGAAGGATGAATAAGAGAAAGGCGATGACGCCGCCTCTGCTTGCGCCTGATGCCATGGCTCATCTCCTCGCCCCGGCGGCGGGATCTGCCGGCGAAGCCGACTCCATCTGCGCCGGTCCTGGCATGGCGATGCTCTTCCAGAATGTGCGCAGCTCATCGATCACTGCCTGTTCAGGTTCCGTGCCTTCCCGCCAGTAGGCGCTCGGCCTGACCGGATCGCACTCACGGAGGACTTCGCGCAGATTCTTCGGCAGAATCATCTCGAGAACCGCGTCGACGACGTCCGGGTGCTTGACCGAAATGGCATTGAGGCACATGGTTGAGCGAAATGCCGGCACATCAAGCGCCCTTTCCGCGATTTCAAAGACGAAAAGCTGCAGCCGCATCATGTCCGGCACTTCAATCGGACCATGCACGGCTCGGAAGTACCGCGTGCAGAGGGACTGGATTGAGTTGATGATCTCCTTCGTCGTCAAGTAGCTTTTCAAGCTCTCCGCATAGTTTTCGAAGAGCGCGCCGAGGCTCAGCCATTCCGCCGCGGCATAGTCCGCGTATTCGCAGCCGACGCGCGCTTTGTTCCAGACGACGCATCCCCAGGTTGCGCCGTGCTTTCTTGCGATCGCGCGAAGCGCTTCGTCCGTATCTGCTTCAGCAGCGTCCCGGCCGATGTAATAGTCGCGGTCTGCCGCTTCTCTGTTTCGAATGGGTTCGCCGAGCTCGTCGCGCGTCGGCGTGCAGTTGTGCCGCAGGATTGCTCCGATCTCTCGCTGCGTCAATACATCGTCCCCGAAGCGATAGTCGCCGGAATCTGCTTCCGACGCGGTTCGGTCGGCTGCAGTTCTGCGCTTTCTTTTGACTTTGACGGCACTTGCGGCTTCTTCCTGCGGCACGGGTGTTTCACGTGAAGCCAGCCCCGCAGCGGCAGCCTTCCGTCCGATACGCGCCTTCATTTCTGACCGGATCTCCAACTCGACATCGGATGAAATTCCGCAGCCCGCTTCGCGGTCCGCTTTTTCCTTGTCAGGCGATGAAATGGCGCTTTCGGTGGAAATTGAGGCCTGCGGATTCACCGCCGACAAAGCATCCGCGCGCTCAGAGGCGGCAACGTTCCGCCGGCTGCGGTGATGAATGAGCGAGACGCCGTTCGCTGCGGACAGCGGCGTCTGCGTCTGCCGCTTTTTCGGACCGGCGTCACTGTCATCACCCCCGTCAATCCCGCAAACCTTTACAACCCTTTCAACCTTTTCAACTCTTTCCACCCTTTCAGTCCTTCCGACGCGGCCGCTGTCCGAACAGGACGACGCGGTCCGAGGCGGAATGGGAGAAGGAGAAGGGCAGGGGAGAGCGGGGTCTTCGGAATTCTTGGAAGAATTGGAAGAATTGGAAGAATTGGAAGCCCCAGCGCCGTCTTTCACCCGAGCGGTCTTCTTTTGACGGCGGACGATGAGAAAGGCTTTGGACGGTGTCGACGCCTTGGACAGGTTGGCGGTCGCGTCATCGGTCTCGGGTGTTGCTTCTGCTGACGCAGGCCTCGTTCTTCTCTCTCCTCTTTTTGTTGTTCCGGCAGTCTGACGCAACGCTTCATCTGCATCTTGTGCTCTTTCTGCTTTTTCTGCTTCTTCTGCTCTCTGCTGCGGTTTCATCATGATTTTTCCCCTTTGGTTGGTCTTTGTGATTGCGTGGCTTTTTATTTCGTTGTTTCGATCAGCCCCGGTCGTTTGGTTCGATTCGTTCGTTCCTGTCTCAGATCTGCGGTCGGAAAAAGTTCATCCCCGGATAAACCGGCCGAAAAAGTTCAACCGGCTGAACTTTTTTCGACTTCTTCGGCGTTTCGCCACGCCTGAGTTGTTGTCGTCTGACATTTCTGCTGCCAGATCTTCACAGCAGCCGGCCAGCGCGTCAGGTACAGAGAGGGCGATCCGTCTCGGACAGCAGCTGTCCGCTGCCGCAGGAATAGAGAAATGGACGTCTTCCATAGATGACACGGATGCCTGGCCGCCATGGACGCCATGACCTCCGCGACTGCCATGGCTTCCACGGCTCTCTCGGACCGGAGCGAACGACAGCGGGGAGGGCGGTTGAACCGGCAGTCCCGGCTTGACCTGGGGAGCCGCTTCTCCAGCTTCTCCTGCGTCTTCAGCCTCTTCAGTCTCTTTTGCCGCTTCAGACTGATTCGCAAATCTCTTCGAACTTGCATTTCTTCCCTTTCGTTCATCTCTATTTGCACAGTCCGCTTCGTACTGATCCGTCTTCTTTTCCGCCGGGCCCTGGTCGGTCTTGCATCAGGAACCTGGGGACCGAAAGGCCGGATGACAGAACGCGGTTCAACACGTGTCAGCACGGTTCAACTGGCCTGCTCCAAAAGTTCAACCGGTTGAACTTTTTTCAGGGCGTTATCGATGCGCCTGCCGCCGGTGAAACTTTTCATCCGCTACCGTCTGAATTCGGACGCATCCTTGAGCAGCAGCGGGAAACGCCCCTTGACGCAACGGCCGCCCGAAAGCGAGGCGATGTACTCGAGGTCGGGGAGCATGCCGAGAATTTCCGGCATGATGAGCGGCGTCTCCGTTTCGGTAAGCCGCTCGCCGATTCGGCCGCAATGTCGTCTGCGTCGGTGGAGTAGGCCTGGTCTACGGCGACGGACCGGACGCGCGTCTTCGGAAATCGGCTTGCGACGTACTTCTGCGTGTCCTGGTCGATGCACCGCAGGCACAACGACTGATTCAAATTGCCGAGGACCTGGGTGGCTTTTTCCCTGCTCCCGAGACGCGCGGCAAAGTCGGCAATCGTCTGCGTTGCGACAAAAAGCCGGATCTTTGCGCCGCGGCCCTTGTTGAGCAGCTGGATAAAGGAATCGTTGACGACTTCTGCTGCTTCGTCGACGAAGACGTTCACGGTTCTTGCACCGCCGCCCTCGAAGTTGTATCGGGAGCCGGCGGCGGAGGTGAGGTCCGCAAGCATGAGGGATCCGATGGCGGAGCCGACCATGCCGTCGGAGAGGGTATCGAGGCCGAGATAAACGACGGCGTTCTTATCGATGAAGGATCCGGTGTCGAAAAACTCTTCGCTCAAATTCTCGAGTTCGTCTTCGGACGGGGAGAGCATCTTGCCGAGCTGGCCGGAAGTGAGCTGCATCAGCGTCGGAAGGAGCGACGTGATCATCTTGCTGAAATGCTCTTTATCGTGATCGCGCAGTGAAATAAGCGAGTCGACTTCAGGGCTCGGCGTGCAGTTCTCCTGGTACTCCTCAATGAGCGCGTTGACGCGCGCCGAAAGCGTATCCTTCCTGAGATTCTCGTAGCGGCGCATGATGATCGCTTCGCCTGCTTTCTCGCCGTAGAAGCTTCGGATGTACGCTTCGAATCCCTCGAGCATCATCTTTTCGGGACTCCCTTCGAGATAATGTCGAAGCGTGAGAAGCGTCGGCTTTTTATAAGCAAGACACAAACCGCCGCAAATGGTGTTGAGTGCGCCCCAGCTGAAGCTCTTGAAGGGATCGCTCGGCCCCTGCGAGGGCAGGAGCGCCGCAATTCGCGAGGCAATCTCGGTGGGACGCGTGTAGTTCGCAAGCAGATTGATGCGCACGGACTCTTCGGGTCTGGCAGGGTGGAAGTTGATGAAGGCTTCGGGACGGCCGAGCTCACGGCAGGCGCGCTCCGCTTTCTGCCGCAGATCGTTGTCCCCCTTCGGATCGATGATGATCACGCTTTCGCCGCGAATGATCGCCTGACTGATGAGGAGATCGAAGCAGCGCGTGTTGTGGGTGACGATGTAGTCATCCGTGACGTAGAGCGCGTCGCTCCGCATTTCGTCCGCCAGCCGGATGCAGCGCATCGGAACGGCATTGCCGGTCGGCTCCGCGCTGACAATCCGCACCCGCGCAAGCGGCAGCACGTCGCTGCGGAAGAACGAGCCGTTGAAGGCGTCCGCCGCGTCGAAATCTTCTTCCGTGATGAGGTTCCCCCAGAGCGATCCGATCGGGAAGGCCAGCCGGTCGTCTTCGGACTGCGCGGCCCAGATGCCGCGCCCGTTCACCGGCTCAAAGCCGCAGGCTATGCCCACCGAACGCATCAGTTCCTTTGCAAGGGAAATGATGTCGGGTTCTGGCGAGCAGACGTCCTTCGTTCCGGCCATGCTCAGCATCGGCGTCTTTTCGGAACGGACCGGCAACGGCCCGGCTTCCTGTCGGAGGGGGATCCAGACGGTTCGGCGGCTCTGCGGGGCCGGACAACGGTACATCCGGAGAACGGCTTCCGCAGCGTCCTCGCGAGCATATGAATAAAGAGGTTCGCCGTCCGGTCCGAGCTTCACCTTCGGCGTCGTCTTGCGCTGCGCGGCCCAGGCTTCCTTCAGCCGCTCGCAGCGCTCGATGCCGAGCTTATATTCGGCTTCCGGATGACGTCCCGCTGCAATTGCCATCATCATCCGCACCAGCACGCGCCGGGACTCGATATTGAGAAGCAGCAGATCCGCCGGGTCAAAAGGATCGTCCGGTCCGGACTGCGCTTCTGCGTCAGCGCTGTCGGCCGGGCTCTCAGGACTCTCCGGGTTCTCTCCTGGCTCTGCATCCAAAGCCTGCGGGCCGGCAGCGAGAGGCAGTCGTCTGCGAAAGCGCGCCCAGGCGTCTTCAAAGGCCGCATCGCCGCGGCCGACTTCTTTCGCGCCCGTCAGCCAATAGGCCGCAGCGGCAAGTTCGTCCGGCTCGAACCACTGCTCGAGGCCGTCGAGAAAGGCTTCCGTTGCCTCCCCGCAAAAGAGCTCGCCATCCGAAACGCGCATCATGTCCGGTGCGTACGCGGGGATTTCCACCCGCCAGCCCATGTGCAGAAAGGCGTTCACCATGCGGGTCGTAAGCAGAACGGCTTTGCGGCCGTTCGGATTCGGACGCACGTTCGGAACGCCGCAGCGCTTCATGTGTTCGCGCATCCCGCTTCGTCCGTCCGGGTCAAGCAGCGAAGCAAGCGCGGGCGACCGGCCTTCGGGCGTGCGCCGGACATTCTCCGGCGCAGTGACCCACGCGGTCCAAAGGTGTTCTTCACAGGCTTCCGTCTGCCGTTCGTCGGCCGTGCGGATGCGCCAGACCTCGCGGACGCCGCGGTCGTAAATGCCGGCCACTTTGAAGGGTTCGCCGCGCCAGTTGAGCACGAAGTCGCCTTGCGCGAGGTCGCCCATTCTTCGCCAGCCTGTCGGCGTCAGCACCTTTGCAGTAAGGGGCTGCGCCTTTCCCGAGCCGGTCGTTCCGATGATGAGCGTGTGCCCTTCCGAATGCGAGAGGGGCTGGAAGAGGTTATCCTCTTTCTCGCCCACGCCGTGTATCCAGGTCTGTCCCTTTTTCCGGATGGATTTGTCTTCCTCTTCAAAGCGGCGTCGGGCTTCCAGCGGATGCAGAATGAGATCCGGATGGTGCTTCAGAAAGAGCAGCTTTCTTGCGCCGCCCAGCACCGATTCTTCCGTCTCCTGATAGTTGATGCGCAGAATGTCGTAAATCTTCTGCGTGTGCCGCGGCTGCCAGAGAAAGCCTCTGCCGAGCCACATGTCATTGCTGTGCGCCGGATCGCTGCAGATCTTGCGAAGCTCGTCAAAGGTAGCCGTCGCCGGCGGCTTTCCGACCAGGCGCAGCTGCGTGCGCATGAGCCTCAACCCCGGCACCAGGGACTTCGCTGCGAGCGCTGCGCAGCCGCCCGCCATCCACAAAAGCGGTCCCGAAGGAAAGTCGCCGATCGCCGCATAGACCGCATAGCCCAATGCACCTGCGCCCCACCAGCAGGCCGCCTTCATTTCAAAATTAGGCCGCCACGCATTTTCATAATCGGCGGCGCTGATCGTGTTCTTCATATCCGAGCCTCAATTCCAATCTTTTCGCTTTCTTTTCTGATGTCAGCTTCGTTAGCTGCGCTCTAAGCGCTCCGCGGCATCGGCCGGTTCTTCAAAATGAATTCCCGCCGGTCCGGATCCCAGGCCAGAATGGGCGGCGGCTGATAGCCGAGGATCACCGTGCCGATGAGGAACTGCGGAATCCCGTCCTTCTCCGCCGCCTTGATGAATCCGTCCGCGCTTGTCCGTACCCCGAGCTTGTCGGGCAGAATCGGCTCCGTAATCCAGGGGCCTTCGCCTGCCGTCATCTGCCGCTTCATCTCTTCAAACATCGCCTTGAGCCGAAGCTCTTTGCTGACGGGCTTCGGCTTCGCCGCGTTTTCCCCCGCATTCACCGTCCTGCCGCGCTTCCTTTTTCCGGAGGTATTCGGAAGGAAATCCTCCGGATGAACGCACGGCGTTCCGGCCGGACCAAAAGGAGAAGCTTCAGCCGAACGCGCTGACGTCGATCCCGAGCGCTTCGCGCTGCGGCGCTTGCCGCTCGGACCGGTAAAGCGGCTGTCCGGCATCAGCAGCGCGCTGAATTCGTTCTCCGGCATGCCAGCCGAAGAAGAGGGCGCTTCGTTCCGAACTGCGCTTTCTCTCCCGGAGGCATCACCCGCTGCAAAAGCAGCATTCGGCCTGCGGCCTTTTTCCTTGTCAGGAGAAGAAGACTCGGCGGTTTTCGCCGGTTCGTTCCGGTGCGCCTCGGACGGAAAAGCCGTCGCCTTTGCTGATGAAGTATGCGGATCGCCTGTACGCTGTTGCCCGACTAGGGGTGCAAAAGCAGCCTTCTTTTCTGCGTTCGGCTTAGTGCTTTCCCTTGAACCGGTTTTTCTTTTGCCGACAGAAAGCGCCGGTTGAACACGTTGAACTGGTTGTACTGGTTGAACAAGTTCAGCCGGTTGAACTTGTTGCTTGTCCTGACAGTCCTGCCCGTCCTGACCGTTTCGGATGTTTTGACTATCCTGACTGTCCTGACTGTCAGCTTCGGACGAATCATTGTCTTCATCTTCAGCATCCGGCAGAGGCAGGTCGGGGATGTACTCCGCGATTACGTCCGAATCGGCGCTGCCGCTTTCGGACAGGTCTGCGCTTTCACCCGGCAGGTATTCGGCGATTGCCGCAGCGGCTTCTTCCGAAGGCGCGTCCGCTTCGCATAGGCCGGCTTGATCTTCGCTGAAGCCGTCCCGTTCGCCCCATGCGCCGTCTTCACCGTCTCCGGCATTCGCCCCGGATTCGGCATAAGCAGCCAGGTCTTCAGGCGAGGGCGGCGGAACGGACATCGGCAGCTCTTGAGAAACGACGTCCGGCGCTCTTCCGACTCGAATGTCTTCTTCAAATTCGGGGTTCTCTGCCGAAAACGGCTCGTCTTTAAATCCCTCATCAGGAAAAGCAGGCACGAACTGCGGCTGATGTTGCGCATCTGTCGCGCATTCTGAAGCCTCGATTTTCGGCTTAACCTCCTGCTCCACAGTTGTATTTATTTGTTCGGATCTCGAATTGACATTGCTGGCGACCGTACTGTTTTCAGCGTTCGTACCGGCATTTGTAGTCGTTCCGACCGCAGGAACGCAGCTGCCGTCCGATTTCGGGAGCAGCGGCGAATTCGGATCCCAAGGTGCCGGCACGGCGGATTTTGGAAAAATCTCTTCAGGAAGGAAATACGCTTCGCCGGGCAGGTACCCCGCCTTCACAGCGTCGGCTTCGGACTGAAGCCTGACGGGCTTTTGCTGGACATGCCTTTGCTGTTGCGCATCTGTCGCGCTGTTCTGAAAATCCCTGCCGCTGCGGCTTTTTGGGTCGGCGGCGCTTTCTGTTGCGCGCCCCTTTACAGCTACTTTTGCTTCAGCCTCAGAGGCCGCCATGTCGGCTACGGACGCAGAATGTTCAACCGGTTGAACTTTTCCGGAAGTTTCACCGGCTGAACTTTTCTGCCCTGCTGCTTTTAGAACGGGTTCGCTGCGGTCCGGCAGGTCGGCTTCAGATGCCGGCGCATCCGGGTTGCCGCGGGTCTTTCTGTCCAGGCGAATCGTCGCAAGAATGTTGGTGCGTTTCGGCATCGCGGACTCGATGAAGTTCCGAAAGCTGTTTTTTGCATCTTTCGAGTCGCGGTACTGAACGGAAACGGCAGCAGCGTCTTTTAATTCGCCTAGATTCCCAAGCGAAGTTAATACATCGCTTTTTTCTCTCGTCAGTTGCGCATCTGTCGCGCCCGCTGCGGTTTCAGCTGCCTTTTGAGGTGCAGCCGGCAGATTGCCGGGTTGGTTTTGGCGCTTGTCATCAGCATTCCCGAGCTTCGGTTCATTTCGTTCCTCTCTTGTCCGTTCAGCCGTTTTTATCTTCTTTGCCGCTTTAGCGCCGCCAGGCATTAAACCCAGAAACGAATCGCCGATATGTGCATCATTTGATTTATCTTTTTTATAGATGACATAATCATTATTATGATTGTTGTATAGTTGATATTGCTTATTTGAATCTGTAATTGATGCGTCTGAAGAAGTGCTTGGCGTCGTATTTTTGAACTCGGCAGTCGACTGAGCATCTTTCGTTTCTTTCACGCTCGCATGCGCTCTGATCGAAGCGGCATAGTCCTGCAGATCCGGCGGCGGCGCGGCCAGCAGATAGTCGGGAACTTCTGCCGCCAGCGCATCTGCCGCATCTTCATCCTCATCGTCAGGAATCTCTTCGGCCGGCATCAGGCCGAGCCATCGATAAACTTCATCGTCCTCTGCGGTCTGATCGCTGCCGGCATCCAGTTCGGCGTCAGCCATGAGGCCTGCAATATATGCGTCCTCCGCCGCCGCTTCCTCTGGCTTCTTCACGACCGGCAGCGAGCCGTTTTTCGCGATCCAGGACGCTTTTTCGTCTTCGGACAATTCCATGCCGCGCACCATGGCGACGATGGGGAAGGGCGGAATGCCTGATGCGTAGAGACGCTTTGCGTCGTCGATTCGAAGCGTCGTCAGAAATCCGTTGGCAGAACAGATCGGACAGATGCTCCAGTAGCGGCCTTCCGTCGTCGTCAGTTCCTCCGGGGGCGGCACCGCCACGTTATGATCAATAAGCACGTCCGCAAGCACGTTCGGCTCGCGAGGCACGGCTTTGATGTCCTTTGCCACGAGGCGGTTTATCAGGTCGTCAAGGTTCGTCCAGACGATAAAGCAGCCTCTCGTTGTCACGAAGACGCGGCCGCCCGGCTCGTTCACTTTCCAGGTGCCGTCTTTGATCAGATCCCGAAGCCCGTCCACTACGGACTCGGCCACCGGCGAGGAAACGTAAAAGCTCTTCGGATCGATGCCCTTGCGACGTTCCTTGTCGACTTTGCAGGAATAGACGTCCGCCATGGCAAGCAGTTCGCAGAGCGGATGCCCCTTGCTCGCGGCGCTGTTCAGAACCGCATCGCGGATTTCTTGCTCGATGCGGGTGTTCCCGGCTGCCGACAGAAAGCTGTATGTGGCCTGCGGAATGATTTCATGCGCGTACTCGACGGAAGCTGCCTGGTGTCGGTTGTTCTCACGATTCTGCTTCCAGGAAACGTAATAGCTCGAGAGCGACTTCCTGCGCAGCCAGTGCGCAAGCGTCTCCTGCCTCGGATACCAGACAGCCTGATCGCTTTCCGACGTCACGACCATGTCGGTGACTGCCTTCCCGATGTCGTGAACTAGACCGCAAAGCGCCGCCGCCAGAATCCAGCGGCTTCGGTTGAGATGCGCCTTCTCCGGCGACTCCGTCACGTCGAAAATGCGGCTTTTTGCGCCGTTCACGGCGTAATACGCCACTTCGAGAGAATGGCCGAAGAGGCCCCCCGTTCCCATGTGATGGTCGTACTGCGAAGCCGGGAGCAGATGAACAAACTCCGCGAGCGACACGATGCAGGGGAGCAAAAAGTCGTCGATTTCCTTTTCTGAGAGCGGCGTTACTCGGCAGAGACTGCGTATGAGATCCGCCTGCGAATCAACGATGGCCCGCGAACTTACTGCTTCGACAGCTCTTGGGAAGGGCGGCCAGCGCGCTTCCGGAACGCTGTTGAGCGATTTCTCCGGCAATTCGCGCATCGTCCGATAGGGCGCATCCTTTTCACCCGGCTGACTTACGGCAGCCGTTTTCTGCGGCGATTTGCCTGTCTTAAAACGCCTTAGCAGCGAATCCAAAAGCGACACTTCTTCGCATCCTCTTTATCCCGACGCTGCGACGAACAACAGGTCATGCAGGAACCGAAGCGGACGGCTGCAGCAGGTTCCGTCCGTAAAACGCTTGTTTCTGCCGAGCGTCGCGTTCTGCGAAACCAGTGATGTCGGATTTCAGCGATGCACGGCAGCGGCGGTTTTGAAGTCGATTTTGAGGCTGCGGCGCAGGATGCTGACGTGTCGAAAGATGCGGAAGAAAACTTTCCTAAATATTTATTTGATGATCGTAATTCGGTGTTATGATAAGCGTGGAAGAGTGTGGTTCGCTACCAAGGTGACGAATCTATTTTTTTGATTCGATCACGGGTCTTGTTGTAGCGCATGGCCTGATAAATTTCTTCTTCCGGACAGCCGAGCAGTTCGCCGACACGTTCCCATTGAATAACGCCCCAGGATTTGACGTCGTAGTAGCATTCTCCGCCTCGCTCGAGCGCGAAGCGGATAACGTCGATCTTCATCAGGAAGATGATTCGGGCAATGCGCAGATAGCGGGCAATGGTCGGCTTCGAAAGCTTGAGCGCTTCGCAGAGACGATCAATCGTCACTTCGTAAGGACTCGTGGAAGCCAGAATCCAGAGGAACTTCGCGAAGGCATCGGTGGAAAAGCCGATCTTGAGCAAAGGTTCGGAGAGCTCAAAAGGTTCACCGTTCTGATGGGCTTCGCCGATGGCCGATACAAAGCTCGGCAAAAGGTAGCCGAAGTCTTCAGCGAGGTACATGCCGTTTGCGCCGCGATGTCCCGCGTGGTCGCGCCGATAGCCGATGCTCATGCCCATGTCGTTCTCGAGCATGTATCGAATACGACGCGAAGCGGTTTCGCTGGCGTCAAGCCGCTTGGCAAATTCAGCGCCCGTCTTTGCCGGCTCGACGAAAAGCGTCCACGCGCCGACAATGATTCTCAGAAGCCGAAGCACGGAAATATGCGTGATCACATCCTTCCTGTCGGCTGCGTCATTATCGGCGAAAAGAGAATGCCGCTTGGCTGCAGAGCCGGAAGACAAGATTTTTTGAGCGGGTTTCCGTGCTTTTTGCCCTGTCAGCTTCTTCTGAGTTTTTTGGTCAGAGTTCTGCATCCGGAATCTCCGAGGCGGGAATCACGCGGACAATGTTGACGTAATCGTTCGGAACGGACCGCACCTCTCCATTGATCGTCACGCAGACATGGTCCGGCGAAGATGCACGGACGTTCGGCGTGAGATAGCCGTGTTCGAGCGTGTCTTCGTTGTTGACTTTGGCGAAAACAGTCACAAAGACATGAAGCCGCTCGCCGCGTGCGAGAGGAATGCAGCCCTCGCCAAGCTTGTGCTGCGGAATGCGAGCTTCATATCCGCGCGTTTCGCGAGGCTGCGCATCTTCCGCAGCCGACCCGCGCTCGTTTTCGTTAGGGATCGGCTTTTCAAGAGAGGCAACAACCGGGGCTGCTTCTTGAACCTTTTCAGGCGCATCAGCAGAGGGATTTTCTGCTTCAGCAGGACCTCCCTGCTGCTCCGGGTCGTTCTTTTCCGGATTTCCTGCATTGGCAACGACAGGTTGTTCCGAGGCCTGAGGCTGTACTTCAGCCGCATCGCCTTCGTTATCGCCGGAAGGCAAGTCTTCGCTTGTCTCATCCTTCTTGCGGACGCGTTCGAGAATGCGGCGCGCGGCTACGCGTGTCACCTGGTTTTCGTTCTGACGCTTGGCGAGCTCTATCAGAGCCGAAGTCAGATCCTGATTCAAGCGGTAGGCCTGGCTCAGGAATGCAAGCGCCTGGCCGTCCCGGACAATCCCTTCGCTGCTGAGCGGTTCAAGCTCCGCCGGAATCTTCGTGAGCGAAAGATAGAGCGACACGTAGCTTTTCGTGAGTCCGAGATGCTGCGCAATTTCCTTTTGCTTCAGGCCGAGATCGCGAAGCTCTTCGAAAGCGAAAGCAATTTCGAGGGGCTTCATGTCGTCGCGCTGCAGATTCTCGGTCAGCTGTCCGAGGATGCGGTCCCGTTCGCTCACATCCTTGTCAAGGATGATGGCGTCGATTTCCGTCAGTCCGGCCAGCTTTGCAGCCCGCCAGCGGCGTTCGCCCTGGAGAATGACGTACTTGCCGTCCTGATTTTGAGGCTTGACCAGAATCGGGCTCTGTTGCCCGATTTCACGAAGACTTTGCGCCAGGCCCTCCAGATCGGTAAAGCTGGTTCGAACCTGCTTGACGCTGACGACGGTGTCGATTTTGAGCTTGCTCAGACGGCGATCTGCATGCACGCCGTCTACCTTGTTCTTAAGCGCGTTGAGGTTCTTGAGCTTGTTGAGCGCGTTGTAATCGATGGACATGTGTATCAGTCCCGCTTGTGCAGAGCTGCGTCGCGCAGAAACTTCGCGATGCGCTCGTCCATTTCTTTGAAGACTGCTTCGAATTCCTGCGCGGCGCGCATGCCGTTTGGAACGCTCCAGACCGGTCTGCCGGCAGATGCAGCATCAACAGGCGCACGGTGCTTGATCTTCGCGTCAAATGCTAGTCCCGGCACGATTTCCTTGACTGCATTGAGCGACTTCGTTTGACTCGCAGTTCCGTCGAATTCATTGACGATTGCGCCCAGAATAGTCAGATCCGGCCGCAGCTGCGTCTGAACGGCCGAGATGGTTTCGTAGAGACTCGTCAGACCGTCGACGGCATAGCCCGAGAGCTTGATCGGGCAGACGACGAAGTCAGCCGCAAGCAGGGCGGACAAAAGACGACGGCCCAAAGACGGCGGACAATCGATAAAGATCTTGTCGTAATTGTCCCGAAGCTTCTGCAGGTGTAGCGCCGGGTTCCCGGCGGCTTCAATCGGCAGCGATTCCGCGTCGTAGCCTGCGTTGTCGTTTCGGCTTGAGCCGATCAGATCGATGCCGAACTGCACGGTCTGAACCTTGACCTCAGCGTCGCTCCTGAAAAGCGCTTCCGAGTGCGTGCTTGTCAGTTCCGCGCCGGCGAGCATCGTGGATGTCGAGTTTGCCTGCGCATCCATATCGACGACCAAAACCCGCTGGTGCAGTCTAACGGCATAGTGAAAGGCGGCCTGAACCGTCAGCGTCGTCTTTCCGACGCCGCCCTTTTGGTTGGCGAATGCGATGATTTGGGCCACGTTGGCTCCTTCTCGAGCTGAAGTTGAATAGACGGATTATATCACAGTTCGGCGTTCTGACAGTGAATGTACTTAATCGACGAGTTGGCTGTCAAAAGCATGCTGTTATTTTTAGTTTCGATTCTATTCTCTTTTTACCTCATAACCGATAAAAGAAAGGCCGCCTGAACTTTGATAATCGACAGTCGGGCGGTCTTTTATAGGCGTTTATAGGCGTGAAATTCTTACGCTTTGAAATCAGAATTACTGGTGAATAGTTATTCTTTTTTATTTGTTGAAAATTTCATTTTGCTTCATTCGATATTCTTCTGGCGAGGTCGGCAAATATCGATCTTCAGATAATCCGATAATTTCATCATATAATTTTTTGGTCGCATAATTTAATTTATATCCGGATCTGCGTATTTCAGAAAGCGTTTCGCTTTTCTTTCTTAAATATTCAAATTTGTTCTCGCAGATCTCGATCAAATCCTGCACCCATTCTGGTTCATTTTTGAATTGAGATCTGGTGTACTTGCCGCTTTTCCCTTTGCTGATTCTTTCAGAACGTGCCGGGAAAGGCAGTTTTTTTCCGTTCACCATTTTATAAAAGACTTTCTTACCCTGAGGAATCGGAGTCTTCAAAGGCATCCGTCCAGGAACGAGTCTTACCCATGAAATGTCAATAGTCTTGTAAGATGTTAATCGAATGTGAGGCCTTATGAAGGTTTTTCTATTTTCTTCATTGTCTGAATCAAGCTTGTTTTGTATTGCATGCATGAAAACATCAGCAGCAAGCTGAGCTTCGAAATATATAATTTGGCATTCATGATTAATTAAAGCAACAATACGATCAACGAGGTCGTAATTAGACTTCTCTACAACTCGAGGATCGATCGAATTTCGGGCTGCGAAGGCTGCAGGCACCGAGAGGGACATCCAGTCAATCGTGCTGAAGGTGTTGGCAAGCGAGGAAGATTTTTCTTGTGTCATTGTCTTTTTCTCGATTGGCTGCCGAACCTCGGGCCTCAAGACGCCGCCGGCGCTTCACACTTACCTTAACTTAGTGCGAAGTCACATCGGCTTTTCTTGAAAAAGCGCCGGATTTCAACAGTTTTGTTCTTACGTTCGTTTCATCGACTTGTCACTAATAGTGACAAGCTCACCTGCAGCTAGTCGTCTATGGCGTCTTTGAGAAGATAGGAGTTCATGCTGAGATCTGGCACGTCTGCTGCGTCAGCTGCTTTATCCCGCAAGTTTTCTTCCGTACTTCGGTGCGGCGGGTTTATTGTCGAACTTCTAAAAGCTGTCCTCCGTTTTTTTCTTATTTTTAAATTTGATTCTTTTTTGTATTTTTTTCTGAAAAGACAGAACGGACAATCGCTATTTACAGACTGTTTTGAAGAAGGTTGAACAGCATAAATACAATCGCATGAAGAGCAGACATTTACAAGCTTAATATTCTCTCTGATCTCGTAAAGGGACTGAAGGAAATCTTTCAGCATTAATCGTGAATTTTTCACTAAAAGGCATTGAAATTCAGGCAAATACAGGGTTTGTTCAAGTTCGGAAAAGGCTAAAACAAGAGCAGATAAATTTATATCGTGCTTATTTTCTACGCCGACAGCCCTAAAATAAAAAGTCAAAAACAGAGATTCTATTAGATGATATTGCAGAGAAGAAATAGCTATCTTCTGTTTTGCTTTATCAAATAGTTTTAAATACTCTTGTTCACGTAGTTTCTTTCGTATGCTTTTTATATGTGAATGACTGTAGCCAGTGTGGACTTGAATCTGGTGCGCAGAAAGATTCAGCATGACCAAAAGATCTGCTTTAAAGCGAATGAAAGAATTTTTCCTATCTCTTAGAAAATCTGGGATATCGGCCTGTTTTCTTTCCAAATCTGAAATCGTTTTTATCAGATTAACGTCAGAAACAGCGGAAACTTTCTTCAATCTTCGCCAGAGCGCAGTAACAGCATCTTCCGAGACACCTGTTCTTCGCGCAATTTCGGCAAATGTTTCTCCGCTTTTTAAGAATTCTTTGATTGCGGAGATTGTTTCTTTAGATAGGTGTTCCATCAGACGCTCCTTTCTAAAGCGTTGATGAAAGGACCTTGAGCGAGGTTTTGAAGTAAGGTCAGACGATCGGGCAGCTGGGGGGATTTACCCCCCCGAAACTCATATTGCAGTCAGCGAGGCGTAGCTGCCTTCCATCAGGAAGCAAGTGAGTTCGAGCGGGGTCAGCC